>CAKTKC010000004.1 GCA_934569225.1 uncultured Oscillospiraceae bacterium | reverse complement strand
ACAAAGGGCGGGGGGGCGATGGCCGTGGGGCCGGAAACCAGAGTCACGTCCGCGCCCCGGAGCATGGCCATTCTGGCAATGGCATAGCCCATTTTTCCGGTGGAATGGTTGGTCAGATACCGGACGGGGTCGATGGCTTCCTGGGTCGGCCCGGCGGTGACAAGCACCTTTTTCCCGGCCAGATCGTGGGGGAAGGCCAGCTGACGCAGGATATATTGCAGAATTTCCTCCGGCTCCGGCAGCTTGCCCTTGCCCACGGCGCCGCAGGCAAGACGTCCGCTGGCAGGCTCAATGACCTCCCAGCCGTAGCGACGCAGAAGCGCCAGATTATCCTGGGTCACGGGATTTTCGTACATGTTGGTATTCATGGCGGGGGCGATGAGTTTGGGGCAGCGGCAGGCGAGAACGGTGGTGGTGAGCATATCGTCTGCCAGCCCGTGGGCGAGCTTCGCGCACACATTGGCCGTGGCCGGGGCGACGATCACCAGGTCCGTCCGTTCCGCCAGAGCGATATGCTCCACCTGATGGGAGAAATTCCGGTCGAAGGTGTTCACCATCGTCCGGCGGCCGGTAAGCTGCTCGAAGGTCAGGGGCGTGACGAATTGGGTGGCATTTTCGGTCATGACGACCTCCACCGCGGCGTGCTGCTTGACAAGGGCGGAGGCCAGCGCGGCGGCCTTATAGGCGGCGATTCCGCCGGTGACGCCCAGAAGGACGGTTTTTCCTTTCAGCATAGGGAACCCTCCAGAATCGAAAATTGCTTACCCTCATTATATCCCGATTTTGAATTGCTGTAAAGATGATTTTTTTCTTGTATTTTCCGCTGTACCCTGCTATAATACCCCCGGAGTGAAAACTCCAAAATATGCGCTGTATCCTCAAGGGAGGAACGGCAGCAGGAGGTAATTTCATATGGAAAAAAGAAAAATGAACACCCGGTACATGGCGACTCTCGCTATGCTCTGCGGTGTTCTGCTGGTCATGGGCGTAACCGGAATCGGATTTATTCCCTTGCCGGTAATCAAGGCGACGACCATGCACATCCCGGTCATTCTGGGCGCGGTTTTGCTCGGCCCCGGCGCGGGTGCTGTCCTGGGAGGTGTGTTCGGACTGTGTTCCATCTGGGTCAATACCACCAGTCCCGGACTGCTGGCCTTTGCGTTTTCACCCTTTATGACCACGGAGGGTCTGCCGGGGGTGCTGAAAAGCCTGTGGATCGCACTGGGGTGCCGGATTCTGTTTGGCGCGATTGCGGGATGGCTGTGGAAGCTTTTTAAGAAGCTTACGAAGCAGGATTTCGCGGCGCTGCCCCTGACTGCGGCAATTTCCACGCTGTGCCACACAATTCTCGTCATGGGCAGCATTTATGTGCTGCTTGCCCAGCAGTACGCACAGGCGAAGAACGTGGCCATTACCGCTGTTTTTGGGCTGGTGATGGGGACGGTCACGGCGTCCGGAATCCCCGAGGCCATTATTGCTGCCATTCTGGTGACCGTCATCGGAAAGGCGCTGCTGCACCTTTCGGAGCGGATGAAAAAACGTTAAGGAGAGATCGTTATGCTGCTTGCCATTGACATCGGCAATACCAATCTGGTCATCGGCTGTATTGAAAACGACAAAATTCTGTTCAAAGCCCGCATTGCCACCGATGCCATCCGTACCTCCGACCAGTACGGCGTGGAAATCAAAAACATGATGGAAGCCTTCGGCGTGCAGGTAAAGGATATCGACGACTGCATTATTTCCTCCGTCGTGCCGCCGGTGTTCAATTCGGTCAAAACCGGCGTCATTAAGGTCATCCGGAAGCAGCCCATGGTGGTCGGTCCCGGACTGAAAACCGGGCTGAACATCCACATGGACGTTCCCAGCCAGGTGGGCAGCGACCGTATCGTCATCGCCGTGGCCGCTCTTGCGGAGTACGAAGCGCCCATGATTCTGATGGACTTGGGGACGGCAACCACCATCGAGGTGGTGGAGCCGAACAATATGTATCTGGGCGGCATCATTTTCCCGGGCGTCCGGGTCTCGCTGGACGCGCTGACTAGCCGTACCGCTCAGCTTCCCGGCATCAGTCTGGACAAGCCGAAGCATGTCATTGGCAAGAACACCGTGGACTGTATGCGAAGCGGCATGATGTACGGCACCGCCGCCATGCTGGACGGACTGGTGGAGCGAATTGAAGGGGAGCTGGGACACAAGTCCACCCTCATCGCCACCGGCGGTCTTGCCCAGTTCATCACACCGCTGTGCAAGCGGGAGATCATTCTGGAAAAAGACCTGCTTCTGAAGGGTTTGAACGTCATTTACAAGAAAAATAAGCGGTAACGGAAAGCCGGCAGCCATGCGCTGTCGGCTTTTGCATCCGAAAATCCTTTCTGCGGCGGGGTGCTATTATTGCGCCCCGCCGCATAGTCTTTGGCAGGAGTGATGCAAATGATGTGCGCATGGAAACAGCTGCTGTCCGTTCTCCCGCCAAAACTTCGGCCGGAGGTGGACAGGTTGGGGAAAAACGCTTTGCAGGAGCTGCGGCTTCGGCTGGGAATGCCGCCGGAGCTGGTTTTGAGCGGGGAAAGCCGCTGGCTTGGGTGCTGCGTCAGCCGGGAAGACCTGAATTACTGCATCAACGCCGCCAGCCGGTATTCTCCATGGGCGGCGGCGACAACAGCGCAGGGGTATCTTACCGCCCCCGGGGGACACCGCATTGGTCTGTGCGGCGAAGTGATCTGCAAAGATGGGGTCGTAACGGGCATCCGGGAGATCACTTCCCTTTGCATCCGTGTTGCCAGAGATTTTCCGGGGATCGCCAGACGGGCGGCGGACGCTCCCGGCTCCATTCTGATTCTGGGCGCGCCCGGGTGGGGAAAGACCACCCTTCTGCGGGATCTGATTCGGCAGATCGGGGAAAAGCAGTGCGTCAGCGTGGTGGACGAGCGGGGCGAGCTGTTCCCGGAGGGACTGGAACGGGGGAAGAAGACGGACGTCCTCACCGGCTGCCCCAAGTCCCCGGGAATCGACATGGTGCTCAGAACCATGGGGCCGGACTGCATCGCCGTGGACGAGATCACGGCGGAGGCGGACGCCCGTGCGCTTCTCCGGGCGGCGAACTGCGGCGTGCGGCTGCTGGCGACTGCCCACGGTACGTCTGCGGCGGATTTGCGGCGCAGGTCGGTCTACCGGCCGCTGGCGGAGAGCGGCGTTTTCCAGACGCTTCTGGTTTTACGGCAGGACAAGTCCTTCCGGGCGGAAAGGGCGGCGCTATGAGCTACAGATGGTTTGGCGCGGCGCTGGTCATCGCGGGCTGCGGCGGCTTCGGTTTTTCCATCGCTTCCGGGTACAAGCGGGAGGAAGGGATTCTGCGGCAGCTCCTCAGGGCGCTGAATTACATGGAGTGGGAGCTTCAATACCGCCTGACGTCCCTGCCGGAGCTTTGCCGTCAGGCGGGAAAGGAAACGAGGGGGACACTCCGGGAAGTGTTTTTCAATCTTGCGCGGGAGCTGGAATGGCAGACCTCCCCGGACGTAGCCAGCTGCATGACCGCCGCGCTGCAACGCAGTCACGAGCTGCCCCGGCGGGTACGGGCAATCATGAAGCAGCTGGGGCATACCCTCGGTCGGTTCGATCTTCCGGGGCAGAAGCAGGGGCTGGAGGAAGTGAAGGAAGCCTGCCGCATGGAGCTGGAAGCTCTGGGGAAGAACCGGGAGACGCGTCTTCGCAGCTACGGGACGCTGGGATTGTGCGCCGGTGCGGCGCTGGCCATTTTGTTTCTATGAGTATGGACATTGACCTGATTTTCAAAATCGCTGCCATCGGCATCATCGTATCCATTCTCAATCAGGTGCTTTCCCGTTCCGGCCGGGAGGAGCAGGCCACCATGACCAGCCTTGCGGGGCTGGTGGTCGTGCTGATGATGCTGGCGCAGAAAATCGCCGATCTTTTCGATCTGGTGAAGACCCTGTTTGAATTCTGATGAGCCTGTTCTGGAAGGCCGCGGCGGCGGTGCTGCTGGCGGTGGTGCTGGGGCTATCGCTGGGAAAGCAGAAGGACATTGGGGTTCTGCTGACCATGGCGGTGTGCTGCATGGTCGCTATGATCGCCATTTCCTACCTGGAGCCGGTACTGGACTTCCTGCGTGAGCTGGAAACGCTGGGAGACCTGCAGGGGGACATGCTGGGCATTCTATTAAAAGCGGTGGGCATCGGGCTGGTGTCGGAAATTGCCGGACTGGTCTGTACCGACGCGGGAAACGGCTCTCTTGGAAAAACGCTGCAAATGCTTGGCTCGGCGGTGATTTTATACTTGTCGCTTCCCATTTTCACTGCCATGCTGGAACTGATACGGGAGATTTTACGAGAATTATGAGCAAACTGATTTTGGCAGTGGCGTTGATATTTGCCTTGGCGGTGCCCGCCTCCGCCGTGGAGTTTACGGCTCCCCAGGTGCCGGAGGGAGGGGCGGAGCTGATGCCGGAGGACACCGGCTCCTTTGCCGCCGGGCTGATGGAGCTGCTTCGGGACGCGGTTCTGGGACTTCGGCCGGATTTGAAGGAAGCCTCCAAGGTCAGCCTTGGGGTGATTGCGGCGGTGATGATGGTGTCGTTGCTCCAATCCTTTTCCGGAAGCGTGAAGACCGTCGCAAACCTGGCGGGAGCCACGGCCATTGCGGCGGGGCTGCTGCTGAGCGCCAACTCCCTGATTCGCCTTGGGTCGCAGACCGTGACGGAAATCAGCGAGTACGGAAAGCTGCTGCTTCCCGTTATGACGGCGGCTATGGCGGCGCAGGGCGGGGCGGCGTCCTCCACGGCGCTGTACGCCGGGACGGCGATGTTCGACTCGGTGCTGAGCAGTCTGATCTCTCGGCTGCTCGGCCCGATGGTCTACCTGTTTCTGGCGCTGTCGGCGGCAAACGGCGCAATCGGGGAAAATATTCTGGGGAAATTGCGGGATTTGGTCAAAAATATCGTCAGCTGGAGTCTGAAAGCCGTATTGACGGTATTCACGACCTACATGACCGTCACCGGCGTGGTCAGCGGTACCACCGACGCGGCGGCGCTGAAGGCGACCAAGGTCACCATTTCCTCCGTGGTTCCCGTGGTGGGCGGGATTCTGTCCGACGCTTCGGAAGCGGTGCTGGTCAGCGCGGGGCTAATGAAAAACGCGGCGGGAATCTACGGAATTCTGGCGGTGCTGGCGGTGTTTTTAAGCCCCTTCCTGAAAATCGGCGTCCACTATCTGATACTGAAACTGACCGCCGCCGTGTGCGGCATCTTCGGAGAAAAGGGACTGACGGAGCTGATCGGGGATTTTTCCACCGCCATGGGGCTGCTGCTCGCCATGACCGGCTCGGAATGTCTGCTGCTGCTCATCAGCACGGTGTGTTTTCTGAAAGGAGTGGGATAATGGAGGCGCTTCGGCAATATGTTATTTCTGTGGTAGCCGCCGCCATGCTCTGCGGCATTGTGGTCAGGCTGTTCCCCCATGGAAGCGGCAAGCAGGTGGGGAAGCTGATCTGCGGGCTGTTTCTGGCGTACACCGTTCTGAGTCCCATTTCGAGGGTGGATTTTTCCAAATTGCCGGACTTTTCCCTGCGGTGCGTGGACGAAGCGGAGGACGCCGCCGCCATGGGAGAAAATCTCGCCCGGGATTCCATGGCGGATATCATAAAGGAAGAAACGGAAGCATATATCTTGGACAAAGCCGCAGACCTCCATGCGAACCTGCGCGTTGAGGTCACCGTCGGCGAAGACAATCTCCCGTTGGCGGTCACGCTCTCCGGGGAGGCGTCCCCTTACGCCCGGCGGCAGATACAGGCTGTGATCGCAAATGATCTGGGCATTTCAAAGGAGAATCAGAAATGGATTGGGTAACGCTGAGAAGCAGGGGAAAGGAGCTGGTCAAGAAATACCGCTATGTCCTTTTGGTGGTGCTGGCAGGGCTTTTTCTCATGGTGCTGCCCGACGGAAAGAACGCAAAAGCAGCCCCGGAACCCGCCGCCGCGGAAACGGAACCCCGGCAGGATCTGCAAACTGATCTGGAAGAAATTCTCAGCCAGATACAGGGCGCGGGCAGGGTGCGGGTGCTTCTGACCCAGCGGGAAGGGGAGCAGACGGTGTACCAGACAGACGAGGATTCCACATCCTCCGGCGTCCGGTCGGACACGGTTTTGCTCAATGGCTCTGACCGTTCCCAGACCGGACTTGTGCAGCAGATCAATCCCCCTACTTATCTCGGCGCGGTCATCGTATGCCAGGGGGCGGACAGCGCGTCCGTCCGGCTTGCCATCGTATCAGCGGTGGGCAGCGTCACCGGGCTGTCCACCGACAAAATAACCGTTTTGAAAATGAAATGAATGGAGGCATTTTTATGAAAGTTTGGAAGAAGAATCTGGTTGCGGCGGCGATTTTGGTGACGGTTTGCGCGGGCATCTACGTCAACTGGCGCTACACCGAGGATCAGGCGGCGGCAAATCTCACGGATACCCTGGACACGGAGAAGGTCATGTCCGATGATAATCTGGTGCTCAGCGAGGATATGGCGGCCATTTCCGCCGGGGAAGATGTGGCGACCACCTCCACCGACTACTTTGCCGCTGTGCGCCTGTCCCGGCAGCAGGCGAGGGACAACGCCGTGAATCTTTTGCAGGAAGCCATGTCTTACAGCGAAAGCTCCAAGGAAGCGGAGTCCGCGGTGGAGCTGGAACAGATCGTGCAGACGGCGCTGAGCGAAGCCCAGATCGAGAGCCTGATCATTGCGAAGGGCTATGCCGACTGCGTGGCCTATATGTCCGGCGAAGGCATTTCCATTGCGGTGGCTTCCCCTGAGGGCGGCTTGCAGCGGGATGACGTGGCCGTCATCGCAGACATCGTCATGGCGCAGTCCGACTATTCCCTGAACGATATCCGTGTTGTGGAAGTTCAATAAGTTTATGCCCCGGATGACGGCCATCCGGGGCAATCTTGTAAATCCGTGCTTTGCTTGCAGAAAATGGTTGTATTTTTCTGGATTTGTGGTACAATAAACAAAAGTATGTCAAGCCCACGGGCGGGACAAACATTTAGGAGGTAAAACCTTATGGCTGAATATAAGCAGTACATCACCCAGATTCAGGAAAATGGCAGCGTCATGATCTCCGAGGACGTGGTAGCGACCATCGTGGCGCACGCGCTTTCTGAGGTGGAGGGCGTCGGCTCTCTGGGCGTCAAGCCCGGCGTCAGCATTGCTGACTTTACCAATAAGAAGAACTGGGGCAAGGGACTGAAGATCCTGATCGCGGAGGACAACACCCTTACCATCGAGTGCGGCATTATGGTCTGCTACGGCTACAGCGTTGTGGACGTGGCGAAGGATGTGCAGGCGGCTGTGACCGCCAGCGTGGAGTCCATCACCGGCACGAAGGTCGCCAGCGTCTCCGTCAACGTCTGCGGCATCGTCCACAAGTAAGGTCGGGCGGTATGAAAAGAGGCGACGCCAGAGAACTGGCAGTACATCTGATTTACGGCCGGGCGTTCACCGGCGAGGAGCCGGAGCAGGTGGTCTCCACCCGCCTGGACAAGGAATATTACGGAAAACTGGCCGAAGAAAATGAGGTATATGCCCAGCGCCCTGACCGGTTTCAGCTGCGCTATATCGACTCGGTGGTCACAGGCGTTGCCAACCGGGAGGATGAGCTGGACGACGTGATCCGGCAGTTTTCCATCGGCTGGGACATCAGCCGCATTTCCAAACTTGCCCGGTGCATTCTGCGGCTGGCGATTTACGAAATCCTTTACGTGGACGACGTTCCTACCGGCGTTGCGGTAGCCGAAGCGGTGCGCATTGCGAAAAAATACGACGGCGACGATACCGGCGCGTTTATCAACGGCATTTTGGGCAGCTTTGTCCGCAGCCGGAACACGGACGCGGCAGCCCCCCAAGAGGAAACCAAATGAGCGTCATCGGCATCGACACCAGCAATTACACCACCTCCATCGCTTTTTTTGACGGCGAGGGGGGCGAGAATTGCTCCCGCCTTCTGCCTGTCAGGCAGGGGGAGCTGGGTCTGCGTCAGTCCGACGCGGTATTTGCCCATATCAAAAGCCTGCCGGAGCTTTCCGGCAGGCTGTTTTCCCATATTCGGAAGGACACCATCACGGCGGTGGGCGTCAGCACCCGTCCCCGGGCGGTGGAGGGAAGCTATATGCCCTGCTTCATGGTTGGTTACTCCCATGCGAAGCTGCTGTCGGACGCTCTGGGCGTGCCGCTGGTGGAGGTTTCCCACCAGCAGGGACACGTAGCCGCGTCATTGTGGAGCGCGGGACGGATGGACTTGATGGAAGAAACCCACCTGGCGTGGCATCTGTCCGGCGGCACTACAGAGCTGCTTCTGGTGGAGCCGGAGGGCAGAAATGTGAAGTGTGCCCGCATCGGCGGCACAACGGACATTTCCGCCGGTCAGCTGATTGACCGGACGGGGCAGCTTTTGGAGCTGCCGTTCCCATCGGGCAAGCATCTGGACAGCCTCAGCCGGGAAGCGACGGGGAAGGATGTGTTCCGCGTCAAGTGCAGGAACAGCGAATTTTCCCTTTCCGGCGTGCAGAACAAGGTGCAGCAGTTCTACGCCGCCTGTGCTGACCCCGCCGAGACGGCGGCCTACGCCTTGCGGTGCGTCGCTGGGGCAGTGTATCAGGCGACAGCGCAGGCGCTGGAAGCCTATCCGGGGTTGAGCGTGGTATTTTCCGGGGGCGTTGCGTCCAATTCCATGCTCCGGGAGCTGACGGCAGCCCTTCATCCCGTTTTTGCACAGCCGCAGTTTTCCACGGACAACGCCATGGGCGTTGCCGTGCTGACAAAACGACTGACGGAGGAATAACATGGCTCAGAACGTTCTGTCCATCACCCAATTAACCGAATACATCCGCGGACGGCTGGACAACGACCCCTTTCTGGGGCAGGTGGCTGTCCGGGGGGAAATCAGCAATTATAAGGTCTACCCATCGGGACACCACTATTTTACGCTGAAGGACGAAGGGGCGGCATTGAAGTGCGTCATGTTCAAGGGCAATGCCATGCGTCTGCGCTTTCGGCCGGACAACGGCATGAAGGTCATTGCCATGGGTAAGGTCACGGTCTACCCCAGGGACGGGGCGTATCAGCTGTACTGCGCCGCCATGGCCATGGACGGCGTGGGCGACCTGTACGCCGCCTTTGAGCAGCTGAAGAAAAAGCTGGCGGCGCAAGGGTTATTTGACCCCGCCCACAAAAAGCCGCTGCCCAAATGTCCCGGCACCATCGGCGTCGTCACCAGCTCCGCCGGTGCGGCGGTGCATGATATGCTGCGCATTCTCAGAAAGCGGTATCCGCTGACGAAGGTACGGCTCCTGCCCGTGCGGGTGCAGGGCGCGGAAGCGCCGGGGGAGATCGCCGCGGCCATTCGCTATGCCAACCGCTACAGGCTGGCCGATCTGCTGATCGTGGGCAGGGGCGGCGGCTCTATTGAAGACTTGTGGGCGTTCAACGACGAACTGGTTGCCCATGCCATTTATGAATCGGAGATTCCCGTGATTTCCGCTGTGGGACACGAGCCGGACGTGACCATTTCCGACTACGTGGCCGATCTTCGGGCGGCGACGCCCTCCAACGCGGCAGAGCTTGCCGTGCCGGATCAGGACGCTCTGCGGCAGAATCTGGACGCCATGTCCGGCGCCATGGCGTCCGCTCTGAGCCGCCAGTTGAAGGCGGCGCGGCAGCATCTGAACGTGCTGTCCCAGTCTCCCGCGCTGCGAAGCCCCACGGGGTACATCGAGCAGCGGGAGAAGAGTCTGGAGCTGCTGAAAAACCGCCTGATTGCGGCGCAGAACCAGAGCATCACCCGGAAAAATCAACGCTACATTGCCGCCGTTTCCAAGCTGGACGCCATGAGCCCCCTGAAGGTGCTGACCCGGGGCTACTCCATGGCGCAGACGAAAACGGGGGAGGTACTCCGTTCCATCCGGCAGGTGGAGCTGGGAGAGCGCGTCATCGTCCTGCTGAGCGATGGAAAACTGTCCGCAACCGTAATGGATAAAAAGGAGGAAGCGCGATGAATCTGCAGAACAAAACCTTTGAGGAATCCATGGCACGTCTGGAGCAGATCGTCCGGGCTATGGAACGGGGTGACGTGGCTCTGGAAGAGTCCTTGAAGCTCTTTCAGGAGGGCACCGAGCTGGTGCGAAGCTGCCAGAAGCTGCTGGACGACGCCCAGCTTCAGGTGAAAAAGATCATGACTGCCCCGGACGGCAGCCCAGTGGAGGAGGACTTCCAGGATGAGCCTTGACAGCAGAAGCCGGGAATACCGGGAGTATGTGGAAGCCTACCTGAAGGACTTCTATGCCCAGTTTCACGACGCGCCCCAGAAAGACCTCTACAAGGCCATGGAATACAGCCTGCTTGCGGGCGGCAAGCGCCTGCGGCCGATTTTCGCCTTTGAGTTCTGCCGCCTGTGCGGCCGGGACTGGAAGGACGCCGCCCCCTTCGCCGCCGCTGTGGAGATGATCCATACATACAGCCTGATTCACGACGATCTGCCCTGCATGGACAATGACGATTACCGCCGGGGTAGGCTGACGAATCACAAGATTTTCGGCGAGGGAATGGCCGTTCTGGCGGGGGACGCCCTGTTGACGGACGCTTTTATGGTTGCGTCCAAGGCCGGGCTGGCAAAGCCGGAGGACATGGCGACGGCCATCGGCCTGCTGGCGGAGTGCGCCGGTTCTCCCGGCATGGTGGGCGGTCAGGTGCTGGACATCATGAGTCAGGAGCGGGAGCTGAGCGAGCAGGAGGTTCTGGACATTCAGTCCCGGAAGACCGGCGCGCTGATCAACGCCGCCTGCGCCCTGGGCGCGATTGCCGGCGGCGCGTCAGACGAGCAGTTTGAGGCTGCCTGTCAGTTCGCGGCAGGGCTGGGTCTGGCGTTCCAGATTCGGGACGATATGCTGGATGTCATCGGAACCCAGTCGGAGCTGGGTAAGGCCACCGGCGTGGACGGGGAAAAGAATACCTTCGTCCGACTGTATGGCCTGGAAAAGTGCGAGGAATTGGTGAAGAAATATACGGATTATGCCATTTCTGCCCTGTCCGTGTTTGAAGACACCGAATACATCATCGCCCTCGCCCACAGTCTGACCATCCGCCGGGTGTGATATGAAGCAAGAAGAATTGCTTGACGCCTTGTTTTCGCTGCGGGACGAGAATTATCGTCTCATGCTGCTGCGTCTCATTCCGAATATTCCCCGGGAGAGTATCATCGGCGTCCGAACACCGGAGCTTCGCCGCCTTGCGAAGGAATTGGAGGATGGGGAGTCGTTTCTGAATAGTCTGCCCCACCGGTATTTTGAGGAAAACCAGGTACATAGCTTCCTGCTGGAAAAAGACAAAGACTTTGAAGCCGTCATTTCCCGGGTGGAGGATTTTTTGCCTCATGTGGACAACTGGGCGACCTGCGACCAGCTTAGTCCCAAGGTTTTCCGCAAACACCGGGGCGAGCTGCTGCCCCATATTTGCCGCTGGTTGGCTTCCGACCATCCATACACCATTCGTTTCGGTATGGAAATGCTGATGAGCCACTTTCTTGATGAGGATTTTGACTCTGCTTACCCCCGGATGGTTGCTGCCGTTCGCAGTGAGGATTACTATGTGAAGATGATGGCGGCCTGGTACTTTGCGACCGCTCTGGCAAAGCAGTATGACGCGGTGTTTCCTTATATCGCCGAGTATCGGCTGGAAAAATGGACGCACAATAAAGCCATCCAAAAAGCGGTGGAAAGTTACCGCATTACCCCGGAACAGAAAGAAATTCTTAAAAAGTACCGAATAAAGTGAAAATTGCCCCCGACCGACAGGTCGGGGGCAACTGCGTATCAATCCAGCTTTTCGGTGATCTCCGCCATCCGCTCAATGGGAAAGGGCGGGCTGCCGATGGGCTTCATGGCGATGGACATGAGCTTGACGGGATTATCGTCCGCCGCGACCCGGTTGGAGCTGAGCGCGCCGCACCGGCGGCAGCGATGGATGATCGCCCATTCGCCGTTTTTCCGAACCCACACCGCCACCGGCTCCATCAGTCCGCCGCAGTCTGACTCCCGGTCGCCCGGCTCGATGTCCAGATGCACGGAACACAGGCAGTTGGGGCAATGGTTCCGGTGGTCGCTCCCCGCGCCCGCCGGGATGACGGGATATCCGCAGTTCCGGCAGGTAAAGCTTTCATCACAGGGGTGGGTTTTATAATAGCCTTTTTCGTGCTGTTTTCTTTTATTTTCCCGGTTCATTGTGGGAATTCCTCCTAAAAGTATTTATTGAAAATTCTTTTGGGAGGTTTGCGGAATTGTGACTGCCAACCTCCCGGTCAGATCACAATATCCATTTGGTTCATATTAAACAAAAAATTACCTCATGATTTCATAGTTTGGCTGCGCATCCTGCGCGGAAAAATGGATTACCGGATGTCCTCGTCGTCGAACTTGTCGCCGCACTCAGGGCAGAATTTGGGCGGATGCTTGGGATCCTCCGGCTCCCAGCCGCACTTGTCACAGCGGTACAGCGGCTCGGAGGCGGGCTTCTTCGCGCCGCATTCGGAGCAGAACTTGCCCTTGTTGACCGCGCCGCAGGAGCAGACCCAGCCGTCGGCGGGCTTGGAAGCGCCGCACTCCACGCAGAATTTGCCCGTATTCACCGCGCCGCAGGAGCATTTCCAGGTGTTTGCACCGGCAGCAGGAGCAGCGGGGGCGGCAGGAGCAGCGGGCTGCTGCTGACCCATCTGGAACAGGGAAGCGGCATTGAAACCACCGGCGGACTGCGCCATGTTCATGCCCATGAAGCCCATCATCGCGCCGTTCTTGTTCCCGGCGGCTGTCTTCATTGCTTCGGCCTGCGCCTGCACCATGTGCGCCGCCGCCATGTTGGTGTTGCGGAAAACGGCGGACTTCTGCAGCTCCTTGATGGTGGCCTCGTCCTCAGCAGAGGCGGTCACGGAGTTGACGCCCACGGCGACGATGGCGAGACCCCTTGTCGCGCCCCACTTGCTGGACAGGACTTCGTTCATAGCCTGCGCCAGTTCCATGGTGTGGCCGGGTAGAGCGGAATACCGGATGCCCTGGGCGGAAATTCGGGCAAATGCGGGCTGCAAAGCGGTGAGGAACTCGGATTTCAGCTGGCTGTCCAGCTGGTCGCGGGTGTAGTCCTGAGATACGTTGCCGCATACGTTCTTATAGAACAGCATGGGGTCGGCGATCTTATAGGAATACTCACCGTTGCAGCGGATGGAAACGTCCATATCCAGACCGATGTTGTTGTCCACGACCCGGAAGGGGATGGGAGCGGGGGTGCCGTACTTGTTGCCAACCAGTTCCTTCAGGTTGAAGAAGTACACCCGCTGATCCTTGGCGGCGTCTCCGCCGAAGGCGAAGCGGCGCTTGAGGGTTTCCCAGCTGCCTTCCAGACCTTCCAGACCGCCCTGGAAAATGGTGGGTTCGCTGGAGGAATTCCAGGTGTATTCGCCGGCCTCGGCGGCGAATTCCACAATCTTGCCCTGCTCCACAATCATCATGCACTGCCCCTCGTTGACGGCGATGACAGAGCCGTTGGAAATGATGTTGTCAGAGCCCTTGGTGTTGCTGCTGCGGGAGGAGGTGCGTTTTTTGCCCTTGGTGACCAGAACGTTGGCCGCCATGCTGTCACAGTAGAAATACTCTTTCCACTGATCGGCAAGGACGCCGCCTGCCGATTCCAATGCTGCTTTGATCAGACCCATAATGCTTTCTCCTTATGTAAAAATTTTTTTGATATCAAAACTTTCCGCCGCCGCCACCGTGGCTGCTGCCGCTGGAGGACGTGTGGACGGAGCTGCCGCCACCGCCGGAGCTGCTGCTTTCCTGCTGGATGCGGGTTTTGGTGACGTTGCTGTACAGGAACAGATCCCGATTGGTGCGCAGGTGATAGGAGCTGTCGTTCAGATAGCTGCCCGCGCTGCGCTGTGGGCGCTTGGTATTCATGCAGGCGCGCATGATGAGGACGGTGATCCCGCCGATGACCGCGCCGATCACAATGGAAATCCAGACGTTTACGTGCCGGGGCTGCTCATAATAGACCACCTCTTCCTGATCGCCGTGGTAGTAATCGCCCGAGGTGTCTGCGTACCCGTCAATGGGAGAGCCGTCACGGTAGGCGGAAAAATAGGTGGGCAGAGTATCCAGAAATGCGTCGAAGCCGCCGTAGTAATCACCGTCTCCCAGATAGGGAAGGGCGGTTTCGCCGACCTGCTGGATGCCGTAGTCCGTCAGAGCGTAGATGGCGTTTCCCTTTGTGGAAATGTACCAGTCCCGTTCCTCCATGGACAGGAGGAACAGCAAGCCATCATCTGCATAGCCGTTGTAATCGTAGTAATCGTCGGCATAGTCCTGAGGCCTTTTCCCGTCCAGGCTGTCCACCGTCAGGATGACCACGTCCATCCCGTATTCCTGGCGAAGCGCCTGCGCCTTTTCGTCCAGTGCCGCTTCCTCCGAGGAAGACATGAGATCGGCGTTGTCAATGACATATTGCTGCTCCGCGCCGGCGCTCAGGAACAGAGAGGGGAAAAGCAGCAGGCACAGAATCAGGCAAATCAGTTTGTGTTTCATACTGTCGCCCTCCTTAAAGCATCAGAAGCTGCACCAGCGACGCGATCAACGCGGCACCGGCGGTGATTCCGGCAAACCATGCGGCGGTCTTCTTGGGGCAGATGGGGAACGCGCCGGTCATTTTGCCGGTCTGGCCGTTCATGGCGAAGGTATAGATTTTGTCTTTATACTTCGTGTTCAGAATCCACACGGGGAAGAATACGTAGCGTGCCTTGTTATGCCGGACGTTCAGCTGCCGGGAGGTGGGAACCACCGAGGAATAACCGACAAAGGTGCCTTGCAGCCGGTCGTCCATGGCGGCGTCCACTCGCTGACGAACCCGCTGCTCACCGTTTTCCGAGGGTACGTCGTACTTGTCGGCGAGATAACCGGTCAGGTACGCCATGTCGAAGGACGTGAGCTGCTTGTAATCAAACGGTTCGATGGATTCCATGAATGCGTCCTCCATCTTGGTGGAGCCATCCATTGGAATGCCTGTAAAATCTGCCGCTGCGTCCCGCTTCAGCAGGAAATGGTCGGTTTTGGTGTACTCATATTTGGAATCCGACCAGGTATGTACCCGCGTAGCTCTGTAGCTGCCGCTGAAATCTGCGGCGCAGTCATACAGCCAGAAGGGGACGTACATTCCGGTGATCTTCTCCAGCCGCTGTTCCGAGGTAAAGCCCTTGGGAAGAAGGGGCTTGCCCTTGCAAAGACGGAGGAACGCGGCCTTGGCGTCCTCCTTGTTTTTCTGGAAGGGGATGACGCCGTCGGGCTTCAGGCCGCCGCTGAGACGGGCAGGCATGATGGTGGGATTTTCGCAGTAGGGGCAGAAGGAAGCCGCCGTGTTCTCGTCGCAGAGGATTTCTCCGCCGCAGGAGGGACACTGGAAGACACGCAGGGTGCTTTCCTCGT
Organism: uncultured Oscillospiraceae bacterium; assembly: GCA_934569225.1. Taxonomy (GTDB): domain Bacteria; phylum Bacillota; class Clostridia; order Oscillospirales; family Oscillospiraceae; genus Faecousia. The sequence goes on along the minus strand of CAKTKC010000004.1, from coordinate 126,766 downwards.
CCTCGCTGAATGACTCCGTCTGTTCCGGCTCCCACTGAAATTCCTCGTCGCCCTGGGGGTTCTGGCTTTCGTTGAACGCCCGGACGGTGTCGAGGTCAAAGGTGTTGCCGCAGTATTCGCAGGTCAGCTTCTGGGCGTCCGACCCAAAGTGCAGACCGGCGTTGCAGCATGGGCATTTGTATTCCAGGACGCGGGTTTGTTCCTCCATGGTTTTCTCCTCCAATCATTCTCTCAGATATTGTAGGGCGCAATCCACAAATACGGCCGCGCCTGTGGAAAGGACGCTCTCGTCGAATTTCACCTTGGGATGGTGCTGGGGGTAAACATAGCCCTTGGACGGTTCACCCGCCGCCAGCGCCAGCATCAGGGAGGGAACCTCGTGGCTGACGTAGGCAAAGTCCTCCGAGCCGCCGCCCCGGGCAGGTTTTCCGCCGCTGAGTTCCGCCGTGGTGAACGCGCGGTCTGCACCCAGCAGGTTTTTGAGATACCCCGTGACTGTCCCTGAAAGGTCTTTGTCGTTGACCAGGGTGGGGCATCCGCTGCCGAAGCTGACCTCAGCGCTGGCGCGGAAGGCTTCCGCGACGTTCTGCGCGATGGCGGTCATGCGTTCTTTCAGATAGGCGCGGGTCTTCTCGTCGTAGGTGCGGATGGTGCCGCCCATGGCCGCCGTGTCGGGGATGACGTTCCCGGCTTCTCCAGCGTGGAAGGTGCCAATGGTCAGAACCGTCTCGTCAGAGGCGGACAGCTCCCGGGCGTGTATTTCCTGAAGGGCAATGAGAATATGCGCCGCCGCCGTCAGGGGGTCAATGCCGTTCTGGGGCGCGGAGCCATGACAGCCCTTGCCATGCACCCGGATGGTGAAATAGTCCGCCGCAGGGGCGCTGACGCCGGGGGCGGAGACCACCACTGTTCCGGCCGGAAGCGGCATTCCCGCCGCCACGTGAATCATCAGTGCTGCGTCGGGTCTGGGATTTTCCAGTACCCCGGAGGCAATCATGTCCTTGCTGCCTTCAAAAATTTCTTCCGCGGGCTGGAACATGAGCTTGACCATGCCGTCCAGCTCCGACTCGTGGGCTTTCAGGATTTTCGCCGCGCCCAGCAGCATCGCGGTGTGCATATCGTGGCCGCAGGCGTGCATCCGCCCGTTTTTGCAGGCAAAGTCCACGTCGGCTTCCTCGGCAATGGGCAGGGCATCCATATCCGCCCGAAGCAGTATCACTTTTCCGCCGGGCTTGCCGACAGTGGCAACAAGTCCCGCTTTTCCGCATTCTTGAACGGCATAGCCCATTTTTATAAGCACGGATTTTACATAAGGTTTCGTTTCCGTCAGGTCAAATCCGGTTTCCGCGTGGGTGTGAAGCCACAAACGATGGGCTTTGATCTCGTCCTGAAGCGCCGCCGCTTCCTGCAAAATCTGTTCCTTTGTCATATAAATCAGCCCCTTTCATCCTTAGTATGCCTTACTACAGAGAAAAGTCTTCGTTGTCGTATTTGGAAAAATCCACAGCCTTGGGCTTGGCCGGGATGCGCTTGCAGGGGTCGTATTTGAATTTGCGGCACTGGTCGTCCACCGTTTTCAGTCCCTTTTTGGCGCACAGAATCTGTCCGTCACCCAGATGGGCGCCGTTTGCGCAGTAGGCGCAGGAACGTTCTATTTTCTTGCGAAACAGCATGGCGGTATCCTCCCAATCTTCATTCCTGTATTATACACCAAATACTCCGGAAAAGCTACCCCTTTTTTGAAGCTTTATCACCAGCACCCCGGCGGACAGCACCCCGAAGGGAAGCCAGATGCCGTATGCCATCAGTGCGGCAAGGGCGAGAGAGAAAAGCGTTTGCAGCAGCTTCCCCAGAAAGTACGGTTTCATGGAAAGTCCCGTCGTGACGGACATGGTCTGCATGGTGACGCACAGGCCGCCGAAGGCCAGAATGCCCGAACAGATGCAGAACCGGGCTGAAACGTCCGTGACGGCCAGCAGCTCACAGCAGCCGTTGGAAAGCTCCAGAATCCCCGTAATTGCGACCTGCACAGCCGCCGGGAGAATCCAGAAAATCCACCGTTTCAGAAACGCCAGCAGAACCCGGAAAAGCACCACCCAGCCGCAAACCGTGGCCATGACCGTAATCGCGGTGTTCAGGGCGGAAGCAGGGGAATGGGGATTTGTCTGCGTCAGCCTGACGGGGGCGGCAGGTTTCCCTGGAATCAACAGCGCCGCAAACAACGCGCCCGCAATATGAATACCCCACAGCGCCCAGGCCATCCAGCGGCGGGGGAACATGGCCGCTGCCATGCCGAAGAGAAACGCAGGCCCCGCGTTGTTGCAAAAGGAAAGCAGCCGTTCCGCCTCCGGTTTTGTCAGCTGCCCGCTGCGGAAAGCGGCGGCGACGTTCTGCGCCCCAACGGGATACCCGCCCAGAAACGCCGGAATGAGCAGAGATTCCGCTCCCTCCGGCATTCCGAACAGCCGCCCCAATGGCCGCAGAACCGCCAAAGAGCTGCCGAGCAGGGAGCTTGTCAGCAGAATGGACAGCACAAAAAAGGGGAACAGGGACGGAATTACCGTCCGCAGGCACAGCCCGATTCCCTGACGCGCCCCCTCGATTGCCGTCCGACCGTCCAGAATCAGCGCCAGCATCCCAAAACTCACACAGATTCCTGCCCAGAAATTTCTCCGTTTCACCAGACCTCACCTCGGAAGAATCTATGCAAATCGGCCGCTGTCCATTCATATGCTTTTCCCAAGGGGGCTGGTTTCATGGGGAAGGGACGAATGATTTTGCAGCGGCTGGCGGACGGGGCTGACCTTTCCGCAGAGCCGCTGCCGGGGCAGCCCATTGTGGAGATCGCCGGCGACCGGCGGGTGCTGATCGAGAACCACTTCGGCGTCAAGGAGTACAGCCGGGAGAAAATCGGGGTCAAGGTGAAATACGGTCTGGTCTGTGTCTGCGGCTGCAATCTGGAGCTGATCCGCATGACAAAGGAGCAACTGATCATTTCCGGGAGAATCGACGCAGTAACGCTGATCCGGAGGGGGTAACATGGATATCTGGAAGTCTCTGGACGGGATGGTGGAGGCGGAGCTGACCAGCGCGGAGCCGGACGCGGCGCTGGAAGCGGTCAATGCCCGGGGCATCCCGCTTTATGACGTGATACAGGTCGGCGACCTGACCGCCCGGTTCCGGGTGCGCAGACGGGATTACCGGGCGCTGGAAGCCCTCAGCGAAAAACGGGGAGAGACGCTGCGTCTGCGCCGTCGGATGGGCGTGTACTGGACGCTGAAACGGCTGTTGACCCGGCCGATGCTTCTGTGCGGGCTGGTGGTGTTTCTGGCGGCGGCGATTTTTCTGCCCACCCGTATCTTTTTCGTGCGGGTGGAGGGCAATGTGACCACGCCAACCCGGCTTATTCTGGACGCCGCGGGGGAAAGCGGCATCCGCTTCGGTGCTTCCCGGCGGGCGGTGCGGAGCGAAAAAATGAAAAACGCCCTGCTGTCGGCACTTCCCCAGCTGCAATGGGCGGGGGTGAACACCTCCGGATGTGTGGCAACCGTTTCCGTGCGGGAGCGGACAGACCCGGAGGTGACGGAATCGGACGCGGCGGTGAGCAGCATTGTGGCCTCCCGGGACGGCTTTATCGTCTCCGCCACGGTGACCCGGGGGAATTTTCTGTGCCGGGTGGGGCAGTCGGTGAAGACAGGGCAGGTGCTGATCTCCGGGTACACCGACTGCGGCATCTGCATTCAGGCAACCCGGGCAGAAGGGGAGATTTACGCTCAGACAAGCCGGGATTTTGCCGCCGTGACTCCCGCTCAGTGGACGGTTCGGGGGGAGCAGACCGGTGTCAGGCGAAAATACAGCCTCATCGTCGGAAAAAAACGCATAAATTTATGGAAAGACAGTGGAATTTTGCAGGGCAGTTGTGATAGAATGGATAGGCGATATGAACTGACCCTTCCGGGCGGCTTTCGCCTGCCGGTTACCCTGTGCGTGGAGGAATATACTTTCTTCGATTGGGAAAGGATGACTCTGGAGCCGGAGGCGGCGGAAGCGGCGCTTTCCAGGTTCGCCCAGAGCGCCCTGACCCAGCAGATGGTGGCCGGGCGGATTTTGAGCCGGAGGGAATCGGTCACGCAGTTGGAGGATAAGTACCTGCTTGAAGGGACATACGCCTGCGTGGAAATGATCGGCCGGGTCCGCAGAGAACAGATTGGAGATACAAATGGGAAAAGTGGTTGAACGAATCGTCAACGCCGAGCGGGTGGAAGACCTGATCACGGTGTTTGGCTCTTTTGACGAAAATATCAAACGAATCGAGGAAGCCCTGAGCGTCCGGGTGGTGAACCGGGGGACAGACCTCCGGGTCTCCGGGGACGAGGAAATGGCGGATAAGGCCGTGCGCACACTGGAAGGGCTGCTGTCTCTGGCGGCCAAGGGCGAAACCATCGACGAGCAGCGGGTGCGCTACCTTATTACCCTGGTCAACGAGGGCAATGACGCCCAGGTTGCGCAGATGGCGAAGGATGTTGTCTGCATCACCGCCAAGGGAAAACCCATCAAGGCCAAGACTGTAGGCCAGCAGAACTACATGAAGGCCATTATGAAGAACACCATCACCATCGGCGTCGGCCCCGCAGGTACCGGCAAGACCTATCTGGCAGTCGCCGCCGCCGTGGCCGCCTTCCGGGAGCGCACGGTGAACCGCATTATCCTCACCCGCCCGGCGGTGGAAGCGGGGGAGCGGCTGGGCTTCCTGCCTGGCGACTTGCAGAACAAGGTCGACCCCTATCTCAGGCCGCTGTACGACGCGCTGTACGATATGCTGGGGGCGGAGACCTTCCAGAAATATCAGGAGCGCGGCTCCATCGAGGTCGCGCCGCTGGCCTATATGCGCGGCAGAACGCTGGACGACAGCTTCATCATTCTGGACGAAGCCCAGAACACCACCCGGGAGCAGATGAAAATGTTCCTGACCCGCCTCGGCTTCGGGTCGAAAATCGTCATCACCGGTGATGTGACCCAGATCGACCTGCCGGACGACAAGGTTTCCGGCCTGAAGGACGCCGTGCGGGTGCTGGACGGGGTGAAGGACATCGCCATCTGCCGCCTGACCGCCGCGGACGTGGTGCGCCACGCGCTGGTGCAGGAGATCATCAGCGCCTACGAGCGCTCCGCCCAGAAAAAGGAAGTCAAAAAACCGACCCGTCAGCTTCAGGGCCGTTACCATCAGAGGAAAAATTGACATGAGACATAAAATCAACATCGTATTCGAGCAGCTGAGCCTGCAAAAATTTACCGTCAAAAGCATCATCCGTACCTGCGTCAACGCGGTGCTGGACGCGGAGGGTGTCAAGGTGCCCTGCGAGATCAACGTCCTTGTGACGGATGACGCGGGCATTCAGGTGGTCAACCGGGAGAGCCGCCACATGGACAAGCCTACGGACGTGCTGAGCTTCCCCATGTTCCAGCTCATCGCCGGGGAACCGCCTACGGACTGGACGGACTTCCAGGATCCGGAGACCGGCCTGGTGCCGTTGGGGGATATGTGCATTTCTCTGGAACGGGCAATTGCCCAGGCCAAGGAATTCGGCCATTCCACCCGCCGGGAAGTTGGTTACCTCACCATCCATTCCATGCTCCATCTGCTGGGCTATGACCATCTGGACGAGGGCGAGGAAAAGAAGAAAATGCGCGGCAGGGAGGAAGCCATTGCCGCGTCCATCCCCAATATGAGCCGGGACTGAGGAGAATAGAAAATGAAAACGAAATCCGCTATGATCACCATTGCCGGACGCCCCAACGTGGGCAAGTCCACGCTGACAAACTATCTCGTTGGCGAGAAGATCGCCATTGTATCCAATAAGCCCCAGACCACCCGCAACCGCATCTGCGGCATCGTGACGAGAGGGGATACCCAGTTCGTGTTTGTGGACACCCCCGGCTACCACCGGGCGAGAACGAAGCTGGGCGATTACATGGTAAATGTTGCCCGGGAATCCATTTCCGACGTGGATTTGACCATCCTTGTGGTGGAACCGATCGCGTCCATTGGCCCCCAGGAGGAAGGGCTGATCGACAAAATCAAGAGCAGCCACTGCCCCGCCATTCTCGCCATCAACAAGATCGACACCGTGGAAAAGGACGCCCTTCTGGAGGTCATCGCCGTCTATTCTCAGGCGGCGGCCTTTGACGCCATCATCCCCATCTCCGCCAAAACCGGCGACGGGGTGGAGGATCTGCTGGAAACCTGCGGCAAATACGCCGAGGAAAGCCCCTTCCTGTTCCCGGAGGATGTAACCACCGACCAGCCCGAGCGGCAGGTAATGGCGGAGATCATCCGGGAAAAGCTGCTGTGGTGCCTTGACCGGGAGGTTCCCCACGGAACCGCTGTGGAAATCACGAAATTCTCCGAGCGGGACAACGGCATCATCGACATTGACGCCACCATCTACTGCGAAAAGGCCAGTCACAAGGGCATCATCATCGGCAAAAACGGCGCCATGCTGAAAAAAATCTCTTCTATGGCGCGGGCTGACTGCGAAAAATTTATGGGCACCAAGGTTTTTCTGACCACCTGGGTCAAGGTGAAGGAAAACTGGCGGGACAGCGATTTCCTGGTGCGCAATTTTGGCTACAGCGAATAATTTCCAGTGGTATTTTCCTGGAGTATGGCAAACCCTACTTTCAGGAGGGATGTCTATGAACGCTTTGGATTACTGGCAGCTGTTTCTGGAGACCGGCGCACCGGAAATGTATCTCATGTACTGCAAGCACAAATCGGAGGAAACCCATGTATTTGACGATTCAGGGCATCGTCCTGAGAGTTACGGACTACAATGACAAGGACGCCTTGCTGACCATGCTGACCCGCCGCCATGGCAGACTGACCGTGAAGGCGCGGGGACTGCGGCGGAAAAACAGCCCGCTGATCGCCCCGTGCCAGCTGCTTGCCTATGGGGAATTCACGCTGTTTGAATACCGGGGACAGTACACCATCAACGAAGCCCAGTCCATCGAGCTGTTTACGCCTTTGCGCCGGGACTTGACCAAGCTGTCTCTGGGCACGTATTTTGCCCAGGTTTCGGAGGTTCTCTCTCAGGAGGATATGCCGAACCCGGAGCTGCAATCGCTGCTGCTCAACTGCTTGTACGCCCTCTCCAGACTCGATCTTCCGGAAAGCCAGGTCAAGGCTGTGTTCGAGCTGCGCGCCGCCTGCCTGTCCGGCTATACCCCCGATCTCACCGGCTGCCATGTCTGCGGCAGCCAGACGCCGGAGCGGTTCGACCTGTCGGCGGGTATGCTGGAATGCCGGAATTGCCGCAGTTCTGAGTCAAACGGTATCCGGATGCCGGTGCCGCCTTCCGTGCTGGAAGCCATGCGTTACATCTGCTATTGCGACAGCAAAAAGCTGTTTTCCTTTCAGGCGGGGGAAGATACCTTGCAGCAGCTTTCCGAGGTGACGGAGGCGTACCTCGCCACCCAGCTGGAACGTGGATTTTCCACGCTGGACTTCTACAAATCGTTACTTATATAGGAGATATTAAGAAAAAATGTCAGAATTATACGAAAAATCTCTGCGGAAGCTGGAACTCGACCAAGTTTTGCAGCTTCTTGCCGAATGTGCCGGCAGCGAGGGCGGCAAGGAAGCCTGCCTGTCGCTGCGGCCTTCTTCGGATTCGGAGGAAGTGGAGCTGATGCTGAATCAGACCACCGCGGCCTCCGACCTGTGTACCCGGAAGGGCAATCCCGTTTTCGGGGACGTGACCGACTGCTCCGCGTCTTTGGAGCGGGCAGACCGGGGCGGCAGCTTACAGCCGGTGGAGCTGCTGCGCATTGCGGGCATCCTTCGCTGCGCCCGGAATATCAAGGGCTACGTCGCCGAGGACGACAAGGCGACGGTGCTGGACGCCCTGTTTCAGGCGCTCAGTCCCAATAAATACTTGGAGGACAAGATTTTCGGCGCGATCCTCTCCGAGGAGGAAATCGCGGACAACGCCTCCCCGGAGCTGTCGGACATCCGCCGCCATATGCGTATTCAGGCAGGGAAAATCCGGGACAGCCTGCAAAAGGTGATTTCCTCCCCGGCCTACTCCAAATTCCTGCGGGAGCCGATCATCACCATCCGTCAGGGACGGTACGTGGTTCCCGTGAAAAGCGAGTGCAAAAACGACGTTCCCGGACTGGTGCATGACGTGTCCGCCACGGGGTCTACATATTTTGTGGAGCCGATGTCCGCCGTCAACGCCAACAATGCCCTGCGGGAGCTGGAACTAAAGGAAAAGAAGGAAATCGAGCGTATTCTGGCGGAGCTGTCCAGTGAAGCCGCCGCCTACCGGGAGGCCATTGACTTGGACTACCGGATGCTGGTGCAGCTGGATGTGATCTTCGCCAAGGCCAAGCTTGCCTACCGGATGCGCGCATGGGCGCCCATCATGAACGATCAGGGCAGGGTGGAGCTGCGAAACGCCCGGCATCCGCTCATCGATCCGAAAACCGTCGTGCCGATCTCTCTGCGGCTGGGTACGGATTTCGACACCATGATCATCACCGGCCCCAACACCGGCGGCAAAACCGTCACCCTGAAAACCGTGGGCCTTCTGACGCTGATGGCGGAGTGCGGCCTGCACGTCCCCGCCGGGGACGGAAGCGTGCTGTCCACCTTCGACGCCATTCTCGCCGACATCGGCGACGAACAGTCCATTGCCCAGAGCCTGTCCACATTTTCCAGCCATATGCGCACCATCGTGGATGTGGTCGCCCAGTGCGATGACCGGACGCTGGTGCTGTTCGACGAGCTGGGCGCGGGTACCGACCCGGCGGAGGGCGCGGCGCTGGCTACCGCCATCATCGAATTCTGCCGGAAGCTGGGCAGCCGTGTGGTGGCGACGACCCATTACGCCGAATTGAAGCTCTACGCCATGCGCACCAAGGGCGTCATCAACGCCTCCTGTGAGTTCGACGTGGAGACCCTTCGCCCGACTTATAAGCTGCTCATCGGCATTCCTGGCAAATCCAACGCCTTTGCCATTTCCCGGAAGCTGGGGCTTTCGGAGGAAATATTGAAGGAAGCCGACGACCTTGTGGACAAGTCCGACAAGGACTTTGAGGACGTGCTGTCCCAGCTGGAGCAGCAGCGCCAGCAGATGGAGCTTGCCCGTCAGGAGGCCGAGCGCCTGAAGCAGGAGACGGCGAAGATCAAGCAGCAGAACGAGGAATACCAGGAGCAGCTCCGCAAGGAAAAGGAAAAGGCCGTGGAGTCCGCCCGCCGGGAAGCCCAGCACATCATCGACGAAGCCCGCGCCGCCGCCAACATTGCCTCCGAGGAGCTGAAAGCCATGCGCAAGCAGCTGGCCGACAGTGCCGACATCAGCGGCATCAACCAGCGTCAGGCCGAGCTGCGCCGGAACCTCAACGAGGTGGAGGACAAGCTCCGCGCTTCCCAGCCCAGGAAGGAGCGCCCCAAGCCCACCCGGGGCATTCTGGTGGGGGACACCGTGGAGCTACTGAAGCTGGGAACCAAGGCCAGCGTCCTCGCCATCAACAAGGACGGCACCTACCAGCTCCAGGCGGGCATCCTGAAGCTCACCGCGAAGCCCGACGAAATCTACCTTCTGGAAAACGAAAACCCCTACAAGGCCAAGGGCGGCCATCCTGCCCACTCCGGCCGGGAGATGAAGATGACCGCCATGCCGACGGAGGTCGATCTGCGGGGCATGGACACGGTAGAGGCCATCTGCGTTCTGGAGCGATATCTGGACGAAGCCATGCGGGCGAACCTGAGCACCGTGCGCATTATCCACGGCAAGGGAACCGGCGCGCTGCGTGCCGCCGTGCAGCAGTCCCTGAAAAAGAATAAATTCGTCAAGAGCTTCCGCCTTGGCGTGTACGGCGAGGGCGAAGACGGCGTGACCATTGCTGAGTTCCGTTAAAAATTTCCAGCATTAGGAAATGAAGCCGCTTTTTCCGGTACGAAGGGACGGGTTTCCTAAGGTATTGTGAAAACAGAACGAAAAACAGTTGACATTTTCAGTAAAAATAGCTATCATATATCTAGACCCGTCGTATCCGCGTGGATATGATGAAAAGGAGTGAATGGATATGTTCAACAAAGAAGTGGTGGTTCGTTGTGAATCCGGTCTGCATAACAGACAGGCGACCTACTTCGTACAGAAGGCCAACGAATTTGAAAGCAGCATCTGGCTGGAATCCGGCAGCCGCAGGATGAACGCCAAAAGCTTGCTGGGTATCATGTCTCTGGGTGTCGTGACCGGTACTACCGTGACCCTGAGCGCTTCCGGCCCCGATGCCGAAGCCGCCGTCAACGCCCTGGATGAACTGCTCCAGAGGGACGTGTATTAAGATACTTACTGGGGGTGTATCTGAACACTGTCAAAACGCCCGGACAGCGGCTCTTTTTGCCCTGTGCCGCGCCATTTTCCCTTGAAATACAGCAAGTATTCCTGCGGAAAAATGGCTTGCTCAGGACAAAAATCCCTCGCTGCCGGTCATTTCGCCAGTATTCAGATACACCCTACTTAACCGCCTCAATGCCCCAAAATGCATTGGGGCGGTACTTTTTTGACGCTGGTGAGGGAAAACCATGACCTTTGATGAACTGAAAGAAAAAGCCCTGTCCCTGCCCTATGCCCCCGGCGTGTACATCATGCGGGACAAGACGGACAAGGTCATCTACGTGGGCAAGGCGAAGAAGCTGAAAAACCGGGTCAGCCAGTATTTTCAGGACACGGCGTCCCACACCCCCAAGACCCGGCTGATGGTGAGCAAAATCCACCATTTTGACGTCATTGTCGCCGCTTCCGAATTTGAAGCGTTGGTGCTGGAATGCTCCCTCATCAAGCGCTACATGCCGAAATACAATATCCTTCTGAAGGATGACAAGGGCTACCCCTACCTAAGGCTTAACATGAAGGACATTTACCCGGTCATCACCATGGTCAGCAAGCCGGCGGACGACGGCGCGGACTATTACGGCCCCTACGGCGGCAGAGCCGTGACCCACGATGTGATGGAGGCCATCCGGCTGACCCTCAAGCTTCCCGGCTGCCATAAGCAGTTCCCCCGGGACATCGGCAAGGATCGCCCCTGCCTGAACTATCACATGAACCAGTGCGCCGGGTGGTGTCAGGAGAACAAAAGCTGCACCGAGTACCGGGAGACCATGCTCCAGGCGCGGGAACTGTTGAAGGGAAATTACAAGGCGGTGGCCGAGCAGCTGCGGGGACAGATGCTCTCCGCCGCGGACAATCTGGAATTTGAGCTGGCGGCCAGCCTCCGCGACCGCCTGAACGCGGTGGAAAACCTGGGGCAGAAGCAGCTTGTAACGGCCGGTACTCTCGCGGACACCGATGTGGTCGGCTACGGAGAGACCGAGGCCAAGGCATGCTTTGCCGTGCTGCATTTCTCCTGCGGCAATCTGCTGGACAAGGACTACGAAGTGTTTTCCAGACCCGACGACAAGCTGGAAGCCGTTTCCAGCCTGCTCAAGCAGTTCTACCTGAGCCGCGGCATCGCCCCAAAGCGGGTTCTGCTGCCCTTTGCAATCGACGACGGCGAGTTGTTCGCAGAGCTGCTGGAACAGCAGTACGGGCGGCGGCCGAAGCTCCACGTCCCCCAGCGGGGCGACAATCTGCGCCTGGTGGAGCTTGCCTGCAAAAACGCCTTTGAGGAAGCTGAGCGTGTCACCGGCAGGGAAGAACGGGTCAGCGCGACGCTGACGCTGCTTGGAAAAATGCTGGCCATTCCCGCCCCGAAACGGATGGAATCCTTTGATATTTCCAACATTTCCGGAACGGACATCGTCGCCAGCATGGTGGTATTTCAGGAGGGAAAGCCGAAGAAAAGCGACTACAAGCGCTTCAAGGTGGAGGGGCTGACCGATCAGGACGACTACGCCTCCATGCGTCAGGTCGTGACCCGGCGGTTTGTCCACTATAAGGCGGGGGACAAGGGCTTTGACGAAGCCCCCGACCTGCTGCTCATCGACGGCGGCGTGACCCACGCGAAGGTGGCCGTGGCTGCGCTTCAGGAGCTGAACCTGTCCTTCCCGGTGTTCGGAATGGTGAAGGACGACCGGCACCGCACCCGTGCGCTGGTGACCCCGGAGGGGGAGGAGATCCGCATTGACAACAATCAGGCGATTTTCTCCCTCATCGGCCAGATTCAGGAGGAGACCCACCGCTTCGCCATCACCTACCACCGCCAGCTCAGGAGCAAGCGTCTGCGGTATTCTGAGCTGGACGGCATTCCGGGCATCGGGGCAAAGCGGAAACAGGAGCTGCTGCGGCAGTTCAAATCCCTCTCCGCCATTTCTCAGGCGACCCTCCCGGAACTGGAACGCCTGCTCCCCAAAGACGCCGCCGCTGCGGTGTATCATCATTTTCGTGAAAAGGGGGAAGAATAATGCGTGTCATCACAGGAAAAGCCCGTGGGGTTCAGCTGAAAACCCCAGACGGTATGCTGACCCGTCCCACCGCCGACCGGGTGAAGGAGGCGCTGTTCAGCGTTATCCAATTTGACATTCCGGGATCAAGGGTACTTGACCTGTTCGGCGGCACCGGGCAGCTGGGCATCGAGGCGCTGAGCCGGGGCGCGAAAAGCGCCGTGTTCGTGGACGCCCGGGAGGACGCCTGCAAACTCATCCGGGAAAACCTGAAACGCACCCGCCTTCAGGAGGACGCGCGGGTCGTCCGCAGCGATTATCTGGATTATCTTTCCAGATGCCGGGAACAATATGATATTATCTTCCTTGACCCGCCTTACGCGGAAGTTTTTTTGGAAAATTCCTTAAATCGCATCACCGAAATTGACATTTTGCATTCAGGTGGTATAATAGTGGCAGAGCGCCCGCTGGGGAAGGAATTGCCTTGGGACTACCCGGGCTACACCCGGTCGCGGGATTATCAGTATGGAAAGATTCTGCTGACGTTTTATCGGAAAGACGGCGGCAGTCAGGAAACAATATGAAGGTTGCGATTTATCCGGGCAGCTTTGACCCGGTTACCAGCGGTCATCTGAATATCATTCGCCGTGGTGCGAATATTTTTGATAAACTCATTGTATGCGTCATGGTCAACGCGGGGAAAAATCCCATGTTCACGCTGGAGGAACGGGTGGAGCTGATCCGCCGGGTCACCAGCGACCTGCCCAACGTGGAGGTGGACTGCTCCGCCGAGCTGCTTGCGGACTATGCCCGCCGCCGGGGGAGCTGCGTCATCCTCAAGGGACTGCGCGCCGGCTCCGACTTTGAGAACGAATTTCAGATGGCACTGATCAACCGCAAGATCAACCCGGAGCTTGACACCATGTTCCTGACGGCTTCCAGCGAGTATATGTTCCTCAGCTCCAGTCTGGTGAAGGAGCTGGGCAGCTATGGCGCGGACCTTTCGGATCTTGTGCCGGCAGAGATCATTCCGGACTTTCAGAGGCGAATTGAGCAACGAAGACTATCCCTTCAAGGAGGAAAATGAACATGAGCGATCGTAATAGCGAAGACATCATTGGCGCATTGTACGACATGGTGCAGGATGCCCGGTCCATGCCTCTGGCAGCCGACAAGTGCATTCTGGAACGGGACAAGGTTCTGGATATGCTGGATGAGATCATCGCCCAGCTGCCCGCCGAGCTGAAGCAGTCGAGAACCATTGTGGAATCCCGCAATGAGCTGATCTCCCAGGCACGCCGGGAGGCGGAGAACATCGTGCGTCAGGCGCAGGAGCAGTCGAAGCAGATGGTCACCAAGGAGGCCATCTATATCGAGGCCAAGAAGCGCAGTGAGGAGCTGGTGGGGCAGACCCAGGCGAAGATCGAGCAGCTGCGCAAGGCCGGAAACGCCTATATGGACGATTCCCTGCGTCAGACGGAGGAGGTTGTCTCCAAGGCGCTGGCGGAAATCCGGGAGACGCGGATGAAGTTCCGCACCGTCACCGAAGCGCAGCAGCAGCAGCGCAAGACCCCCAACGTGGACGTGGAAGTGTAAGACTTCCCGAATCGAAAACTGCACCGGGATGGGCTTTGCCCGTCCCGGTTTTTCGTTTCCCCCGGCTTGAAAAAGCCGGGGGATATTTGTCTGCACGGCAGCTGTCTGATTGATGATGGTAAATGGACAGGTTCTTTTTCTCTCCGAGGCTGAATATGCTTGAGCGAAAGGGGAGAGGGGAATGGTTGCAAACAAGAAGATCACAGGCCGGGCGACGTCCATGCCTGCCGGACTGGCCATCGGGGCGGCGTGCAGTCTTGCCGGGACGCTGGTTCTGACAGCGATACTGGCAAAGCTGGTGGAATCGGAAACGCTCCCGGTGGAGAAGGTCGGTTACGGCATTGTGGTGCTGCTGATCGTGTCGTCCTTCGTGGGTGCCATGGTTGCCTTTGGCCGGATCAAGCGGCAGCGGATGCTGGTGTGTATTGCGTCCGGGGTGATCTACTTTGCCATGCTGATGTCCATGACCGCGCTGTTCTTCGGGGGGCAGTACAGCGCCGTGGGTACGACCGCGCTGTTGGTTCTGGCGGGCAGCGGAGCGGCCGCATTGCTGGGACTGCGGCAGGGCAGGGGAGCAAAACGAACAAAAATCAAGATACCCCATCGTTAATGTGTACAAATGGAGATGGTGGGTAAATTATATTTACCCACCATAGGTAGAATGCAGGAAAACTTGCAGAATCAATATTTAGTGCGTAATTCTTAAGTTTCTCCCAATATGTTGTCAAATAGTTGAAAATGGTAAAGAAAAATAGCACCCCAGTTTACGCGGTTTACATAAAAATGTTAACATAAATCTTGTCATAATCCACAAAAATTCCTGATTTTGCTAAAATCAGCTTGAATTTTTGTAAATTCTGGAGTATAGTATGGGTGTATTTAATAAAGGTTCAGTTATACCTGTGCCATGTACGCCTCTGCTGATTCCATACCAAAGGAGGTAACCCGTCTCATGGCACAGCTTTTCCATCGGAATATGCCCGCCTGGTGGCGCAAGTGCTGCTTCTTGCTTCTTGCATTCTGCTGGATAGCCGGACTTGTGTCCGGCGCTTCTGTCTGTCTCGCGGCAGGGGATTCCCTGAATTCGCTGATGCGCGGCGCCGCAGCGCGGCCCGTGTCGATCGTTTCCCTGCTGGGCGTGACCATGTTTCCTTTCCTGCTTTCCGCTTTTGCGGTTTATATTTCCGAGCCGTGGCTGCTTCTGATCGTGAGCTTCGGGGAGGCGTTTGTGCTTTCCTTTGTTTCTCTCGGCGTGATGCGGTGCAGCGGCTCCGCCGGATGGCTTGTCCGGTGGCTTCTCGTTTTCAGTGCCAGCCTTGCTTCGCCGCTTCTGTACCTGTACTGGCTGCGGCACCTGACTGGCGGCAGACGGTTTGACGGTCTTGAGGCCGCCTGCCTGATCTGCTTATGCGCGCTGATCGGAAGCGTTGATTTTCGCTTGGTTTCGCCGCTTCTGGCGAGATTGATACACGGGTAGAAAGGACATATTGGTACGCTCATTCATGCTGGACTTGATTCGCGCCTATGAAACTTACCTGACGAAGGTAAAGCAGGCATCCGCCAACACGGTCTGCTCCTACATGCGGGACATTCGGCAGTTCACCGAGTGGCTGCAGAAAAGCGAGCATACGGAGATTCTGGATGCCACCCAACTGAATATCAGTGACTACCTGAGTCATCAGCGCGTGGAAGGAAAGTCCGGTGCTACGATCTCCCGGACGCTGGCAAGCCTGAAGAATTTCTATGCCTATGTCATTTCCACCGGCTTTCTGGAAGAATCCCCCGTCAGCGGGGAAATCCACGTGGACAGAGGGGAGAAGAAGCTGCCCCAGATCCTCACGGGCAAGGAAGTGGAGCTTCTGCTGGCGCAGCCCTCCGGCTTGGACGCCAAGGGTCTGCGGGACAAGGCTATGCTGGAGGTCATGTACGCCACCGGCATCCGCGTCACGGAGCTGATCGACCTGAACGTGGAGGACGTCAATCTGGAGCTGGGCATTCTCAAGTGTACCAGCGCTAAGAAATCCCGGGTCATTCCGCTGTATCCCGCCGCCCTCCGGGCGCTGAGCGTGTACTTAAAGGAAGTCCGGCTGCTCATGGTGGACGACCCCAGAGAGCAGGCGCTGTTCGTCAACGTGGGCGGCGCACGGATGAGCCGTCAGGGCTTCTGGAAAATTCTCAAGAGCTATCAGGAAAAAGCGGGCATCGAGAAAGACATCACGCCCCACACCCTGCGGCACAGCTTTGCGGTGCATCTGCTGGAAAACGGCGCTGACCTGGGTTCCTTGCAGGAGCTGATGGGTCACAGCGACATTTCCTCGACCCAGATGTACACCCACATGGTCAATCAGAAGCTGAGATCCGTCTATGAAAAATGTCATCCCAAAGCGTAAAAGGCCAGCCGTTCCCTCGCCTCCAAATAGGAAAACATGAGAAAGACAGTAAAATCGTGGAGACAGGAATTGAAAATTTCGCGCTTTGCATGGTATAATCATTTTGGATGATTATAGCTTAACAGTGTTAACGGCGATGCTATAGTTTTATACGTCGAACTCAGCACCTGTTGGCATCTGGAATCTGCGGAGGAATCGTATGAACATAATCATAAAAAGAATGGAGACCGACGAAGAAATCAAAGGAAAAGCATTTGTTCACTGGAAAGCTTGGCATGAGGCTTATCCTGACCTCGTTAGTCAGGAATACCTTGATAACCTAACTTATGAGAAATGCGAAAGCATGGCATTCAGTTGGCGAGATAATTTGCTTGTTGCAATGGACAGAAATACAGTAATTGGGTTTGTTGGTTATGGAGATCGCGGAGAAGAATCACCTAATGCCGGAGAAATATTTGCATTATACATTCTGTCGGAATACTATGGGACAGGTGTGGGACTGAAACTGATGCAAGCGGGCTTGAAGGAGTTGTCTGCTTATCCTGAAGTGTATCTATGGGTTTTGAAAGGCAACAAGCGCGCTATACGCTTTTATGAAAAATGTGGTTTCGTCGCTACTGGAGAAGAAATGGTAAGCTCAAAAATCAATGCAGCAGAAATCAAAATGAAATTAACTCGATAAATGCAAGTTTGGCAAGCTGAACACAATAACCGAATACCGAGCATCAGACCGCTGACCGCGCCGTGTGCGTACAGTCAGCGGTCTTTTTTACCTCAAATCAAGAACGAATCGACCACCCATGACAAAGAAATAAGGAAACGGTACAGCCGAAGCCATACCGTTCTCTCTTTCCTCACGATATCTTCTTGTCGGGAGTCATCATCCGGCTGGCCTTGTTTTTTGTTGACAGCCCATGGTATAGTAGTAGGCGAAAGGTCGTGATTCCTATGAAAAAGAAGAAATGGCTGCTTCTGCTGATTCCGGCGGTTCTGCTTCTGGCGGCGGCACTGTTTTGGTTTTTGTATCTGTCCCCCAGAATGGCGCTGTCCAACGCCGCCGATGACGCTCTGTCCATGCTGGAGCAGCGTCTGGCGGAAAGCCCTATCCCGATTCTTGCCGAGGGGTACGACGAAAACGGGAGGAACACCACGTTATTGGCGCTGACCGTTTCCGACGGCGTTCAGTACGATATGCAGGTTCAGACCGACCTGACCACCAATCAGGTGCTTGCCGATGGTACGATCCGGATTGACGGCAAGGCGCTGAATCTGTCGGCTTACCTGGACAAAGAGTTCGCCGCGATCACCTCCGAAGATCTGCTGGGGGGCGGATATTACGGCATCACCTATGACACGTTTTCCTCGGACGTCCGTTCGTTCCTGCTGCTCTCCCGGCTGATTCCCAGCGCGACCCTCAGCAAAATGGACTCCTCCGTGGAAAAGCTGCAAGTATATATGAACCGCACCCGGCAGATTCCCCAGCTCCCGGACGTGCAGCAGGAGGAGGACATTCACAAGCTGGTATTGGGCTTGCTGGTGCTGAAAAGCGACGTTCACAAGGAGACGCTGACGGTGGACGGCCAGAGTCTGGAATGCCTTCGTTTCGACTACAGCGCCACCGGCGAACAGGCTGGGACGCTCCTGGGGTATCTGATGGACACCGGTGGACTTTCTCAGGGGAATATCAACGCTTCGTTTTATCTCCATGACAAGACGCTGGTCGCCGTTCGCTGTGACGGCAGGGCAGGGGAGAACCGGGCGGTGCTCAGGCTGGATCTGGGGCAGGACGCAGCCCAGGGCGAGGTGTCCATTGCGGTGGAAAAGCTGGAAAACGGAGAAAAGTCAGCGTTTTCCTACAAGATCGGCGCAAGGGAAGCCGACGGCGCCCACAGGGAGACCGTCGCATTCGGCGCCCAGTCCATTTCCTACGACTGGCACCCTCAGACCGGCGACATGGTGCTGACCCTTCCGGAAAAATCTCCCATTTCCCTGAATCTCACCCAGGCGCAGGACGGTTTCCAGATTCAGACAAAGGATTTTGCGGCTCTGATCGGTATCAACAGCCAGAAGGGCTTCGACAGCACCATGACCGTCCGCAAGGGTGCCGCCATCACCCCGCCAAACTACAAAAATCTGGACGAGTGGTCGCTGGACGACCTGCTGATTCTGCTGGGCAGCATCGGCGGTTTGCTCGGCTTCAAATAATTTCCATGCAAAAAATCCGCACCCCATCACAACCGGGGTGCGGATTTATGTATATTAACGTTTTAGATTCCGGTCATGGCTGCCAGAACATCCACTTCCATCTTCTGGATGCCCTTCTTCATAGCCAGACCCTCGCTGATATCCACGTCGGTGAAATTGCCCTCGTGGGTGCAGACGATGCGGTTGGTCTTGCCCTGAAGCAGCAGCTCTACGGCAAGATATCCCATTTTAGTGGCGTTGACGCGGTCACGTCCGGTGGGGGAGCCGCCGCGCTGAATGTGTCCCAGAACGGTCACACGGGGGTCGAGGTCAATGGCGTCCTTGATCTTGGCCGCGATATCGGCGGCAGAACCGGCGCCCTCGGCAACCACGATCATGTAATGGGTGAAGCCGTTGAACCGCGCCTGACGGATTTTCTCGATCACGTCCCGCTCAAAATCGATAGGCTCTTCCGGAACCAGAACAGCGGTCGCGCCCACGGCCAGTCCGACGTACATCGCCAGATATCCGGCATTGCGGCCCATGACCTCCACGACGGAGCAGCGCTCGTGGGACTGCATGGTGTCCCGCAGCTTATCGATGCACTCGATCGCGGTATTGGCGGCGGTATCGAAGCCGATGCAGTAATTGGTGCAGGAGATATCGTTGTCGATCGTACCGGGAATGCCGATGACGTTGATGCCATATTTGCTCAGCGCCTGAGCGCCCCGGAAGGTGCCGTCGCCGCCAATGGCAATGATGCTGTCCAGTCCCAGGAACTTGCAGGTGGACACCGCCCGGCGCTGGCCTTCCTCGGTCATAAATTCCTGACTGCGGGCAGTATACAGAATGGTGCCGCCCCGGTTGATTGTATGGGAAACGCTCTTTTCATCCAGACGAACGATATCGCCGGTGATGAGGCCGTTCCAGCCCCGGCGGATACCGTAGCATTCCAATCCATGATACAGCGCAGTACGGACGACCGCACGGACACAAGGGTTCATACCAGGCGCGTCTCCGCCGGAAGTCAGCACACCGATTCTCTTTACGCTCATAATGATTCCTCCTGATTGGATTAATACATGACCATATTTTACAGAGTTTTGCAGGAAAAGTAAAGAGACATTTTTGTAAATTTTGGTGAGGCCTTTGTGCATGGACTGTTACGGCGCTTTCATTCTCCTGATTTGCATTTCTCATTTGTATTCTGCCTAAATCCATGCGGCCAGAACCGGGAAATTTCATTCCATTTACCAAAATCACCGGAAACCGCAAAAATCATATTGACAATCCCAAAGAAAGTGGTACTATACACCTAACATTTCGTCAAATGCTTTGAGCAGGACACGACTTCCCCGGATCACCGCTTTCAGAGAGCCGTTGGCTGGTGCGAAACGGCAGCAAGGAACGGGCAGGCCATCCCCTGTGAGCAGCCGCGGTGAAAGGCGCTTATGCCGAGTAGTTGCAGCCGGTATCCCTCCGTTAATGGGGAGCGCTCTCCGGTTTTCGGGCAGCGGTGGAGTGGCCGGTCTTTCCGGCAAGCAAAGTGGTAACGCGGAAGTTGAAATTCCCGGCGGGCGTTTGTCCCCGGATCAGCCTTCGTCTTTGCATCGGGTTTCCCGGGAGGGACACCTGCGGCAAGGACGAGGGCTTCTTTTTTGCTCCCGGCATTGACGAATGGCAAAGCTTTTAGGAAAGAAAGGGAAATCACATGAACACACTCGTTATCGTGCTGATCGCGGCGGTCGCTCTCGTCGCCGCCTATGCGCTCTATGGCCGCTGGCTGGCCAAGAAATGGGGCATCGACCCCAAAGCGCAGACGCCCGCCGTCAAATATAACGACGGCAAGGATTACGTCCCCACCAACGGCTGGACGGTCTTCAGCCATCAGTTTTCCTCCATCGCGGGCGCAGGCCCTGTCACCGGTGCCATTCAGGCTGCCGCGTTCGGCTGGCTGCCGGTGCTGCTGTGGGTGCTGATCGGCGGCGCCTTCTTCGGCGCTGTGACGGACTTTGGCGCGCTGTACGCCTCCGTCAAGAACGAAGGCAAGTCCATGGGTATGCTTATTGAAAAATACATCGGCAAGCTGGGACGCAAGCTGTTCCTGCTGTTCTGCTGGCTGTTCTGCCTGATCGTAATTGCGGCGTTTGCCGATATGGTCGCCGGCACGTTCAACGCCTACACCGTAGCCGACGGCGTGACCCAGCTCGCAGACGCCGCCAAGACCAACGGCGCTGCCGGTATGGTGTCCATCATGTTCATGGTGTTCGCCGTCGTCTTCGGCCTTGTGCAGAAGAAGCTGAATCTCTCCGGCTGGAAGGAAGCCGTTGTCGGCGTTCTGTGTATCGCTGCCTCCTTCGCCGTGGGCATGAACTGCCCCCTGGTTCTCGACAAGACCGCTTGGAGCTACATCACCTTTGTCTACATCTTCTTCGCCGCCGTGCTTCCCATGTGGCTGCTGAAACAGCCCCGGGACTACATGACCACCTTCATGTTCATCGGCATGATCGCGGGCGCGGTCATTGGTCTGGTCGTTGCGCACCCGACGATGAATCTGCCTGTCTTCACGGGCTTCAACAACGAAAAGCTCGGCACCATGTTCCCCATCCTGTTTGTCACTGTCGCCTGCGGCGCGGTATCCGGATTCCACAGCCTTGTTTCCTCCGGCACATCCTCCAAGACCGTTGAAAACGAGAAGGACATGCTCAAGGTTGGCTACGGCGCCATGGTTCTGGAGAGCCTGCTTGCCGTCCTCGCCCTCTGTGTGGCCGGTGCAGCCGCGGCAGCGGACGGTACTCCCGCCGCCGGTACGCCTTTCCAGATCTTCAGCCGCGGTGTCGCGGGCTTCTTTCAGATGTTCGGCGTTCCCAGCTATGCCGCCACGGTCTTCATGACCATGTGCGTCTCCGCCCTTGCCCTGACGAGCCTTGACGCCGTCGCCCGTATCGCGCGGATGAGCTTCCAGGAGCTGTTCAGCGTGGACGATATGGCGCACGCCGAACCCTGGCGCAAGCTTCTGTGCAACACCTACTTCTCCACGGTTCTGACGCTTGTGCTGGGCTATGTGCTCACCCAGATTGGCTACTCCAACATCTGGCCGCTGTTCGGCTCGGCCAACCAGCTCCTTTCCGCGCTGGTTCTCATCACGCTGTGCGTTTTCCTCAAGGTCACCGGCCGCAGCAACAAGATGCTGTTCCCGCCGCTGATCATCATGCTCTGCGTCACCTTCACGGCGCTGGTGCAGCGGCTGATGGCCATGGTTCGCGCCATCCGGAATGCGGCTGCCGTGACCATCCCCGCCGGTGAAACGACCTGGGGCGCGGTATTTGTCGCCAATGGTTTGCAGCTCATCATCGCGGTGCTGCTCATCGTGCTCGGCGCGACCATCGTGGTCAACTCCATGAGAAGCTACGTCGCCAGCAAACACAACAGCGAAGCCAAGGCTTGATCGCTGAAAATCAAATAGCACCCCCCGGAATGGCAGTTCCGGGGGGTGTGTTATATAAGAAGAAAAGAGAAAGCGGGGAAGGAGAGGATCGTTCAGATTCGAATACAGCGATGACATTTCCGGACACTATTTCCGGTGCAAGGAATTCACGGATTTTGGCATGGAGAACATTACCAAGACCATGAATGCGATTGCTGCTGAGGCTGATAAAATCGAGAAAAGCGAATAAGAAAACCCCCAGTCATGGCGAAAGTGTCCACGACTGGGGGATATCATTTTGCGTCAAAAAGTTGGAAGTGGGGGAAGGGCAAAAACAGCGTTTTGGGGCTGTCCCTGAGCCTGTACAAAACGAACGCAACAAAATAATGTTTTTGTGTGCGTTGGGATATAGAGAGCGGAGAAGGGGAGGGAAGTCAGAGCAGCTTATCCATTTCCCGAACTTTTTCGCATAGTTCGGTGTACTGCGACCGGAGCGCTACAAGCTGTTCGTTTGTCCGGGAAAGACACTTTTCATAGCGTTCCAAATTCTTCGCTACTTCTACGATTTTGACCAAATCCCGGTAGGGAATCAGCACCGGGAAATTCTCAGCGCAACAAAAATCTGCGTTACTCACGGTCATCACCTCCAAACGTGTTTTGACTGACCCAGAACTGAAAGGCTTCACGGGGAATTATGTACCGACATCCAACTTTTACGTGGGGAATCGTCCCGGCATTTACCAGCTTGTACGCAGATGGTAGACTGATTCTGAGGAACTTTGCAATTTCTCTTACTGTAATCATTTCGTTTTCCATGCTTCAATCTCCTATCATTAAGTCCGTTTTATTGGACAGTTAATACATTGCTTTCAGATTTGTGAGGTATTTCCGTATGTAGTCATCAATCTGTCGGGCGTAATCGTCCGGAAACTCCAAGTATGTCTGACCGTACTCTTTGACCTGTTTGTCATACTTGCGGAAGGTGTTTGGGCTGCACGAGGCTTTCAGAAGGTCATAGAGGTCTGGATGGACAATCACGGCTTGCACCTGAAAAGGAAGCTCTGAGAAGTCCATGGACAGTCCCACGGGAGCCAGACTGAGGATCTTCGGAAAGACATCTTTGATGGACTTGAACTTTTCGGGGACAAGGGTCAGTTCGCAGCGGGTGACGCTAAGCTCTGGAAGACCGAGGTCTGCGGCCTTGTCATACAGCTTGATTGCGTTGTGGCTGTGACGTTCCCCGGTGTATTCCGTTTTGACCCCTTTCGGGTCAACAAGGCACTTGTAGACGGAACCGGGACGCTGGACGAGTTTCAGGTCATCACGGTCAATGGGGAAGTCTAATGCAAAATCAAACCGCTGAACGGTCGTTGTCAGGGCGTAGGCGGACAAAAGACCGATTGTCTCATGGAGAACGGTGCCGGAAACCTTATTCGGATTGAAGTCTATGATGGCATCGTAGACATAGCGGTTGACCTTGTCATAGGCGTATCCGGTTGCGGCATCGGGGGTTGAATACCGCCCGACCAGAACCGAGAAGGATACACCCGGACTTAGCTCAAACGTGAAGGTGTAGGCGTATTTCCCGATTTTGAAACCGCTTCTTGTCACATTGACATCATAGTGACGCAGCAGCCACCGGGACGTGTCATCAAGCTGGTCAAGCAGGAAAAGGAGGGTGTCATGCCGTTCGTTTGTGACGAGGTCGGTGTAGCATTTGGGGTATGTAAATTTAACTCTCAGGGAATCAAAGGAAGCAATGACACCGTCGAGAAGCAGGGGATTGGAATAGGGTGCAATGCTCAAAAATTGAGCGTTAAAACCCCTGTTAGAATAGGGGGTTAGAGGCTGGTTTTCCATCGGGTCATGACCTCCTTTCCGGGGATGATTTTGAGAGCGTTTCCGGGCGCAGCGTCACGGTTGCCCGAGGTCATCCCGTGACCGCTTGCGTCCGTAGAAGCTGCAAAAGTCTACCACTGAATCGTCGGGTGCAGCCCTCACGAAAAGCCGTGACTGGTGCAGCCATGCGTTACCGCAGGGGCAAGGAACCCCATGCCCCTGTCCCTGCGTCAACACGAGGTGCAGCAAGTACCGGACGTTTGCGCCGGGGGCGCATATGTGGTCAAGCGGGAATGCAGCCGTTCAGAGACATGAGGGCAGGTCGCCCGACCGGGACGCTGGTGGTAGTCGGGAGCTGGGCAGGGGTGCAGGGAACCCTCGCAGGTGCAGCAGGAACGCGCAGGGGAGTGCCAAGCCCCTGACGAGCCGTGTACCGTGCGCTTCCAGCTTCGCTATTTTCATCGGGAGCTGGGAGCATCTGACGGACGTTGTGCCGTTCTGGGGGCGCTGTGTGGCTGAGAGAGGGCAACTACGAGGAACTAGTACAAGTATAAATCCGAGATTTTAGTATTTCAATAGTTTTCTGCATTTAAGTCTTAGATTTTCGGATTTGCACAAAGACGGAGCGGTATTCCTCTGGTAAAATTGTGATCTTTAGTACGATTTGCTTGAATTTGTGGGGGAAAGATGATATACTGAACCGAAAAGGGGAGGGGCAGCGAATGAAAAAGAGGTTCAAGTATCTGGCATTGCGGGAAGCGAAAAATACCGGGGCATTTGGGCATTACTTGACCATGCCTGTGACAGACAAGACCAGAACGCTGATTATCGGGGAACGGCTGGGGTATCTGAGAGAAACGGCTGGTTTATCACAGCAAGACGTTTGCGAGATTATCGGAGTTGCCAAGACCACATACAGTGGCTACGAGCTGGGACAGCACGAGCCGACCTGTGAGACGATTTGCCGTCTTGCAGAGCTGTACCAGATTGAGACAGACTTCATCATTGGCAAGGGCTTTGTAGACCCGTACAGCGACGATATTACCGAACACTATTTCCAGTGCAAGGGATTCAATGATTTGGGCATGGAGAACATTACCAAGACCATGAATGCGATTGCTGCTGAGGCTGATAAAGTCGAAAAAAGCGAATAAGAAAACCCCCAGTCATGGCGAAAGTGTCCACGACCGGGGGATATCATTTTGCGTCAAAAAGTTGGAAGTGGGGGAAGGGCAAAAACAGCGTTTTGGGGCTGTCTCTGAGCCTGTACAAAATGAACGCAACAAAATAAAAATTTTGTTGCGTTCGACGCAGATATGTGCTATAATAACAGTATCAATCAGGTTTACAGGAGGTTCTTATGCAGCGTTACCATGATTGCCCTCAGATTCTGCGGGAGTTTTTGATCTACCACGAAAATATCAAGGGTCAGTCTCCACTGACGATTTCGGAGTATTATCTGGACTTGAGAATGTTTCTGCGATTCATCAAGCTCATGCGAAACGATATGCCGATGAGTACGAATCTGGATGATATTGACATCAAGGAAATTGATATTCAGTTTATCCGGGATATCGACACATCGGATATTTTCGATTTTCTTTCCTATCTAGCCAATGACCGGGCAATTAACCCGGATTCTGCTGCGCCGGAGTACGGAATTTCCCCTGCTGCAAGGGCGAGAAAACTTTCGTCCATTAAGTCCTTCTATAAATATCTGACCACACGAACCAAACAGTTACAGGAAAATCCTGTGGCAGACCTGGAATATCCAAAGCTTCGGAAAAGCCTCCCCAAGTACCTTACTATGGAACAGTCTGCCGCACTGCTGAAATCTGTCTCTGGGCAGAACGAAAAACGGGATTATGCGATCTTGATGCTGTTTCTCAACTGCGGCATCCGGCGCAGCGAGCTTGTCAATCTTAACCTGTCGGACGTCTATGAGGACAGAATCCGCGTCATTGGCAAGGGCAACAAGGAGCGGTTCGTCTATTTTGGCTCTGCCTGTCGGAAAGCGATCGACGCCTACCTTCCGGAACGCAATCAGAAGGTACTTACGGACAATCGGGCGTTGTTTGGTTCCAGGGATAATAACCGAATCAGCGTCACGGCAGTTCATCGGCTGGTAAAAAAAGCACTTTTACAGGCTGGACTGGATTCCACCCAATATTCTGCCCATAAACTGCGCCATACGGCGGCAACCATGATGCTTTCCGGCGGCGTGGATGTCAAAACCGTTCAGGAAGTCCTGGGTCACGAGAATCTGAACACGACCCAGATTTATACCCATATCGAAAGCACAGAGCTGAAAATTGCAGCAGAAGCCAATCCCCTTTCCAAGCTTGACTTTTCTGAGAAAATAGAGGATAATAAGGAAAGCAACCAATAATTGACAAAATTATAGTGGAGAAAATGGAATTATGTCGATTGGTGAACGGATTACCGAGCTTCGGAAACTGCAAAATCTATCCCAGGGGCAGCTTGCGCAAGCCATGGATGTGTCCCGTCAGGCGGTCAGCAAATGGGAAAACGATCAGACAAGCCCGGACTCGCTTAAAATGATCCGGCTGGCCGAAGTGCTGGACACGGACATCGAATACCTTACGACAGGCCGCAGAAACTACGGCAGACGGCCTCCTGTAGTCCTAAAGACGGTGGAAACCGTCGAAAAGGTTATCGAAAAGCCTGTGGTGCAGGTCGTTGAGAAGGTTGTAGAAAAACCGGTAGAAAAAACCGTAGTGCAGTATGTGGAAAAGCCGGTCATTAAAAAGGTTTTTCGGACAAAATATCTCAGAAACCCGGCGGAGCTGGCTATCGTTGGGATAGTTTGCTTTCTGCTGGGGCTGCTGGTTGGCTATTTTCTGTAAGCCTCCTCCCCTCTTGCTTGTTCATAATCATAAAAAGGCCGGGATTTGTTCCCTGCCTTTTTATGATGTACTTTTGCTTATTTAAGAATTGCTTTATAAATTATAGTGTCAACTATTGGTTGCATACTATATTTTTCTATATATTATAGTGCTGTTTCAATTGCTTCGCGCAGATTCTTGACGCGATACACCGTCAGGCCGGCGGGAATCTCTGCTTTGTCCGACCCGCTTTTGGGAATGATACATTTCTTGAAGCCCAATCGCATAATTTCCGCCAGGCGCTGGTTCAGATGGGACACAGCGCGGATCTCTCCGGTCAGTCCCACCTCCCCTATCGCCGCCAGATCGTCCGCAATGGGAACGTCCCGGTAAGAGGATGCCACTGCCAGAACCACCGGCAGGTCTGCACCGGGTTCGTCAAGCCGCAATCCGCCGATTACATTGATGTATGCGTCAAACAGATTCAGCTTCATCCCGGCTCGTTTTTCCGTTACGGCCATGAGCAGAACCGCACGGTTGAAATCAAAACCGTCAGCTGCCCGCCGGGGGACGTTGAAGGTCGTTTTGGTCACCAGCGCCTGAACTTCGGCCAATACCGGGCGGGTTCCCTCCATCACACAGGCCACACAGGTGCCGCTGGCACCCTCCGGGCGTCCTTCCAGCAGCATCTGGGATGGGTTCGGCACCTCGGCCAGGCCGTCATCCAGCATTTCAAACACGCCGATTTCATTGGTTGACCCGAAGCGGTTCTTCGCCGCCCGCAGGAGACGGTAAGACGTGTTGGGATCGCCCTCGAAATACAGGACGCAGTCCACCATATGCTCCAGCACCTTCGGGCCTGCAATATTGCCGTCTTTGTTGATATGCCCCACCACAAACACGGTGATGCCCTGACTTTTGCTCAGCTGCATCATGGTCATGGTGCAGTCCTTCACCTGAGAGACGCTTCCCGGCGACGACTCATTTTCCTCGTTATAGAGGGTTTGGATGGAGTCCACGATGAGAATATCGGGCTTCATTGCCTCGGCGGCGTCCACGATGTCGGAAAGTCTTGTCTCCGAGAGAATAAAAAGTTCTTCCGGCGCGACGCCAAGGCGCTCTGCACGAAGCTTCAGCTGACGCTCGCTTTCCTCACCGGACACGTACAGCACCCGGCGGCCGACGCACAGACTGCTGCAAATTTGCAGCAAAAGCGTGGATTTGCCAATGCCTGGGGCGCCGCCAACCAGCACCAGACTGCCCGCCACCGCGCCGCCGCCCAGAACCCGATCCAGCTCCCCCATGCCGGTGGAAAACCGGATTTCCCCGTCACTGGTGATCTCCCGGATGCGCTGGGGCTTCCGGCTCATGCCAACGGGAGCCGATTTTGCCTTCCCGGCGGCTACCGGCTTCTCCACATGCTCTTCCATGGTGTTGTACGCACCGCAGCTGGGGCAGCGTCCCATCCACTTGGGGGTCTCATTGCCGCAGTTGGTGCAGAAAAAAACAGTTTTCGCCTTCGCCATTTTGTTTCTCCTTTGGCTTTTTTCTTTATTATACCAGTGAAAACCAATTCGGTCAAGTGTTCGATAGATATTGGCTGACTGTTGCTGCAATGACGCAGCAAAGCTTCTTCTGATACGTGGCGCAGCTGAGTTTGGCTTCTTCCTCCGCGTTGGACAGGAAGCCGCATTCGATCAGCACGCCGGTGCAGTCGATGTGCTCCATCAGATAAACGCCGTCGCTTTTTTTGCATTTTCGGTTGCTGCCGGGGTTCAGCGTGGAGACCAGTTTTTCCTGGAGCAGCTTCGCCAGCTGGGCGCTGCCCTCTGTCCCGGCGTAAAACACCTGTGCGCCGCTGTACCGGCTGTCGGTGAAATTATTCTGATGGATGCTCAGCAGCAGGGCGTTTTCCGTTTCGTTGACGATGCGCACCCGCTCTTTCAGGTCGGATATTTTTTTCTGGGCGATGGTCTCCCCTTTCGTGTAGATGGACGTGTCCGTCGTGCGGATCATCCGGGTGTCATGGCCCAGCAGGTGAAGGAGGTCATTTAAGCGGAGGGAAATTTCCAGATTGTATGTACTTTCCAGAACCCCCCGGCAGGAGGTCGCGCCGCCGTCCTCCCCACCATGCCCCGCGTCGATGATGATGCAGTTTCCCCGCTTTAACGGGGCGCTTTCGACCATGACGGATACGGTGCGGCACCCCCACTCCGCCGCGGCCAGCGTCCCCAGAACGATCAGAACATACAATAGCCCCCAGAGTTTTCGCTTGATCATGGACACCACCTCGTCAAAGTCTATGCGTCCTCTCTACCGTCATGAACCTTTTTGAAAAAATCGCATAGAATGACCCGGAGCGACAAATTTAGCAAAAATGTTAGGAGGAATGACCTTTGGATAACCAGAAAAAGGAGGAAAACGGCCGTGAAGGGCGGCTTCCGGCCATGGCGCCGCTGGCAAATCCCTATGTTCCCTTCCAGCTGGAAAACCCGCCGCAGTACGAGGCACAGAAGGGACTGGTGCGGGGGACGCTTTTTCCCGGACTGGATCTTCCCTTCATGGGCATGGTGAATCTGAACGAACTGCCGGAAACGCCATCGACGCAAATGCAGGCGCTGGCCTTTGCCGTTCAGGAGCTGGCGCTGTATCTGGACACCCACCGGGATGACCGGGAGGCGCTGGAGCTATACCGCCGCTATCAGCAGCTTCTGGAAAAGGTGCGTGGGGAATATCAGAAATGCTTTGGCCCCCTGAATCACGGTACGCCGCAGACATCCGAGAGCTACCAATGGCTGGATGACCCGTGGCCGTGGGAATACACGACGAATAAGGAGGCGTAACCATGTTTGTATATGATAAGAAGCTGCAATATCCGGTGAAAATTGCCGCGGTGAATCCCCGGCTTGCCGCCATCATCATTTCCCAGTACGGCGGCCCCGACGGCGAATTGGGGGCGTCCCTGCGGTATCTGTCCCAGCGCTATGCCATGCCCTTTGACGAGCTGAAAGGATTGTTGACGGACATCGGGACGGAAGAACTGGGGCATTTGGAAATGATCGGCGCGATTGTCCATCAGCTGACGCGGAATCTGAAGGATTCTCAGATGCAGGATTCGGCGTTTGCGCCCTATTTCGTGGATCACACCGCGGGGGTCTACCCTACCGCCGCTTCCGGTTCCCCCTGGAATGCCGCATCCATGGCGGTGAAGGGTGACCCCATGGCCGATCTTGTGGAGGATATGGCGGCGGAACAGAAGGCGCGGGTGACCTATGACAACATTCTGCGGCTTTCCGACGACCCGGATGTGAACGACGTTATCAAATTTCTGCGGGAACGGGAGGTCGTGCATTTCCAGCGCTTCGGCGAGGCGGTGCAGCTGCTTCGGGAAAAGCTGGATCAGAAGAATGTGTACTTTATGAACCCGGCACTGGACATGTAAACATCTGGGGAGCGGCGCTGAGCCGCCCCCCTTTCTGCATAGTATGATTTTGGCCGGACGGCGCACACTTACAATATATTACCTATGAAAGAGGGAGTTTTCCCGTGATGAACGAAAAGCTTTACGATGTTATCGTTATCGGCGGCGGCCCGGCGGGACTGACAGCGGCATTGTACCTCGCACGGGCTGGCTGTCGGACGCTTGTACTGGAGAAACGGGGATACGGCGGGCAGATTGCCCTTACCAACGAGGTGGCAAACTACCCCGGCGTGCCGAAGACCAGCGGCATGGAGCTTACCGATACCATGCGCCGTCAGGCGGAGGACTTTGGCGCGGAATTTTTGATCGCGGAGGCGCGGGAGTTGTCCCTTTTCGATGCAGAGAAAACCGTGAAAACCTCTGCGGGGGATTTTCGCTGCCTGGGCGTGCTTCTGGCCACCGGGGCACAGCCGAAAATGGCGGGCTTCCGGGGCGAGAAAGAATTCAGAGGGCGCGGCGTTTCCTACTGCGCCACCTGCGACGGCGCGTTTTTCCGGAATAAGGACGTTTTCGTGATCGGCGGCGGCTTTACGGCGGCGGAGGAAAGCGTTTTTCTGACGAAATTTGCCCGTCATGTGACCATCCTGATACGGAAAAACGACTTTGCCTGCCCCGCCTCCGTGGCGGACAAGGCCAGAAACCATGAGAAAATCACCGTTCTTTTCAATACCGTCGTGCAGGAGGTTTCCGGCGATGACGGCCTGCGGCGTATACAATACCAGAATACCGCTACCGGAGAGATCACCGACTACCAAAGTCCGGATGGCGAGACCATCGGCGTGTTTGTCTTTGCCGGGTACGCCCCGGATACAGCGCTGGTTTCCGGCATTGCCGAGCGGGATGCACGGGGCTATATTATAACCGACGAAAATCAGAAGGCCTCCGTCGAGGGACTTTATGCGGCGGGCGACATCTGCGTCAAGCCCCTGCGGCAGGTCATAACCGCCGCATCAGACGGCGCGGTAGCGGCGGCCGCGCTGGAAAAGTATTGCGGGGCGCTGCGGGCGGAATCTTGTCTTTGAATCCCCCCTGTGGTACAATATCAAAAGACGGCAGAAAATTTTTATGATAAATTTGCAACCAAAAGCAAATTTCTGCGTATAGAAAGGTGAAATGCTCAGAAAGAAAAAGGAGGACTGCAAATGAATGACGATCAGATCATTCAGCTATATTTTGACCGCTCAGAGCAGGCGATCAAAGAAACGGACACCAAGTACGGCGGCTACTGCTACAGCATTGCCTACAACATTCTGACCAATCCGGAGGACGCGGAGGAAAGCGTCAGCGATACCTACCTGTCCGCGTGGAACGCCATGCCGCCCCGGCGTCCCCCGGCGCTGGCAGCATTTCTGGGGAAAATCACCCGGAACCTTTCCATCGACCGATGGAGAAAGCACCGCGCCTTCAAGCGGGGCGAGGGGCAGATCGAGCTTGCACTGGAGGAACTGCGGGAATGCGTCAGTGGGACGGAAAGCGCCGAGGAAGCGGCCATCCGGAAGGAAATTCTGGCAAGCCTGAACCGTTTCCTCGGCACACTGAAAGAGACGGAGCGGAGCGTGTTCCTCTGCCGCTACTGGTATCTGGATTCCACTGAGGAAATCGCGGAAAAGTCCGGCTTTACGGTCAGCAAGGTCAAATCCATGCTGTTCCGTATCCGCAAGCGGCTGTATGCGCAGTTGACGGAGGAGGGACTGGTATGACGGATATGGAACTGCTGGACATTCTGGGCGGCGTTCGGGGAAAATACATATTGGAAGCCCAGCAAATGCGCGAGGGCCGCAAAAAAGCGTCCCGCTTCCGCTATGTGCGGCAACTGGCAGCGGTGATTGCCCTGATTCTGATATTGGCGATTTTCCTGAACACCGCACCCGGCGCGGCGGCCGTTGAATACGTGAAGGAAAAGGTTTCCAGTTTGATCGAAACCCTTTTCCCGCCGAAAAAGATGTCCATGGATATTGAGGGGTTGCCGTATGAGGGCGATTACACGGCAGACGGCGTGGAGCCGCAGGCCACCGCCGAAACGCCCCAGCCGGGATTTGCGATTTACTATGATGTTGACAACTACACAATGGTGAAAGATGGAGACGTCACCTATATTCGCCCGTATCAGAAACCCATGACCCGGGAAGAGGTGCTGGAAGCCTACGGAGATTACCTTTCCCAGCTGTCGGAAGAAGAACGGGAACGGCAGATCGACGCCCTTATGAATCCCCAGCCGGATACCTCGTTGCCCCCCTGCGAGATCGAAATCGTTCATCTGGATATGCCCTATGAAGATGCCGCTTCTCAGGAACGCGCAGAGCTGGAAACGCGGTGGGAAATTCAGGAACACACAGAAACCAACCGAATCACGTTCTCCATGCACAGCGGCAGCGAATGGAATTCCCCTGTAGAAGTACGGGACTACGTTTCCGATGAACAGGGCGGCTGTTTCCGCATTATCCGCCGATTCTTCATGGAAGCGGCGGAGGGGCATGGCGCGCGGTTCGCGGCCATGGTGGATACATTCGCCGTGATTCTACCTCCGAAAAACGGCGAATGAAAACCAGTGGAAATGCTCCTTATATTTTTCAAAAAATTTTCCTCCCGGCGCGCAAGATTTTCCTTCTTTTTCCGTGATGATAAGTGAAGGGTGCTTCAAACAGACACAAGGAGGTGCTTGCATTGGACGATCAGAACATCATTGCGCTGTATTGGGCGCGGTCGGAAACCGCCATTTCCGAAACCGCGCAGAAATACGGCGGCTACTGCTTTTCGATTGCCAAAAACATCCTGACAAACCACGAAGACGCCGAGGAAAGCGTGAATGACACCTATCTCACGGCATGGAACGTCATGCCGCCCCGCCGCCCTTCCATTCTCGCCACCTTTCTCGGCAAAATCACCCGCCGTCTCGCCATTGACCGCTGGCGCTACCGGAACGCTTACAAGCGGGGCGGTGGAGAAGTGACGCTGGCGCTGGACGAGCTGGAGGACTGCGCGTCTCAGGACAGTCTGGAAAAGGCCATGGACCGCAAGGAGCTTGCCGTGGCCTTCAACAGCTTTCTGGAATCCCTGCCGGAAACGGAACGGCTGGTGTTCCTGAGCCGGTACTGGTACTTAGACCCCATCGCGGACATCGCCGAGCATTTCGGCTTCTCCGTCAGTAAGGTCACCTCCATGCTCCGCCGCACCCGAGGTAGGCTCAGACAGATGCTGGAAAAGGAGGAATTGCTGTGAACGCCAACGAAATATTGGATATGATCGGCGACGCCAAGGGTACATACCTCTGGGAAACCCAGAAATACCGAGACGGCACGGCGGGCGCGAAGCCCCTTCCCCTGCCCCGGCGCAGGCTCTGGCTGGTGGCCGCCGTGATCGGACTGATGCTGCTGCTCGTGGGCTGCACGGTGGCGTATGTTCTGCGGCTTCAGGACTTGAAGGTGGCCGAGTACCGCCCCACTACGCCGACGGTCTACGACGAAAACGGGGACGTCATTTCCTTGCCGACCCTCGCCCCGCGAACCCAGATCACGCTGCAAGGCGCCAATCAGGAGGCGCTGGCGGAATGGAACAGCTTTTGCCGGGACTACGACCCGGACGGCGCCATTCTGACGACCAACGAGAGAAATGAGCTGGGAATCCCCAACCCATATTATATCCCTTATGGATGCTACAGCTGGGAAATGGTGAACAAGCTGGACGAGATCGTTCAGAAATACGATCTGAAGCTGCTGTCGCCGGATGTTGGCTGTCAATCCTATGAATCCAGCGTGCTGTTTTCCTCACTGGGCATTGACGGCGTGTTCCATGGAGATGTGGAATACTTGGCCGGCTATTTTTACCCGGAGGGAACCTTCAATATCGCGCTTCTGTTCCAGCCGGACACCGACCAGTGGCCATATGAGGACAACCTTGCGGAATATTATTATTCCGTGAAGGAATATTTTGACCCTGTGTACTACGAGGTTGCCGACCTGGAAAACTGCACCCAGTGGAACTACACCCGCAGCGACGGCAGGACAGTGCTTCTTGTGATGAATGACGAGTGGGCGCGGATCATTGCCGACCTTCAGGATGCCCTTGTTACCGTGTCCTTTGCTTCGTCAAAATGGGACGGCGGAACCAAGGTGCAGATGACGCAGAGCGCGCTGGAACAGATCTCGAAACAGTTTGATTTTTCAATCCAGCCCCACCCGGCGGACATGACCAAGGTGGATGCACTTATGGAGGCAGCTCAGGCGGCCTACGAGGCGGAGCGCGCGGCAGCCGCCGAAAATCTGTACACCCAGCTATACACCAAGGGCTATGAGCGGTACATTCAGCAGATACTGGATACAGCCGATAGCACCTATAGCCGGGACGGCCTGTTTTACTCCCTGTATGATCTGAACGGGGACGGCGTGATGGAGCTTCTTCCCGGTGGAAAGGGATCATCGGTCGTTGAAATTTTGTCTATGCGGGATGGCGAGTCTTATCAGTACGCGGATTTCCGCAAATTCATCTTCCTGTCAGATTTGTACTTTACGGTTTGCGAAAACCATGTTCTGGAACTGGAGAAAACAAAGGACAATATTGCCGAAATACGGTACTATTTTCGGGCGGAAGCCGATGGGCTGACGTATCTGGAAGGGCTGGAAAAGGTGGAAGACTCCTGGTATTCCCTGCCCGTTTCCCCTGTGGAAGATCCCAAAACGGAGGTACAGACAGCGATCACGGAGCAGCAGGCGCAGGCGATCATCGCGTCCTATGTCCCGCTGGAAACCCAGCCCGAGCGGCAGCAGATGAAGCGCTACGGCGAGCCGGTGAAGCCCATCCCCTCATGGACAGACCCCTACGCCATGTACATTGCTGAAGCGCTGGAATGGTACGAGGATTCTGGGAAATTTGCCTATGCGCTGATAGACTTGAACGGCGACGGGATACAGGAGCTGATTGCCAGAAATGTGTGGACGATACCGACGGGCTGCACGGAGCCAGAGTACGCCCTTTCTGTGCATACCATTGTGGACGGAAAGCGGGTATTGGTGTCAGAAGCTTCGGTAACCGATGTCTGCGAAGGTGGCATTCTGATGTACAGCCAAAAGGATGGGCTGTACTACGCATTTTTCCGTATGAAAGGTACGGAGCTGGAATTGATTGAAGAGATTTTTCAGGATTCCGTACAAAAATACTGGGTTCGCGCGGTCGAAGGCGAGAATCCCCAGTCGAGCAACTGCTCCGAAGAAACCGCCCGGTCTTACATCGCCCAATATCACCCCATCGAACTGAACATGAAGCCGTTTTCCGAGTATCCCTTCAGCTGAGAAAATCCCCTCTGCCCACAATAAACGGGCAGAGGGGATTCGTTAATTTTCCAGCGCCGCTTGCTGACTGCGGTAAAAATATGTTTTTTCGGAGCCGTCTTTCGACCCGCACAGGCGGTCGCCGTCGGTGCCGTGTATGAGGTACAGCTGCCGCGGATTTTCCAGCCCGGCTACCCCCAGAGAGAAAACCGTCACGGAACCCCGGTCAAAGCAGTATGCGCCGCACATGGCATCAATGGTGCCGCTGAGCAGATTATGTTGCTCGCAGCTGACCAGCCCGTCCTGAAACCGGAACAGCTCCCCGGTCTCCGCGCAGTACCAGTCCCCCGAAAACTCCCCCGGATTCCAGGCCGTGACGCACAGCCCAAAAGCCAGAATCACCAGCACCAAAACCACCCCAATGGGTATC
Source organism: uncultured Oscillospiraceae bacterium (assembly GCA_934569225.1). Classification (GTDB taxonomy): domain Bacteria; phylum Bacillota; class Clostridia; order Oscillospirales; family Oscillospiraceae; genus Faecousia. The sequence goes on along the minus strand of CAKTKC010000004.1, from coordinate 90,912 downwards.
CACCGTTTCATGCGTTCCCTCCGTCCTTCTCTTGTGCCGCTATTATACCCTACCCCGCTGCCCGCCGCAATTTGGAAAAATGGACAAGAATTATGTAAACTTTTGTGAAATATTTTCCTTGACATTTTTCGCATACAAAAGGAGCCGCCCTTGTCGGGCGGCTCTAAATGGAAAAGAATCAGGCGTCAATGGTGGAAATGCCGAGGGTGATCTCCTCCAGCACGTCCAGCAGCACACGCACCGTGTCCAGCGCCGTCAGCATGGTGACGCCATTTTCCACCGCGCAGCGGCGGATCTGGCTGGAGCCGGAATGCACATCCTCACAGCGGACGTCCATGGTGTTGATGACGTAGGTGACGTAGCCCTGACGAATGGAATTGAGAATTTCATCGGAGCCGTCGTCCACCTTCGCCCGGACGCGGGTCTTGATGCCGTGCTGGCGCAGGAAAACCGCGGTGCCCACGGTAGCCTCAATGTTGAAGCCCAGCTGGTAAAACCGGCGGATCAGGGGCAGCGCTTCCTCCTTGTCCTCGTCGGAGATGGTCACAAATACGGTGCCGTAATTTTCCAGCTTCATCCCCGACGCCTGCATCGCCTTGTAAAGCGCGTGGGTCAGGTTGTTGTCGTAGCCGATGGCTTCGCCAGTGGACTTCATCTCCGGGGACAGGTAGGCGTCCAGCCCCCGCAGCTTGGAGAAGGAGAAGGCCGGGGCTTTGGCATAGTACCGCTTCTGCTCGTCGGGGTACAGCATGTCGATGCCCTGCTCCTTCAGGCTCTGACCCAGCGCCACCAACGTAGCAATGTCCGCCAGCGGGTAGCCCGTGGCCTTGCTCAGGAACGGCACGGTGCGGGAGGAACGGGGGTTGACCTCGATGATATACACGTGATCCTCCGGATCGACGATGAACTGGATGTTGTACAGTCCCTTAATGCCGATGGCAGGCCCCAGCTTCTTCGCGTACTGCAAAATAATGCCCTTGACCTTGTTGGAAATGGAGAAGGACGGATACACGGAGATGGAGTCACCGGAGTGAACGCCGGTGCGCTCCACCAGCTCCATGATACCCGGAACGAACACGTCCGTCCCGTCGCAGATGGCGTCGATCTCCACCTCTTTGCCCCGGATATACTTGTCCACCAGCACCGGTTTGTCCGCGTCGATCTCCACGGCGGTGTGGAGGTAATGCCGCAGCTGTTCCTCGTTGGCGACGATCTGCATTGCCCGCCCGCCCAGCACGAAGCTGGGGCGCACCAGAACGGGATAGCCGATCTCCCGGGCGGCGGCGACGCCGTCCTCAATGCGGGTGACGGCCTTCCCCTTCGGCTGGGGGATGTTCAGAGAAATGAGAAGCTTTTCAAAGGCGTCCCGGTTTTCCGCCTTTTCGATGGCGGCGCAGTCGGTGCCGATGATGTTCACGCCCAGATCCGTCAGGGGCTGCGCCAGATTGATGGCGGTCTGACCGCCCAGAGAGGCAATGACGCCCTCGGGCTTCTCCTGCTCCACCACGTTCATTACGTCCTCCACCGTCAGCGGCTCAAAGTACAGCTTGTCGGAGGTGGTGTAATCCGTGGAAACGGTTTCCGGGTTATTGTTGATGATGATGGCCTCATAGCCCGCGTTTTTGATGGTCTGGATAGCGTGGACGGTGGAATAGTCGAATTCAACGCCCTGACCGATACGGATGGGGCCGGAGCCGAGGACGATGACCTTCTTCTTGTCGGAAACGACGGACTCGTTTTCCGTCTCATAGGTGGAGTAAAAATACGGGATATAGCTGTCGAATTCCCCGGCGCAGGAGTCAATCATCTTGTACACCGGGCGGATGTTACTGCTCTGACGCAGGGCGAATACCTTTCGTTCCGGGATGTTCCAGATCTGCGCCACCGCCCGGTCGGAGAAGCCCATCTTCTTCGCCTGATAATACACGCTGCTGTCCATGACCGCGCCGGAAAGCTCCCGCTCCATGGAAATGATGTTTTGCAGCTTGCGGATGAAGAAGGCGTCGATGGTGCTTTTTTCCACGATTTCCTCCACGCTTACGCCCACGCGAAGCAGCTGGGCAATGGCGTAGATGCGGTCGTCGGTGCCGATTTTGATATAGTCCAGCAGGCCTTCCCTGCCCCAGCTGTCGAATTTCGCCATGTGCAGATGGTACACACCAATTTCCAGAGAGCGGATGCCCTTGAGCAGGCTTTCTTCAAAGGTGCGGCCGACGCTCATGGTTTCGCCTGTGGCCTTCATCTGAGTGCCGAGACGGTTGTTGGCGTCGGAGAATTTGTCGAAGGGGAACCGGGGCATTTTGGTGACCACATAGTCCAGCGCCGGCTCGAAGGCCGCGCAGGTGTTGGCGAGACGAATTTCGTCCAGCGTCATGCCCACGCAGATTTTCGCGGAAACCCGGGCAATCGGATAGCCGGAGGCCTTGGAGGCCAAGGCGGAGGAACGGGACACTCTGGGATTGACCTCGATGAGGTAGTACTGGAAAGACTTGGGGTCCAGCGCGAACTGGACATTACAGCCGCCCTGGATTTTCAGCGCCCGGATCAGGCGCAGGGCGGAATCCCGGAGCATGTGATATTCCTTGTTGGTCAGCGTCTGGGAGGGGCAGACCACGATGGAGTCGCCGGTGTGGATGCCCACGGGATCTAGGTTTTCCATATTGCAGATGGCAATGGCGGTGTCGTTGGCGTCCCGCATGACCTCGTATTCGATTTCCTTGAAGCCCTTGATGCTCTTCTCCACCAGAACCTGATGGACGGGAGACAGCACCAGAGCGTTTTTCATGATTTCCCGGAATTCTTCCTCGTTATCGGCAAATCCGCCGCCGGTACCGCCCAGAGTGAAGGCGGGGCGAAGTACCACGGGATAGCCGATGGTTTCCGCCGCGGCAATCCCCTCCTCCATGGAATTGGCGATCTGAGACGGAAGCACCGGCTCGCCCAGGCGCTGGCAAAGCTCCTTGAACAGCTCCCGATCCTCCGCCTGCTCGATGGATTCACTGGGGGTTCCCAGCAGCTGCACGTGGCATTCTTTCAGAATGCCCTTTTTTTCCAGCTGCATGGCAAGATTCAGTCCCGTCTGACCGCCGATGCCGGGGATGATGGCGTCCGGCCGCTCAAAGCGGACGATACGGGCGATATATTCCAGTGTCAGCGGCTCCATATAGACCTTGTCCGCGATAGCGGGGTCGGTCATGATGGTCGCGGGGTTGCTGTTGCACAGAATGACCTCGTAGCCTTCCTCTTTCAGGGCGAGACAGGCCTGGGTACCGGCGTAGTCGAATTCCGCCGCCTGACCGATGACGATGGGGCCGGAGCCAATGACCAGAATTTTCTTCAAATCGGTACGTTTCGGCATGTTACTTTCCCTCCATCATGGCGATGAATTCATCGAACAGGTAGGCGCTGTCCTGGGGGCCGGGGGCGCTTTCCGGGTGGTACTGGACGCTGAATATCCGGTCGGCGGCGCACTTCTGCCCCTCCACCGTGCCGTCCAGCAGGTTGACGTGGGTCACAGTCAGGCCGGTCCCTTCCAGAGAATCCGCCTTTACCGCGTAGGAATGATTCTGGGAGGTGATCTCCACCTTCCCCGTCTGGAGGTTTTTCACCGGATGGTTTCCGCCCCGGTGGCCGAATTTCAGCTTGTAGGTGGACGCGCCGTAGGCAAGGGCGATGATCTGATGTCCAAGACAAATGCCGAAAATCGGCAGCTTGCCTCGGAGGGCGCGGACAAGGGCAATCACCGGCTTTGCATCCTCCGGGTTGCCGGGGCCGTTGGAGATGAACAGGCCGTCCGGGTGCATGGCCATCACTTCTTCGGCGGTAATTGTCCACGGAACGATGGTCACTTCACACCCCCGGGCGTTCAGACTGCGGATGATGTTGTGCTTGATACCGCAGTCCACGGCCACAACCCGGTGCTTTGGATTTTCACAAGCGGATATCCACGGGGATTTCGTACTCACCACGGAAACCTGATCGGTGGGCAGAGCGGTGGAGCGCATTTCCGCAAGGCACGCAATGCTGGGTGTCTGCGCGTCCACGATCAGCGCCTTGCAGGTGCCCTCGTCCCGGATGTGGCGGGCAAGGCGGCGGGTATCCACCCCGGCGATACCCACAATGTTATACTGAATCATCACATCCTCCAGCGTCCGCGCGGCGCGGAAGTTGGAAGGCTCGCTGTTGAATTCCCGGACGACCAGACCGCTGATGGTGGGTCTGCCCGTCTCGTAGTCGTCGTCGCACATGCCGTAATTGCCGATCAGGGGGTAGGTCATGACCACGGCCTGCGCGGTGTAGGAAGGGTCGGAGAGGATTTCCTGATAGCCCACCATGGAGGTGTTGAACACCAGCTCCACCAGCGCATCTTTCTTGGCACCGAAGCCGTAACCGTAAAATTCGGTGCCGTCCTCCAGAATGATTTTTCTGTCAAAGTTCCGATTCATGGCTTTTCACCGGCCTTTCTCTGGGAAAGCTTCTGCTCAAACTGGTCTTTCCGGGTGTCCTCGGGAATCGATGTGGGATAGTCGCCGTCAAAGCAGGCGCTGCAATATTCTTCGCCGCCGCACAGGTCACGCAGATTCCCCAACGGCAGATAGCCCAGGCTGTCAACGCCGATGATCTCCCCGATTTCCTCCACGGTATGATGGCAGGCGATCAGGTGCTCCCGGGAGTCGATGTCCGTGCCATAGTAGCAGGGGTGCAGGAAGGGCGGCGCGGAGATGCGCATGTGGATTTCCTTCGCCCCCGCGTCCCGCAGAAGCTGTACGATCCGCCCGGAGGTCGTGCCCCGGACGATGGAATCATCCACCATCACCACCCGTTTGCCCCGGACTTCGCTTTCCACAGGGCTGAGCTTGATCTTGACCTGGTCTACCCGGTGGTCTTGCCCCGGAGCGATGAAGGTTCTGCCGATGTATTTATTCTTGATCAGGCCGATGCCGTAGGGAATCCCCGATTCCCGGGCGTAGCCCATGGCGGCGTCCAGCCCGGAATCCGGCACGCCGATGACAATGTCCGCGTCCACCGGATGGGTTTTCGCAAGGATCTCCCCTGCCCTGACCCGGGCATCATGAACGCTGACACCGTCGATGACGGAATCCGGCCGGGCAAAGTAGATGTATTCAAAAATGCACATCTTCTTGGGCGCAATGCCGCAGTGGCTGGTATCGGAATGGATGCCGTCGCAGTCAAAGGTCAGAATTTCCCCGGGCAGAATGTCCCGCTGGAATTCCGCGCCCACAGCGTGGAGGGCGCAGCTCTCCGAAGCGACGATATACGTCCCGTCCTTCCTTTTTCCGTAGCACAGCGGGCGGAAGCCGTGGGGGTCACGCACCGCAATGAGCTTGGTGGAGGACATCATGACCAGAGAAAAAGCGCCCTCCAGCCTGTCCACCGCGCGGCTGACCGCCGCCTGAATGGAGGGGGCGGTGATCCGCTCCCGGGTGATCACATAGGCGATGGTCTCCGTGTCGGAGGTAGTATGGAAAATGGCGCCGGAAAGCTCCAGCTCCCGGCGGAGCTGAAGCGCGTTGCTTAAGTTACCGTTATGGGCAAGCGCCAGCTTGCCTTTTAAGTGATTGACCTGAATGGGCTGGCAGTTTGCCAGATTGGAGCCGCCGGTGGTGCCGTAGCGGGCGTGAGCAACCGCCATTTCCCCCGTGGGAAACTGCTTCATGACACTGCCCGTGAACACCTCGCTCACCAGCCCCAGACCCTTATGGCCGTCAAAAACGCCGTCATCATTGACGACAATGCCGCAGCCCTCCTGCCCACGGTGCTGTAGGGAATACAGCCCGTAGTAGGCAAGGCTCGCTACATCCTCCTGACGCTGGCTGTAAACGCCGAACACGCCGCATTCTTCGTGGATACTCATGGTTATTCCCCCAGGCTGGCCTTGACAAAGCCCAGGAACAGCGGATGGGGCTTGTTGGGACGGCTCTTGAATTCCGGATGGTACTGCACGCCCACATGGAAGGGGCGGTCGGTCAGCTCCACAGTCTCCACCAGACGCCCGTCCGGGGAGGTACCGCTTAAGGTAAGTCCGGCCTTTTGCAGAACGTCCCGGTAATCATTGTTGAATTCGTAGCGATGGCGGTGGCGCTCGTGGATCAGACCCGCGCCGTAGCACCGCGCCATGGTGGTATCCGGGGTGATGACGCAGGGATAAGCGCCAAGGCGCAGCGTACCGCCCTTGTCCACTTCGTCGCTCTGTCCGGGCATGAAGTCGATGACCTTGTGCTCGCTCACCGGGTCGAATTCGCCGGAATTGGCGTCCGCCAGACCGGCAACATTCCGGGCGTACTCAACGACGGCGATCTGCATACCGAGGCAGATGCCGAAATAAGGCACCTTCTTCTCCCGGGCGTACTTCGCCGCGAGAATCATGCCCTCGATGCCCCGGCCGCCAAAGCCGCCGGGAACGATGATGCCGTCCAGGTGGGACAGCTTCTCATTGACGGTTTCCTCCGTCAGCGTTTCCGAATCGATCCACTGGATGTCCACCACGGCGTCCAGGGCGTAGCCCGCATGGCGCAGAGCTTCCGCCACGGAGAGATAGGCGTCGTGGAGCTGGACGTATTTGCCAACCAGGCCGATGGTGACATGCTTGCTGCTGTTCCGGATCCGCTCCACCATGTGAACCCATTCCGTCAGTTCGGGCTTGGGCGTTTCCAGACCCAGCTCCCGGCAGACAATGCCGGACAGATTGGACTTTTCCAGCATCAGCGGGGCTTCGTACAGCACGGGCAGAGTGATATTCTCAATGACGCAGTCCGGCTTGACGTTGCAGAACATGCTGATCTTCTGGAAAATGGAGGGTTCCAGCGGCTCGTCGCAGCGCAGGACGATAATATCCGGCTTGACGCCCATGCCCTGCAGCTCCTTGACGGAGTGCTGGGTGGGCTTGGATTTATGCTCGTCGGAGCCACGGAGGAACGGTACCAGCGTCACGTGGATGAACAGGCTGTTCTCCTTCCCTACTTCCAGGGCGATCTGGCGCACTGCCTCCAGGAAGGGCTGGGACTCGATATCGCCGATGGTGCCGCCGATTTCGGTGATGACCACATCCGCGTCGGTCTTCCGGCCGACGCTGTAGACGAACTCTTTGATCTCGTTGGTCACGTGGGGAATGACCTGAACCGTGGAACCCAGATACTCGCCCCGGCGCTCCTTGTTCAGCACGTTCCAGTACACCTTTCCGGTGGTCAGGTTGGAGAACTTGTTCAGGTCTTCGTCGATGAAGCGCTCATAGTGACCCAAATCCAGGTCGGTTTCCGCGCCGTCCTCGGTGACATAGACCTCGCCGTGCTGGTAGGGGCTCATGGTGCCGGGGTCAACGTTGATGTAGGGATCCAGCTTCTGGGCGGCGACCTTCAGTCCCCGCGCCTTGAGAAGACGACCGAGGGACGCCGCGGTGATGCCCTTGCCCAGACCGGAAACCACGCCGCCAGTCACAAAGATGTATTTCGTCATTGGTGATCTCTCCTTTACTCTACTGTAACGGATTTTGCCAGGTTTTTCGGTTTATCGATATCACAGCCGTTTTCTTTGGCCACATAATAGGCCAGCAGCTGCAGCGGGACGATCTCGGCCACTGCGCACAGCAGCGGGTCGATTTTCGGCACAAAGATCATGTCGTCGGCCAGAGAAACGATCTTCCCGTTCCCCTTGAAGGCCACCGCGAGCACCTCCGCGCCCCGCGCCTTGACCTCCACGATGTTGCTCATGGTCTTCTCCATGACCGAATCGTTGCAGCACAGGGCAATTACCGGCTGTCCCTCGTAAATCAGGGCGATGGTGCCGTGCTTCAGCTCGCCAGCCGCGTAGGATTCCGCGTGGATGTAGGAGATTTCCTTCATCTTCAGCGCCCCTTCCAGGGCGACAGCGTAGTCGGTGTTTCTTCCGATGAAGAACATGGAGGGGCTGCCGTGGTATTTCTTTGCCAGAGCGGGAATGGCGGGATTCATGTCCAGCGCCGTCTGCATCTGCTTCGGCAGAGAACGCAGCGCCGTGAGCAGCCGCTTGTATTCCTTTGCTTCAACGGTTCCCAGGGATTTTGCCGCGTACAGGGCAAACAGGTACAGCACCGTCAGCTGGGTGGTGTATCCCTTTGTGGTGGCCACGGCAATTTCCGGGCCTGCCCAGGTGTACAGGGTGTAGTCGGCAATTTTCGCAATGGTGCTGCCCACCACGTTCACGATGGCAAGTGCCTTCGCACCCCGGCGCTGGCATTCCTTCATGGCGGCGATGGTGTCCGCTGTCTCGCCGGACTGGGACAGGACGATGAGCAGCGTATGCCCGTCGATCAGGGGATCTGCGTAGCGAAGCTCACTCGCCAGCTCCGTGGTCACGGGGATCCGGCACAGCTTCTCGATGGTATATTTCCCCGCGCACCCGGCATAATAGGCCGAGCCGCAGGCGGTAATGACGATTTTGTTGATTTGGGAAAGATCAATGTTCAGGTCATCCAGTACAATCTCCCCGTTCCGGATTCTGGGAGTGATGGTTGCTTCCACCGCCCGGGGCTGCTCCATGATCTCCTTGAGCATGAAGTGGTCGTAGCCGCCCTTTTCCGCCGCTTGGATGTCCCAGGTGATGCGGCTGGCCTTCTTGGTGATGGCGTGGCCGGAGCAGTCGTAGACCTGAATGGAATCCGGTGTCAGCTCTGCCAGCTCGCCGTCCTCCAGATAAATGACGTTCCGGGTGTGCGCCACCAGCGCGGTGACGTCGGAAGCAAAGAAATTTTCTCCGATGCCCACGCCGAGAATCAGAGGGCTTGCCTCCCGGACGGCCAGAACAGTGTCTGGTGCGTCCGTGCAGACGATCCCCAGCGCGTAGGAGCCAACCAGCCGGGAGGATGCCTTCATGACGGCTTTCCGGAAATCCCCGGCATAGTACATTTCAATCAGATGGACGATGACTTCCGTGTCCGTCTCGCTCTCAAAATGATAGCCCTTCCGGACGAGTTCCTCCCGAAGCTCCATGTAGTTTTCAATGATGCCGTTGTGAACGACGGCAAATTTCCCGTCGTTGCTGGCATGGGGATGGGCGTTTATGTCGTTGGGCGCGCCGTGCGTCGCCCAGCGGGTGTGGCCGATTCCGGTGGTACCGGGAACCAGCCGCCCGTCGCCTGTCTTTTCCCGAAGGTTCTGAATGCGTCCCGTGACCTTGCTGATGGCGATTCGGTTCCCCTGCACCACCGCAATTCCGGCGGAATCATAGCCCCGGTATTCCAGCTTTGAAAGTCCGTCCAGCAGTACCGGCGCGGCGTTCTGCGTGCCTGTAAATCCTACGATCCCACACATAATAGACCTCCTTGTCGTATCTTCCTACAGCGGCTTTTTACTCCCATTCCACCGTCGCCGGGGGCTTGCTTGTGATGTCGTACACAATGCGGTTGATGTGGGGCACCTCGTTGACGATCCGCACAGAGGCGCGATCCAGCACCTCGTAGGGAATCCGCGTCCACTCCGCGGTCATGAAGTCGCTGGTCGTGACGCTGCGAAGGGCAAGGACGTTTTCGTAGGTGCGGCCGTCGCCCATGACACCGACGCTTCTGGCATTGGTAAGGACTGCGAAATACTGGCTGCAAATGTCTCCAAGGTCGGCCTTGGCGATCTCCTCCCGGAAGATGAAGTCCGCCTCCCGGAGAATGTCCAGCTTTTCTTTCGTCACGTCGCCCAAAATCCGAATGGCAAGACCGGGGCCCGGGAAGGGCTGACGGTGGACGAGATAATCGGGAAGCCCCAATTCCTTGCCCAGCAGCCGGATCTCGTCCTTGAACAGGTGATCCAGCGGCTCCAGAACGGCCTTGAACTGCTCAATGACCTCTCTGGGCAGGAGCTTATTGTGGTGGCTCTTGATCACGTCGGCATCTCCCGCGCCGGACTCGATGACGTCGGGATAGATGGTGCCCTGGGCGAAAAAGTCCTCCTTGGTGATGCCGAATTTCACGGCTTCATCCAGAAATACATATCCGAACTCCGCGCCGATGATCTGGCGCTTGCGCTGGGGGTCTTCCACGCCCTTGAGCTTGTCCAGGAAGCGCTTTTCCGCGTCCACACGGACAAAGTGGATGTTCCATTTGGCAAAGGCGGCTTCCACCTCGTCGCCTTCATTTTTGCGCATACAGCCGTGATCGACAAAGACGGCGGTCAGACGATCCCCTACCGCTTCGGCCAGCAGCGCCGCCAGGACGGAGGAATCCACGCCGCCGGACAGCGCCAGCAGCACACGCCCCTTGGGGCCGATGGTGTCCCGGAGCTGTGCCACGGTATTTTTGCAGAAATCCCCCATCGTCCAGGTGCCCTTGGCGCCGCAGACCTCGTAGAGGAAGTTGCGCAGCATCTGGCTGCCGAACTTGGTGTGGTTCACCTCCGGATGGAACTGAACGCCGTAGAAGCCCCGGCTCTCATCGGCAATGGCGGCATTGGGGCAGGCGTCGGTGTGGGCGACCAGCGCAAAGCCCTCCGGCACCTTCGCCATGTAGTCGCCATGGCTCATCCAGGAAATGGCCTGCTCGGGGATGCCCTTGAACAGCTTGCAGCCGGTATCGTAATAGGTGACGGTCTTGCCGTACTCCCGGGCGGTATCCTCCTGCGCGGCAGTGACCTGACCGCCCAGGGTGTGAGCCATCAGCTGGCAGCCGTAGCAAATGCCCAGGATGGGAACGCCCAGCCGGAACACTTCCGGATCAACGTGGGGAGATTCTTCCAGATACACGCTGTTGGGGCCGCCGGTGAAAATAATGCCCATGGGCGCAAAGGCGCGAATCTCGTCCAGGGTCGTGGTGTAGGGCTTGATCTCGCAGTAGACGTTCTGCTCCCGCACCCGCCGGGCGATCAGCTGATTGTACTGTCCGCCAAAGTCCAGAATCAGGATTTTTTCTTGCATACAGTGGCTCTCTCCTTCCCTGCCCGCCGGTTAAATGTTGATCTCCGCCTGTTCGCGGTCAATACCGGCGATCAGGGGGGCTACTTTTTTCACATAGCTTTCCACCTGCTCCGCACACCGGCCGGTGTACAGCATGGGGTCGAGAACGGCTTCCATCTCCTGCTTCGTCATGCCGAATTCCGGATGGCCGGCCAGATCGGCCAGAAGATCCCAGCTCTCGCCGTTTTTCATCTTGGCCGTGGCGTCCATGGAGCAGGTGCGGATAATCTCATGGAGCTGCTGACGGTCACCGCCCCGCTTGACGCCCTCCATCATCAGATTTTCCGTGGCAATGAAGGGCAGGTACTCCCGCACGGTCTTCTCCACAATCTTTTCGTTCACGTGCAGACCGTCGGTGACGTTCTGTGCCAGCCTGAGAATGGCGTCGGCGCAGAGGAAGCCCTCGGGCATGGAGATACGCCGGTTGGCGGAATCGTCCAATGTGCGCTCCAGCCACTGGGTGGAGGCGGTCATGGGAGCGTTCAGCGCGTCCGCCATCAGATAGCGGGACAGAGAGCAGATACGCTCGGAGCGCATGGGGTTGCGCTTATAAGCCATAGCGGAGGAACCGATCTGGTTCTTTTCAAAGGGTTCTTCCACCTGACGGTCGTGCTGTAAAAGCCGAATGTCGTTTGCCATCCGGTAGCAGCTCTGGGCGATGGAAGAAAGGCAGTTCAGGATGCGGCTGTCCAGCTTCCGGGGATAGGTCTGGCCGCAGACGTCGAAGCACTGGGTAAAACCAAAGTCCGCGCTGATGCGGCGGTTCATCTCGTCAATTTTCGTCGTATCCCCGTCAAACAGCTCGAGGAAGCTCGCTTCCGTGCCGGTAGTCCCCCGGCAGCCCAGGAATTTCATGGTTTCCACGACAAAATCCAGCTCCACCAGATCGCTGACAAGATCCTGCATCCACAGCGTCGCCCGCTTGCCAACTGTGACCAGCTGGGCGGGCTGATAATGGGTGTAGCCCAGAGTGGGGGTCGCCTTGTACGTTTCCGCGAAACGGGAAAGGTTGGCGATGACCTTCAGCAGCTCTCCCCGGAGGTATTTCAGGCCGTCCCGGTAGAGAACGATGTCGGCGTTATCGGTGACATAGCAGCTGGTGGCGCCCAGATGGATGATACCGGCGGCGGAGGGCGCGGCCTTGCCGTAGGTATACACGTGCGCCATCACGTCGTGACGGACTTCCTTTTCCCGCGCCGCGGCACAGGCGAAGTCGATGTCCGTGATGTGGGCTTCCAGCTCCTCGATCTGCTTTTCGGTGATGGGCAGTCCCAGAGAATGCTCGGCTTTTGCCAGAGAGATCCAGAGTTTCCGCCAGACTTCAATCCGCTTCTGCTGGGAAAACAGGTTCAGCATGTAGTCGGAAGCGTACCGGGAGCTTAAGGGGGATTCGTACTTGTCCGTCATAGTCTGCCCCCCTGCTCAGCGAAGGATGATGCTGTCCCGCTCCGGGCCTACGGAAACGTAGCCGATGCGGCAGCCGATCTTTTCTTCCACGTACTGCACGTAGTTCCGCGCCGCTTCGGGAAGATCTTCCCACTTGCGCACGCCGGAAATGTCGCACTTCCAGCCCTCCATGTATTCCATCACAGGCTTGGCGCTGCTTTGCAGCGTGGGGAACGGGAACTCGTCGATCACTTCCCCGTTCAGCTCATAGTGGGCGCAGACGGGGATTTTATCCAGATAGCTCAGCACGTCCAGCTTGGTCAGGGCAATGTTGGTCGCGGCCTGCACCTGAACGCCGTAGCGGGTGGCAACCAGGTCGATGGGGCCAACCCGGCGGGGACGGCCGGTCTTCGCGCCGTACTCGAAGCCCGCTTCCCGAAGGGCATCCGCCTCAGCGCCGAACATTTCGCAGACGAAGGGGCCTTCGCCCACGCAGGTGGAATAGGCTTTCACAACGCCGATAACCTCGTCGATTTTGGCGGTGGGCAGACCGGAACCCACAGGGGCGTAAGCGGCAATGGCGTTGGAGGAAGTGGTGTAAGGGTAAATGCCGTAGTCCAGATCCCGCAGCGCGCCCAGCTGGGCTTCAAACAGAATCTTCTTCCCTTCCGCCTGCGCCTTGCGCAGATAGACACCGGTGTCGCAGATGAAGGGCTTGATCTTCTCGCAGTAATTGTCCATCCACGCTTTCAGCTCGTCCATGGTGACAGGCTCAGCGCCGTAAACGCCGGTGAGGGTCAGGTTCTTCCACTCCAGCAAGTCCTGCAAATGCTCATAAAGATGCTCGGAATGCAGGAGTTCACCCGCCATAATGGTCTTTTTCTGGTATTTATCGGAGTAAAAAGGCGCAATGCCCTGCTTGGTGGAGCCGTATTTTTTATCTTTCAGACGGGCTTCCTCCAGACCGTCCTGGAGACGGTGCCAGGGCAGCAGCAGAGACGCCCGGTCGCTGATTTTCAGGTTGTCCGGGGTGATGGGCACGCCCTTGCCGGTGACATCCTGCATTTCCTGCCACAGGTTTTCCGGGTCAACGGCGACGCCGTTTCCCAGAATATTTACAACACCCTCCCGGAAAATGCCGGAGGGCAGCAGATGCAGGGCAAATTTGCCATGCTCATTGATGACGGTATGGCCGGCGTTGCCACCGCCCTGATAGCGGATGACGATGTCATAGTTCTCGGTCAGCAGATCGACCATGCGTCCCTTTCCCTCGTCACCCCAGTTGATGCCGACGATTACAGTATTAGCCATTTTGGATTTCCTCCGATTCTAAAGTTGTAAGGATCGTTGATGACAGCACGTTTACAGGGCGGAGGGGGTCCTCCGTCCTGTAGAATACGGTTATTTCAGGTGCTCTTCCAGACGCTTCATAATCTCGGCGTAGGCTTCTTCCACGCCGCCCATGTCGCGGCGGAAACGATCCTTGTCCAGCTTCTCATGGGTCTTGCTGTCCCACAGACGGCTGGTGTCGGGGCTGATCTCGTCAGCCAGAACAATGGTGCCGTCGGACAGGCGGCCGAATTCCAGCTTAAAATCCACCAGAGTCACGCCGCAGGTCAGCCAGAAGGCTTTCAGCGCGTCGTTGACCCGGAAGGAGTAGTCTTCAATGGTTTTGATTTCTTCGGGGGTCGCCAGCTTCAGAGCCAGGGCATGATAGGTGTTGAGCAGCGGGTCGCCCAGCTCGTCATTTTTATAGGAGAACTCAATGGTGGGCCGCTCGAACACAACGCCTTCCTCCACGCCGTAGTGCTTGGAGAAGGAACCGGCAGCGATGTTGCGGACGATGACTTCCAGGGGAACGATGGAAACCTTCTTCACCAGGGTTTCCCGCTCGGACAGCTCCTTGACAAAGTGGGTGGGAATGCCCTGCTTTTCCAGGTAAGCCATCAGGCGGTTGCTCATCTGGTTGTTTATGACGCCCTTGCCCGCGATGGTGCCTTTTTTCAGCCCGTTGAAGGCGGTGGCGTCGTCTTTGTAATCCACGATCAGGAGTTCGGGATCGTCGGTGGCGAAAACCTTTTTGGCCTTGCCCTCATACAGCTGCTGCAATTTCTCCATTTGTGTTTACCTCCATATGTGTATTCATTGTCGGTTTCAGGAAACGGCGGCAGCCCACTGCGGCCCCCATCTCACACTCTTTAGAATACCACAATATGTGGCGGAACGCAATCATCATTTCCACGATATGTGCCGCTTTTGCGGGGCAAAAATTGGAACTTTTGTCTGCCCGCGGGGACACGGGAAATCCGGTTATTTCCCGCTGTCGCCGTAGTTGGCAAGGACGCGGGCGGAGGGGTCGTTCACATTGCAGCCCTCCCAGGATTTGTTGGGCATCCAGAAGTCCACGATCATCTGGCTCTGCCCCGGATAGTATTTCTCAAAAATCTCCCGGTAAAGCAGGGACTCTTTGGTAAACGGCTGGGCATGGGTATATTTTGCCCGTTTTTCCTCAAATTCCTCCTGGGTGTAAACGGTTTCGGCATATTCCTTGAGATAGTCCACCATGGAGTGACCCACGGCGTCGGAGAAAGCCGCCTTTTCCCGCCAGAGAATGTCGTGGGGCAGGTAATCGCCCTTTTCAAAGGCGTGGCGCAGCAGATACTTGCCCTTCCCGTACTTGTTCAGCTTCATCTCCGGATCGATGGCCATGACGTATTTGACAAAGTCCAGATCGCCGAAAGGTACCCGTGCTTCCAGAGAATTGACACTGATGCACCGGTCTGCCCGGAGCACGTCGTACATGTGCAGCTCCCGGATGCGCTTCTGGGCTTCCTCCTGAAACGCCTTGGCGGAAGGGGCGAAGTCGGTATACTTATAGCCGAACAGCTCGTCGGAGATCTCGCCGGTGAGCAGCACCCGGATGTCGGTGGTCTCATGAATGGCCTTGCACACCAGATACATGCCGATGCTGGCGCGGATGGTGGTGATGTCGAAGGTTCCCAGCAGCTCCACCACCGGTTCCAGCGCGGCAAGAACGTCCTCTTTGGAGATGATGACCTCGGTATGGTCACTGTGGATGTAGTCCGCGACCTGTTTCGCGTATTTCAGATCGATGGCGTCCTCGCTCATGCCGATGGCAAAGGTGCGGATGGGTTTTTCGCTCTCCCGGGCGGCGATGGCGCACACCAGAGAGGAATCCAGTCCGCCGCTGAGCAGGAAGCCGACCTTGGCGTCGGCCACCAGCCGCTTCTTCACACCGGCGACCAGCTTGTCGTGGATATTGGCACAGACCGTTTCCAGGTCATCGGGAAGCACATGGTCTACCGTCGCGATGTCGCAGTAGCAGACGAATTTCCCGTCGCAGTAATAGTGTCCCGGAGGAAACGGCAGGATTTTGCCAACCAGCCCTACCAGATTTTTCGGTTCGCTGGCAAACAGGATCGTGCCGTTTCCGTCGTAGCCGTAATACAGCGGGCGGATGCCGATGGGGTCACGGGCGGCGATGAACTCCTTCTGCTTGCCGTCGTAAATGATACAGGCAAATTCCGCGTCCAGCTTTTCAAACATGCCGACGCCGTACTTTTCGTACATGGGCAGCAGCACTTCGCAGTCGGACTCGCTGGTAAAGGTGTAGTCCCTGGAAAGCTCCTGTTTGAGCTTTTCAAAGCCGTAAATCTCGCCATTGCAGACCACCCAGCTGCCGTTCAGGCCAAAAGGCTGCATTCCTTCCGGGTGAAGACCCATGATGGAAAGTCTGTGAAAGCCGAGTATCCCCTGCCCTACGTCGATGACGCGGGAATCGTCGGGGCCTCGGGAAACCGTTCTTGCGAAGCCTGCCTGAAACGCGGTCAAATCGATGGGCTTGCCGCAGTAGCCAATGATGGAACACATAGGAATTCCTCCTCAAATAGCCCGCGGGAGAGCCTTGCGGCTCTCCCATGGGTTCTCTTTTTCTCTGATACCGGGGGTGGTCAGTCCCCTTGATGGCTGTTACTTTACACCAAACAGCAATTCGCCGTAGGTGGGGAACGGCCAATAATCGGAAGAGGTCTGGGTCTCCGCCTCGTCCGCCACAGCCCGGAGGGCTGCCATCTTGCCGAGGATGGTATCCCGGATGGCGAAGGACTCTTCCTTCACATTCTCCGCATTCTTCAGCTCCAGAACGGCGGATTCCAGCTCGTCGGTCTTCTCAGCAATCTGGTCGGTCAGGCCGGACAGCTTGGTGACAAGGCCGGTCTCATAAGCACAGGCCAGATTGGGGGCAACGGCCTTCTTTGCGGCCAAGGATGCGGCCAGCTCGGAGGCGTAGCCCTCCACCGCAGGGAGAATCTGCTTTCTCGCCATGTCCACCATGGTGTTGGCCTCGATGATGACGGCCTTGCAGTAGTTTTCCAGCATAATGTCGCACCGCGCCTGCATCTCGGAAACGGAGTAAATCTTGTGGGCGGTGAGCATATCCACGTTCTTCTTATCCAGCAGGTGGGGCATACAATCGGGGGTCGTGGGGTAGTTGCACAGACCGCGAACCTCGGTGGCCTCCTTGATCCAGGTGGCGTCGTAGCCGTTGCCGTTGAAGATGATGCGCTTGTGATCCTTGATGGTCTTCTTGATCATGTCGTGCAGGGCGGTCTCAAAGTCCTCCGCGCCTTCCAGGCGGTCAGCGTAGATCTTCAGGGACTCGGCCACGGCGGCGTTGAGCATGATGTTGGCACAGGCGATGGAATTGGAGGAACCCAGCATACGGAACTCAAACTTGTTGCCGGTAAAGGCGAAGGGAGAAGTACGGTTCCGGTCGGTGGTATCTCTGGGGAAGCGGGGCAGAACGTCCACGCCCAGCTTCATGGTGGTCTTCTTTGTGCCGCTGTAGGGGGTGTCGTTCTCGATGGCGTCCAGAATGCCCATCAGCTCGTCGCCCAGGAAGATGGAAACCACGGCGGGAGGCGCTTCGTTGGCGCCCAGACGGTGATCGTTGCCGGCGGTAGCCACACTCAGGCGGAGCAGATCCTGATAATCGTCCACGGCCTTGATGACCGCGCACAGGAACAGCAGGAACTGGGCGTTCTCATAGGGCGTCTCGCCGGGAGACAGCAGGTTCACGCCGGTATCGGTGGCCATGGACCAGTTGTTGTGCTTGCCGGAGCCGTTGACACCGGCGAAGGGCTTCTCATGCAGTAGGCACACCAGACCGTGCTTTGCCGCGACCTTCTGCATGATCTCCATGGTCAGCTGGTTGTGGTCGGTGGCGATGTTGGTGGTGGTGTAAATGGGAGCCAGCTCGTGCTGGGCGGGGGCGACCTCGTTATGTTCGGTCTTGGCAAGGATGCCCAGCTTCCACAGCTCTTCGTTCAGGTCTTCCATGTAGGCCGCGACGCGGGGCTTGATGACGCCGAAGTAATGATCATCCATCTCCTGCCCCTTGGGGGACTTGGCGCCGAACAGGGTTCTGCCGGTGAAGATCAGGTCTTTGCGCTGCTCGTACATTTCCTTATCCACAAGGAAATATTCCTGCTCGGGGCCGACGTTGGTGCGGACGCACTTGACGTCGGTGTTGCCGAAGAGCTTCAGAATTCGCAGAGCCTGACGGTTCAGGGCCTCCATGGAGCGTAGCAGCGGGGTCTTCTTATCCAGCGCTTCGCCGCCGTAGGAGCAGAAGGCCGTGGGGATGCAAAGAGTCTTGCCCTTGATGAATGCGTAGGAGGTGGGGTCCCAGGCGGTGTAGCCACGGGCCTCAAAGGTGGCGCGCAGGCCGCCGGAGGGGAAAGAGCTGGCGTCAGGCTCGCCCTTGATCAGCTCCTTGCCGGAGAAATCCATAATAACGCCGCCGTCGGGAGCAGGAGAAATGAAGCTGTCATGCTTTTCGGCGGTGATGCCGGTCAGCGGCTGAAACCAGTGGGTATAGTGGGTCGCACCGTGGGCGACAGCCCAGTCCTTCATGGCAGCGGCTACCGCATTGGCGACGGAAGCGTCCAGCTTCGCACCCTCGTCGATGGTTCTGCGCAGTGACGCGTATACGTCGGCGGAAAGATTGGCCTTCATCACCCGGTCATCAAATACCAGACAGCCGAAATAATCAGAAACAGTACTCATAACAAACGCTCCTTTTTGAAATTTGTCGTTCCGGGAATGCCCGCCCGAACCGCCGAAAATAAAAAAAGACGGCAAGGACGCGATGAGTATACACTCGGAGACGTCCTTGCCTTCACAGTGGGCATTCTACACCATCTTTTCCCATTTGTCAACACCCTGCACAAAAAAAGTTTTTTGTCTTTGGACAGATTGACAAGGCCCGATAAATTGAATATAATAATTTCGGAAGCATAGGCTTTCCGGGAAGTTTTGGCTTTTCCGGGAGAATCCCGTTGCTTTTCCTTTTAATCTGACTTAATTTGTTTGAATTTTACCGCGTATCGGGCAGGAAGGTTGGTTGCTGTATGAAATATACGCCTCAGGAGGTCATACAATTCATTCAGGAGGAGGACGTGAAGTTCATCCGCCTTGCGTTCTGCGACTGCTTCGGCAGACCCAAGAATATCTCCATCATGCCCCACGAGCTGGAACGTGCCTTCAAGTACGGCATTGCCATCGACGCTTCCGCCATCGCGGGCTTCGGCGACGAGGTGAATTCCGACCTGTTTCTCCATCCCGACGCTTCCACCATTGCCCTGCTGCCATGGCGGCCGGAGCATGGGAGCGTGGTGCGGATGTTCTGCTCCATCACCCACCCGGACGGCACGCCCTTTGCCCATGATACCCGGGGCATTCTCAAGCAGGCCGTTGCCGACGCCGCGAAAGCAGGCTTCACCTTCTCCTTCGGTTCCGAGCTGGAATTCTATCTGTTCCGTCTGGACGAAAACGGCGAGGTGACGGATGTTCCCTACGATCAGGCCACCTATATGGATGTCGCGCCGGAGGACAGATGTGAAAACGTCCGCCGGGAAATCTGCCTGACCCTGGAGCGGATGGGCATTCAGCCGGAATCCTCCCACCATGAGGAAGGCCCCGGCCAGAACGAGGTGGATTTCCGCTATTCCGATCCCCTGTCCGCCGCGGACAACGCCGTTACCTTCCTCACTGTCGTCAAAACCATTGCCGCCCGAAACGGGCTGTACGCGGACTTCTCCCCCAAGCCTTTGGAGGGACGGCCTGGCAGCGGATTTCACATCAATATGTCCGTTCAGGGCGGCGCGGAAAAGCTTATGCACCGGGCGATGGGCGGTATTCTGGATAAGATCACGGACATGACCCTGTTTCTCAACCCCACCGAGCCGTCCTACAGCCGCCTTGGCGCACACAAAGCGCCGAAGTATATTTCCTGGTCGAGCAACAACCGCTCCCAGCTCATTCGCGTTCCCGCCGCCTCCGGCGAATACCGGCGCTTCGAGCTGCGCAGCCCCGACTGCACCGCCAACCCCTATCTTGCCTTCGCGCTGCTGATCTGGGCGGGGCTTTCCGGAATCGAAAACAACATTGCCCTCCCGGAAGCCTGCAATGTCAACCTCCACACGGCGGATTCCAGAAACCTGACCCTAGCGACCCTTCCCCTATCGCTGGCTGATGCGGAAAAGTGCGCCGCCGGCAGTAGCTTTATTTCCCAGCACCTTCCCCAGTCCCTGATTGAGTTCTTTACCAAGCGATAATCCTTGTGAAACTCTGAAAGGAGGGAGCATTTATGGTTTTCAGCGACCAGACGTACAGCGTTCTGGTGGTGTCCGCCGCGCAGAAATTCAACGAAGCCTTTGCCGCAATGCTCCCTGGTTCGGAGTATTATCCGGTTCGTTTCGTGGGCAATATTGCCGCGGCGCGGCGGGAGATGGTGAACAAGACCTACGATCTTGTGATCATCAACGCCCCCCTGCCCGACGATTTCGGCACCCGCTTCGCCATCGACGCCTGCAATCAGTCCGGTACCGTGGCGCTGCTGCTGGCAAAGTCGGAGGTTTACGACGAGGTGGAAGCCAGGCTCACCGCTCAGGGCGTGTTCACGCTGGCAAAGCCCACGTCCGCTCTGCTGCTGAACCAAAGCCTGAAATGGCTCGTTTCCGCCCGGGAACGCCTGAGACGCATGGAGGAAAAGGCCACCTCTGTGGAAGAAAAGATGGAGGAAATCCGCCTGGTGAACCGGGCAAAATGGCTGCTCATCGAGCAGCTGAAAATGACCGAGGCCGAAGCCCACCGCCACATCGAAAAGCAGGCCATGGATCGCTGCACGACCAGACGGGAGATTGCGCTGGGAATCATCAAGACCTACGCATGATTGTCATACTGAACTCCAATTAAAATCTTTAGAAAAGATTTTAATTGCCCGAAGGGCGAGGAGTTCATATGAGACTTGTTTTGTGATTTCTTTCCTTATAAATCACAAAACTGGCAGCGCCATTAGGCGATGCCTTCCTGATTAAAATCAAAGATTTTAATCAGGAAATAGTATCAAACGATTACATACGAAAAACGCTGCAAGGGATAAATCCTTTGCAGCGTTTCTGTTTATTGCATCATTTCCAGGAATTCGTCTTCTGTGAGGATGGGAATTCCCAGCTCTCTTGCCTTGCGCTCCTTGGAACCGGCGTTTTCGCCAACCACCACGAAGCTGGTCTTTTTCGACACGGAGCCGGACGCTTTGCCGCCCAGAAGCTCGATTTTCTCCGTGGCTTCCTCCCGTGTGAATTTGCTCAGCGCACCGGTAAGCACAAAGGTCTTTCCGGCGAAGCGGGCGTCGGTGATGACCCGTTTGCTTTCAAAATTGACACCTGCCTGCCGCAGACGCTCTACCATATGCGCGGACTGCTCCTGCCGGAACCACTGATAGATATTCTCGGCGGTGACCGCGCCCACGTCGGGAACCTCCGTCAGTTCCTCCACAGACGCGGCCATCAGGCCGTCCAGATTCCCGAAAGCGGAAGCAAGCACCTTGCCGGTTTTTGCCCCCACCTGACGGATGCCCAAAGCGTAGATCAGGCGGCTGACGTCCTGCGCCTTGCTGGCTTCGATGGCGGCAAGAAGCTTTTTCGCCGCCGTAGAACCGGCCTTCCACAGACTCTTTACATCGTCCAGGGTCAGATAGTAAATATCCGCCGGGGACCTGATCAGCCCTTTTTCGATCAGCGCGTCCACAATGGCCGCGCCGAGGCCGTCGATATCCATGGCGTCCCGGCTGACGAAGTGGGCGATGTTCCGGCTGAGCTGTGCGGGACACTCTGCCCCGGTGCAGCGCAGAAACGCGCCGTCCTCGTCCTGCTCCACAGGCGCGCCGCAGACCGGGCAGCGGTCGGGCAGATGGTAGGCTGCCGCCCCCTCGGGACGCTTGGAAAGATCGACCTCCAGAATTTCCGGAATGATCTCCCCTGCCTTGCGAATGAGAACGGTATCGCCGATGCGGATATCCCGTTCCCGGATGAAATCCTGATTGTGCAGCGTGGCGTTCGTCACCGTCGTACCAGCCAGACGGACAGGCCGCACCACCGCCTTTGGGGTCAGCACGCCGGTTCTTCCCACCTGTACCACAATGTCTTCCACCACGGTTGGTTTGATCTCGGGGGGATACTTGTAGGCCGCGGCCCACTTGGGGAACTTGGCGGTATTGCCCAGCCGTTCCCGCTGAGACAAATCATCCACCTTGATGACCGCGCCGTCGATATCACAGATCAGCTTTTCCCGGTTTTCGTTGATGGACAGCACTTCTGCATCAATTTCCGAAACTTTGGATAGCTTTTTATGGGGAATTACTTTGAATTTCAGGCTTTTCAGGTATTCCAGAGACTGGGTGTGTCCTGTGAACTCCATGCCTTCCGCAAGCTGGACGTTGAAAACATAAATGTCCAGTCCCCGCTTCGCCGCGATTTTCGGGTCAAGCTGCCGCAGCGACCCGGCGGCGGCGTTTCTGGGGTTGGCAAACAGGGGCTTTCCCAGCTCCTCCTGACGCTGATTCAGCTTTTCAAAGCTCTTTTTGGGCATGAAAACCTCGCCCCGGACGATAAGCCGGGCAGGCGCGCCGATCAGGGTCATGGGGATGGAGCGGATGGTTTTTAAGTTTTCCGTCACGTCCTCCCCTACCGTACCGTCGCCCCGGGTCGCGCCCCGGACGAATTTTCCGTCCACATATTCCAGCGCCACGGAAAGACCGTCGATCTTCGGCTCTACGGAAAATTCCGCATTGCCCTCGGCGGCAATGGTCTTTTCCAGAAACTCGTTCAGCTCTTCCATACTGAACACGTCCTGCAGGCTCATCAGGGGCACGGGGTGGGACACCTTCTCAAACTGGCTCAACACTTCCCCGCCCACCCGCTTCGTGGGAGAATCCGCCCTTGCCAGCTCCGGGTGGGCGCTTTCCAGTTCTTCCAGCTCCCGGTAGAGCCGGTCGTATTCGTAGTCCTCCATGGTCGGGTCGTCCAGGACGTAATAGCGGTAACCCGCTTCCTTCAGCTGATCGGTCAGCCGGTCAATTCTCTCTTTGGAATCCATAGTATCCTCCGGTCTGTAAATAAGTGCTGGGTACGTCGCCGATGATCACCGTCTCCGCCACCACGACCTCCGAGTTGATGGTAAAGCTGTCCGTCTCCCCCATGACCAGAACCGACACGTCCACGCTGACAATCATATTCAGCTGGTGAAGCGTCTGGTTGATGCCGGCCTGAGAAAAATTGCTTTCAAATGTGGCGTCGCTGTTGCGGATGGACAGAATGTGTACCGGGATCGCCGGGCCTTTTCCGGAGAAAAACTCCGGCAGGAACAGGCTTCCCAGGGGTATGCCGATGTCCGCGGTGTCAAGGGCTAAAATTTCGTCGTTGATAATGTTCAGGATATCCGTTTTCAGGTGGTTGATCTCGCTCATGTTGGTTTTCAGAGCGGTGATGCGGCCGTCCAGATTCTTTTCAAAATAGACGATACGGTCGTATTGAATGGTGCCGTTGGCAATCTGCTTGGCAATGGCGTCATTGGTCAAGTCCGACGTGGCGTTTTTCACCTGCGTTTCCGCCAGCTCCGTGACGATCTCCCGGTAGCGGCTGCGAAGCATCAGAAACGCCACCAGAAGGATCGCTGCCAGAACCAGCAGCGTGTAAAAAAATCTCCGAAGCCGCCAGCGCATACCCATCCCTCCTGTAGAGGATATGCGGGAAAACGAAAAGCATTACGGAAACTCTGAATAAATCGTCTGCGACTGTGAGCGGATCTTTTCCTCCCACTCTTCGGCATCGGAAACGGGAAATACATACAGTATTTCTCCGTTTCCGATGCCTCGATTGGACGAAAAAACTCTCGCTCACAGTTCTTGCCGATTTAATCAGAGCTTCCTTGCAGCTTTTTCATGTGCGCCGAGGCGGTTTTTGCCATGAGCTTCTTGGTGCCGATGTCGTCAAAGGCAATCTCCAGCAACGCGTCGCCGCCCATTTTCCGCACGGACAGCACCAGTCCCCGGCCGAAGGCTGCGTGCATGACCATGTCTCCCTGATTCAGCTCCAGACAGGGCTCGGAAGCGGCCGGTGCGGCGGAAAGAATGCTGCTTCTGGGCTTTCTGGACTGAGAAGTATGGGAACCATAGGCCGAATAACCGCTGTGCTCACTTGTTGAAGTCCGGTGATAGCCGCCCTTTTTCACAATACATTCCTCCGGAATTTCCCGAAGGAACCGGGAGGGCAGCGCCGACGATGTGCGTCCGTAGATCATACGCTGGCGGGCGTGGGTGATAGTCAGGCTCTGCTTGGCTCTTGTGATGGCCACGTAGCACAGCCGCCGTTCCTCCTCCATTTCCTCCGCGTCGCCGATGGCGCGCATTCCGGGGAACAGCCCGTCCTCAAAGCCTACGAGAAACACATGGGGGAATTCCAGTCCTTTGGCCGAGTGCATGGTCATCATCACCACGGCATCGTCGTTTTCATTGTACTGCTCCAGATCGGTATACAGGGCAATTTCTTCCAGGAATCCCGCCAGAGTGGGCGTTTCCGCATTCTCCACATAGGAATTGATGCTGGATTTTACTTCTCGCACGTTTTCCAGCCGGGTCTTGTTTTCCTCGGTGTCCTTCCCTTCCAGCATGTCCACATACCCGGTTCGGATGAGCAGCTCGTCATAGAAGTCCGGCAGGCTCATGCCGCCCTCCAGAAGCTGCGCCATGCCCTCGATGAGGGCGGAAAACTGCATCATTTTCATGGCGGACTTTTCCAGCGGGGCGTAGGAGTAGGGGTCGGAAATGACGCTGTACAGCGGTTTTTCCTCGGCCTCCGCCAGCCGGCGGGCGGTTTCGATGGTCTTCGCCCCCAGCCCCCGGGGAGGATTGTTGATGATGCGCCCCAGACGCAGATCGTCCGCCCGGTTGTTGATAACGCACAGATACGACAGCATATCCTTGACTTCCGCCCGGTCAAAGAATCGCGTGCCGCCGATGACCCGGTACGGAATGCCGTTTCGTTTCAGGGCAAATTCCATTGCGTTGGACTGGGCGTTGGTGCGGTACAGAATGGCGTAATCCTTGAAGTTTTTCCCCCGGGAACCGGCCAGGATCTGCCCTGCCACAAAATTGCCCTCGCTGCCCTCGTCGGAGGCTTCGTATACCAGGACGGGGTCGCCCTGGGCGTTGGCCGTCCACAGCTTTTTCCCTTTGCGTCCCAGATTGTGGGCGATCACCGCGTTTGCGGCGGTAAGAATTGCCTGTGTGGAGCGGTAATTCTGTTCCAGACGAATGACCCGCGCGCCACGGTACTGTTTTTCGAAGTTCAGAATGTTTTCGATGGTCGCGCCCCGGAAGCGGTAGATGCTCTGGTCGTCGTCGCCCACCACGCAGATGTTCTCATGACCCCCGGCAAGCAGGGACGTTAAAAGGTACTGCATATGGTTGGTGTCCTGATACTCGTCAACCAGAACATACCGGAATTTGCGCTGATAATACTGCAAAACATCCTCGTTCTGCTGCAAAAGCTGAACGGTGATGTAGATGATGTCGTCAAAATCCAGGGCATTGTTGTCCTTCAGACGGGTCTGGTATTTGCCGTAGGCGCGGGC
Organism: uncultured Oscillospiraceae bacterium; assembly: GCA_934569225.1. Taxonomy (GTDB): domain Bacteria; phylum Bacillota; class Clostridia; order Oscillospirales; family Oscillospiraceae; genus Faecousia. Next base: position 65,601 of record CAKTKC010000004.1, on the reverse strand, counting down.
AATATGCTGCGCCCGGATGTCGCCGGTGCGCTCCGCCCTGTCCAGCATCTCCCCAGGGGACACCATTTTGTCTTTCTCCCGGCTGATGGCGCCAAGGACGTATTTCGCCGGAAACGTCTTGTCGTCCAGCTCCATGTCCTTGATGATTTCCTTCATGATGCGCTCGGAGTCCGAGGAATCGTAAATGGTAAAGCTCCTTGTGAAGCCCATCCGCTCGATGTCCCGCCGCAGAATGCGGCAGCAGGCGGAATGAAACGTCATCGCCCAGATGTCCTGCGCCTGAGGGCCGAGAAGATTGGAAAGCCGCTCCTTCATTTCGTTTGCGGCCTTGTTGGTAAAGGTGATGGCGATGATGCTCCAGGGCGCGGCGGGGTCTACTGCGCACAGAGCGTCCGCCCGGCGGGTATCATCGGGGCTGGGATCGTCCCCCAGATTTTCCAGGAAGGCCACGTCGTCCTCCGTGACGGCGTGGGAAATTTCGCAGCAGTCGCTGCCCCGGCCGAAGCGCATGAGGTTGGCAATCCTGTTAATGAGGACGGTAGTCTTGCCGCTGCCCGCACCGGCAAGCAGCAGCAGCGGCCCCTCCGTGGTCAGCACGGCCTGACGCTGCATATCGTTCAGCTGGGAAAACTGCCGCTCGATGTAGTTTTTCCGAGCGGTCAGAAATCGGGAGTCCATTTGTTCTGTCATAATTGCACCTGTCTTCAACATGATGCCATTATTTTAGCGCATTTTCGGCAAAAGGTAAAGAGGGAAAATGCCGCTTTCGTCAAAGGCTCCTCTATGCCATCAGCTCCCGAAGCATGGCGACGGCCTTTTTCTCAATTCTGGATACCTGCACCTGACTGACGTTCATCACCGCCGCTACCCGCTGCTGGGTCAGGCCGTGGAAATATCGCAGCTGAATCACCATCCGTTCCCGTTCCGGCAGTCCGGAAATCGCCTGCCGCAGAGCGATTTTCTCCACCATCCGTTCTTCCGATTCCGTGTCCGTCAGGACGTTTTCCAGAGTGAAGCCCTCGTCCCCCGTTTCCCGCTGAATGGACTCCGTGGCGGCGGTGGCCGTCTCGGCCAGGGCGATTTCCTCAGGTGAAAATCCGGTCTGACGGGAAATTTCCTGAATGGTCGGTTCTCTTCCCAGCGCACCGGTCAGACGGCTTCGGGTGGCCTTGATGGTCGCGGCCTGCTCTTTCAGGCTCCGGGACACCTTGACCGCCCCGTCGTCCCGGAGGAACCGGCGAATTTCCCCGGCGATTTTCGGCACGGCGTAGGTGGAAAACTGCGTCCCATAGGCAAGGTCGAACCCCTCCACAGCCTTGAGAAAGCCGAGACACCCCAGCTGGTACAGGTCGTCGGCTTCCGTCCCCCGGCCTAAAAACCGCCTGGCCACCGACCAGATCAGGCCGGAATTTTCCTCCACCAGAGCTTCGGACGCTTCCCGGTCGCCCTGCTGCGCCTTGGCGATCAGTTCCTCCGTCCTGCTCATTGCCGCCGCTGCAGCTTCCGGCGCATATGCACCGTGGTTCCCTTTCCGGGCTTGGATGTAATTTCCAGATCGGTCATGAAGCTCTCCATAATGGTAAAGCCCATTCCGCTGCGTTCCGCGCCGCCGGTGGTGTATGCGGGACGTCTGGCCTGTTCTATGTCCGGGATGCCGACGCCCTTGTCCTTGATGACGATGTCCAGCACGTTATCTTTCAGAATACGGCAGCGAAGGGTGATGTTCCCCAGCTTTTCCGGGTAGGCGTGGACGATGCAGTTGGTCACCGCCTCGCTCACCGCCGTGCGGATGTCCCCCAGCTCTTCCAGCGTCGGATCCATCTGTGCGGCGAAACAGGCCACCGCCGACCGGGCAAAGGCTTCGTTGGCGGACTTACTGGGAAAATCCAGAATCATATAGTTGTCGAATTTCATGATACAGCCTCCTTGATCTCCACAAGCTTATCGATTCCCGACGCCCGGAACACCCGCATAGGCTGGGGCGCAATGCCCGTCAGAAGCAGCCGCCCCTCGATCTGGGTCATGCTCCGCAGGGCGTTGATGACCACGGCAATACCGGAGGAATCCACAAAGGAAACCTCCTGAAAATCCAGCACGCAGACCTCCGGGGTGTAGGCTTCGATTTTCGCGGCGATGGCCTGAATATAGGCTTTTGCGCAGTGGTGGTCAATTTCCCCGGTGAGCGCCACCGTAAGCCGTCCTTCCTCCAAAAAACTGGTAAAGTGCATATTGCTTCCCTCCTTGGTGATTTTTATGTTTTACAGTATTGTAGTATAAAATCCCGTTTCCGATTTTTCAGTCGGAAACGGGATTCTTTGAAAATAAAGGTTTTTGGCAAACGGCCGGATTGCTTTATACCTCCACCAGAAGGGCATCTTCTTTTCCTGAGGGTATCTCCTTCACGATAGCGCCGCTCCGGAACAGCGCCGCGCCGCCTTTTGCAAGCGGTTCAGCCAACCTGTCTTTGCAGAGGGAATTGACATACAGCACCTCGCAGTGCAGTCTGTCCGCCTGAGCGGCGTACTCCTGCTTTATCGACGTGTTCCACTCCCCGGCGCTGTAATCCGTGTAGACCGGCCAGAAAACGACATCCGGCCTCAGGCGGTTGATCTCGTCGATATTCGCATCATACCACAGGTCGCCGCACAGGCCGACAACCACTTTTTTGCCCTGAAATGGGAATGTGTGAAACGCTTTTCCCTCCCGGTAATGGTCGTCCGCGAAGGATTCCTTCCAGCCCGGAGACACCCGCCGATAGACGTCGATGGTTTTCCCTGCGGCATCGATCGTTATTTGCGAATTGTAAAAAAGGTCGTCCTCCCGTTCGATAAACCCAAAGGAAACTGCGATTTCGTATTCCTTCGCCGCAAGGCTTATCTCCTGTATAACAGTGTCATCCCGCCAGACAGCAATTTCCCTGTCGTGCGCCGTTGCAAATGTCACGCCATAAAATCCCTGCAAAAACGCTTCCCCAAAAATCACGATATCCGCCTGCCTGGAATACCGTTTCATGGTATCCAGAATCACGCTTTTGTTGTGCCGGATATCCTCGTTGATGTAGCCCATTGCTGCCAATATACATTTCATTCTGCTTCCCTCATAAGGAAAACCAGGTATCCGGATTTTCCCGGATACCTGATCGTTTTCCACTTACAGATTTTTCAGCGCCGCTTCGCTCTGCTCGAGACTTGCGATCAGGTCGCGGGTCTTCTGTGCCTTTTCTTTCTCCGCGTTCACCACGGCCTCGGGGGCGCGGGAGACGAACTTCTCGTTGCTGAGCTTCGCTTCCAGAGAACCTAAGAACTTGCGATTCTTTTCCAGCTCCTTGGAGATGCGGTCAAGCTCCTTGGCCACGTCTACCAGCTGACCCATGGGGATATACAGCTTGGCGTCGGCGGTGGGAATGGTCACCATGCCGCTTAAGTTTTCCGGCTCCTTGTCCAGCATGGTCACGGTGTCGGCGTAGGCCAGACGCTGGATGAAGCCCTCGCCCTCGGCGTAGACCTGGGGCTTGGAGGTCAGCACGTACAGCGCCGCCTTCCGGGAGGGCGGAACGTTCATTTCCGCGCGGCGGTTGCGGATGGCGCGGATGGCGTCCATGACGGACTCCATGTGGCTTTCCTCGGCCTTGAATGCCAAATCTTCCCGGTATTCCGGCCACTTTGCGGCGATCAGCGCGTCGCCCTCGTGGGGGATGCTCTGCCAGATTTCCTCTGTGATAAAGGGCATGAAGGGATGCAGCAGCCGCAGAATCTGGTCAAGCACGTACACCAGCACCTGAATCGCGGTCTGCTTGCGTTCAGCGTCCTCAGAGTACAGCCGCGCCTTGGTCAGTTCGATATACCAGTCGCAGTAGGTGTCCCAGATGAAGTCGTACACCTTCTGGACGGCCACGCCCAGCTCATACTTTTCCAGATTCTCCGTGACCTCGGCGATCAGCGTGTTCAGCTTGGACAGCACCCACTTGTCGGCGATTTCCAGCTTACTGAGGGCAGGCAGCTCGTTCTTGGCGTCCTCGCCCAGATTCATCAGCACATAGCGGGAGGCGTTCCACAGCTTATTGGCAAAGTTGCGCATGGCCTCGCACTTCTCGGTGTAGAAACGGGTGTCGTTTCCGGGAGAGTTGCCGGTGATCAGGTTCATCCGCAGAGCGTCACAGCCGTACTTGTCGATCATTTCCAGGGGGTCAATGCCGTTGCCCAGGGACTTGGACATCTTGCGTCCCTGATTGTCCCGGACAAGGCCGTGAATCAGCACGGTGTGGAAGGGCGTCTTGCCGGTATGCTCACAGCCGGAGAAGATCATTCTGGCAACCCAGAAGAAAATGATGTCGTAGCCCGTGACCAGCACGTCCGTCGGGTAGAAATAATCCAGGTCTTCCGTCTTTTCCGGCCAGCCCAGGGTCTCAAAGGGCCACAGAGCGGAGGAGAACCAGGTATCCAGCACGTCGGGGTCACGCTCAACGTTGGTGCTGCCGCACTTTTCGCACTTGCAGACATCCTCCCGGGACACGGTGATGTGGCCGCAGTCGGCGCACGTCCAGGCAGGAATCTGATGACCCCACCACAGCTGACGGGAAATGCACCAGTCGCGGACATTCTCCATCCAGTTGAGATAGGTCTTGCTGAACCGCTCGGGGACGAACTTGGTCTCCCCGTCCTTGACAACGCGGATGGCTTCCTCGGCCAGGGGCTTCATCTTCACGAACCACTGGGCAGAGATGATCGGCTCCACGTCCTGATGGCAGCGGTAGCAGGTACCCACGTTGTGGCTGTAAGGCTCCACCTTCACCAGATATCCGCCGGCTTCCAGATCGGCGACAATCTGCTTTCTGGCCTCGTAGCGGTCGAGTCCCTCATACTTTCCGCCGTTTTCGTTGACCTTGCCGTTGTCATCCAGAACCCGGATGACCTCCAGATTGTGGCGCAGACCCACCTCAAAGTCGTTGGGGTCATGGGCGGGGGTCATCTTGACGCAGCCGGTGCCGAAGTCCATCTCGGCGTAATCGTCGGCGACCACGGGGATTTCCTTATTCACCAGGGGCAGAATGACCATCTTGCCCACGATGTCCTTGTAGCGCTCGTCGTTGGGGTTGACGCACACGCCGGAGTCGCCCAGCATGGTCTCGGGACGGGTGGTCGCCACGATCACCTCGCCGGAGCCGTCGGCCAGGGGGTAACGGATGTGCCACAGATGGCCGGGCTTGTCCACGTACTCCACCTCAGCGTCAGACAGGGCGGTGACACAGTGGGGGCACCAGTTGATGATGCGGCTGCCTTTGTAGATCAGACCCTTTTCGTACAGGGAGACGAAGACCTCCCGCACGGCCTTGGAGCAGCCCTCGTCCATGGTGAACCGGGCGCGCTCCCAATCACAGCTGGCGCCCAGCTTCTTCTGCTGCTCCACGATGCGGTTGCCGTACTTGTGCTTCCAGTCCCAGACGCGCTCCAGGAACTTTTCACGTCCCAGGTCGTAGCGGGTCAGACCTTCCTTGCGAAGCTCCTCCTCCACCTTGATCTGGGTGGCGATACCGGCGTGATCGACGCCGGGAATCCACAGGGAGTTGTAGCCCTGCATCCGCTTGAACCGGATCAGGGTATCCTGCAATGTCGCGTCCATGGCGTGACCCATGTGCAGCTGTCCGGTGACGTTTGGTGGGGGCATAACGATGGTGAAGGGCTTCTTGCTTTCATCCACCTCGGCGTGGAAGTAGCCGCCCTGCTGCCACATGTCGTAGATCTTGGACTCCACCTGCTGCGGCTCGTAGACCTTTGGTAATTCTCTTGCCATTTTCTTTCGCTCCTTTTCTTAAATAAGAAACGCCCTGAGCTGAATAGCTCAGGGCGAAAATTTTCCGCGGTACCACCTGAATTCCCTTTCGGGCACTTAAAAAGCTATAACGGGCAGTCCCGTTTTTCCCTACTTCATTCAGGAAAACCGCTCCCGGGCGACCATCCGAACCGGCCAATATGCGCTTGCACCAACCGCGCACTCTCTTCCTTGAGCCGAAAACGGAACCTCCCGTTCATCGCGTTATCAATCACCTGTCATTCTATTCTACATGCTGTGGTTTGTCAAGAAAAATGTTGGCTCTGTCTTCCATGCAGCGGAAAATGGCTGCACAAAGCGTTGACGAACCGGTGAAAATCGCATATAATGAAAGCACCTTATTGGAAGCGGAAGTGTTTGCCCATGAAATTATCTCTGGTAGTTCCCTGTTATAACGAAGCGGATAACGTCGCTCTGTTTCAGCAGGCGGTGATCTCCGCCTTTGACGGCTGCGGCTATGATTACGAGATCGTCTTCATCGACGACGGCAGCCGGGACGCAACTCTGCATAATCTGAAAAAACTCTACGCCGCCCAGGAATGCCCCGTGAAGGTGGTGTCCTTCTCCCGGAATTTCGGCAAGGAGGCCGGCATTTACGCGGGCTTGCAGCACGCGGCGGGCGAGTATATCTGTCTCATCGACGCCGACCTCCAGCAGCGCCCGGAAATCGTCCGGTACATGGTGAAAACCCTGGACGAAGAGCCGGAATTCGACGTGGTTGCGGCATTTCAGGATCGCCGGGGGGAAGGAAAGATGCTGTCCTTCTTCAAAAAGTGCTTTTACAGCATCATTAACAAGCTGTCCAAGGTAACATTGCAGCCGGACGCCAGCGACTTCCGCACCTTCCGCCGCAGCGTCCGGGACAGTATTTTGGAGCTGGCAGAATACCACCGCTTCTCCAAAGGCATTTTCGCCTGGGTGGGCTACAACACCAAGTTCATCCCCTACACCGCCTGCGAGCGGGCGACCGGCACCACGAAGTGGAGCTTCTGGAAGCTGGTGAATTACGCCATCGAGGGTATCATCGGCTTCTCCACCGCCCCGCTGCGGCTGGCTACCTGGCTGGGCGGCGTGACGGGCGTGGCGGCCGTGATTTACCTGATCGTGGTGGTGCTGCAAAAGCTGATTCAGGGCATCGACGTTCCCGGCTACGCCACCATCATCGTGCTGATTTTGCTGCTGGGCAGCGTTCAGCTGTTCTGCATCGGCATCATCGGAGAATATGTGGGCAGAACCTTTGAGCAAAGCAAGGATCGGCCCATTTATATTGCAAAAGAAGTTCTGGATTACGAGCAGAACTGACATAAAAACACAGAAAAGGAGCTATTTTTATGAAAATCACAAAGGACATCCGGTACATCGGCGTTAACGACCATGCGGTCGATCTGTTCGAGGGACAGTACGTCGTCCCGGGCGGCATGTGCTACAATTCCTACGCCATCATGGACGAAAAAGTCGCCATCATGGACACCGTAGACCGGGGCTTTACCCATCAGTGGCTGGACAACATTCAGAATACCCTGGGCGGCCGCAAGCCGGACTATCTGGTGGTGCAGCACATGGAGCCTGACCACTCCGCCAACATCGCCAATTTCCTGAAGGTCTACCCCGAAGCAACGGTTGTTTCCTCCGCCAAGGCGTTCGTGATGATGAAGAACTTCTTCGGCGACGACTACGCCGACCGCCGTATTGTCGTCGGCGAGGGCGATACCCTGTGCCTGGGCAAGCACACCCTGACCTTTGTGGGTGCGCCCATGGTTCACTGGCCGGAGGTCATCGTGACCTATGATTCCTGTGACAAGGTGCTCTTCTCCGCCGACGGCTTCGGCAAGTTCGGCGCTCTGGACGTTGAGGAAGACTGGGCGGATGAAGCCCGCCGGTACTACATCGGCATCGTTGGCAAATACGGCGCACAGGTACAGGCGCTGCTGAAAAAAGCCGCCGGGCTGGACATTTCCATCATCTGCCCCCTCCACGGCCCCGTGCTGACGGAGAATCTGGGGTATTATCTGAATCTGTACGACATCTGGTCTTCCTACCGGGTGGAGAGCGACGGCATCGTGGTCGCTTACACCTCCGTCTACGGCCACACGAAGGCGGCGGCGGAGCTGCTGGCGCAGAAGCTGACGGACAAGGGCTGCCCCAAGGTCGTCGTACATGACCTCGCCCGGTGCGATATGGCCAAGGCTGTAGAAGATGCCTTCCGTTACGGCAAGCTGGTGCTGGCTACCACCACATACAATGCCGACATTTTCCCCTTCATGAAGGAATTTATTCACCATCTGACCGAGCGGAATTTCCAGAACCGCACCATCGGCCTGATGGAAAACGGCTCCTGGGCGCCCCTCGCCGCCAAGACCATGCGCAAGATGCTGGAGGGCAGCAAAAATCTGACCTTCACCGACACCACCGTGAAGATTCTCTCCGCCCTGAATGACGACAGCAAGGCTCAGATCGAGGCCATGGCAAACGAGCTGTGCAAAGATTATCTTGCCCGGCAGGACGAGACGGCGAACAAGAACAATCTGGACGCGCTGTTCAACATCGGCTACGGCCTGTACGTGGTCACGTCCAGCGACGGCAGCAAGGACAACGGTCTGATCGTCAACACCGTGTCTCAGGTCACCAACACCCCCAACCGCATTGCCGTCACCATCAACAAGCAGAACTATTCCCACCACGTCATCAAGCAGACCGGCGTGATGAATGTGTGCTGTCTGGACACCTCCGCCCCCTTCTCCGTTTTCCAGACCTTCGGCTTCCAGAGCGGCCGCACGGCGGACAAGTTCGCCGGCATTGAGGAGCTGCGTTCTGACAACGGCCTGCGGTTCCTGCCCCGGTATATCAACTCCTTCATGAGCCTGAAGGTGGAAAGCTATGTGGATCTGGACACCCACGGTATGTTCATCTGCTCCGTCACCGAGGCGCGGGTGATCTCCGACCGGGAGACCATGACCTACACCTACTACCAGAACAACGTCAAGCCCAAGCCGGAAACCGAGGGCAAGCACGGCTTCGTCTGCAAGGTCTGCGGCTGGGTCTACGAGGGCGACACCCTGCCCGACGACATCGTATGTCCTCTGTGCAAGCACGGCGCGGCGGATTTTGAACCTATCGGGTAATTCAGGTTCGGAGGTTATCGGGCTATGAACAAGTTCAGGACGGTGGTATCCGTGATCGTCATGGTCATTGCCACGGTCGTCGGATTCTTCCTCGGCGCTTCCCTGGGCGACGCGCTGAGCGGTGCCATTCTGTTTTCCCTGATTGCCGGTTTTGCCTGCGTGATCTATACGCTGGACAACCGGGAGAAATAAGGGAGACGGCGTGAAGATGTGGAATTCTGTCAGCAATGAGCAGGACCTGTCCATTCTGATGGAGACGGTCTGCGGTTTTCATGACAGCTGTATCAAGGAAATGAAATACACCAGCGGCGCTTACGTAGACACCGACCTTGCCATGTATCCCGTGAACGACCTGCGCATTCTGAAAATGATAATCCAGCGGCAGTCGGACGCCCCTTCCGCGATTGAGCTGGAGTTTTCGGGACTTAAGTATCTCAGGTTATCGCCCTGTGACGAACGGTACACTTGCGAAATTCATGACGCGACCATGCTTTTGACGGACGGCTGTGTATTCTGGTGTGACGGCGGTGGCTTAACAGCGGCAGAGATTGAACAGTATTCAGGGACAGTTATCTGCGCTGAAAAGGTGCAATGGAGAGCGGTAAATGAGTATATGGGTGAAAGAGAAGTGTACTGGTCAATTTAAGGGAACTGCCGTCGGGGGCTAAAGAAAGACTTTCTCTGTTGTGGCAAATACATTCGAAATGGCATCCATTATTGGAATCTAAAATGATTCACATCTATACCGAATCTTTATGAACGGAGTGGGTAGTTTTTGGAAATATCAAAAATTGACTTTGACCCAGCCGTCTCGGAACTTGAGCGCAGAGAAGATTGGAACGCCGCAGTCCGGTTGGTATATGACAAGTGGGCGCAGAACCCCGCGAACTTGCGCGCTCTTGTGGCAGCCGGGACGCAAATGTGGTATACACTGCTCCTCATTGACGAAGCAAAGTCAAATCCGTTTCCGCAGACTTCCGGTGCGGAAATGCCCTGTTCCGACGATATCATGGTACGGCTGATGGAAATAACGCGGTACGGATTTGACCACTTTTCCGCGAGTGCCTGCTTCAACGCTTTCTTCGGATATATGATCAAGGTTATGCCGTATTTCTTCATTGATTATCATGGCGATTATAATGGCTGGTATGATAAGGGCGTTGAAATGATGGAAAGCGCTTACCGGCTTGCGCCTCAGGATTTGCTTGCGAAAGCAATGTACTGCGAAGCGATGGAAGATGATGCAGAATACCGCAATGTGTGCAAACAGATTTGGAGCGTTCTTACGCCAGTGGAATGGGGAAGTAGTCTGGTTCAGCAGTATTTTTTCCGAATTCTCAATGGCGACCAGTTTTATCCCGGTGCATACGAATTATCCTAAAATTTTTGCCCGCAAATACACATCCAGCCTGGTGCCGCGAAAGCGGCATCGGGCTGGATTTCTGTCATTATGCGTTTTACGCCTTTTCCTTCACGGCAATCCAGATCTCGCACTGATAATTCGGGTTCTGCGTATCCGCCGAAGAATAGACCTCAAATTCCACATTTTCGGCGTACTCATACTGGGCACTCTGGGGGAAGAACTCGGTCACGACTCTGTGATAGGTTTCGATGAAGGCGTCGGGCATTCTTCTCTTGCAAAAGAACGCCGCACAGGTGCTGGACGGAATGGTAATAAATTCCAGATTATCGTCCTCTCCCTTTCTGCGCTGTCAAATGTCATGCGTTTTCGTCCAAGTACGTCTGGATGCACTTGAGGAACGCCGTGCCGTACCACGCGGCCTTGATCTCGCCTACGCCGGAGACCTTCTTAAATTCGCCCATAGTGGCGGGCTTCTTTTTCGCCATATCCGCCAGTGTGGCGTTGGAAAATACCATAAACGCGGGAATTTCTGCCTTTTTCGCCAGTTCCAGCCGCAGTTCTTTCAGTACGTCAAACAGCTGGGCATCGTCTGCGGCGAGCTTCGCGGTCTCCGTGGCCGGGGTTTCCGGCTCCAAAGTCTGCTCTACCAGCATGGAGACCGTCTTGCCCCGGTAGAGCACCTCCCCCGCCGCCGGGGTCAGGAAAACGGACTGATGCTCCTGCTCCGTCCGCAGATACCCTTCCGCCTCCAGATGGTCGATCATGGCGTGAATGTCGCTTCGGGTCCTGTCCTTCAGCAGACCGTAGGTGCTGATTTTGTCCAGCCCCAGCTCCTGCACCCGCTTGTTCCGGCTGCCCCGCAGAATGTTCCCCAGCAGATTCGCGCCCACATTGTAGCCAAGGGCGTCGTGTACCCGCTTCACGCAGGAAAGAATGATCTGTGCTTCCCGGGTGATGTCCACCGACTGGAAGTTCCCCTTGCAGCTGCCGCAGTTGCCGCACATCGCCGGGTGCTTTTGCCCAAAGTAGTCCAGAATATAGCCACGCAGGCAGCTTTTCGTCTTGCAGTAGCCGACCATGGCGTCCAGCCGCTCCAGATCCTGCCGCCGCACTTCCTCCCGCTGCACGGTGTCCATTTCCTCGTTTTCGGAGCCGTTGTTGATAAGGAACCGGGCGGTCTGCACGTCTCCGGGGCTGAACAGCAGGATGCAGTCCGCCTCCGCCCCGTCCCGCCCTGCGCGGCCGGCCTCCTGATAGTAGGCTTCGATGCTTTTGGGCATGTTGTAATGAATGACAACGCTTACGTTGGATTTGTCAATGCCCATGCCGAAGGCGTTTGTTGCCACCATCACGGTCTTGCGGTCGTAGAGAAAATCCTCCTGATTTTCGCTTCGCTCGGCTTCGGAAAGCCCCGCGTGATAACGGGTGGCGGCGTAGCCGTGGCCGCACAGCAGCTCGCAGACGCTCTCCACCTTTTTCCGGGTGGCACAGTAGATGATGCCGCTTTTCCGCTTCCGTCCGGCAAGCAGCCGGAGAAGCGCCTTGTCCTTGGATTCCGGCTGGATGACTTCAAAATACAGGTTCGGCCGGTCAAAGCCCGTGACCTCCCGCACCGGACTGCGCAGCTCCAGAATCCGCTCCACGTCCTCCTGCACGCTCCGGGTCGCGGTGGCGGTGAACGCCCCAACCACCGGGCGCTTCGGCAGGCTGTCGATGAACTGGACGATTCGTAAATAGCTGGGGCGGAAATCCTGCCCCCACTGAGAGATGCAGTGGGCTTCGTCCACCGCGACAAAGGAAATGTTCAGCTTTTCTACCACGCCGCCGAACCCCGGATAGTCCAGCCGTTCCGGGGCGACATAGACGATCTTGTACCGCCCGGCCAGCAGATTGCGGTACGCCGCCTGCATCTGCAGCCCCGTGAGGGTGCTGTTCAGGAACGCGGCGGGAACGCCCGCTGCCTTCAGCGCCATCACCTGATCCCGCATCAGGGAGATCAGGGGCGAAATGACCAGAGTAATTCCCGGCAGCATCAGCGCCGGGAGCTGGTAGCACATGCTTTTTCCGCCGCCGGTGGGCATAATGCCGAATACATCCTGCCCGGAAAGTACGCCGTCAATGAGCTTCTCCTGCCCTGGCCGGAAGCTGGAATAGCCAAAAACCCGCTGCAATAGTTCTTCTTTCTCCATACCATCACCGTTTTTTCGCTCGTATGTTTGATGCTATTGTCGCACATTTTGCCGGAAAATGCAAGAGGAATTTAGGGTCTATCTGAAAACCGTCAACATGCCCAAACAGCGGGTCTTTTCCGCCTGCTGTGCACCATTTTTCCTTGCAATACACAAAGTATTCCCGCGGAAAAATGGCTTCATCAGGCGAAAAATCCCTCGCTGTTGGGCATATTTCCGGCTCTCAGATAGACCCTAGAAAAACAGCGCCGCACAAATCGTGCGGCGCTGCCTGAACTTTAGTCATTGCTCTTGAACATGTCAGCCACATCGCTGATGGTCACGAACGCTTTTGGGTCGATGGAGCGGATGATTGCCCGCATTCTGGAGATCTGGAAGCGGTTCACCACGAAGTAAATGATCGTTTTCTCCGCGTCGGAGTAGCCGCCTCTGGCGGCGATTTTTGTTGTGCCGCACTCAAATGCCTCCATCAGCGCGGCGCTGATCTCCTCGGCTTTGTCGGTGACGATCATGACCTCCTTGGAGCGGTCGATGCCTTCCACCACGAAGTCAACGGTTTTCAGTCCCGCCCCGTAGGCTACGATGGAGTAAAGGGGCAGAATCCAGCTGTGCATCACACTGCCGCAGAGAATGTACAGAATGACGTTGTAGATCATGACAAAGGTGCCGACAGTCAGGCTCAGCTTCTTTGCGAAGATAACCGCCATGACCTCCACCCCGTCGATCGCGCCGCCGTAGCGGATGGTCAGGCCGCTGCCCACGCCGGAGATCACGCCGCCGAACAGGGCGCACAGGAGCAGATCCTCCCCTGCAAGCGGAGACGCAAAGCTCACGTCCACGGGAAGCACGTCCACAATGATCCACGACGCAGCCGAGTACACGGCCACGGCAAACAGCGAATAGACGGTAAAGGCCGTCCCCTGCTTTTTCAGTCCGAACAGGAAAAGCGGAACGTTCAGAATCAGAAGGAAAACGGAAAGCGAAAGATAATCCGGCGTGATCTGGGAAAGGAGTATGGACGTACCGGAAATGCCGCTGTCGTACAGCCCCACCGGCGCAAGGAAAATATTGACGCCAAAGGCGTTGATGCAGCCCGCAATAAAAAGGAAAATAAAGTTCTGCCACCGCAGGGATTTGGAAAGTTCGTGGATAAGCTCTTTTGTTTTGACCATTCTGCTGCTCCTTCGTGATTTGATTCATTACTCTGTGAATAGAATATCATAATCTTATGAACAAATCTACCGATATTGGGGCGCAGTCCAGTCATTTTTCCGTCTTGGGCAAATCTTTACCAAATCTGATGCATGGTTTAGAACAAAAAAATGAGATACACGAATGTGTACCTCATTTATCTGGTGGGCGAGGCGGGACTTGAACCCGCACGTCCGCAGTGAACACTAGAACCTGAATCTAGCGAGTCTACCAATTCCACCACTCGCCCATATAAGCGCCGTCTCTCAACGACCCGCTTATATTAACATAGGTTGGGAAATTTGTCAATATTATTTTTGACTTTTTTACCCTTTTTATTGCGCTTCCGCCGCCATGAGATAGCTGCTGACGCAGTACAGGGTCTGGCCGTTATACTCCACCCGCGACCAGCCAACGTCCCGGTTGATGCCGGTTCGGGTGACGACCTCGCCGTTTTTCAACGACGCGACCACCACGCAGTCCGGGTCTTCCACGCTGGGCAGCGACCGCAGATTGACCTCCACCTTGGCGGTGACGAGATCGTTCATTTCCTCAAACTGGGTCTGGATGCCGTCGTCCTCCGGCTGGGTGGGAAGCTCGCCGTCACCCACCGGTGTCAGATAGCTGGTCACGGCATAGCAGGTCTCGCCCTTGTATTCAAGCTTCGACCAGCCGTTGTCGCTGACGCCGACACAGGTGGCGACGTCGCCGTTTTTCAGCTGGGCGACTACCGTAGCGTCCTCATGCTCCACGCTGGGCAGCTTGCGCAGGTTGACAACGTCCTTGGCGGTCACCTCCTGATTCACCGGGGTGAATACCGTCTTGATGCCGTCCTCCCCCGCTTCACCGGCGGCGTCCGCCGAGTAGTTCAGGTCGGTGGTCAGATAGCTGGTCACAGCGTAGTAGGTTTTTCCATTGAAGGTGACCTTCGACCAGCCGCTGCTGCTTACGGCAATGCGCGTCGCGATCTCGCCGTTTTTCAGGGTGTACAGCACCGTGCTGTCTGTGTCCTGGCTGGGAATGTCGCGGAGGTTTGTCTCCACTTTGGCGGTAACTTCCTCATTGACCTGGGTAAAGTCCATCAATGCCTCCACATCCGGGAAGGCTTCCTCCGGGGGTGTCTCGTCCTTGGGCTTTTCCACCCCGTCGTAGCCGAAATAGGCCACATTCATGTCAACAGGCTGGGAAATGCCCGGAACGCTTCCCTCCATGGTGTACTGCCACATCTGGTGATCGCCGGTATAGCTGGAGGTATGCACCGCCGGGTCAGCATCCCCGGGGAACTGCGCCACCCAGATCTTATAATTCTTTTCAATGCGGGAGGTTTCCCACAGGGTCTCGTCCTGAAGCTCGTTTTTCGCGGCATAGAACATGCCCTCATAGCCCCGCTCCTCGATGCGCTTCAGGAAGGCCAGCGCGATATCCGTCCGCTCCGTCTTGGACATGCCATATTGGCGGCTGTCCATGTCGGTAAAGCCCTCGCAGTCGTAGACCACCGGATAAGTGATGGGATACTGGGCGATAAAATCCGCCGTCCAGTCGGCTTCCTCCACGGCTTCCTCCTCAGAAATGGCGGTGGAGAAAAAGTATACGCCCAGCTTGACGCCGTTTTTCTCCGCTTCCTGTAGGTTGTACCGGGCGTTGGAATCGGGCGAAATCTCCCCCTCCGCCATTCCCCGCATACCGACCCGCACCATGGCAAAGTCCACCCCGGACGCGGCGGTCTCCGCCCATCGGATGGTTCCCTGATAGCGTGCAACGTCGATCCCATAGGTGGTCTCGTCGGTTTCTTTTGTGGTGCGTTTGGGCTTCTTCTGGCAGCCGCCCAGAAGTCCCGCGATCATGGCGGCGCACAGCATAAGCGCCAGAATCTTTTCAATTTTCTTCATCATAAGCGTTACCCTTATCTTTCTTGGGTTATGCTTAGGGTATCACAAAACGTGAAAAAAGTCTACCCTTGAAATAGAAACGGCGCGTGGGCAATGTTTTCCTGCTGAAAAGAAGAGAAATGCGGAAAAGTCTTGATTTTTTCCGCAACCGCTGATATAATGACCGGGAATCAAAAAGCTATGGAGATGTACCCAAGCGGTTGAAGGGTCCGGATTCGAAATCCGGTAGGCGGGTTCTGCCCGTGCTGGGGTTCGAATCCCCACATCTCCGCCAAAAAGTCCGCCGTAGTTTCGAGGGAACCACGGCGGACTTTTTACTGGTTAAAGAAAATCAAACGGTACTGAAGGGATACCATATGAATCTGGATGAACTGTACAGCCGGGTATCTGAGACGATCTCGTCGCTGGATTTCGGGCGCATCTGGCCAGGCTTCCGGCCGCTGAAATTCGCTCTGTATGACGATGAAAAATGCTTTTTTGACGGGGCGTACATTGAAAAAAGCGACGATTTCTGCGCAAACACCTCCATTAACTTTCAAGGCGAGCAGATCGCCATATGGAAGGTCGTGGATGACCTCCCAATCCCCGTTCTGACGTCCAAAATCGTCCACGAAATGTTCCATGGCTATCAGACCGTGGAGAACTGGAACTGTTGGGCGGATGAAATGGAAGCGCTGTACCGCTATCAATACAACGCGGATAATCTGAGCCTGAAATTGCGGGAAAACGAACTGCTGCTGCGCTTGCTCGACCGCTTTGATGAAGCGTCCTGTCAGGAGCTGCTGTCCCACAGAAAGCGGCGCAGTGAACGCCACCCATACGAATATGCCTACGAAGGCAAGGTAGAAGAAATCGAAGGCACCGCAACTTATGTCGAATGGATGACCCTGCGGCAGCTGGACGAACAGGCGGCCGCCGCAATGACGCAGCGTATGCGCACGGCGGTGACGAAGCCGGAACGTCTGTTTCCCATCAGAATATCCAGCTATTACAGCGGCGCGCTGATGGTCAACGCATTGGTTTCCTCGGGCGCATATTCTTTCAACGCAGCCGAACGCCCCGTCGCCTGTTCTATGCTGAAAACGGTCTGTCCGTCCGACGGAGATTTTCCTGAAAAAGAGGACTGCTTCCGGAGGGTTTCCGATGCGATCACATCGTTTGAGGAAACGTCGGAACACATCATCCAATCCGCCCTCAAAAAGAACAAAGTGGTACTGACCGGCCCCCTTGAACTGCTCTGCGTCAACATCTACGACGCGCGGTTTTACAAAGGGTATATGACATCCAGGTTTTTCCTGATGTATCGGGACGGGAGCGGCGAAAAAATGATTCCCGGTAATTTTGTCATCGAAATGGCTGACGAGAAGACAATATCCAAAGTCTATGAGGCTCTGACGATGTAGCTTTTGCAAAAACGTCCACCGTAATTCCAAAAGAATCACGTTGGACGTTTTCAGCATTTCTTGTTCAGCGGCGTGGAATCAGTCAACCTTTACCAGCGTATACTCCCGGCTGCCGAAGCCCAGCGCCGCGGCGGCTTCGATGGTGTGGACGCCGTTGCGGCTTTCCACCCGCTCCAGGAAATGCGCCTTGCCGGGGTCGTCGCAGCCGTACACCAGGTCAATGCACGCCTGGTCGATGGCAATGGGGTCTGTGGAGATCAGAATGCCCATGTCCGCCATGCAGGGGTCTTCCGCAATTTCACAGCAGTCGCAGTCCACGCTCATGTTCTTCATGACGTTGATGAAGATCATATTGCCGTGGAAGTAATTCACAACGCTGCTGGCCGCGTCCGCCATGGATTCCAGGAAGGAATCATGATCCGCCGTCCAGATATCTTCCGGCACGCCCGCGCCGTGAATATACGCCTTGCCGTAGGAAGACGCCACGCCGATGGACAGCTGCTTCAGCGCGCCGCCGTAGCCGCCCATGGGATGTCCCTTGAAGTGGGACAGCACCAGCATGGAATCGTAGTTTTTCAGGTCTTTGCCGACGAAATTCTTCTTGATGACCTTGCCGTTCGGGATGTCCAGCTCCAGATCGGGGCCTTCGGCATCCAGCAGATCTACCGTGAAATAGCGGCTCCAGCCATGCTCGTCCATCAGCTTACGGTGCTTCTCGGTGGTGTTGCGGGCGCCGTCATAAGCGGTGTTGCATTCCACGACGGTGCCGCCGACGTAGTCGATCACCGGCTTCCAGAACTCCGGCCCCAGGAAATTCTGGTTTCCCTTTTCGCCGGAATGCAGCTTGATTGCGATATTGCCGGGGAGCGTCTTGTCCACCAGCCTGAACATGTCCAGAACCTTCTCCGGGGTGATAACAGGAGAAAAATAAACGGTTGCACTCATAAAAACGTACCTCCTATCATTTGGTTGACTGTATTATAATACAGTCGAATTTTAATTGCAAGTGTTTTTCCTTTGGGCGGTTTTTTGTTGAAAAACGCGGGTGGCTATGGTATAGTGATTTTCGACAAAAGATCGGAGGAAAAGCACATGAACGACAGGCTGCTGGATTACGCCATCCGCATTCAGAGCATTGCCCAGGCGGGGCTTCAATACGGGAAGGACAAATATGACCGGGAGCGATACGAAGAATTGCGGCAGATTGCCGCGGAGATGCTCTCCGAGAAAACGGAGATACCCATGGAAAAAGTCCGCAATTTGTTCTGCAATGAGACCGGCTATCAGACCCCGAAAATCGATACCAGAGCCGCCGTTTTCATCGACGGAAAAATTCTCCTTGTTCACGAAAACAACGGCACCTGGTGCCTGCCCGGCGGCTGGTGCGATGTTGACCAGTCCATTGCGTCCAACACCGAAAAGGAAGTCCGGGAGGAAGCCGGATTCACCGTCACGGCGCAGCGGCTCATCGCCGTCCAGGACTGGCGGAAGCACAATGTCACGAACTACGTCTACGGGGTCGTTAAGTGCTTTGTGCTGTGCCGGTATGAAGGCGGCGAATTTCAGAAGAATATCGAAACGACCGAGATTGGCCTGTTTGGCAGGTACGAGATTCCACAAGCGCTTGCCGTGGAAAAGACCTCCCGGGAACAGATTCTGATGTGTTTCGACGCATTGGATAACCCCCTGTCCCCTACTCTGTTCGATTAGCCGTATTTTGGATGCAAAAACCGGCTTGTATTTTTCAGGGCGTATGATATACTGTTACTGCTTTCAGACTATGACACTGGGGGATTCCCATGGACTATAACATTTTACTGGATCTTGCCACGGACTTAGGCTACGAGCTTGCCATGTGCGGCGCGGAAACGTTCCGGGTGGAGGAAAGCGTCAGCCGGGTGCTGAGCAGCTACGGAATCGCGTCGGAAGTATTCGCCATTCCCAATTACCTGATTGTCACCGTCATGATGGAGGACGGTACCCCCATCACCCGGATGCGCCGTATCGGCTCCCACGGCAACGATCTGGACGCGGTGGAAAAATTCAGCGGCCTGAGCCGCGCCTATTGCAGCCGCAGGCCGGAGCCGAAGGAAGCCCAGCGGTGGCTGGATGTCACCCGTTCCCAGCGGCTGACCTACCCGGTTCCCATCATCTACCTGGGGTATTTTCTGGGCGCTCTGGGCTTCGGGCTGCTGTTCGGCGGCAATTTTCTGGACGGCCTCTGCGCCGGTATCTGCGGGATACTGGTGGGGCTTGTAATTCGCTTTCTGGATGCCCAGGACACCAACCAGTTCTTCCGAACCATCGCCGCTTCTTTTCTGATGGCGCTGCTGGCCTATGCCTTCGGCGCTTTGGGCGTCGCCAAAAATCCCGACGCCGTTACCATCGGCGCATTGATGATCCTCGTCCCCGGCCTGCTGTTCACCAATGCCATGCGGGACATCATTTATGGCGATACCAATTCCGGCATCAACCGCATCGTTCAGGTGTTCCTGATCGCGGCGGCTCTGGCGGTGGGGACGGCCACGGCCTGGTCGCTTGCCGAGCGGCTCTGGGGCGCACCGGTTTCCGCGCCTGCTGTTGACCACTCCATTCTGGCGCAGTGCCTGTTCGCCTGCATCGGATGCTTTGGGTTCTCCATTCTGTTCAACATTCATGGCCCCGGGGGCATTCTCTGCACCATCGGCGGCATTGCATGCTGGATGGTGTTCTGGCTCAGTCAGCGGCTGGGATTCAGCGAGATCCTCTCCTATTTCTGGGCATCTCTGTTTGCGTCCCTGTATTCCGAGATCATGGCAAGGATCCGCAAATATCCCGCTATTTCCTATCTGCTTGTGTCCGTTTTCCCGCTGATTCCCGGCGCGGGGGTGTACTACACCATGAATTTCGCCGTGCGGGGAGAAATGGACATGTTCGCCTACAGGGGCATGAACACCGCCGCCATCGCCGGTATCATGGCAGTGGGCATCCTGCTGGGGTCTACCGTGTTCCGGATGTACGCCCAGTGGAAATCCCACAGAATGCGCAAATTGAAAACATAAAAATCAGGGAGGAAGCCGCGTGCTTCCTCCCGATTTTTATGCCAGCTGTGAAAAAACGTCTCCAAGACTTTCGTGAAGCACCAGATCGGCATTGCCGTCATAGGGCGTTTCGTCCCGGTTGATGAGCACCAGACGGTTGCCCCGATAGTAGTTGATAAGCCCCGCCGCTGGGTATACTGTCAGGCTGGTTCCGGCCACAATGAGCATGTCCGCACTGCGGATGGCCTTCACGCTGTTCTCAATGGTCTTTTCGTCCAAACTTTCTTCATAGAGCACCACATCCGGCTTGACGATGCCGCCGCAGCTGCACCGGGGAATGCCTGGGGCATTTTTGACAAATTCGGCGCTGTAGAACTTGCCGCAGCGGGTGCAGTAATTGCGCAGCACCGAGCCGTGCAGCTCGTAGACATTTTTCGACCCAGCCTTCTGATGCAGGCCGTCGATGTTCTGGGTCACCACCGCCAGGAGCTTCCCCTCCTGCTCCCACTTTGCCAGCACCTTGTGGGTGATGTTGGGTTCAAAACCCAGCGGCAGCATCTTCTCCCGGTAAAACCGGAAAAAATACGCGGGATTTCGCTCGTAAAAGCTGTGACTGATGATTGTCTCCGGCGGATAGTCGAATTTCTGATGGTACAGCCCGTCCACGCTCCGGAAATCCGGGATTCCGGACTCCGTACTCACCCCCGCGCCGCCGAAAAAGACGATGCGGTTACTCTCCTGCACCCATGTTTTCAGAGTTTCCAGCTTGTTCACGGTCTTCCGCCTCCATTTCCTTCAGCAGCTTTTTGTCCTGCTTCGACGATAAATCCAGCTGTTCGTACATATCCGGCCGCCGGGCACGGGTGCGGCGAAGCGCCTGCTTCCGCCGCCATTGGCGCACCTTTTCGTGATTGCCGGAGAGTAGAATCTCCGGCACCGCCCGCCCGTGCCAGACCGCCGGACGGCTGTACTGGGGATATTCCAGCAGACCGTTAAAATGGCTCTCATCCTCGAAGCACTCCGGGTCGGCAAGCACCCCCGGAACCATGCGGCACACCGCGTCCGTCACCGCCATGGCAGCGATCTCTCCGCCGGTGAGGACGAAGTCACCCAGAGAAATTTCCTCGTCCACGCACTCGTCAATGAAGCGCTGGTCAATGCCCTCGTAATGGCCGCAGACCAGGATCAGATTGTCCAGCTTGCTCAGACGGATGGCGTCCGCCTGCCGGAAGGTATGCCCGCAGGGGGACAGATAGACGGTATGCACCTCTCCCCCGGCCTCGTCGCACACCGCCTCCCAGCAGCGGTATAACGGGTCGGCCTGCATAATGGCGCCCCGCCCGCCGCCGTAGGGATAGTCATCCACCTGATTCTGCTTGTTGGCCGTGTAGTCCCGGATCTGGTGGGCTTCGATGGAAATATATCCCCGCTCCTGGGCGCGCCCCAGAATGCTCTCGGAAAGCACGTCACCCAGCGTGTCGGGAAACAGCGTCAGAATGTCAATCCTCATCGCTTGCCATTCCCTTCAACAGTTTCACCTGCATCTGATTTCTTTCCAGATCGGTGGAAAGAATGAATTCCTTCACCGCAGGAATCAGGTACTCCCGCTCCCCCTGCACAACGTACACGCTGTTGCCGGGATAGTCCAGCACCTCTTTGATCCTGCCGATGGACGCACCGTCCGCAAAGACCTCCACGTCCACAAGCTCGGAGGCGAAGATCAGCTCGTCGGAGATGTCCTCCCGGTACAGCTCCATGGTTTTCCCCCGAAGCTTCTGGGCGTCCTCCATGGTGTCAACGCCCCGGAGCTTGACCAGATTGCAGGTCTTCTGCACCCGAACGGAATCCATGACGTATTCCCTGCCGCTTATCCGGCAGCGGTCAAATTCGCAGAGCATTTCCGGGCTGTCCAGCCATGACAAAAGCTTAATCTCTCCCCGAACGCCGTGGGTGGTGACAATCTCACCGGCTTCAATATATGGAAGTTTCATTTAGGTTCTCCCCTACTGCTCAAATGAGCAGATGATTTCTGATACTATTTCCTGATTAAAATCTTAATTTTAATCAGGAAGGCATCGCCTGACGGCGCTGCCTGTTTTGTGATTTATAAGGAAAGAAATCACAAAACAAGTCTCATATGAACTCCATGCCCTTCAGGCAATTAAAATCTTTTTTAAAGATTTTAATTGAAGTTCAGTATTATCACATTCCCGGCAAGCATCCGGGATAACGAAAAATGCGTGACAAATGTCACGCATCCTCGTTTAATCCACGATTTCGACCGTGACCTTCTCGCCTGTGCGCTGGGCTACAGTCTTAATAATGGTGCGGATCTCCTTGGCGATCCGTCCCTGGCGGCCGATCACCTTGCCCATGTCGCCCTCAGCGACACGAAGCTCCAGCACCTTCCCTTCCTCGTCAGAGGTTTCGGTTACGGTGACGGCATCAGGATCATCCACCAGATTCTTTGCCATATACAGCAAAAGTTCTTTCATTGCGGAATTCTCCTTTGCGGATCTTACAGCACGCCGGCGTTCTTCAGCAGGCCGCGGACGGTGTCAGTGGGCTGAGCGCCGTTCTTGATCCATGCCTGAGCCTTCTCGGCATCGACGGTGATGGTAGCGGGCTGGGTCAGAGGATTGTAAGTTCCAATCTCCTCAATGCAGCGGCCATCACGGGGAGAACGGGAGTCAGCGACAACAATCCGGTAGTAAGGAGCCTTCTTCGCGCCCATTCTTCTCAGTCTGATCTTAACCATGAGAGTTTCACCTCCATAAATAATCTCTAAAGTCTATATCGCAAAGCAATTTTGCTTACAGCGAACGGAATTACACGACCGGCTCAGAAGCCGGGGAAGCCGCCAAAGCCGCCCATACGGCCCATGCGCTTCATTTTCTTTCCAGCGCCGGGGCCGGAGAACTGCTTGATCAGCTTGCGCATCTGCTCAAAGGACTTAAGCAGACGGTTCACGTCCTCCACCTTCAATCCCGCGCCTGCGGCAATACGCCTTTTCCGGCTGGCACCGATGATCTCGGGCTTTTCCCGCTCCTTGGGGGTCATGGACAGGATGATGGCTTCGGTGTGCGCCATGGCCTTTTCGTCCAGCTTGACGCCCTTAAGGTTTCCGCCGCCGGGCATCTGGGCGAGAATTTCCTCCATGGAGCCCATGGATTTCATCTGCACCATCTGGTCGTAAAAGTCCTGAAGGGTGAAGCGGTTGGATTTCAGCTTTTCCTCCATCTCGGCGGCCTTTTTGGCATCGTAAGCCTTTTCTGCCTTCTCGATGAGGGTCAGCACATCGCCCATGCCCAGAATGCGGCTGGCCATCCGGTCGGGATGGAACGGCTCAATGTCTTCCAGCTTTTCGCCGATACCGGCGAACTTGATGGGCTTGCCTGTGATTGCGCGGACGGAAAGCGCCGCGCCGCCTCTCGCGTCGCCGTCCAGCTTGGACAGCATCACGGAATCGATGTCCAGCCACTCGTTGAAGCTCTGAGCGGCGTTCACCGCGTCCTGACCGGTCATGGCGTCCACAACCAGCATGATCTCGTCGGGCTTGACGGTGGCCTTGATGTTTTTCAGCTCATTCATCAGCGCCTCGTCCACGTGCAGACGGCCGGCGGTGTCCAGAAACACCATGTCATGGCCGTGCTGACGGGCGTAGAGGACGGCCTCCTTCGCCGTCTGCACCGGGTCCTGCGTCCCCTTTTCAAACACGGGAATGCCCAGCTTTTCGCCGCAGACCTTCAACTGCTGAATGGCGGCGGGACGGTAAATGTCGCAGGCGACCAGCAGCGGGTTCTTCCCCTGCCGCTTCATCAGTCCGGCCAGCTTGCTGCCGTTGGTGGTTTTACCCGCGCCCTGCAAGCCCACCAGCATGACCACCGTCGGGCCGTTGGGGTTGATGTTGATATGCTTGGTGTCGCTGCCCATGAGCTTGCAAAGCTCCTCGTTGACGATCTTCACGATCATCTGGGCAGGAGTCAGGGATTCCAGAACGTCAGCGCCGATGCAGCGCTCGGTGACGGATTTGGTAAAATCCTTGACCACCTTATAGCTGACGTCCGCTTCCAGCAGCGCCATGCGGATCTCCCGCATAGCCTCCTTCACGTCCGCCTCTTTCAGGCGTCCCTTGCCGCGCAGTTTTTTGAAGGTCGCGGAAATCTTTTCGGTTAAGCCTTCAAATGCCATACTTTACTCCTCAAAGTCCTGGGCAGCTTCGATGATCTCCCCTGCCAGGGCTGAAACGGTTTCATCCGGGTACGTTTTCAGGCGTTCCGCCGCGTCCAGAATCGTCCGCAGTGCGTTCCGGTTCTTGAGATCCCGGCCGACGCAGCCGATGCTGCTCTCCATTTTCCGGAGAAGCGTTTCTGTCCGCGCCAGATTGTCGTTCACAGCCTGACGGCTCACGCCCATCACCTGAGCGATCTCGCCCAAGGAAAGATCCTGATTGTAGCGCAGATCAAAGCATTGCCTCTGTTTGCCTGTCAGCAATCCACCGTAATAGTCATACAGAAGCGACATCTCCAGCGCGTCCATTCAGAACCTCCTGTGTCAAGTACATTTCCTTGACCGCCGGGTATTATAGCACAGACTTTTCTGCCTGTCAAGTATTTTTCCTGTACACCTGTTAAAATGTTACTTCGCCGTCGTGAGCAAGCAAAGACGCGGAGGTCACGCCCGCCAGTCCCATCACTTCCCGAACCAGCTTGCCGCCCTCGTCCGTCCGCAGCTCCAGAACCAGATCAAGAGAATTCTCCGCCAGATTCCGGGACTTGATGCGGTAATGCTTTGCGTATTTGCGCACGGTCTCTACGACAGCGTCCTCCGCGTCGAAGTTATCGGCGTTGACCACAAAGATCATAGGCGCACGGGCAACGGGCAGCCTGTCCAGAATCAGAATGCCGAGAGTTATCACCACGGACAGAATGACCGCCACCTGCGCAAGTCCCGCGCCGCAGATAATGCCCACGCTGATCGACCAGAACAGGAACATCAGATCCATCGGCTCCTTGATAGCGGTACGGAAGCGGACGATTGACAGCGCGCCCACCATGCCCAGGGACAGCACCACGCTGGACTGCATGGTGAGAATGAGCGACGCCGTGATCACGGTGACACCGGCCAGCGTGATGTTGAAGTTTTTGGAGTAGAACGTCTTCCGGGTCACGACCCGATAGACAAAAAAGATGTACAGTGCCAGCAGGCACGCCACGCCCAGTGCCGTGACCACCGTCAGCGTGGTGATCTCCGTGGAGGCAAAGCCCTCCAGAAAGGATTTCTTGAAAATATCTTTGAAGCTCATAACTCTCTCCTTATCTTGTATATCTTCTGCACAGTGCGTATTTGGAATATGCCGTCTGCCTTAAGTCGGACAACTGGAGGCTCTGATACAGGAAGTCCGGCAGGTAGGCATCATATTTGACCTCCAGAAGCTGCTGTCCCAGCGGCATGACCGGGCGGTGGGGTATCCGCTCACGCAGGAACTGACTGACATCGCTGGAGGAAACCAGATTGGTGTCCAGCGTAATGCGGACATTGCCATTCCTGTAAACAAATGGGATACGCTCGTACTCCACGATGACCACGGGGCGCAGGCGGCGGGTCAGCATCTGCGCCGTGAGCTTTTGGAGCAGGGGCGGCTGGTCGGCCACATTGGGAAGAATCTGTCCCGCCATCAGAAGCTCCGTCTGCTCCCGGGTCAGCGGGCAGGACGTCTTGTGGGTCATTCCACGCTCCTTGCGCTTGCACTCCAGACTGATGCGGTCGGCGCTGCCGTTGTAAATGCGGATGCGGAATTTCTCTCTGGGGTCGGTGCCGTTTTCGTTTTCCAGAAGACAGCGGTCGTCATAGTCGTCAAAATACAGGCTGCGGATGGTGTAGCGTCCGTTTTTGGCGTGGGCGTCCAGAGAGATCAGCCCCGACAGCCGGGTCCTGAGCATGGTCACCTCCGCGCTGCTGATGAGGTATTTCAGCTCATGACGAAAGTTGACCGGTTTTGGTTCTCCCATGTCTGCCCTCCTTTCGGCTGCGGTAGATGTCCACCGCAACGATCAGCACCCCCATCACCATAAATGCCGCCAGCGGTGCGTAGCGGATGATGGAAGCTTCCTCCGTGGCGTATTCCTCCTCCGCGGCTTGCTGGTTCTGGGTATACTTCAGATAGATGTCCGTGTCCTCCCATATGGGCTGGGACAAATCAAACGGTTCCTCTGTCTTTTTATTATACCAGCCATCGTAGGTGACAAACGGCGTACTGATGTAATCCCGAAGCTCTGGCATGACCTCTCCGGGGCAGACATAATAGCGCAGCCTGACGCCGTCTTCCAGAAAAACAGTGACTTTGCAGTAATGCTCGTTTTTCAGCCACAGGCTGTCCAGAAATTCTATACGCTCCGACAGATAATGCTTCATCCACTTCGCTTCCAATGCGGCGTCTCCCGTTCCCCAGCGAAGACGGTTCATAGCGGCGGCGGCGGAAATTTCCTCCGCGTACCGGTCGATCTGCTCACCCACTATGTAGTCCAGCAGCGGGCGGAATTCCGTTTCATAAACTGACGTCAGGCGGCTGTAAAATACCTCTTTCAAGTAAAGTTTTGCGTACCACTCGGAGCCCCAGATGCCTTCGATACTGGCAAAGGCCATATTCGCGCTTGGCTTCGGCCACGCATATCTGTTCCCCAGCGCAAGATCGTAGTCCCACACAGGCCCGGCGCAGATCTTTCCGTCCGCACCGTCCCGGAAAAATGCCTGACTGCGTATCCCGGCGTCAATGTTTGCAAAAACTTCCTCGATCAGAAATCTTCTGACCCACGAGTCCATGTCAATCAATTCCTGCCAGCTCTTTCCCGTGACCGGGTCAATGCCGTCCTCGGCAAGAATGGAGTTTTCCGCCGACCGCCATGTGCTTTTCAGTTCCTCCGTGGAAATATCCGCATACAGAATGCGAAGCGCCGCGTGGGAATCCGTGGTAAAATAGGTTCGCTTCCGGGAAATAAAGCGGGTCTCCCAGTCCTTGGACACCAGAAAGCTGCCGTTTCCCGCAATATCGACCCGCTGGGAATCCACCTCGTTCCGCTCGGTCAGCAGGTACAGCCCCGCGTATTCTCCGTTCAGGTATAAATCCACCCACCGGCATTCCGGCGTGTAGGGCGGCCCCACGGCGGCGGAAGCGTCCAGTACGATTTTATTGCGCAGGTGACTGGAATCGTAGGCATTCGCCAGCAAGATCCACTTTTTTGCCTTGCCCATGCCCAGAAGGTCAGCCCTGTCGGACAGGGTAACGCTGTAGGGCTTCTTGGCCGCTCCCCAGGTGGACTGTCCCCGCCCGCCTATGGATTTGACCCGCCCGGAATAGTCCGGGCTTCCGTCGGCCTTGTAGACCCGGATGCGGCCGGACTCGCTGTGGTCAAGATCTTCATGAATATAGTCCATGCTGCCGGAAGCCACGTCCAGATAGATGGCCGCCACATTCCCCGACCGGACAAAGGTAACGCTTCCCATGCTGTCCCCCGCCCCGTTCGTCAGATTGTAGGGCTTGTCCAGAACCAAACCGCCGCAGGACATGCCGTCGGTCAGCACCGTGCCGTCCAGCGCCAGCGTTCCCTTTCCGCTGACCCGGAATCTGGCCTCGTCCAGCTCCCCGTAGGACGGCAGGAAAAAGTAGCTTTCCCCGGAATCCGACTGCCAGCAGGTGATCTTCTCCTTCGAGCTGCCGGAGGAAATTTCCAGAGAAAGGCTCGTCCCCTGTTTCGGTTCTTCGTGCCACGCAAGCAGGATCAGCCCCGCAAGCAGCAGCGACAGCAATATGATAAATCCTCGCCCAAACCGCATTCTTTTCCTCCGATGAAGCCGGTTTCTCAACCGACAAATACCACTTTATTTTTCCATTATACGATAGCATATTTTATCCCCGGTGTCAAACGGGATGCCGCATGATTTCTACCCGACCCGGTACCAGCGCACTTTCTCCGCCGTGCGCAGAAAGCCCAGCTTTTCATACAGGCGGATGGCTTTTGCATTGGTGGACGCGACTTCCAGTGTCATTCCCGCGCCTTCCACCAGCGACATAAGCGTGTGCATTACCCGCTCCCCTGCCCCGGGTTTCACGGAACACACCGCCAGAAGTTCGGTGTCCTTCATCCAGCCAATACCAAGAAGTTCCCCGGCGCTGTGGACAAAATACGCGCCGCCGGATTCCAGAATTTCCTTTTCATCCCCGGCGGTCTGGGTGGCGGCGCAGTCAACGCCGCGCATCCGCTCGTTGCAGAGCTTCCGCCATGTTTCCGCCGTGGCTTCCGTCACCGGAAAAATGTTTTCCAGCAGTTTCGTATCCACCCACGCTTTTCCCCGCATTTCGTAAACGGCGGCGTGCAGCGGATACTGCGACAATTCCTCGTGGCCCTGAGCATATATCTTCTCTGCCCCGGCCATGCGGCAGAAGGAAACGCACTCCTGCAAAAAGGGCGCGAACCGCCCCGGCTGTACGTCCTGAAAGCGGATATAGGCTTCCTGCCGATAAGGTATTTCTTTCAGGATCAGGCTGGCCACGCCGTCGTCTGTGGCAAAACACGGAAAGTCCTTCATTTCTCCGCCCCCTTTTTTCGTCCCATTATACCACCGAAGCAGGCTGTGGGCAAGCGGGAAGCATTTCCAGAATCAGGAAATTCTATTGTGCAATCTGCATATAGAAATACGCTTTCACTGTATTAAAAAAACAGTATACCTTCCAATCTTTTTGCAAAAATTGTAACATATTGGAATAAGCCCTTGATTTCTGGACAAAAAACTGTATAATACCAGTTGTATGGAATTCAACAGTAAAGGAGGTTCGTTCCATGAAGAAGGTCATCTGCAAGAAAACATACGACACCGAGACCGCTACTCTGATCAAGGCTTATTCCTACAGCCAGCTGGGCGATCCCGCCGGTTACGAGGAAGATCTGTACCAGACGCCCGAAGGTCTGTACTTCCTGCACGTAGGCGGCGGAGAGACTTCCATCTACCCTGCCGAGGATATTGTCCGCCTGGCAAAGACCAAGGTCAAGGACTGGATGGAGAAGCATTAACACGATACATAGCGATGGGGAGCCTGTGAAAACAGGCTCCTTTTTTCTTGACAAAGATGATATTATGGAAGCAGATGAATGCGTTAAAGGATGAACGTCAATGCGAAAAACCTTTTTATTCCCGGCTCTGCTGGCTCTGCTGGTGCTGCTCAGCGGCTGCCGGTCTCAGGCACAGCCGGCACAAATTGCCGCTACAACCCTGCCCGTGTATGAATTTACCTCCCGGCTCTGCGCGGATACGCCCCTCGCCGTCACCCGTCTGGTGACCGAAAGCGTGTCCTGTCTGCACGACTACTCCCTGAATGTCCGTCAGGTAAAGGCGGCGGAGGCCGCCCAGGTCGTCGTCATCTCCGGCGCGGGGCTGGAGGATTTTCTGGACGGCATTCTGGACGGTTCGGATATCATCGATTCTTCCGATGGCATTGCCCTTCTGCATATGGAAGAAGAACACGACCACGATCATGAAGATCATCACCATGAGGACGACCCCCACATCTGGCTCTCCCCGGAAAACGCAAAGGGGATGGCCGGGAACATCTGCGCGGGGCTTTCCCGGAGGTATCCCGAATACGCGGATGTGTTTTCCGAAAATCTGGACGGCCTGCTGGAAGATTTGGACGCGCTGCAAAGCTACGGAAAAGCCAGCCTGTCCGACCTCAACTGTCGGAATCTCGTAACCTTCCACGACGGCTTCTCCTATTTTGCCCAGACGTTTGATCTGACCATTCTGGAAGCAGTGGAGGAAGAATCCGGCAGTGAGGCCTCCGCTCAGGAGCTGAAGCACCTCATCGGCATTGTTCGTGAGAACGATCTGCCCGCGATTTTTACCGAGCGCAACGGCAGCACATCCGCCGCCGGGGTCATTTCCCGGGAAACCGGCGTGACCGTTTGTTCCCTGGACATGGCCATGTCCGGTGACAGCTACTTTGACGCCATGTACCGCAACATCGACACCATCAAGGAGGCATTGGGATGAATCTATCACATCACGGCGGTTCCTGCGGCCATTCCTGCTGCCTTCGGGTAGAGAATATGTCCGTGAAAATCGGAACCGACTGCATTCTGAAGGACGTGAACCTTCACGTCCACTGCGGCCAGATGGTCGCCATCATCGGCCCCAACGGCGCGGGCAAATCCACCTTCCTGAAAGCCGTTCTGGGGCAGCGGGAGTACGAGGGCGTGATCGCCTTTTCCGAGCCGGGACAGCGGAGCAAAAAGCCCCGCATCGGCTACGTTCCCCAAAGCCCGGCCTTTGATCCCAGCGACCCGGTGAGCGTATCCGACCTGTTCGCCTGCTGCATGAGCCGCCGCCCCGCCTTCCTGGGCCTCGGCAAGGCCATGAAGAACACGGTGGCGGAATGCCTTTCCCGGGTACACGGGGAAGAACTGATCAACAAGCGGGTGGGAACGCTATCCGGCGGTGAATTGCAGCGGGTGCTGCTGGCGCTGGCGCTGGAACCCATCCCCAACATTCTCATTCTGGACGAGCCGCTTTCCGGCGTGGACGTGGAGGGCATGGAGACGCTGATGGACATGCTGGACGAAATCCGCAAAAACTACGACCTGTCCATCCTGATGACCACCCACGATTTTTCCCTGCTGCCCCGGTACGCCGATCAGGTGGTGCTCATTGACCACGGCGTTCTGATTCAGGGCGACCCGCAGACCGTGCTGGATTCCGAGGAATTCCACCGCACCTTCCACATGAGAGGAGGCCGCGCATGAGTATCTGGTATGCGATCTGGGACGCGCTTCCCTTTGAAATGCTCCACTGGGACTTTATGAAGAACGCCCTGCTGGCGCTGCTGCTCATGGCGCCGCTGTTCGGCATTCTCTCCACCATGATCGTCACCGGGCGCATGAGCTTCTTCTCCGACGCCCTGGGGCATTCCGCCTTTACGGGCATCGCCATCGGCATTATCTGCGGCGTGGCCGCTCCCATCTGGGCGGCGGTTGGCTTCAGCGTGGTGTTTGCCCTGCTGTTTTCCTTCGTCCGCAGCCGCTCCAATCAGGCGGCGGATACCCTCATCGGCGTGTTTTCCAGCTCCGCCGTGGCGCTGGGCATTTTTGTCGCCACCGTGGGCGGCGGCAGCTTTACCCGGTACAATAAATATCTCATCGGCGACATTCTCTCCGTCACGCCGGGGGAGATCGGAATGCTGGCGCTGGTGCTGCTGGCCGTGATCGTTTTCTGGATTTTCTACAGCAACCGCCTGACCCTCACCGCCATTCACCCCCAGCTGGCGTCCTCCCGGGGCATTCCCGTGGGACTTTCTCAGACGCTGTTCACCGCCGCCATCGCCGTGGTGGTGACGCTGTCCATTTCCAGCGTTGGTCTGCTGATTCTCAATTCCCTGCTGGTGCTGCCCGGCGCTTCCGCGCGGAACGTCGCCCGGAATTTGAAGCAGTACCACGGTTTTTCTGTGCTGTTCGCGTTTCTTGCCGGGGTCGTCGGGCTGACGGTTTCCTACTATTCCGGCTGTTCCGCAGGCGCGGCCATCAGTCTGGGGCTTGCCGCGATTTTCGCGGTTACCTTCTGCTTAAGAAAGGTCAGAGCGTAATGGATACGGTCAATATTCAGGTCATTGCCCGGATGCACAGCGACTTTGCCACCAAATTCGGCATTCCCCGGCAGAGCGGGCTGGTGGAAGCTCTCCGCTCCACCATCGTCTTTGAGCCGGAATTCCGCAATTCCGACGCTCTGCGGGGCATTGAGGACTTTTCCCATCTGTGGATCATCTGGCAGTTTTCCGAGGCTGTCCGGCAAGGCTGGTCTCCCACCGTGCGCCCGCCTAGGCTGGGCGGGAACACCCGGATGGGGGTCTTCGCCACCCGCTCCCCCTTCCGCCCCAACAATCTGGGGCTGTCCAGCGTCCGGCTTCTGGGCGTGGAGCAGACCCGGGAATTCGGCACGGTTCTGCACGTGGGCGGCGCGGATTTGATGGATGGCACCCCGATTTTCGACATCAAGCCCTACATTCCCTACGGCGACTGCCACCCGGACGCCACCGGCGGCTTCACGGACACCGCCGGGGACTTCCTGCTGAACGTCAGCTTCCCGCCCGCGCTTCTGTCCCTGCTCCCGGAGGACAAGCGGGACGCCGCCATCGGCGTTCTGTCCCACGACCCCCGCCCCTCCTATCAGCGAAGCCCGGAGCGCGTCTACGGTCTGTCCTTCGCCGGGTACGATATTCGCTTCACCGTGAAGGAAAATGTTCTGACCGTGAGGGAAGTTCTGAAAAAATAGCAACATCCCGGCGCAAAAAGCGCCGGGATCATTTGTTATCCGTTATGCCCCATGGTCTCCATTTCCGCCTGATGATTTTCGATCTGCCCGGAAAGGGTTTGCGCGTCCCGGAAATAATCGTACACGTTATGCACCCGGCGGCGAATCTGTTCGTCAAAGTACAGACTGACCCTGCCCTTCATAACGCCCACGAAGTCGTCCAGATACGCGTCCAGATCGGTGTAGAACAGGTCGGTCATGTCGTAGATCACGTACCGGTCATCTTCATACACCTTGTCCTTATCCATCCGGGAAAACGGGATGATGTTTCCATAGATGAACGCATACGGGTTCTCCCCCGTCAGCGCGGCGCGCTCGTACACGAACAGGTAAACCACCGGGATGCACTGCCCGCCGTCCGTCTGCCCCTGATATTCCGGGAGCGCCGCCATGATTTGCAGGGACTGGTCGCTGCCCGTTCCGGAAAACGCCGCGCTAACCATCCGGTTGAATGCGTCAAGGGAATGGTATTGCTGAATCACCACCTGATACTGAATGTCCATGGGCAGCGTCTCGTCGAACACCTGTTCCCGGGGCGTCTGGACGAAAACATAGGGATCGACCGGGTGAACGAGCGTCCCATTCGTTTGCGCCAGAAGCTCCTGCACCTTCTGCTGATATGCAAAATGCGCCTGTGTCATTGCCGGCGGTTCGTCCAGATAGGTGTCCTCAAAGTAGGATTTCAGATCGTCGGTAATGCCGTCCAGATTCTGTGCCGGTGCAGGTTCGGGCGGCGTTTCCGGCTCTGTTGGCGCCGTTTCTTCCTCAGGCTCAGAAAAGTGGAAGAAACACATCCAGTCGTGGCCGAACAGGAAATCATGATTTGTCAGAACCAGATAGTAGCCGGTCTCATCCCGCGTTCCCCACGTGCCGTTTTCCAGTGCCCTGATGTCGTAGGCTTCCGACAAATCCACCAGCATGGTGCCGCCGGAATGCGCCGGGAAGCGGGTATTCTCGACGCGCACCGTTCCTCCGGGCAAAGGCTCCACTTCCCCGTTCCGCCAGCCCATGAGCTTCACCTGCTTCTGGAATTCCAGCGACTTATCAGACCGGTTCACCACCTCTATGGATACGATCCCGTCCCCAAGATAGGTTCCGCCCAGAGACAGATCGTCCCCGCTAAGCCCCGAAAACAGCGTCCGGGCGCAGGAGGCCAGCAGAAGCGCACAGAGCGCCGCCGCCAACAGCAGATATGTTGTTTTCTTCGGAGACGCCGGACGTCCCTCATTCAGATTCACACCGGTTTTTTCTTCAAATGTCTGCCGGATATTATGTAAATTTTTCTTGGTAAATCGATTCATTCCGCACCTCCCCAGGCATGCGACAGCTTTTCCCTGAGCAGACGCTTGCTGCGGTACAGGGAGTTGTCCACCTGCTTCACCGTCATTCCCAATGCCAATGCGATCTGCCGCGGCTTCTGGTCGTAATAATACCGCCGCACCAGAATTTCCCGCCCCGGCTCGTCCAGAGAATTCACCGTTTCCAGCAGCTCCCGCCGGGTCTCCTTGCGTATGGCTTCCTCCTGTAGACCAAGGGTCTGCGCCAGTACGGCCTCCTCCAGCGGAAGCACGCCCCGGCGGGTGATTTCCCGAAAGCGGTCAATGGCGCGGCTTCTCGCCACGATGCACAGCCAGCTTTTCAGGTTCCCCTTTTCAGGGTCGAATTTTTCCGGATGCTCCCAGAGGTAGATGAACGTGTCCGCGACACATTCCTCCACATCCTGGTCGCAGCCGACCTTCTCCAGCACCGTCCCGGCAATCGGCCAGAGCAGACGGGAGTATTTATCGATGACCGCGCTCACCGCCTGCTCGTCCCGGCGGGCGATTGCTTCGATCACGGCTTTATCCTTCACGGGCGTCACCTCACTTTTTTTGACCGGTCATACCCATAATACGGTGAAAAATCAAAAAACGCTTTTTTGCGCGGAAATGAAAAACGCTGTCATCTTACTTTGGATGACAGCGCCTCTCCTTATAGAATCGTATACAGCCAGTAAATAAACCCATACACCACGCTTGCGGCCAGACCGTACACGATCACTGGCCCCGCAATGGTGAACATTTTCGCGCCCACACCCAGCACAAAGCCCTCGGTCTTGAATTCCACGGCCGGGGCGGCGATGGCGTTGGCAAACCCCGTGATGGGCACCAGCGTACCGGCTCCCGCGTGCTTGGCGATATCGTCGTACACGCTCAGACCCGTCAGCAGCGCGGACAGCGCCACCAGCGTCATGGACGCGGCCGTACCGGCTTCCTGCTTTTCCATTCCCCAGGCACCGTAGCAGTTCATGAATATCTGCCCGGCCACACAGATCAGCCCGCCGATCCAGAAAGCGTTCAGGCAGTCGCGCCACATGGGCGATTTGGGTGCCATCCGCGCGACCAGAGCGCCATATTGTTTTTCCGTCATGTTGAATCCCTCCGGAGGTAGCTTTCCCAGGAGAATACATTCAATTCATCATTTCCGCTTCGTGCAGGTGCTTTGCCAGCTTGCAGGTGACCTCGGCGCAGCGGTGGGCGGCGATTTTTTCAAATGTGGGATAGTCCATTTCCGCGCTGTCGTCTGCCTTGTCGGAGATGGCGCGGAGAATGACGAAGGGAACGCCGTTGCGGTAGGCCGTCTGGGCGATGGCTGCGCCCTCCATCTCCGTACACAGTCCCTGGGTGTTTGCCACGATTTTTTCCTTCACCGCCGGGTCGGCCACGAACTGGTCGCCGCTGGCGACCCTGCCCACCCTGGTGTGTCCCGGATTCACCGCTTCCGTCGAAGCAAAAGCATAACCAAGCAGCGTGTCGTCGGCAGGAAACGCAATGACATCCATCCCCGGAACCTTGCCGAAGGGATAGCCGAAATGGACGCAGTCAAAATCATGGTACATGGCGTCCCGGCTCACAACCAGATCGCCGATGTCCAGCTCCGCGCAAAGGGAACCCGCAATGCCGGTGTTCACCAAATGGGTCACGCCGAAGCAGTCACACATGATCTGCACGCACAGCGCCGCATTGACCTTGCCCACGCCGCACTGCACCAGAACCACGGGAAGCCCCATCAGCACGCCCTCGTGGAAGGTGCTGCCTGCTTTCTTTGCGGAGGTCACCTGCTCCATTTCGGCAAGCAGCGTCTCAACCTCCACGTCCATAGCGCCAATAATTCCTAATTTTGTCATTGTTTTCTCCTTATTCCGGGTAAACCAGTCGGCTGTCGTCAATGTTTTCCAGCAATGCGGCGTATTTTCCGCCCCAATAATTTGCCATGGACAGGTTCATGTCCAGATAGTTGCCGCAGTCCTTCGGGCTTGCCCCCGGCACGTCCCCACGATAATCCCGGATGAAGCGGAAGCAGTCCAGCACCAGCGGAACAACGTCCCTGGACGTATAATCCCCGGTCAGCAGAAGATAAAAGCCCGTCCGGCAGCCCATGGGGCCGAAGTAAAGCACCTTGTCCTTCCAGGTCGGCTCGTTTCGCAGATAGGTTGCCGCAAGATGCTCGATGGTATGCACCTCGGCGGTGTTCATCACCGGCTCGTCATTGGGTTTCGTCAGGCGCAGGTCGAAGGTTGTCACCGTCTGCGCCCCCACCTTATCCTTCCGGGAGACGTACAGCCCCGGCTGCAATTTGATGTGGTCAATGGTAAAGCTGGTTATTTTTTCCATGTCATTCCCTCCATTTTCTACAGAAAAGGATACCACATTCCAGCCGTTATTGCAAGCAAAACTGCCCGCAACCAGTGGTTGAGTCCATTTCAACCGGCGGTTGGGAAAAATTTCTTCCCATATTAACGAACATTTTATAGCTTTTTTGCCCTATCTATGGCATGATATAGGCAGTTGCAACGACGGATACCATTCCGGCAGGGCAAACGCCCTGCCATGTACTTCATTTTGGAAAAGGAGATCAATCAAATATGGAAGAAACATTGGGGAAGCGGATCGTCTTCCACCGCAAGCGTCTGGGGCTGACCCAGGACGCCCTCGCGGAGCTGATGGGCGTCACCGCTCAGGCCGTGAGCAAATGGGAAAATGACCAGTCCTGCCCGGACATCAGCGCATTGCCGAAGCTGGCAGAGGTTTTCGGCATCTCCACCGACGAGCTGCTGGGAATTGAGCGGAAAGAGGTTCAGCCCGCTGAGATCGTTTCAGCGGACGATGCGGAACGCGGCGTACATAACCATCCGGAAATGACCTGGGAGCTGTCCCTGGACGGCGGCAAGAAAGGCAGCATCGGCCTTGCTGTCTGGATTCTCCTGGTGGGCGGCATCATGCTGGCTTCCTATCTTCTGAGCTTCCACGCAAAGCTCTGGGATGTCGTCTGGCCGTCTGCGCTTCTGGTGTTCGGCATTTTCGGACTGTTCCCCCGGTTTTCCTTCTTCCGGCTGGGCTGCTCCCTGTTCGGACTGTATTTTCTGCTGAGCAATCTGAACTTTGCCCCCTTCCGGCTGGGGCGGGAATTCCTTCTGCCGCTTTTCCTGCTGCTGTTCGGCGGCAGTCTGCTGGTGGACGCCCTTCGCAAGTCGAAAAACGGCACGCACAACAGCGGCTGCTTTTCCTTCCACCCCACCAGAAACAGCGGCCGCAAAAAAGAGCACTGCACCTGCACCGGCAATTTCTTTGACTGCGACACAGCCTTCGGCGAAAACCACTATACAATCCTCCTGCCCACCCTGGGCGGCGGCAGCGCGGACGTGAGCTTCGGCAGTCTGTACGTCGATCTGCAAAAATGTGAGCGGCTTGCGGAGAACTGCACCGTCGATCTGAACTGCGCTTTCGGCGAGCTGGTGCTGATCGTCCCCAGCCGCTTTCGGGTGGAGCCGACCAAGAGTGCCGCGTTTGCAAGCGTATCGGTTTCCGGTGCGCCGGATGATGATGCG
The DNA here is from genome assembly GCA_934569225.1 of uncultured Oscillospiraceae bacterium. Taxonomy (GTDB): domain Bacteria; phylum Bacillota; class Clostridia; order Oscillospirales; family Oscillospiraceae; genus Faecousia. Next base: position 28,374 of record CAKTKC010000004.1, on the reverse strand, counting down.
GCGGAGGTCATCCACGTCAACTGCGATGCCAGCTTCGGCGAAATTTCCATCCGCTACGTATAATTTTATCGGTTTTTTCACGCGCGGACTTCCCCCCGAAACTATGGGAAGTCCGCGCGTTTGCTTTATCGCCCGGAACCCCACGGTTTCGACCTGTTTCTCTTTTTTTACCTTTTCTTCCGATTTCCCTTGCTTTTTTTCTTTGTCGATGGTAGAATACTGTTGACTATACCATAAAGGCAGGGATGAACTATGGCTAAGGACGATTTCGACATGGATTTCCATTTCGACGATGACGACTTCGACCCCAAGGCATTTTTGGACGGCGAAGACGGCGCAGATATAGATCTTTCCGAGTTTGACGACGTGCCTTCCGGCGAGAAGCCGGAGAAAACGTCCTCCGATGGATACGACGACGATCTGGACCTCAGCGGTCTGGGTCTGGACGAGGATTCCGACGAGGCCGTTGACGATCTCGACCTGGACGATATTCTGTCCCCCAAGGCCGTCCGCCGCAATTCTCAGGAGCACGATGACTTCGGCAGCGACAAGCAGGAGGATGACCCGGACTTCGACGTAACGGACTTCCTGGACGACGAGGACGAGCAGCCCCAGGCCGCGCCCGAGGACGATTCCGACTTCCAGGACGAGCCGGAGGACGATTATCCGGATGAGGACGAGGAAGACGAGGACAAGCCCGCCCGCCCCCGGAAGGAAAAGCCCGAGAAGGCGCCCAAGCCCCGCCGGGAGCGCAAGCCCAAGGAGCCGAAAGAGCCGAAGGAAGCAAAGCCCAACATCTTCACCAAGCTGTATGACCTCTACTTTGCTCCCCTGACGAACAAGGAAGCGCTGGAAGCGCCCGTTGACCCCAGCAATCCCCGTCGCCGTCGCAGGAAGACCAAGGCACAGATCTTCAAGGAGGTTTACCTCCCCCCGCTGATTGCCTGCGTGTGCCTGATTCTGATTCTCTCCTTCGTCATTGGCGCGGTTTCCAACGCCATCGAGCAGAAGCGGGTCAACGACGCCATCAAGAAGAACGCGATCGAAGCCTCCATCAGCAGCGCCCAGGCGGCGGAAGCGGAATATCAGCGGATCATGGACGAGGCCGCCGTGCTTGCCGCCAACTATGATTATGAGGGCGCCATCGAGAAGCTGGATTCCTTTGCAGATATCGCCAACTACCCCGACATGAGCACAAAGCGCGCGGAGTACGTCAATGCAATGAATTCTCTGGTTGAGTACAAGGATTATTCCCAGATTCCCAACCTCAGCTTCCACGTGCTGATCGCCGACCCCGCCCGTGCCTTCAGCGATAAGGAGCTGGGCGGAAAGTACAACCAGAACTTTGTCACCATCGACGAGTTCTCCAAGATTCTGGAGCAGCTCTACGCCAACAACTACGTGCTGGTGGACTTTGACGACTTCGTAAACGTCGGGCAGACCGTTTCCGGCACCGATCAGTACGAGGCCAAGTCCATTTTCCTCCCCCAGGGGAAGAAGCCCCTTATGCTCACTGAGACCATGGTCAACTACTTTGAGTACATGGTTGACAGCAACAATGACGGCGTGGCTGACGCCGGCGGCGCTGGCTTTGCCAACAAGCTGGTTCTGGATGCCAACGGCGATATCAAGGCTGAGTACATCGACAGCAGCAACAATACCCTCACCGGCAATTACGATTTTGTCCCCATTCTGGAGGATTTCATCAAGGCTCACCCCGACTTCTCTTACCGTGGCGCCCGTGCCACTCTGGCCGTGACCGGCAGTCAGGGTATCTTCGGCTACCGCTGCAACACCTCCTATGTCAGCACCAAGGGCAACGACTTCTATGAGCAGGAGAAGGCCGGCGCCATCGCCATTGTGGAAGCGCTGAAGGCCAAGGGCTACCGTCTGGCCTGCTACACCTACGAGAACCAGAAGTACAGCACCATGAATTCCGCAGGCATCACCGCCGACCTGCAGAGCTGGACGCAGCAGATCACGCCCATTATCGGCAATCTGGACACCTTCGTCTTTGCTCAGGCCAGTGACCTCTCCGACTACACCGGTGCGTCCTTCAACGTCATGTATCAGACCGGTTTCCGCTACTTCATTTCCAACGGTAAGGATCCCAGTACTGAGGTAAATAACACCTACGTCCGTCAGAAGCGTCTGATGGTCACCGGCGAGACCATGGTCTGGTACGCCAACCGGTTCACCGACAGAGGTCTGTTCGATCCCAACATGGTTGTAGACATGACCGCAAGAGGCGGCGACGTTCCCAAGGCAGGTTAATACGACATTGCGCGCCGGAGGATCCTCCGGCGCGCTTCTTCAGGAAGGTACTGTTATGGATATCAAAACCGGCTTTTACCGGCATTTCAAGGGTAATCTCTACGAGCTTCTCGGAACCGCGACCCATTCGGAAACCCGGGAACCCATGGTGGTCTATCGCGCACTATACGGCGAATACGGCCTGTGGGTGCGTCCCGCCGCTATGTGGAACGAAACCGTAGACCGGGACGGCTATCATGGGCCAAGGTTTCAGTATATTGATTCGGAATCTCAGAAAACGAACGATTTCTGAGTCCACCGGAACCGTATTCAAAAAATAAAAATCCGAGAGGTTTTTAACATGTTTCAGCTTCTGCTCGTCATCATCTATCTGTCCTTCATCAGTCTGGGACTGCCGGATTCTCTGCTCGGCTCGGCCTGGCCGACCATGTATCCCCAGCTCGGCGTGCCGGTCTCCTATGCCGGTATCATCTCCATGATCATCGCCCTGGGCACCATCGTTTCCAGCTTGCAAAGTGACCGGCTGACCCGTCGGCTGGGTACGGGAAAGGTCACGGCCATCAGCGTCGCCATGACCGCCGTGGCGCTCTGGGGTTTTTCCGTCAGCAGCGCTTTCTGGCAGCTCTGCCTGTGGGCGGTTCCCTACGGGCTGGGTGCGGGGAGTGTGGACGCTTCCTTGAATAACTACGTGGCACTGCACTACAAGAGCAAGCACATGAGCTGGCTGCACTGCATGTGGGGCGTGGGCGCGGCCTCCGGCCCGTACATCATGGGCTATGTCATGACCAGCGGCGGGACATGGAACGCAGGCTACCGCACCATCTCCGTGATTCAAATGGTGCTGACCGCCGTGCTGATTTTCAGCCTGCCGCTCTGGAAGAAGCGCCCCAAAGTCGTGGACGCATCGGGGAACGAAACGGAAGCGGCGCCCCTTTCCCTGAAAGAAATCCTGAGAATTCCCGGCGTAAAAGAGGTTCTGGCCTGCTTCTTCTGCTACTGCGCCGTGGAGCAGACCGCCGGACTGTGGGCGAGCAGCTACCTGACGCTCCACAAGGGCGTCCTTCCGGAGACTGCCGCCGCCTTTGCCAGCATGTTCTTCATCGGCATTACTGTTGGCCGGGCGATCAGCGGTTTTGTCACCATGAAGCTGAACGACACCCAGGTGATTCGCCTCGGACAGGGGCTGATCGGCTGCGGCGTTGTCATCCTGTTCCTGCCCCTGGGAGCGGCCGCGTCCCTGGTGGGCTTTGTGGTCATCGGCCTTGGCTGTGCGCCGATTTACCCCTGCGTCATCCACTCCACCCCGGCGCATTTCGGCGCGGACAAGTCTCAGGCCATCATCGGCGTTCAGATGGCCTGCGCCTATGTGGGCACCTGCCTGATGCCGCCGCTTTTCGGCCTGCTCGCCCAGCATATTTCCGTTTCGCTGCTGCCTGCGTATCTGCTGGTGCTTCTGGTGCTTATGACCGTCATGCACGAAAGCCTGATCTGCAAAATCGCCCGGAATAAGTGAAAATCCCCAATTTTTCCTTAACCGTGTAAATAGTACACAGCAATATTTGTTGAAACTGCCAATTGACCGATTGTTACTACCGGATGTTATACTTATGGTGTGTGTGAAAAAAACGGAAAATCAAGGAGGAATTCTGACATGCAATCCTGTTTTGACGAAGTGAAGGGAAATTTTGGTTTTGGCTGTATGCGCCTTCCCATGAAGTGCAAGGAAGTGGATTTTGAAGAAACAAGCAAAATGGTGGACATGTTTCTTGCCAACGGCTTCAACTATTTTGACACCGCCCACGGCTATCTCGACGGCCAGAGCGAAATCGCGCTGAAAAAGTGCCTGACCTCCCGCTATCCCCGGGAAGCGTACATCCTGACCAACAAGCTGTCCAGCCACTACTTTGAAAAAAACGAGGACATCCGTCCCCTCTTCCAGAAGCAGCTGGAAGCCTGTGGTGTGGATTATTTCGATTTCTATCTGATGCACGCCCAGAATAAGGACTTGTTCGCAAGATACAAGCAGATTCACGCCTACGAAACGGTCATAGCGCTTCGGGACGAGGGCAAGATCCGCCATTTCGGCATTTCCTTCCACGACAAGGCCGAGGTTCTGGATCAGATTCTCACCGAGTATCCTCAGATCGAGGTCGTCCAGATTCAGTTCAACTACGTCGATTACGAGGATCCCTCCGTGGAATCCCGGAAGTGCTACGAGGTCTGCTGCAAGCACGGCAAGCCCGTCATCGTCATGGAGCCGGTGAAGGGCGGTTCTCTGGTGAATCTGCCGGAGGACGCCCAGAAGGTGCTGGACGCACTTCACGGCGGCTCCAACGCCAGCTACGCCATTCGCTTCGCTGCCAGCTTCCCCGGCATCCGGATGGTTTTGTCCGGCATGGGCAGCACGGAAATGATGGCGGATAACTGCGGCTTTATGAAGGATTTTCGGCCGCTGAACGAAGAAGAGCAGATGGCCATTGTCAAAGTCTGCGCGATTTTCCGGGGGCAGGGGCTGATTCCCTGCACCGGCTGCCGCTACTGCACCGAGGTCTGCCCTCAGGGCATTCCCATTCCCGACCTGTTCGCCTGCATGAACGCAAAAAAGCAGTTCCACGACTGGAACAGCGGCTATTACTACCACGACGTCCACACCAAGAACGCCGCGAAAGCCTCCGACTGCCTCAAGTGCGGCCAGTGTGAAGACATCTGCCCCCAGCACCTGAACATTCGGGACTTACTGGAAGACGTGGCAAAGGTGTTTGAAAAGTAAGGACGATTCGAGCTCCTCGGAAAGATGCCCCCTGTATACAGCCAATCCCCCGGACATTTGTCCGGGGGATTTTTCGCTATAAGCGCTCATTTTCCGCACTTTTCGGCGGCAAAGGCATTCAGCCATTCCCGCACATAGGCGCAGTATTCCGGGTCATCCCCGCAGAACGAAAGAAAATAAATATAGCACTGCGCCATATAGATTTTTACCGCTTCGGCATCGTACGCGCCAAATTGGCGGTAGCCTTTCAGGAATTCCTGAATCTCAGCCTCTGTTTTCAGAAATTTCTGCCCCGGCCGCCTGAACAGCGCCCAGGCAATGTCAAATTCTTTGCAGCCATACCCGGAAAGTTCAAAATCCAGAATGCCGCTGATATGGTGATTCTCCCAGAGGACATTCGCATAGTGGAAATCGCCATGGCAGAAGCAAGGGCTTGCAACCGTCACGGAGGCCGGGAAAAGTCCCTTGAGATGTTCCAGTTTCAGGGATTTCAGCAGCGCGTCGGAGGGTGCATGGAAAAATTTTCTGTCCTTTACCTGTTTCGCCTGAATGTCCATTTCATGGATTTTCGCCAAGGCCGTGCCGTATTCCGCCATGTAGGAAAGGGATTTCAGATCGTGATTTTCGCCCACGATGGTGGATAAGCGCTCACCGGGAAGCTCCTGCGTTACCAGAAAGGGCGTCCCTTCCAGGCTGTAATCTATGACTGAGGGGACGGTTGCCGAGGAAAACTGCGGCAAGACGGACATTTCGTTGCCGATATCCGCCCCTTTTTGCCTTGCAACCTTAATATAGGCGTTGATCTGACTCCCGTTGTAAAGCCCCCTGACGTGAAACACATCGTTCCCGGCGTGGGGATAGCCGAGGATTTCCAACGGCTTGAAGGAGTGATAAGGCAGCGTGAAGGGGTCAATGGTGTCGCGCCATTTGTCAGGATGTTTCATTCTGTTTTCATCCTCCCCGAAATTGGTCTCTTCGTTTGCATAAGCGAATTATACCAGATACCGCGGCGTATCTCAATGCCTGCTTTAAAGAATTTGACGTTTTTCATGCCAGAGGTGAATCACCGCCTGATTCTCCGTTTCGCGGTTCGGAAAACGAGTTCCAGAATCAGCGCGCAAATCGCCCCGATCAGGATGCTCCCCGCAACAACGAACACCGCTGCGCTCACGTCCCCCGTCTTCGGGAGGGTTTCCTCGCGATTGACAAGATTTACCGTGTTGTCAACGGTCATACCGCGGGCATCCTGCCAGCCGTCTTGTGCGGTTAAGTGGCTGGACGCGCTGACGGTAACTGCTGCTGGCTGGCTGAGCTTGTCCTTCCCCTCCGACGCTTTCGTCTGCACCAGATAGTAGCGGCCATATGCCACGCCCCAGAGGAATGCCCTGCCATCCTCGCCGGTCGTTACCTCGGAAACCGGCTTCCCGCTGCCTGTGAGGAAGTTCACGAACGCGGCGTTTGTCTCCGTTCCATTCTTCAGGGCTGTGTTTTCGTCCTCCGCTCTGACCAGCCGGAACGCCGCACCGCCGAGCGGCTGTCCCGCTTCGTCGGAGACGAAAAGGTGAATTCCGCCCGTATGCACTTCCCCGGCTTCGGACTGCACTTCATAGAATACGCCTGCGGAATTCAGGTAGCTGACCGACGCGCTGCACGGGATTGGGGCGTCAAGACCTGCTTTTTCCGTAATCGACGCCTGAAAGCGCACCCGGATTTCCGGAGCGCTCGCCCCTTCCCCCTGATTGGCCGACGCATAGGCCATGCCCGCCGGGGTCAGGGAAACGCACAGTTCCCCGCTTCCCTCGCTGTGGGAAACGGTATAGTGGCCGCTCTCGGTGAGGTCGATTTCTGTTCCCGCTCTGGTCAGGAGGGTGACGGCTGGTGTTGAGTCTTCCAGCGACAGATGTTCGTCAACGCTGCCTGTGATGATGTATTTCTGTGCCGTCCGGATGCCCGCCGGGACGCTGCCCCGCAGAATCCAGGTATGTACCTGCCCAACGTCAAAGCTGCCGCTGGTGCAGCCGATTTCGGCTACATTTACCTCGGCGCTCGGCGCGGTTTCCAACGTACCAGTCGGCCTGACATTCAGGGTGTAAGACTTTCCGCCATCGATGCCGGTTCCGGGAACCACCAGGAAAAAGGGTGCAGAAACCTCTGCTGCTTCGCTTTCAGCACGCTGAGTGACCAGATACACGCCCTCCGGCTGATTTTTCGCCGTAAAATTATAGGATGCAAGGCCGTGAATATCCGTGGTCAGGATCGTTACAAGATTTCCGGGCGTCTGGTAGTCCTTCATGGCTGTTTCGTCAGATATCGAACTGAGGGAAAAATCCCCGTTTTCCAGCTGCTCCCGTGTTGCTGCACGGTACAGGTCAAAACGGATGTTGGCAAGCGGTAAGCCGCTGGCTTCCTCGTATTCGCTGATGTTCACAATGCAGTCCGGCTTTACCAGCAGACTGCCGTGGACGGGCAAAATGCTGTCGTCAAACCCCAGCAGCTTATGATTTTCTCCCTCAAACAGATAAACATCGCCGCCGTGCTGGGTTCCGGTGATCTCCAGCGTCACCTCCGGCCTGTCCGTGAGGCCGGAAAAGGAAACCGTGCAGTTTCCGGCTTCCGTCACCGTCTGCGTCTCGACCTGACCGCCGCAGTCGGCGCTGAGGGTCAACGCGTCCAGCGACCCCACCGTCGTCTGAACGTCCACGCGTACCGTGACGGTATAAGTGCCGTCCGGCTCCTTAACCGCCGTGTAAACCGGCTTTTGCAGCGTCGCGTCCGACACCGTCTCACATCCCGGCGTGGCCGGTTTCAGGCTGCACAGATACCGGTACACCCCCGCAACGTTCGCCGCCGAATCCTCTGTCAGTTGCTCGCTGGAAATGTCGGCATTTGTGACCTTTTTCAGGTAGTTCCGCCACCCCGGCGTGGTCATATCCTCCCAGCGGGATAGATAGTCGTTAACGGAAAATTTCCCCGGATTTGTAAGCTCCCAGATGGCAAGCTGCGCCGCGAGGACTGCTTCACCCCTTTGCAGATGCCGTATTTCCGGAAGCCCGTGGCTCAGGAGCCAGGGATTGGCCGCCGCCTGAATGGCGCTCACGTCCTTGTGGGGGTACGACCACTGCACCACCGCCCGAAGCTTTCCCGCCGTTTCAGTGGAAAAACAGCCACTGTCCTCCAATCCAACCCGCCGGTAGCCCGTCTTTTCCGGCGTTTCCGCGTCAGGATTGACGGAATAGGCAGCAATGGACACGTCCTGCTCCCCTGCCCCGTCGGCAGTCAGATGGTAGACCTCCACAAAATCCTCGCCGGAGAAAACCGTCTGCCCGTCCTCCCCGGTGAGCGTGAAGTCTGCCACGAAGGGGGATGCGCAGACGTAAGCATCTCTGGCAATATGCAACACATAGCCATCCTCCGCCGCACGGACGCTCAGCAGCGCCCCCGAAGCCGCGGCGGCCAGTGCTGCCAGCACGGCTGCCGCCCGTTTGAACGAGACCTTCATATCCCCCATTTCCTCCCCATGACGGCAGATTTCCGCCGCGTTTTTCACAAGTTTACCACGGGACGCCTGTCGAATTTGGGGGAAATCCGGGAGTAAAGCAAAATTAGCCGTATTGCGGGAATCCCAATTTTGTGGTATGCTTTTGGAAAAGGAAGTGACGGAATGAAGCGGCTGAGAAAAATCTATCTGGAAATCTCCAACGTCTGCAATCTGCACTGCACGTTCTGCCCCGGCACACGGCGGGAGAAGCGGTTCATGACGGTGGATGAGTTCGCCACCCTCCTGCCGAAGCTGCGCCCATGGACGGATTATCTTTACTTTCATCTGATGGGCGAGCCGCTGTGCCATCCCGAGCTTGCGGAATTTCTTCGTCTCGCGGGAGACGCTGGCTTCAAGGTCATCCTCACCACCAACGGAACCCTGCTGGAAGAAAAGCGGGAAATTCTGCTGAACGCCCCCGCGCTTCACAAGGTGAACATTTCTCTCCACGCCTTTGAAGCAAACGACCTCTCCGTCCCCTTTGAGACGTACCTTTCCCGGTGTTTTTCCTTCGGGCAGGCGGCGGAGGGGAAATTTCTGGTTGTTTACCGCCTGTGGAACGGCGGCGGTGCGGAACAGCGAAACCCGGAAATTCTCAGCGCCATGGAACGGGCGTTCCCCGCACCGTGGGATGTACAGCCCCGGGGCACGCAGATCGCCCAACGGGTCTATCTGGAATACGGCGACAAATTTGACTGGCCTGACCTCTCCGCCCCCGACGGCGGGGAACGCGCCTTTTGTCACGGTCTGCGGGATCAGCTGGGCGTACTGTGCGACGGCACCGTTGTCCCCTGCTGTCTTGACCATGAGGGCGACATTGCTCTGGGGAATCTGTTTGAAACCACGCTGGAGGAAATCTTGGAAACGCCCTGCGCCAAGGCCATTTATCAGGGTTTTGCCCAGAAAAAAGCGGCAGAGGAACTCTGCCGCAAGTGCGGGTACGCCCGCCGCTTTTTGTAATGGTCTATTTCAAATCGAACAGGACTTTTTCGTAGTCCTTCACATAGCAGCGTATGTTTTTGCGTCCCTTTTGAATAACGGTGTGTCCCTCCGCTTCCAGCTTTTGCCTCTGCGCTTCGATACCGCCGGGATATTTTTCATTGAGTTCCCCATTGGCTTTCAGCGTTCTCCAATAGGGCGTTTCATCCGCCGAGCGCTGATAGCTCGCCCACGCGGCAATGGACACAAAAATCCCCGCCGTGATGGGTTCCGTAAAGTCCGCGCCGCTCAATTTTGCGAAATAGCCCCGTATCTCCCCGACCGTGGTCACTTTGCCATACGGGACTTCTCGCATTACCCGGTCGTAATCGATGGGCGGTGCAAAGTACATTCTGTTTCCGCCGTATTTTTCAATGCTTTTCTCGTCCGTGATGGTCTGGATTTTGGGCATGTCCTTGCTGTCGTGCAGCATGGCGTTGAAATCTTTCTTATCTTCATTTGCCATATATACCACCTCCTGCGTTCAGTATAATCCATTACGTCGTCCGATGCAATGAGACAGTCTGAAAATACTCTTGAGAAGCGGAAAAAAGTGTGCTATAATCCAGAAAACACAGAAAGGGTCTCAATATGGAACAAAAAGTCATTCTTTTCGACCTGGACGGTACTTTGACGGATTCCGGCGAGGGCATTATCAACTGCGTCATCTTCGCGCTGGAGCATTACGGCCTGCCCACCCCTCCGAAAGCGGAGCTGCGCAGCGTCGTGGGGCCTCCCCTTCACGATTCTCTGGCGCGGTACGGCGTGCCGAAGGAGAAGCTGGACGAGGCCGTGACCGTTTTCCGCAGCCGCTACAATCCCATCGGCATTTATGAAAACATCCCCTACCCCGGCATCCGGGAAGCGCTGGAAGAACTGAAGCGAAGCGGGTACAAGCTCTGTGTCGCCACCTCCAAGCCGGAGGAAATGGCGAACCGGGTTCTGCGGCATTTTGACCTTGCAGGCTTCTTTGACACGGTCTGCGGCGGCGCTCTGGACGAGTCCCGGTCTTCCAAAAGCGAGGTCATTGCCTATCTTCTGGAACAGAACGGCCGGGCGGACAATATGGTCATGGTGGGCGACACCAAATTTGACGTGATTGGCGCGGCCGCCCACGGCATTCCCACCATCGGCGTCGCCTGGGGCTACGGCGAGACGGCGGACATGGAAGCCGCCGGGGCAAAGGCCATTGCCCAGACCCCTGAACATCTTGTGGAGCTGCTCAGGGAAATGTGATTGGAGGAATTTCTATGGAATTGCGTGCTTGCGTTGATGCGTTAAAGCCCCAGCTTCTTTCCACGCTGTGGCAGAACATTCAGGTTCCCAGCGTTCAGGGCGAAGCGAAAGACGGCGCGCCCTACGGGGCTTCCGTCCGGGAAAGCCTTGTCCATGTGCTGGACACCGCCCGGGAGTTGGGCTTCCGCACGGAAAATATGGACGGCCATCTGGGCTGGTGCGAGTACGGCGAGGGCGACGAAATGGTCGCCGTTCTGGGACATCTGGACGTGGTTCCCGCCGGGGACGGCTGGAGCTGCGACCCCTTCGGCGGGGAACTGCGGGACGGGAAAATCTGGGGCAGAGGCACTACGGACGACAAAGGTCCCGCCATTGCTTCGCTGTATGCCCTGGCTGCTCTGCGGGATTCCGGTCTTCCCATCCGCCGCCGCATCCGGATCCTGTTCGGCTGCAATGAAGAAGCCGGTTCCGACGATATCAAATACTACCTTGCAAATGGCGGCGAGATACCCGTCATGGGCTTCACCCCGGACGGCGAATACCCGGTGATCAACGGCGAAAAAGGCATTATCAACGTTTCCTTTTCCCGCGCCTATGTCCAGACCGGTGACGTTCGTCTTCTGTCCATTCACGGCGGCACTGCCCCCAACGTCGTTCCGGCGCACGCCTGTGCCAAGCTGGCCTGCCCCCGGGAATTGGCGCAGCGCCTGGCGAATCTCAGCGCCCCGCAGGTGCGGTTCACTGTCACGGATTACGGTCTTTTCGTGGAGGCCGAGGGCGAAAGCGCCCATGGCAGCACCCCGGAGCTGGGGAAAAATGCCATTGGTCGTCTCCTTCTGACGCTGGATACCCTGCCCCTGAGCGGTGAGATCGCCGACGCGGTGCATTTCCTGGCAGCAACCCTCGGCATGGAAACCGACGGCGCTTCCGCCGGGATTGCCCTCCATGACGCGGTTTCTGGCGGTCTGACGCTGAATCTCGGTGTGATCAACGGCGACGAGCACCGCCTGTCCCTGAAAATCAACTACCGCTACCCGGTCACCAAGGGCTATGCCGACTGCGCTCCCATCCTCAACTGCAAGTTTGCCGATGCCGGGTTTACCCCGGACTCCGAAATCCATAAAGCCAAGCTGTACGTCCCCGAAGACAGCCCCCTTGTCTCCACTCTGCTGCGAGTCTACAGGGAGCAAACCGGACTGGAAGGTCAGCCCAAATCCATCGGCGGCGGCACCTATGCCAAGGCGCTGCCCAACATCGTGGCCTTCGGCCCCATTTTCCCCGGTGAGGAAGTCCGGGAGCATAAGCCGGACGAGTACATTTCGGTGGACAGCCTGATGCGCAATGCGCAGATCATCGCCGCCGCCATGTACGAGATGGCAAAATGACGAATTTCTTGATTAAAATTTATAGAAGGTGACCAATATGAAAATCACAAGTGTCCGTCTGGGACGCATCAGCGTTCCCCTGCGCACCCCCTTCAAAACCGCTCTGCGCAGCGTCAGCAGCGTGGAAGACGTCATCGTGGAAATCCACACCGACTGCGGCGCGGTTGGCTACGGCGAAGCCCCTCCCACCGGCGCCATTACTGGCGACACCACCGGCGCGATCATCGGCGCCATTCAGGATCACATTGCCAAGACCATCATCGGCCGGGATGTGGACGAGCTGGAGCCGCTGCTCCAGTCGGTGCAGAAGTGTATCGTGGGCAATTCCAGCGCCAAGGCTGCCGTTGACATGGCGCTGTGGGATCTGTACGGGCAGCTGTACAATATCCCCGTTTACAAGCTTCTGGGCGGCGGCCGGAAGCAGATCGTCACCGACATCACAATCTCCGTCAACGACCCGGACACCATGGTCAGCGATTCTCTGAAAGCCGTTGCTCGGGGCTACGGCTGCCTGAAAATGAAGGTGGGCGTGAATCCGGAGCTGGACGTCGCCCGGCTCAGCGCCGTGCGCAATGCCGTGGGCAAGGACATCGTCATCCGCATCGACGCCAATCAGGCGTGGACGCCCAAGCAGGCCGTGAAAATTCTGAACAAGATGCAGGAGCTCGGGCTGGACATCGAGCTTGTGGAGCAGCCCGTGAGCGCCCACGACTTTGCCGGACTGAAATACGTCACCGACCGGAGTTATGTGCCGGTGTTGGCGGACGAGGCCGTGTTCTCCCCGGAAAACGCCATGACCATTTTGCAGATGGGCGCGGCTGACCTCATTAACATCAAGCTGATGAAGTGCGGCGGCATTTACAACGCCCTGAAAATTGCCTCCGCGGCGGAGGTGTTCGGCGTGGAGTGCATGATCGGCTGTATGCTGGAAGCGAAGATTTCCGTCAATGCCGCCGTGCATCTGGCCTGCGCCAAAAACATCATCACCAAGGTGGATCTGGACGGCCCGGTGCTGTGCAGCGAAGACCCGATTCTCGGCGGGGCTGTTTTCGACGAGAAGATCATCACCGTCTCCGACGCGCCGGGACTGGGCATTCAGGGCATCGACCCGAAATACCTGACTTACGTGGACTGATTTTTCTGGAAGATACGAAAAGAGGACGCTCAGGCGTCCTCTTTCAGTTTTTTGCGGATGTATTCTCTCGCCTGCTCCGGCTCTATGTGCAGAACGATGGCGATTTCGCCGATCAGCAGTTTCTCCGCGTCGTGGAGGAAAGTTTCGTCACACAGGTGAATCTTTTTCCCCATGGCGCTCTGATCGGCCTTGTGGCGGTAAAGAGTATGTACCATGCGCATGATCTTCCGCCGGTCGCCGCTGCCGATCAGCTCCCGATAGGCTTGCTTCCGTTGGTTTTCCTCCCGAATCCACTGGCTGGACTTCACATCCTCCGACGTGATCATTGCTTCCAGCTCCTCTTTGGACAGGACGGGCTGGATCTTTGCCATGGCGGCAGCGTTCTGCGTCGGCACCAGAAACCGGGAATTTCCGTTGGACAGCGGTTCCAGCGCCAGATAATGCAGCCGCTTTTTATCGACCACCCTTTCCTCCTCACTCACCACGCGGCAAACACCGTGCATCCCGTAAACGACCAATTCCCCTGCCTGATACATGTTCCCCATCCTTCCCAAAAAACGCCGCATTTTTCACCTATATATAGATTATAGCACAAAAATGCACCGATTTCACATAGGGAAAATTCCCAAAATTTTCACTCCATTTTTCGGGCAACATGCGAAAAAAGGCCGCCGCAGCTTTTGATGGGCGGTCGTAAAACAGATAATACGCCCCCCTTGGCTCTCCCTCTGGGAGAGCTGTCACCAAAGGTGACTGAGAGGGTACCCTCTCCGTCTTCGCTTCGCTCGGCCACCTCTCCCGTAGGGAGAGGCAAGGGGGTGCTCCCAAATTATAAACAGGCACAGCAGATTTCCCACTGTGCCTGTTAACTGTCTGATGCAGCCCGCCCATTAACTGCGGCGGCATTCTGCAATCAGATCGTCTCGATTTTGATGGTGTTGGTATTGCCGTGTTGGCCGTTGATGGGGCCGCCGGTGAGAAGAATATTGTCGCCGGGTTTCAGATGCAGGACATCCACGGCGGCCTTCTGGGCGTAGTAGAACATCACGTCCATGGTGGGGAATTCATCCGCCATCACCGGGGTCACGCCCCAGCTCATGGAAAGTCTGCGCCAGATTTTCCGGTCGGTGGTCATGCCGATGATGTCCACCGGAGTACGGAACCGGCTGACCAGCATGGCGGTCTTGCCGGACACGGAACAGACCACGATGGCTTTGGCCTTGACGTCGATGGCCATGGAGCACACCGCGTGGGACAGACAGTCCAGATTATTCTGGCCGTTGTACTCCGTTTTCAGGAACAGAGACTTATAGCCGGTGTGCTGCTCGGTGTATTCGGCAATCTCTGCCATGGCCTTGACCGCCTCCACAGGGTATTTACCGGCAGCGGATTCTCCGGAGAGCATGACACAGGAGGTGCCGTCGTAGACGGCGTTGGCCACGTCCGTAATCTCCGCGCGGGTGGGTCTGGGATTCTGGATCATGGATTCCAGCATTTCCGTGGCAGTGATGACCCGCTTGCCCAGCATCCGGCACATCCGGGTCAGCTTCTTCTGCACGGAGGGGACTTCCACATAGGGAATCTCCACGCCCAAGTCGCCCCGGGCGATCATGATGCCGCCGCAGACGGAGCAGATTTCCTCCACATTATCCACGCCGGAACGGTTCTCGATCTTCGCCACGATCTCAATGTCTTCGCCGCCGTTCTCGTCCAGCAGCTTGCGGATATCCAGAACGTCCTGCTTCGTGGAGACAAAGGACGCGGCCACATAGTCCACACCGTGGGCAATGCCGAACAGAATATCCGATCTGTCCTGCTCGGAAATGTAGGGGCCGGACATGACCTTGTTGGGGAAGGACATGCTCTTGCGGTCACTGAGCGTGCCGCCTGCCATACATTTGCAATGGATTTCGGTGCCTTCAATGCTTTCCACTTCAAACTGGACAATGCCGTTATTTACCGTTACGGTGTTGCCGGGCTTCAGGTCCTTGTGGAGATTCTTATAGTTGACGCTGACTCTCGTCTCGTCCCCCGCCACGTCCTGGGTGGTAAAGGTAAAGCTGTCCCCCGTTTTCACTTCCACCTTGCCGGAAGCAAATGTTCCGATGCGGTACTCCGGGCCTTTGGTGTCCAGCATGATGGCGATGGGCAGCCCCAGCTTCTGACGTACCCGCTTGACCAGCTCGATTTTCCGCTCGTGTTCCTCATGGGTGCCGTGGGAAAAGTTCAGCCGCGCGACGTTCATGCCGGCAAGGCACATTTGGGTCAGCGTTTCCTCGTTTTCACTGGCGGGGCCGATGGTACAGATGATCTTTGTTTTACGCATAAACAGTCCTCCTGTTGTGGGGGCGCAGTGACTTCTTTTGGTACGCCCTGATATCTACTTCTGCTTCGGCCATATTCTACCACACCCGTCCCCTGCCGTCAACGTAAAATCCGGCAAAGGACTTAGAACACCAGCTCCACGGAATAATGCCGCAGCCAGAAGTCGATCTGGCACAGATAGGCGATGGTCTGAGGGCGGCGCATCAGCTGACCGTACCACGGCCACTGCGTCTCCCGGTGCAGCAGCTTCTTCACTTCCTCCGCCGAGACCAGCTGCCAGAAGGGCGCGGCGGGGTCGTCCAGAATGGTTTGCAGCCGGGATTCCATGAGCTGCTCGTACCGGGGGTCAAAGGTCTTAGGATAGGGGCTTTTCTTTCTGTGCAGCACCGCTTCCGGCAGAAGTCCTTCCACCGCGCGGCGCAGAAGCCCCTTCTCCTGCCCCTGATAGTCCTTGAATTCCCAGGGGACACCGTACAGATATTCCGCAATTCGATAGTCGCAGAAAGGCACGCGGACTTCCAGCGAGTGGTACATGCTCATCCGGTCTTTTCTGTCCAGCAATGTCTGCATGAACCAGCGGAAATTCAGATTCACCATCTGCTTCATCCGCCGCTCCTGATCGGAGGTACCGGGGAGAATATCGCTTTCCCGGCAGGTCTGGTTATAGGCGTCCATCACGAATTCCGCCGGGTCGAGGGTAATCGCAGGCGTCAGGATCGCCGCCCGATCCGCCGTATTCTGCGCCCAGGGGAAGCCTTCTCTGGCACGAACCTCCGGGTCGCGATACCAGGGATAGCCGCCGAAAATCTCGTCGGCGCATTCTCCGGACAGGGCGACCTTTACCTCCTGCCGAATCTCCCGGCAAAAGGCCAGCAGGGAAAAATCCACGTCCGCCATTCCCGGCAAGTCCCGGGCAATGGTGGCTTCCTCCAGCGCCTGCGCCAGCTCGTCGGCGCCGAGAATCGTCCAGTGGTGGTCGGTCTGCAAGGCGTCCGTCATCAGATGAATGTAGCTGCTGTCGGAATTGGGCTGGAATTTGTTCGCCTGAAAATACTTGTCGTTGTTCAGGTAATCCACGGAGAAGGTTTTCAGCCGCTCCCCTCTTTTTTCCATTTCCCCGGCGCAGACGGCAGTGATGATGCTGGAATCCAGACCGCCGGAGAGAAACGTCCCGATGGGAACGTCGGACACCATTTGCCGCCGGATGGCGTCCGTCACCAGAAAGCGCACCTTCTCCACCGTTTCGTCGAAGGAATCCCGGTGTTCCCTGTCCATCAGCTTCCAGTACCGGCAAAGGCGCAGCTCCCCGTCGGCGAAAAAGCCGCAGCAGCCCGGCTCCAACTCGGAGATTCCTCGGAACACCCCGCTTCCCGGCAGCCGCCCCGGCCCCAGAAGAATCAGCTGGGCAGCGCCGTTTTCGTCCAGCTCCGCCCGGACGGTTGGGTATGTCAGAATCGTCTTGATCTCCGAGGCAAACAGCAGTCCGCCGTCGTGCTTCTTATAAAACAGGGGCTTTACCCCGATCCGGTCGCGGGCAAGAAACAGCCGCCCCCGTCGCTTTTCCCATACGGCGAAGGCAAAAATCCCGTTCAGCTTTTCCACACACTCCGCCCCAAACTGGGCATAGGCATGGAGCAGCACCTCCGTGTCGGAATGTCCCAGGAAGCTGTGTCCTAGGGCGGACAGCTCCCCGCGCAGCTGCCCGGTATTGTACAGCTCCCCGTTGTAAATCAGCGTGTATTCCTCCCCCGCCCAGGTAAGGGTCATGGGCTGACGGCCGCCCTCCGGGTCAATGATGGCAAGCCGCCCGTGGAGCAGCGTACACCCCTTTTCCCGATATACGCCCCGGTCGTCCGGCCCCCGGCGGTGCATCGTTTCCAGCATCCGACGAACGGTTTTCTCCGATGCCGGAAGGTTTATCATTCCGCTGATGGCGCACATATTCACCACATCCTTTTCCTAAGCTATCTGGGTATCTTATGCATGATGCCGGCAAGAATGTGCATACTAATGGCGGTGATGTTTTATGAAAAACAGCAGAGAAATTCTGACCTCCGTCCTGAAAACCACCCAGATGGGGCAGATCGGCATTCGCAGCGTTCTGGACACCAGTATGCGCCCGGGATTACGGAAGGCGCTGGAATCCCAGCTCCGGGAATATGATTCCATCGAAACCGAAGCCCATTCCATCGCCACCCAGCGGGGATGGGACATGGACGAGCTTGACCCCTCGGTGCGGGTCTGGTCGAATCTCATGACCCGGATGAAGCTGGGCGGCCGGAACACGGACTCCAAAATTGCCGACATGATGATCCAGGGCAACACCAAAGGCATGATCAAGGGTCTGAAAACCCTCCATCAATTCGGCCAGCAGGATGAACAGGTCAACACACTGAGCCAGAAGCTGCTGGACTGCGAGACCGCCAATATCCGCCAGATGCAGGGGTATCTGTGAAAAATGGGGCGACGGATAAGAAAATCCAATGCACCATATTGAATGGGTGGCCGTAAAACAGCGAATGGAGCGTATCGGTACAGGTACGCTCCATTTCTCGTGCCAACCGGGGCACCCCCTTGGCTCTCCCTCTGGGAGAGCTGTCACCGAAGGTGACTGAGAGGGGGTTGCAGCCTAGTGTACCCTCTCCGTCTTCGCTTCGCTCAGCCACCTCTCCCACAGGGAGAGGCAAGGGGTGCAGTTCATTATCCCACTAACGTCTAATGCGCCCCGCATTTTCTTTTCGCTGTCACCTTTCGGCCTCCCGGCGCATATTCTGGTAGGAGAAAGGAGGGATCCTGTTGTCAGCTACAGGATACATACAGGTACGCGCTTACACCAGCACCGCCCGGTTTCCTCTGGAAAACGTGGCCATTGCGGTCACCGCCACCGACGGCACCGCCCTCGCCATGCGCCTGACCGACCGGAACGGGCTGATTGCCCCCATCGAGCTTCCCGTGCCGGATAAATCCGAAAGCCAGGAGCCGGAAGCCGGGGAAAAGCCCTATACCACCGTAAATCTCTATGCCCGTCTGAAGGGTTATGAGCAGATCGAAGCGGAAAATCTTCAGGTTTTCGCCGATACCATCACCAATCAGAATCTGGAGATGATTCCCCTGTCGGAGTTCCCGAATCAGTGGGATCAGACGGAAATTTTCAACACGCCTCCCCAAAATCTGTAGGAGGTGACCTATGCCCCAAGTCATTCCTTATGTCCCGCAGCGGATCACGGTACACCTCGGCGCACCGTCGTCCAACGCCGCCAACGTCACCGTGGATTTTGTGGACTACGTGAAAAACGTAGCGTCCAGCGAAATTTACCCCACATGGGAAGAGGCCGCTCTGCGCGCCAACATCCTCGCCATTGTTTCCTTCGCTTTGAACCGGGTGTACACGGAGTTTTACCGCAGCCGGGGGTACAATTTTGACATCACCAGCTCTACCGCCTACGACCAGTTTTTCGTCAACGGGCGCAGCTACTTTACCAACGTCGCCCGGCTGGTGGATGAGCTGTTCGACGACTATCTCCGCCGCCCCGGCTTTGTGGAGCCTCTGGCCGCCAAATTCTGCAACGGCACCACCGTCACCTGCGAGGGCCTGAGCCAGTGGGGCAGCCAGAATCTGGCGCGGCAAGGGTACGACACCGTCCGGATTCTGCGCAGCTACTACGGCAATGTGGAGATTGTGAACAACGCCCCCATCCGGGGCATCACCACCTCCTATCCCGGCACCGCCCTGCGCCGGGGAATCACCGGCCCCAGCGTGGTGATTGTGCAGGTGGAGCTGAACCGGATATCCCAGAACTACCCCGCCATCCCAAAAATCCCTCTTGTGGACGGCATTTTCGGCGCGCAGACCGAAGCCGCCGTGCGGAAATTCCAGGAGATCGCCAATCTGGCCGTGGACGGCATCGTCGGCCGGGAGACCTGGTATGCCCTTTTGCGCTACTACGTCGCCGTGACCAGTCTCGCGGAGCTGCGCAGTCAGGGACAGCGGTTCTACTCCATTTCATGGGCCACCAGCAATCCCATCGAGCAGGGCGACCGGGGCGTAAAGGTGGAGCATCTGCAATACATGCTCAGCGTGCTTTCCGCCTACATCCCGGAAATTCCACCCGTCACCATAGACGGAATTTACGGCTCCGCCACCCGCAACGCCGTCATCGCCGCCCAGCGCCGGTTCGGCCTGCCGGAAACCGGTATTGTGAATTTCGATACCTGGAACGAAATTTACGACCAGTTCTCCGGCATCGAAACCACCAGCTGGCGCGACCCGGAGAATTTCCCCTACACCGCCGCCATCATCAGCGGAACGCCGCCCAGAAACCGGTACGCCCAATCCACCACCCTGACCCAGTTCCCGGGGAATCCTTTGAGCACCGGGAATCAGGATCCCGTAAGACAGGAGGCACCGCGATGAGACCGCTTTGTTCCTTTGTTGGTCAGCCCATCCGCAGCTTGCAGACCATGCTCCGGGTCATTGCCGAGGATGACCCCACCCATCTGCGCATCGTTCCCGACGGCATTTACGGCCCGGAGACCACTGCCGCCGTCTCCACCTTCCAGCAAAAACACGGTCTGCCGGTGACGGGTGTCACCGATCATGCGACCTGGGAAGCCGTTGTTGGGGTATACACTCCCGCCCTCGTGCGAATCGACGCCGCCCACCCGGTGGATATCATTATGAATCCCGGCCAGGTCATTCGCCGGGGAGAAAGCAACCCCCATCTGTATCTGGCGCAGGCCATGCTGACGGTACTTGCCGACATTTATAAAAGCGTCGCCGAACCGACCCACTCCGGCATTCTGGACGAACCGACGGTGGATTCTCTGTCGTCCTTCCAAATTTTATGCGGCCTTCCGATGACCGGGACGCTGGATAAGCATACCTGGAAGCATCTCGCCCTGCATTACCCGTTGGCAACGAACCTGAACAATCTTCCCTGACGGAAAAATATGGATAATTTATAAAAATTTTCCTGGAAGGGCTGCGAACCCTTGATAAACAGAGATTTTTTGACTATAATAAAGAACAAACCGTCTCGGAGGAATGATCCATGCACATCAAGGACTGGAAAAAGGAAGTTTTCACCATTCCGAATCTGTTGAGCCTGTTCCGGCTGGCACTGATTCCCGTGTATATTTACATCTATCTGGGCGCTACCGAAACCTACCAGTATATCACCGCCGGGACGATTATGGCGGTCTCCTGCCTGACGGATCTGATCGACGGAAAGGTCGCCCGCCGCTTCAATATGGTCTCCACCCTGGGAAAAATCCTCGACCCGCTGGCGGATAAGATCACCCAGTTCACCCTGACGGTGTGCCTTTCTCTGAAGCATCCCCAGCTGTTCCCGGTGCTGGCACTGTTTGTCGTCAAGGAGCTGTTTCAGCTAATCGCGGGGGCGGTTCACCTGAAAAAAGGAAAAATGCTCCCCGGCGCGCTGATGGCCGGAAAGGTCTGCACCACCGTCCTGTTCGTCAGCCTGATTGCCCTGGTGCTGTTCCCCAACGTGGACAGCGCGGCAGTGAGCATCATTGCGGCGGTGGACGCGGTGTTCCTGGGAATTTCCTTCGTCAGCTACATTCTGGCGTATTTTGGAAAAAACGCAAAGGTTCAGGATTTGAAAAGCGAATAAAGAAAAAGTCCGTCGGATGCTTCCGGCGGACATTCCTTTTCCAAAAAACACGCGGCGGCTCTTTCGCGAGCCGCCGCACAATGATAATTTTCTCTCTCCACGGGACACAGCGTGTCACGGGTACACCGTTGGCTTATCCGCAGATATTTCCACGGCATCGGCTTTCCCCACTGTCTCCGCCTCTGTACCTACAGTATACCATACCCCCGGCGGCGATTGGTGAAGAAACCTTGAACAGACGCAAAAGAATTTCTTAAGCGGTCAGCCGAAGCGATTGAATCAGAGATTCCCTAGTTGGGATACAGGTTGCTCAGAAGCAGCAGCACCGGCAGCGCCAGGGTAAAAATGCTGATCGCCCAGGGGTACATGGCCTTTCTGGAGCAGAACATCAGCAGCAGACACGCCGCCGTCAGCCCCAGCGGCCCCATCACCGCCAGCTGACGGCTTACTGTCATGGCAAACTCGCCGGAGGATTGCAGGTCAAGACCCACCTGCTCCGGCAGGTGCTGACCGTTATAGGAAGCCAGCCGGATGGCGGCATAAACCACCGGAGCGGCCATAATGAACTTTCTCAGCCGGAACAGCCAGACGCCAATGAGATTGATGACGGAATTGACTTTGGACATCACCGCCTTGAACTTCTCAAAGCCGGCGGACTGCACAGCGGCAGTCTGCTTTTCCGCAAATTGACCGGTCTTTCCCATAAAATACCTCCGGGTAACTGTTTTCTGTATTATAGCACATCCTGCGGCGGGTTGCAAGCCGCCCACATCCGGGAAGAAAAATTTTCAAAAAAGCTTAATTAGTCCGGTTTATTGGACAGAACCTTTTGTATACTGTCGTCAGAAAAACAAAAGGAGGCATTTCCAATGAAACAACACACTCTGTCCCGCTCGACTCTGCGCCGTTACCGTGAACCCGCCTACCCCAATGCCGCCGACAGGCGCTACCTTGTGGAGAAGGCAGTAAACATCGTCACCGCGATTCTCTCCGGAATCGGATTCGTCAGCGCCATGGTTTTCCTTGCCACAATGGGGTAATTACAAGTCCGCTTCCCTGAGAATCCGGCAGGTAACGATTTTCCGGTTCTCCACCTGGATCAGTCCGGCCGTTCCGCCGCCATAGCCGCAGCTGCCCGGATTCAGGATCCAAAGGCCGTCCGGTTCCTGGCGGCAGTCAGCCTGGTGGGTGTGTCCGTACAGCACCGCATCCACCCGGCTGGCGCGGGCGTCCTTCAGCAGTGCGCCCAGCCCCATTTTCACGTTGTGCCGGTGTCCATGGGTCATGAAAAGATTCACGCCAAACACAGGCTGCACCAGCGTCTCCGGCTGCCAGGACGGGCAGCGAAACCGGTCGCAGTTCCCCGGCACCTGATAAAATGGGGTATCCGGGTTTTCCTCGTGGATGACCACACCGTCGTCAAAAAAGTCTCCAAGATGGATGATCGCGTCAGGCTTCACCGATTCCACACATTGCCGCATGAACTGAAGGGCAGAATGAGAATCCGACAGCACCAGAATCTTCATATTGCTACCGCCTTTATCCCTTAGTTTGTCTTGCTGGGATTATATCATACATTGGCAGGTTTTGCTATGTGCTTTCGTCAAAAAAGACGACTGATTTTTGTGTACATTTTTTCCCGCGGGCGCATATGCTATAGCAGAAGTTTCACCACCCCAGGGAGGTAAGCCTATGCAACCCACACCCAATTCACAGGAGCTTGCGCAGATCATGCGCTTTGTCCAGTCCCCCGCGGGTCAGCAGCTGCTTGCGTCGCTTCAGCAGCTTAACTCAAATGAGATAAACAGCGCCATGGCCGACGCGGCCGCCGGGAATTACGACCGGGCGCAGAAAACCATCTCCGCGTTTCTCACGACCCCGGAGGCGAAAAAGCTGCTGTCCCAAGTGGAAGGCGGCAAATGAGCGAGATGGAGGAAAAGCTGGGGGCGATCCTGAGCAACCCCCAGATGATGCAGCAGATCATGTCCATGGCGCAGGCCATGAGCCCGCCGCCGGAACCTCAGGGAAGGCCGGAACAACCGCCGGAGCCTGCCCCGCCGGCACTTCCGGATCTTGCCGTCATGCAGAAGCTCGCCGGGGTGACACGGCAGTCCGGCATTGACAAAAACCAGCAGGCGCTGCTACGGGCGCTCTCCCCCTACATAAGCCGGGAGCGCTCCGCCAAGCTGGAAAAAGCCATGCGTGCGGCAAAAATGGCACGGCTTGCCTCGGCGTTTCTCAATGCCGGCGGCTTAGAAATGCTGACCGGGAGGTGACAAGGAATGTACAACCGCTATATTCCCCAGCCCGACGGCACCTATCGCCGCCGACCGGCAGACGTCCCTCAGCCCCCACCGCCGCCCCGGCCGGAACCGCCCAGACAGGAGCCGCCCCGCCGGAATCCCGATTTTTCTCCGCCGCAGCCCCAGGGGAAGCCGCCCTGCCAGAAGAATCCGCCCTGTTCCAGTCAGCGCAGGCAGGAGCGTCCCGCTCCCCCGCCTCCGCCCAGGAGGAAACCACCCCAGCAGCCGCCCCAGGATTCTTTTTTGGGTATCGGCAATTTTCTGCACCAGATTCTTCCAAAGGACTTCTGCATGGAAGACCTGATGGTCGTGCTGCTGCTTCTGCTCATGTCCGGCAACGGCGAGGACGATCAGAATTTTGCCCTGCTGACGCTGGGATTGTATCTTTTTCTGTAGCCAAATACGCCGGTTTTCGTCTCAACATGACGAAAACCGGCGTATTTTCCCGTTGCGGAAAAGAGAATATTGTGGTAGAATGGGGAACACGCTATTGCAGGAGGACTCGACGTGATTACCGAAAAAAGGCAGAATTTAGGCACCATTCTCCCCATTCTGGTACTTCTGCTGTTCACAGCGGCCATTGCCGCCCACTACGCGCTGGAGCCGTGGGGTTTTTACCGGAAGGTCTCGGAGGGAGAAGCGGCGCTTCGGATGCAGGTCGTTCAAACCGCCGAAGGCTATCTCGGCTGCCGGGAATCGGACGGAAGTCACGAAGCCATCATCGACCTGTACAATTCCCACGAGCCGCTGGCGCAGAATTACACCGTGCAGTATACCGACAGCTGGTGCGCCACCTTCGTCAGTGCCGTATCCATCCGCTGCGGCCTGACGGACATCCTTCCCATGGAATGCAGCTGTGAGCGTCTCATCGGTCTGTTTGGAGAACTGGACTGCTGGCAAGAGGACGACAACTACACGCCCCTCCCCGGCGATATCATCTTCTACGACTGGGACGAGAAGCGCCTCGGCGACTGCACCGGCTGGGCGGATCATGTTGGAATCGTAGTCGGGACGAAGTGGCCGTTTGTGAAGGTCATCGAGGGCAACCGGGACGACGCCGTCGCCTACCGCATCATCCCTCTGGGAGAAATTCACATCCGTGGCTACGGCCTTCCGGATTATGCCGCAGTGGCAGAAAACACCCTGTAAGCATTTAATGGGTGGTCGAAAAACAGTGAATGGAGCGTATCGGTACAGATACGCTCCATTTCTTGTGCCAATACGTCCTTGGCTCCCCCTCTGGGGGAGCTGTCACCGCAGGTGACTGAGAGGGCTTTACACCCTTGCGTACCCTCTCCGTCTTCGCTTCGCTCAGCCACCTCTCCCATAGGGAGAGGCAAGGGACGCTCGCGGGGTGAATTTTATTCCTCTTCGTCGAGGATTTCCTTCAATAGCTTTCTCTGCTTGCGCAGCTCCTGCACCAGCGGCAGCATTCCGGTGAGATTGATGATCAGAACGAACACAATCAGGCCGATGACCCAGCCCTGCATTCCATTGCCGATCAGGACAAAAATCAGCAGCGCCGTCACAAACAGCCGCATGAAAACGGCCTTTCCCACCGTGCGGATGGACTTGCGGCACTGATCCTCCCGGTCGTAGATGTCCGGTTCCGGGGTCAAATTCTCGTCAGCCATTATCTCGCCACAAAGCCCACTTTCTTATAGACCTTCCGCAGGGTCTTCTCGGCCACGTAGCCCGCCTTCTCGGCGCCGGCTTTGTAGACGCTTTCCAGATAGCCCTTGTCCTTCATCAGGCGGGTCGCTTCCTCCCGGATGGGACGCAGGGTCTCCACAACCGCTTCGCCCACGGCGGGCTTGAACTTGCCGTAGCCGCAGCCTGCGAACTCCGTCTCGATCTGATCAAAGGTCTTGCCGGTAACGGCGGAGTAGATAGCCATGAGGTTGGCAACACCGGGCTTGTTCTCCCGGTCGAAGCGGACACAGTTCTCCGTGTCGGAGTCAGTGATGGCACGCTTGAACTGGCGCATGATGGTCTCTGGGGTGTCCATCAACAGAATGCGGCCGGTGTCCTCGTTCTCCGACTTGGACATCTTGGCGGTGGGATTGGTCAGGCTCATGATCCGGGCACCGACCTTGGGAACAAAGGGTTCCGGCAGCTTGAATACGTCGCCGTAAATGCCGTTGAACCGGCGGGCGATGGTGTGGCACAGCTCCACATGCTGCTTCTGATCCTCACCCACAGGCACCAGATCGGGCTGGTACAGCAGAATGTCCGCCGCCATCAGGGCAGGATAGGTGAACAGACCGCCGTTGATGTTGTCCGCGTTTTTGGCAGACTTGTCCTTGAACTGGGTCATGCGGCTCAGCTCGCCGAACATGGAGTAGCAGTCCAGCACCCAGCCCAGCTCCGCGTGCTGGTGGACATGGCTCTGGATGAACAGGGTGTTCTTTTCCGGGTCAAGGCCGCAGGCGATGTACTGCGCCAGCTGCTCCAGCGTCCGTCTGCGCAGATCAACGGGATTCTGGCGCACAGTGATGGCATGAAGGTCTGCCATGAAATAGAAGCAGTCATAGTCGTTGGCGCGTTCCGCCCAGTTTTTCACCGCGCCCAGATAAGAACCCAGGGTCAGATCTCCGGAGGGCTTGATGCCGGAGAGCATTCTCTTTTTCGGTGCAGCAGTTTCGGTAATAACCTCACTCATGGTCGTCACATTCCTTTTTTCAAATCTATAGCCTTATTCTAGCACAGCCCGGGATGTTGCGCAAGGGGGTATTTTGCCGCAAACGAACGCAATTTCTCATTCCGGTGCGTACTTGATTTCTCCCCCGCCCTATGCTATACTTTATCCCAGAAAATATGAAAAAAGAGGTAGTTGACTATGGATTATCAGGCGCTTGCCGAATTGCTTTTTCCCGACGTGACCGAAACCCCCGAGCAGCTGGAAGCCCGGTTCCCCCAGCGCAATCTTCCCGAGGGCGCGGTGGTTTCCCGGATGGCTCCCTCCCCTACCGGATTTGTCCATCTGGGCAATCTGGTGCAGGGCACGATTTCGGAACGAATGACCCACCAGTCCGGCGGCGTGCTGTACCTCCGGGTGGAGGATACCGACGCCAAGCGGGAGATTCCCGGCGCCGTGGAGGTGCTGATCAACACCCTGAAATTCTACAACATCAACTTTGACGAGGGCGCAACCGTGGACGGCGACGACGGCGCTTATGGCCCCTATCGTCAGCGTCAGAGAGCCGCGATTTACCACGTTTATGCCAAAAAGCTGGTGTCCGAGGGGAAAGCCTATCCCTGCTTCTGCACGGAGGACGAGTTGTCCGCCCTTCGGGAAAAGCAGGAAGCGAACAAGGAGACCACCGGCTACTACGGCAAATACGCCGTCTGGCGTGACCGCTCCATGGAGGATATTCAGGCGCAGCTGGCCGCCGGGAATCCCTGGGTTCTGCGGTTCCGCTCCGAGGGCAGCATTGACCGGCAGTTCAAATTCGACGATCTGGTAAAGGGTAAGCTGACCATCACGGAGAACAACGTCGATCACGTGCTTCTCAAGTCCGACGGCATCCCCACCTATCACTTTGCCCACGCCGTGGACGACCATCTCATGCGCACCACCCACGTCGTCCGGGGCGACGAGTGGCTGCCCAGCCTGCCCTTCCACATTCAGCTGTTCCAGGCGCTGGGCTTCAAACTGCCCAAGTACGTCCACATCGGACCGCTGATGAAGATGGACGGCAGTTCCAAGCGCAAGCTGTCCAAGCGTAAAGACCCGGAGCTGGCGCTGACCTACTACAAGGCCGAGGGCTTCCCCATCCCCTCTGTGCGGGAATATATCATGACCGTGCTGAACTCCAATTTTGAGGACTGGCGGCGTGCGAACCCCGATGCGGACATTGAATCCTTCAAGTTCAGCCCCAAGAAGCTGAACCCCGCCGGGAGCCTGTTCGATTACGCCAAGCTGGTGGACGTATCGAAGAACGTCATTTCCCGCATGACTGCGGAGGATGTGTACGTCCAGCTGCTGGATTGGGCGAAGGAGTTCGACACCGACTTTGCCGCCAAGCTGGAAGCCGACCCGGACTACGCGAAGCGGATTCTCGCCATCGGCCGGGGCGGCAAGAAGCCGAGAAAAGACCTGGCCGTCTGGAAGGACGCCAAGCCCTACATGGGATTTTTCTACGACGAATATCTGGAAGCGCCTGTCTGGGATGAAAAGTTCTCCAAGTCCGTCATCCGGGATGTGCTGGAGCGCTTCCTGAACGTCTACGACTTTGCCGACGATTCCGCCGCATGGTTTGCCAAGGTCAAGGAAATCACCGAGGCCATCGGCTTCACCACGGATATGAAAGCCTACAAGGCGAACCCCGCCGCCTTCCCCGGCACCGTGGCCGACGTTTCCACCTTCCTGCGTCAGGCCGTCACCGGAAAGACCGACAGCCCCGACCTGTACACCATCATGCAGATTCTGGGCTGCGACCGCACCGTGGCGCGTATCCGCGGCTGCATTTCCCAGCTCTGATGATCAAAATTGCCCGGCGTCCATTCGACGCCGGGCAGATATTTGCTATGCAAAAGCATAGCAAAATTAGAAATGTGCCATTTCCTCGCCCCTGCGGGGCAACCGGAAATGATGCACAAAAACTTCATGCTTATGCCTTTGCACATTTTCGTAGTACAGTGCTCATGCATGAAGTTTTATACCAGCAGCTGGCAGTTGATCACAAGATGGAACGTCAGTCCCAACGCCTGCGCCGCCTTCTGGCACAGAAGCATCCGCTTCATGAAAATTTCCAGATATTCCATCACGGAACCAAGCTCCGTATCCACCGTCAG
>CAKTKC010000003.1 GCA_934569225.1 uncultured Oscillospiraceae bacterium | reverse complement strand
AAATAAAAAGATATGCAACGGGTTTCTTGACCCTCGTAATGAGAAGGTCGCCTGTTCGAGTCAGGTCACTAGCTCCAGAAAACCGTCACTTTTTATGAAAGTGACGGTTTTCTTGTGTAAAAATCGTGTGCGCAGTTTCCAAATTAGGGACTTGCGATATTTGTATTTTGGAAATATAATAGTCAGAAATGAATACCGTTTTCCATTCTGAAAATGCGTAATTTCTGCATAAGAAAGGATTGTACATGAAAAGCGCAAAAAAATCCTGCTTGCTGATCGTTCTGGTACTGGCTATGGTATGGGTTCTGGTTGGCTGCGGCCAGGGCGCCGTGAGCGAAAGAATCGTAACGCTTCTGGCGGATTCCTTCTGGAAAATTCTGCTGCCCGGTATTACCGTGACGATCCCGCTGACCATTATTTCCTTTGCCCTGGCACTCGTCATTGCAACGGCAACTGCCCTGGTGCAGTTTGCCCATGTGCCGGTGCTGACGCCCCTCGCCCGGTTCTACATCTGGATTGTCCGGGGAACGCCCCTGCTGGTTCAGCTGTTTGTGATCTTCTTCGGCCTGCCCAAAATCAGCATTGTGCTGAATCCGTTTCCGGCCGCCGTCATCGTCTTTGCCGTCAACACCGGTGCTTACGACGCAGAAACCGTCCGGGCGGCGTTGGAATCCGTTCCCCGGGGACAACTGGAAGCGGGAGAATGCGCGGGTATGACCTACTGGCAAACCATGCGGCGCATCGTACTGCCCCAGGCCATGCGGACGGCGTTTCCTTCCCTGTCCAACTCCCTGATCTCGTTGGTAAAGGACACCTCTCTGGCGGCCAATATCACCGTATCGGAAATGTTCATGACCACCCAGCGTATCGTGGCCCGTACCTATGAGCCGCTGGCACTGTATATTGAAGTGGGCGTCATTTATCTGATGTTCTCCACCGTCCTCACATGGCTGCAAGGCCGCGGGGAGAAGCGGCTGAATGCCTACCAGAAACAGGAGGTGAAATGACATGCTGGAGCTGCACTGTATCAAAAAGAATTTCGGCGATCTGGAAGTGCTGAAAGGCATCGATCTGACCGTGGAACAGGGCGACGTGGTCGCCATCCTCGGCCCCAGCGGTTCCGGAAAAACCACCCTGCTTCGGTGCATCAACTTCCTGGAAAGAGCCAGCGGCGGCGAAATGGTGTTCGACGGAGAACGGTTCGACTTAAGCCGAATCTCCAAAAAAGATATCGCCCGCCTGCGGCAGAAAACCGCCTTCGTTTTTCAGAACTACAATCTGTTCCTCAACAAAACCGCTCTGCAAAATGTGACAGAGGGACTGATCATCGGCCGCAAAATGCCGAAATCGGAAGCGGAGGAAATCGGCCGGCGAATGCTGGAAAAGGTCGGCATGGCCGACCGCAGCGACTACTATCCCAGCCAGCTTTCCGGCGGCCAGCAGCAGCGCGTCGCCATTGCCCGGGCGCTGGCCACGCAACCGGAGATCATTTACTTTGACGAACCGACC
Source organism: uncultured Oscillospiraceae bacterium (assembly GCA_934569225.1). Lineage (GTDB taxonomy): Bacteria > Bacillota > Clostridia > Oscillospirales > Oscillospiraceae > Faecousia. Next base: position 151,542 of record CAKTKC010000003.1, on the reverse strand, counting down.
TCTGCCCTTGACCCGGAACTGACCGGCGAGGTGCTGGCCGTTATGCGCCAGCTTGCCGAGGAGGGCATGACCATGCTGGTGGTCACCCACGAAATGGGGTTTGCCCGCAATGTTTCCAATCAGGTGGTCTTTATGGAGCATGGCGTCGTGGTGGAATCCGGCTCCTCTCAGGAGTTCTTTGAACATCCGAAGGAAATGCGCACCCGCGCGTTTTTACATACCGTCAGCGGCGAGGAAATCCTTGCATCTGACGCACCCCAATAACAACGCAAAAAGGAGTATCAAGCTATGAAAAAGAATCGAATTGCAGCATGCCTGCTGTCCCTCGTCCTGCTGGGAACCGCCGTTCTGACCGGCTGTTCTTCCCAGAGTAACGATCAGGCCACCGGGGCGGCCACCGGTGATCTGTTGGCGCAGATTCAGGAAAAGGGTGAGATCGTCATTGCCATGGAGGGCACATGGGCGCCCTGGACATATCACGACGAAAGCGACGAACTGGTGGGATATGACGTGGAGGTCGGCAAGGCCATCGCGGAAAAGCTGGGCGTGACCGCCACCTTTGTGGAGGGCGAGTGGGACGGCCTGCTGGCCGGTCTGGACGCCGGACGGTATGACATTATGGTCAACGGTGTGGGCATCACGCCGGACCGTCAGGAAAAGTACGATTTCACCACCCCTTACGCCTATAACCGCACCGCTGTAATCGTGCGGGGCGATTATGACGAAATCAGCTCCATGGAAGATCTGAACGGCAAGAAGACGGCCAACACCATTTCCAGCACCTACGCAGAGCAGGCCGAGGCCTATGGCGCCACCGTCACCGGCGTGGACGACCTGAACCAGACCATCGAACTGCTGCTGGCCGGTCGGATCGACGCGACACTGAACGCGGAGGTGGTCTTTGCGGACTATCAGAAAGCCCATCCCGAAGCCAACATCAAAATCGCAGCCTATTCCGACGATGTGGAGCGGGTCGCCATCCCTGTCCGCAAGAGCGCCGACACGGCGACGCTGCTGGCCGCCATCAATCAGGCGCTGGCAGAGCTGGACGCTGACGGAACGCTGACCGAGCTGTCGGTCAAGTATTTCGGGACGGATATTTCCAAGATGTCCTGACCTTTGCAAAAAATCACCGGGAGCAGCCCATTTCGGACTGCTCCCGGCTTTCTTCGGGAAGCTCTGATTAAATCGACAAGAGCTGTGAGCGAGAGATTTTTCGTCCAATCGAGGTATCGAAAGCGGCGGAATACTTTGTGTATTTCCCGCTTTTGATACCGAAGAGTGGGCGGAAAAGATCCGCTCACGGCCGCAGGCGATTTAGTCAGAGTTTCCCGCAATTAGTATCCAAACATCCGGCTGACCACATTGCCGTCGATGGCGTTCAGGGTCAGCATGGGCTGGGTCACATAGTTCGCGCCCTTCTTCATGGAATCCGAGGCGTCGTCTCCGGGTTCATACCAGTCCCATGTCCCCCAGAAATCCCACACGGGAACGATCGTCCCCTGCAAGGATCCCTTGTCCCGGACGCGCATCAAAGACAGGGAGACCTTCGTGATCTCCACGTCCATGTATGTCTCGTCGCCGTTGATCTTGTCGATCTCCACAAGGCTGCGGGCTTCCGACGGGCCGATGATTACCACGGGCAGCATGGTGTTTGCGATGGACGCAATGTCCTCAAAGGGCATAAGGGCGGTCTGCGTTTCCCTGATAACCGGCTCGGTGCTGGGAGCGTCCCACTCGAAGGAAAGAATGCCGTCCCTCCCCACCGTGATCCAGACGCTTTCCATGTACCAGGAAACGGTATCCGCGTTGGTCTCCTCGGAGCAGCGGTAAGTCCAGTACTGATGATCCTCTCCGATGGCTGGATCGCTGAACACACGATCCTCCCGGATGCCGGGAATGGGCAGGCCGTTTACGCTGGGGGTATAGTAAAGCTCCCATGTGCCCTTCCGTTCGCCCTCTCTGGGCGTCTGCGCGTCGGCCAGAACCATATCGCCCAGCCCAAGCTCCCGCATCACTGCATCCGCCCTGGCAATGGCGTCCTCTTTGGAAATGCTGCCCCAGTCGGTGCTGCGGTAATACTTGAAGTCGCTGTTGACAATCGTCGCGTTCGTCCAGTCCCCGCCGAAGCGGTTCATGATGTTGATTTCGTACTTGGCTCCATCCACGGTGGCATCGCCGCTGACCTCATTGGGCGTTCCGGAATCCTCAAAGCCGTGGATGATGGGCTTTTCCTCCGGTGCTTTTGCCATTTCCGCAGTGTAATAGGCGATGATCTCCTTCCGGCGTTCTTCCAGCTGCTCCGGCGTCTGTTCCGGGGCGTCCGGGTCGGCGTGCCATTTGGGGGAGTTGACAAAATCAATGGAATCCTGACACTCCTGCTTCGTCATGACAGTGCTGTAGAGCGGCTGTCCCTTCAAAAGCACCCGCAGAAGGGTGTCCACGTCCTCCTGTGTAAAGTCTCTGGGCGTCACGGTGGCGGTGGGAAGCGCCGTCCCCAGCTCCGCCACCACCTGGGCGTCGGCATGGATGGTGAGCCTGCCCTCCTGACTGACCCACATCCCGGTGAATTTCTCCGGGAAGGTGTACTCCGTCTGCTCTTTGGCACTCTGCTCCAGGAGCATCGCCTGATTGACGGTGGTGGGTTCGGCGGGCGTCCGGCCTTTGCCGCAGCCGGGCAGCATGGCAAGCGCCAGCGTGAAGGCGGCAAAACGAACTATTTTCTTTTTCATGGTAACACTTCCTTTCTTTGGATGGTTTCAGCGTACCACAATCCGCGCGGAAAGAGGTTACCGGCACGTTACCGTTTGATTACCGATGGCGATTTGCACGGTCGTCCCCTCGCCAACGCTGCTTTCCAGTATCAGCGTTCCGCCGTGGACGGCGGCGATTTCCCGCACCAGCGCCAGTCCCAGACCGAAGCCGCCGTTTGCCTTGCTTCGGGAGGGGTCGCCCATGTAGAAGGGGTCGGTCACTCTTTGCAGGTCTTTTTCGGGGATGCCCCGGCCATGGTCGGCGACGGTGAAGCCCGTCTCCGATGCCTGAATCCGGATGGTCTGCCCCGGTGCGGATGCCTTGGCGCTGTTTTCCACGAGATTGACAAGGGCAATGCATATCAGATCCTTGTCCACGGGCAGAATGTCCCCGTTGCAGGTGATTTCCAGAGACGTTCCGTACCTTTCCATGACCGGCCGGGTCAGCTCCCGCACCTGGGTCAGCAGTTCCGGCACGGACACCGATGCCAGCTTCGCGTTCTTTTTCATGGAAAGCAGCGTCAGGAGTTTTCTGACCATGGTTTCCAGCCAGTGGAGCTGGGCGTCCATACTGGTGAGCAGCGCCTCCTGCTTTTCCTCCGGAAGATAAACGTTTCGCAGGGTATTCACGTTCAGAAGCAGCGACGTCAGGGGCGTTTTCAACTCGTGGGTGACCGCGCCGACGAAAAGCTTCTGCCGCTCGTTCTGCTCCCGCAGAGTGTCCACGTGTGTCTCCACCGCCAGCGCCATTCGGTTGAAATTCCCCGCCAGAATCCCTACCTCATCCTGAGAAACGACGGGAACACGCTGGCTGTAATTCCCGTCCGCGATGCTTCCGGCGGCTTCCGAAAGCCGGGACAGCGGGCGAAGCGTCCGGGAGATCATCCAGTAAACCGCCCCCAGTCCCAGCAGTCCAATAGTCAGCGCCAGCAGCGCAAAGCGCCCGCTGAGCTGCCAGAGCTGGGCGTATATGTAGGTGGCGTCCGCCACCAGATACACGCTGCAATCCATTTCCCGAACATCCGCGACCTTGCCCAGAATCAGGAAATGCCTGCCGCCCGCGTAGGCTCTTGCCGATTGCGTGCCGCCGTAATGGACATCCAGATAGCGTTCCGGGTCGATCCGGGCGGACGCGCTCAGGCACTCTCCATTAACAACGAGGGCGCTTCCCGGCACGCCGCAGGAACGGAAGCAGTAGGTCAGCAGTGCTTTCCGGGAAAGCGGGTCAAGGCCGTCTGTTGGACTGCGGTAGACGGCTGTCCCGAAATCGTCCACCAGATCATTCAGGGTTTCCTCCGTACTTTGGAGAAGGGCTCCATAAGACTGCTCCCGCACCTGCCAGAGCATGGCCGCCGTCAGGCTTACCGCCACGGCAAACAGCAGCGCCGCGCAGAGAATTGTCAGTTTTGTTTTCAGCTTCATCGTTCCTCCAACCGGTAACCGGCCTTTGAGATGGTGCGGATTTCCTCGGACAGGTTCAGCTTTTTCCGCAGATTGGCAATGCGCACGTCCACGGTGCGGATGTCCCCGAAATAGTCCTGCCCCCAGATCTCGTTCAGAATGCGCTCCCGGGAAACCGTGCGGTTTTTGTTCTTCATCAGCACCGCCAGCACGTCAAATTCCAGCGGCGGCAGGGGGATCTCCTCCCCGCTCCTGCTTAAGCGGCGGTTGCCGTTGTCCAGCGTCAGGTCCCGGAAATGGTAGATTTCGTTGAATTTTCCGCTGCGCCTGAGTACCTTTTCCATGCGCACCATCAGGGCGAGCATGTCGAAGGGCTTAGCGATATAATCCTCCGCGCCGCCCCGCAGTCCCTGCACCTCGTGCTGGGTATCGTTCATGGCGGTCAGACAGATGACGGGGATTCCGTATTCCTGAAGCTTCGGCAGCAAGGTAAAGCCGTCCACCCCGGGCAGCATCATATCCAGCAGCGCCAGATCGTAGTCATGGCTTGCCTCTAGTGCGTTCCATGCGGCAAGTCCATTATCAAAGGCGGTCACGTGATAGTCCGCGCATTCCAGATTCAGCCGCAGCACCTCGGCAATGGCCGCGTCGTCCTCGATGATCAGAATTCGGTTGCTCATGGAATCCCCTCCATTCAGCGTTTGGGCTATTATAACACACCCCGGTGTCCGTGTGTTTACCAAAATATTACTGTTTTCGCCATGCTGCAAAAAGAACCCCCCTCCGCAGAAAACTGTGGAGAGGGGTTCCATCGAAGAGGGGAGATTTCAGCAAGAAAACAATCAGAAAATAACGGCGCCAATCATAGCGAATATCATTGCGAGTACAGCAACAATCGCGCTTCCCAATGTATAGCTCTTCGGGCCGCCGGTAACGGTGTAACCGGCCAGATTCGCGCTGACCCAGAAGCCGCTGTCATTCACATGGCCGCAGCTCAAAGAGCCGGCAAGGCAGGCAATTGCCATCCATACGGGGTGCATACCGATCGCAGCAGGGACTGTGGCCACAATGTTCATGGCAGTAATGGAGGCGACAGTGCCGGAGCCAAGAGCAACCCGCAGAACGGCAGCGATCAGGAAAGCGATCAGCATGGCAACCAGCGGAGAACTGGAGCTACCCTGAATCATGCCGCTGAGTTTGTCCGCCATACCGGTCGCGCTGATGACAGCGCCAAAGGAGCCGCCTGCACCGGTAATCAGCAGAACGATGCCACTGCTTTTCAGAGCCTCGGTCGCAGAGTCATCCCGCTCCTTCTTATTCATGCAAACGGATGCCACAATGTAGGCGCTCAAAACACCCAGCAGCATAGCCATGGTCTTGTTGCTCAGAACACTGATAATACTGGGAACCGTTTCCGTAACTGCACCGACCACGGTGCCCATCAGAATCAGAACCACAGGAAGAACAATCGGAATCAGAGACATACCAAAGCTGGGGGTCTTTTTCCCCTCCAGGGTTTCCGTCTCGACATACACTTCTACACCGGTCTCGTCCTTTGCCTTGTTCCACATACCCTTGTCCAGAAGTACAAAGTAAATCTTCATTGCCAGGATAGCAGCAGTCAGACCAAGAATAAGGCCTACGATCACCATGACGCCAAGGTCAAAGCCAAAGATCTCCGCAGCGGCCAGAGGATTGGGGGTGGGGGGTACCAGCGTATGGGCAGCCGCGGCGCCGATTGCCATAGCCCCCACGGTATAGGGCAAGGGCTTATTCATCTGACGTGCAACGGCGATTGCCAGCGGGATCAGAATAACAAAGGTGACATCATAGAAAACAGGGATGGAAAGCAGAAATGCGGTAATCCCCAATGCGTAAAGCGCGTACTTTTCGGAAGCTGCTTTTACCAGAGTGTGTGCGATTACCTTCGCTCCACCGGAATCGGACAGCAGCTGACCCAATATCACGCCGAAGCCCACAGACAGGCCGATTCCGCCCAGGGTGCCGCCAAAGCCGCTGGTGATGGACGACAGGGTGGCGGACGCGCCCAGGCCGCTGCCAACGCCCATAATCAGGCTGCCGATTACCAGGGCAATGGTGGGATTCAGTTTAAGTACCAGAATACATCCGAGAATCGCTGCGATTGAAATTGCCAGCCACAGAAAAACCATTGCGCTCATAGTTACCTCCTTTACTTCAGCCGGGCTTTCAGGCGGGCTTCTGCCTGAGAGAACTCACAGTTGAAAGCCTCTTCTTCCATTTTTTCCAGATTAGCCAGATTGTTCTGCTTCTGCTCAGCATCCCATTCCTTCGCAAACTCGCCGCTGCGAATCCGCTCGTAGCGGTTTCTCAGGAAGCTGCGGATCATTTCAGTATCCACTGCGTTGAAGCCGATCAGCTGTCCGTACTGGCTGGTATGGGAATGGAAGGGCAGCTGACGGAAGAATCCGACTTCAGCCGCTTTCTCCATCATAACCGCAGGTTCCTTGGACAGATACATTTCCATCAGAACAGCCTCTTCGGGATGACCCATCTCGCACTGCAGCTTGAAAGCCTCTACAAACACATTATAAATAATGGGCCAGGTTCCCTGCTCTGCCATCAGATCCAGGCAGGTTTCATCATCAAAGCTGACCTCAATGGCACCCTTCCGGGTTGCGCCAATCGCTTTGCACAAAGCCTTTGCATACTCCAGAGCCATGCCGGAGGCATCCTGCGCCACGCCGCAGAAGGCAGGCGCGCCCTCACCCTTTTCATACAGTTCCCGAACACCCTTGCCGATCATTCTGGGAGCAGCCATAACCACATCCACTCCGGCGGGCGGCGTAATCCGCTTGAAGGTGATATTGTAAGCGGAGGCGAAGTTGATCACATTTCCCTTTTCCAGGCCGGGAGCAATCTGTTTCTCAAAAATTTCCGGGGCGAACTCATCGGGAAGCAGCATGAAAATAATATCCGCTTTCTTGCTGGCCTCTTCGATAGAGTAGACCATAAACCCGTCCTCGTTCGCCTGATCGTAGGATTCGTCATGACGGCTGCCAACAATCACATGCTTCAGGCCGGAATCTCTCATATTCAGAGCCTGAGACCGACCCTGATTTCCGTAACCAATGATCGCAACCACCTTGTCCTTTACCAGATTCAGGTCTGCGTCTGCATCATAATAGATATTTGCCATTGTTATTCGCCCTTTCGTTTTATTTTTCAGATTTAAGATATCTGATATCTTATATCTGATGGTTGGATGATAGCATCTATTTTCCGCTTTGTCAACTGTTTACAGAAATTATTTTGTTTTAGATTTATTTTTTGTTAAATATGTAGAAAAGCCTGATGCAGTATTGGTTATTGTTCCCAATACTGCATCAGGCTTTACATGATGTAAGGCATCTACCGAATCAGAGAGTGATTTCTCCACTTTTCAAGGGAGGCCTCTACACATTTTGTCATGGCATTGTAGTCCCGGCGGAGCAGCGCATCCAGAATCGCGGAGTGATCTTCCATAACGTTTGCAGGCTCATCCCGGTTGGAGATCACCAGCGACGGATAAAAAAGTTCCATAACGGACTTTCCGATTTGCTCATAAAAGGGGTTATGGGTTCCCCGGTAAATGGTAAGATGGAACTCCAGGTCATTTTTAGGATCGGCGATTCCTTTTGCAAAATCCCGGATCCGGCTTTCCTGAAGGGATTTGAGAGCGTCCAGATCCTCCTGTGTGGCGTGTTCAATTGCCAGATAGTTCGCTCCCAGCTCAATGGCCCGGCGAAATTCCCACAGCTTATCCTGATTTTCTCCGCTGACCAGAAGCAGCTGAAAAACCAGCGGGTTCATCAGAGAATCCCCCATATCCGTACGGATCCGGCTTCCCTGCCCTTTGCAGACCTCGACCACGCCCAGCGCTTCCAGCATTTTGATTGCTTCCCGCACACTGGATTTTCCAACCCCCAGCGAATCGGCCAACTGAGCCTCCGGCGGGAGAAACTCTCCTGGCTTCAGCGCCCCGCGGATAATACCGTCCTTTATTTTTTCGACAACGACATGGGAAAGCGGCTTTCGATCCAGGGGTGTCATCATTGATTGAAAACTGTTATTCATGGTTTCTCCTTCCATCTCCGCGAAGTTCGATGATCTGGTCACGCAGTACGGCAGCGTACTCGTATTCCATCATCTTTGCCGCTTCCTTCATCTGCTTTTCCAGGCGGGCGATTTCCTTTTCCTTCTCTGCCTTTGTCATCTTCACGCCGGTTCTGCCCTTGCGCTCGGCGGTGGGAGACGAAATCTCGATCAGGTCCCGCACGGACTTGATGATGGTCTTCGGGACGATCCCGTGGGCTTTGTTGTAGGCGTCCTGAATCTCCCGGCGGCGGGCTGTCTCGTCGATGGCTGCACGCATGGCGGGGGTGACCGAGTCGGCGTACATGATGACCCTGCCCCCGGCGTTCCGGGCGGCGCGGCCAATGGTCTGAATGAGACTGGTCTCGCTGCGCAGGAAGCCCTCCTTGTCCGCGTCCAGAATGGCCACCAGACTGACCTCCGGCAAGTCGAGTCCCTCACGCAGCAGGTTGATGCCCACCAGCACGTCGAATTTTCCCATCCGCATATCCCGGATGATCTCCATCCGTTCCATCGCGCCGATGTCCGAGTGCATATAGCGCACCTTGATGCCCGCTTTTTGCAGGTACACCGTCAAGTCCTCCGCCATCTTCTTCGTCAGCGTCGTCACCAGAACCCGCTCGTTTCTGGCGGTGCGGGCGTTGATCTCCCCGATCAGATCGTCGATCTGCCCCTCGATGGGACGCACCTCCACCTCCGGATCCAGCAACCCGGTGGGACGGATGACCTGCTCCACCGTCTGGCCGGAGCGGGTGCGCTCGTAATCGCCGGGGGTGGCGGAGACGTAGATCACCTGGTTGATCTTCTGGTCGAATTCCGGGAAGTTCAGGGGACGGTTATCGTAGGCCGAGGGCAGACGGAAGCCGTAATTCACCAGCGCATCCTTCCGGCTCCGGTCTCCGGCATACATGGCGCGGCACTGGGGCAGGGTCACATGGCTCTCGTCGATGAACATGAGGTAGTCCTTGGGGAAATAGTCCAGCAGCGTGGTGGGCGGCGTTCCCGGCGCACGTCCCTGAATCACACGGGAATAGTTCTCGATGCCGTTGCAGAAGCCGATCTCCGTCAGCATTTCCAGATCATAGGCCGTCCGCTGGGCAATACGCTGGGCTTCGATGAGCTTGTCGTGGGCGCGGAAAAAGGCCACCTGATCGTCACACTCCCGCTGGATTTCCACCATTGCCCGCTGCAATTTTTCCTTGGAGGCAACGTAATGGCTGGCAGGGTAAATGGCCACGTGGTCAACATACCGCTCCGCAATGCCGGAAACGGCGTTGATCTCGCTGATCCTGTCCACCTCGTCTCCGAAAAACTCCACCCGGATGGCACGTCCCGACCAGTAGGCGGGATAGATTTCCAGCGTGTCCCCCCGAAGGCGGAACTTGTTCCGGGAGAAGTCCAGATCGTTCCGCTCATAGCGGATTTCCGTCAGCTTTTTCAGCACGTTGTCCAGCGGGTACTCCTGTCCCACCCGCAGGGAAATGACCATGCTCTTATAGTCGATGGGGTCGCCCAGACCGTACAGGCAGCTGACCGAGGAAACCACGATCACGTCCCGCCGCTCAAACAGCGCAGAAGTCGCCGAGTGGCGGAGGCGGTCAATCTCTTCATTCACGGAGGCGTCCTTTTCAATGTAGGTGTCCGTGTGGGCGATGTAGGCTTCGGGCTGATAATAATCGTAGTAGGAAATGAAGTATTCCACCGCGTTTTCCGGGAAAAACTCCCGGAATTCCGAGCAGAGCTGAGCGGCCAGCGTCTTATTGTGCGCCAGCACCAGGGTCGGGCGGTTCAGCTTCTCAATAACCGAGGCCATGGTAAAGGTCTTGCCGGAGCCGGTGACGCCCAGCAACGTCTGCTCCCGCAGCCCCCAGTTCACGCCGTTGACCAACGCGCTGATGGCCTCCGGCTGATCGCCGGAGGGCTTATAGTCCGATACCAGCTTGAATTTGTCCATAATAACTCCCTTCATCCAGCCGGTAGCCCGACTGCACCATGGAGACATAGTCCCCGTCCGCCACCACAATATGGTCGGCCAGCTGAATTTCCACCGCATTCAGGGCCATGGCCACCCGGCAGGTGGTCTGCACGTCCTCGCTGGAGGGTACCGCAATGCCGCTGGGATGGTTGTGCGCCAGAACGACGGTGGTAGCGTTGGCGGCCAAGGCCGTCTCCACGATCTTCCGCACGGATATCCCCGCTGAGTTCACGCTCCCCTGCCCCACCTCCTTGCAGCACAGCACCTTGCATTTGGCGTCCAGACACAGCAGAAACACCGTTTCCACCTTCCGTCCGAAGAAAAACGGCACCAGGTATTCCCCGCAGGCCTGCACCGTAGGCAGGATTTTCTCCCGCATGGTTCTGTCCACCTGATAGTATCGCGCCACGTCGTTCATGAGGCTGAGCAGAAGCGCCGACTGTTCGCCCACGCCCTTGACCTTCCGCAATTCCTCCACCGGCGCTTCCAGCACCTGATACAGGCTGCCGAAATGGTCAAGCAGTGCATGGGCGATGGGGTTGGTATCCTGCCGGGGAACGCTGAAAAACAGCAGCAGCTCCAGTACCTGAATGTCCGTGAAGCTCTCCAGCCCTTCCTCCAGAAAGCGCTGCTTCAGCCGCTGGCGGTGTCCGTCGTGAATCGACATATTTTTCACCTCGTAATTCTTCCCCCTTGCTATTTTGTCCCGTTTCCGCTAGAATGAGAAATGAAAAAAACGTCGAATCTTGCCGGGAAAGTTTTCACCCATTCTGCGCATGATAGGACTGCTAGGAGGATCGTCATGGAAGAAAAGAAAGATACGCTGGGAATGCTGGATCTGGTGATCCGCCCCGGCTTCTGCGTAAAAGAAAATCAGATCATCAAGGTCAATCAGGCTGCCGAGAGCCTTTTCATCACCCCCGGCACGGATATCCGCCCGCTGCTTCTGACCGGCGCGGAGGAATACGCCGCATTCACAGGCGGGTGCCTGTATCTGACGCTGAGCCTGTCCTCCCACAGCTGCGGCGCATCGGTCACCCGGGTGGACGACATCGATGTGTTCCTGCTGGAGCAGGAATCGGACAACGGTGAGCTTCGCTCCATGGCGCTGGCCGCCCGGGAGCTGCGGGAGCCGCTGACCAACGTCATGATCACCGCCGACAGCCTGTTCCCCCTCTGCGCCACGGAAGAAAGTCCCCGGACGGCAGAGCAGGTCGCCCGTCTGAACCGGGGGCTGTTCCAGATTCTCCGGATCATCGGGAATATGTCCGACGCCGAGCGCTGCGCCGCCGTCTCCCACCAGGAAACGGTGGACATTCCGGCGCTGTTCGCCGAATTCTTTGAGAAGGCGGAAGCTCTTGTCTCTCACACCGGCATCACCCTGACCTACGAGGGGCTTGACCAGCCGGTCTACGGTCTTGCCGACCGGGAGCAGCTGGAACGGGCGGTGCTGAACATTCTGTCCAACGCCATCAAATTCACCCCGAAGGGCGGGACTGTCACGGCCAAGCTGACCCGCAGCGGCCGGATGCTCCGCCTGAGCGTGACGGACAGCGGCTCCGGCATTGCCCAGAGCGTCCGCAGCAGCGTCTTCTCCCGGTATCTCCGCCAGCCCGCACTGGAGGACAGCCGGTACGGCATCGGCCTCGGCATGGTGCTCATCCGCACCGCCGCCGCCCATCATGGGGGCGCCGTCCTCATCGACCAGCCTGAGGGCGCGGGTACCAGAATCACCATGACCATGTCCATCCGCCAGAGCAAGCAGGCGACGCTTCGCTCCAACGTTCTGCGGGTGGACTACGCCGGAGAGCGGGATCACGGGCTGATCGAGCTTTCCGAATGCCTTCCCACAGAGCTGTATGAATGATTTCCCCGTCCGGTCTGCTGAGCAGACCGGACATTTTTTACAGATAGGACTTCAGATACTGTCCCGTATAGCTTTCGGGAACCTGCGCCACTTCCTCCGGCGTGCCGGCCGCGACCAAAGTTCCGCCGCCGTCGCCCCCCTCGGGGCCGAGGTCGATCAGGTAGTCCGCCGTCTTGATCACGTCCAGATTGTGCTCGATGACCAGAACGGTGTTCCCCGCCTCCACCAGCCGCTGCAACACCTCAATGAGTTTATGCACGTCGGCGGCGTGAAGGCCGGTGGTCGGCTCGTCCAGAATATAAATGGTCTTTCCCGTGGAGACCCGCGCCAGCTCCGTCGCCAGCTTCACCCGCTGGGCTTCGCCGCCGGAGAGGGTGGTGCTGGACTGCCCCAGCTTCACATAGCCAAGGCCGACCTCCACCAGCGTCTGGGCTTTTCTGCGGATTTTGGGCAGATTCTCAAAGAAATCCACCGCTTCCTCCGCGGTCATGTCCAGCACCTGGGCGATGTTTTTCCCCTTGTAGCGGACTTCCAGCGTCTCCCGGTTGTACCGTGCGCCGTGGCAGACCTCGCAGGGGACGTAAACGTCCGCCAGGAAGTGCATCTCGATTTTCACCAGGCCGTCGCCGCAGCAGGCCTCGCACCGGCCGCCCTTGACGTTGAAGCTGAAACGTCCCGGCCCGTAGCCACGGATCTTCGCCTCGTTTGTGGACGCGAACAGGTCGCGGATGTCGTTGAACAGGCCCGTGTAGGTGGCGGGGTTGCTTCGGGGAGTCCTGCCGATGGGACTTTGGTCGATGTCGATGACCTTGTCCAGATACTCCATGCCGTCGATGCCGTCGCAGAGGCCGGGACGGGTACGGGCATGGTTCAATGTGGCAAGCAGGGTCTTGTTCAGAATCTCATTGACCAGGCTGGATTTTCCCGAACCGGACACACCGGTGACGCAGACGAAGGTTCCCAGGGGAATTGACACATCCACATTTTTCAGGTTGTTCTCCCGTGCGCCGCGAATGCGCAGGAAATTGCCGTTTCCCGCCCGCCGGGTGTCGGGAACGGGGATTTTCTTCACGCCGGAAAGGTACTGTCCCGTTACGGAACGGGGGCAGCTCACGATATCCTCCAGGGTTCCCGCCGCCACGATCTCGCCGCCGTGACTGCCCGCCCCGGGACCGACATCTACAATAAAATCGGCGGCGCGCATGGTGTCCTCGTCGTGCTCGACAACGATCAGGGTGTTGCCCAAGTCCCGCAGGTGCTTCAGCGTGCCCAGCAGCTTGTCGTTGTCCCGCTGGTGCAGGCCGATGGAGGGTTCGTCCAGAATATACAGCACGCCCATCAGGGACGAACCGATCTGGGTAGCCAGCCGGATCCGCTGGCTCTCGCCGCCGGAAAGGGTTCCCGCCGAGCGGGACAGAGTCAGGTAGCTCAGTCCCACGTCCGTCAGGAATTGCAGGCGGGACTTGATCTCCTTGACGATCTGCTCGGCCACCATGGCCATATTGCCCTCCAGACGGAGGTTTTTCATAAATTCCAGCTCGTCCCGGACGCTCATGCGGCAGAAATCCATAATGCCGATGCCGCCCACCGTCACCGCCCGGGCAATCTCCGACAGCCGGTCGCCGTGGCACTGGGGGCAGGGCGCGGTGGCCATGCATTCCTCCAGCTCCTTCCGGGCGGCGTCGGACTGGGTTTCCCGGAAGCGGCGGGAAATGTTGTTGAGAATACCCTCAAAGGGCTGCTCTAGCACGCCCATGCCGTTGCCCCGGTTGTAGGTCATGCGCAGTTTTTCCCCTTTGGTGCCGTAGAGAATGACGTCCATTACGTCCTCCGGCAGATTTTTCACCGGCTCCGTCAGGGAAAAATGATATTTCTGCGCCAATGCTTCAAAATACATACGGAAGATGGAATCCGTCCGGGCGCTCTGCCAGCCGGACGCCTGAATCGCGCCGTCGAAAATGGATTTGTTCTTGTCCGGGATGACTAAATCAGCGTCGGCGATCAGCTGGAAGCCAAGACCGGTGCAGCTGGGGCAGGCACCCGCCGGGTTGTTGAAGGAGAACATCCGGGGCTCCAATTCCGTCAGGCTGATGCCGCAGTCCTCGCAGGCGTAATTCTGGGAAAAACTCAGCTCCTCCCCGGTGGCTGGCAGCTCGATGGTCACAAGGCCGCCGGAGTGGCTGCAGGCCGTCTCGATGGAGTCCGTCAGGCGGCGGCGCAGGCCGTCCTTCAGCACCAGCCGGTCAACCACCAGCTCGATGGTGTGCTTCTTGTTCTTCTCGCAGGGGATGTCCTCGGTCAAATCATAGAGAATGCCGTCCACCCGCACCCGGGCGAAGCCGGACTTCCGGGCGTCCTCGAACACCTTCTTGTGCTCACCCTTCTTCCCCCGGATGACCGGGGACAGGACGATAAAGCGGGTTCCCTCTCCCAGGGCTTCCACTCTGTCCACGATCTGGTCGATAGTCTGGCGGCGGATTTCCTTGCCGCACCTGGGGCAGTGGGGAACGCCCACCCGCGCCCACAGAAGGCGGAGATAATCGTAAATTTCCGTCACCGTTCCCACGGTAGAACGGGGGTTTTTCGAGGTGGTCTTCTGGTCGATGGAAATGGCCGGAGACAGGCCGTCGATGGAATCCACGTCCGGCTTGTCCATCTGCCCCAGAAACTGGCGGGCGTAAGAACTCAGGCTCTCCACATACCGTCTCTGCCCCTCGGCGTAAATGGTGTCGAAGGCCAGACTGGACTTGCCGGAGCCGGAAAGTCCGGTGAAAACCACCAGCTTGTCTCTGGGGATGGTCAGGTTTACATTTTTCAGATTATTCTCCCGTGCGCCCTGGATGATGATCTTGTCATTCATATTTTATGATGCTCCTGAATGGGTAAAAAGTCTGTACCCGTTAGTATATCACAGATTCAAAAATCTCTCAAGATATTTTACAAACAAAATTTCGTTTTCCATCTTATTCCGGAATTCTGTTTTCTTCGCCAGAAACGCCTTGATTTTCTCCGCTTTTTTCGGCAATATAACACATTTATTCATGTTGCATTTTCCTATGGTGGAGTGATATAATGGGTGTGTAAGTTTGCGTCCGAGATACAGCCGGGGGCAGAAAAAAAGAAAAAGTGAGGTATTCATCCGATGATTGCTTACGGTGAAAACATTCAGGTTTTCTGCGGCAATTCCAATCCCCAGTTTGCGCAGACCATCTGCAAAGAGCTGGGCGTACCCATGGGTAAGGCCATTGTGACCCACTTCGCTGACGGAGAGGCTTCCGTCACCCTGGTGGAAACCGTCCGCGGCGCCGACGTGTTTCTCGTCCAGTCCACCTGCAAGCCCGTCAATGACAATCTCATGGAGCTGCTGGTCATGATCGACGCCTGCCGTCGTGCATCCGCCGGCCGCATCACCGCCGTCATCCCCTACTTTGGCTACGCCCGTCAGGATCGCAAGGCCAAGTCCCGTGACCCCATTTCCGCCAAGCTGGTGGCCAACATGCTCACCGCCGCCGGTGCTGACCGCATTCTGACCATGGACCTCCATGCCGCCCAGATCCAGGGCTTCTTCGACATTCCGCTGGATCACCTGCTGGGCAACGTTACCTTCGTTGAATACTTCATGAACAAGTTTCCCGAAAGTGAATACAACCACGAGGACTTTGTGGTCGTCTCCCCCGACGTCGGCTCCGTTGGCCGCGCCCGGAATTTCGCCGCCAAGGTGCATATGGGTCTTGCCATTGTGGACAAGCGCCGCCCCAAGGCCAACGTTTCCGAGGTCATGAACATCATCGGCGACGTCCGGGGCAAAACCTGCATCCTGTACGACGATCTGGTGGACACCGCCGGTTCCCTGTGCAACGCCGCCAAGGCTCTGGTAGAGATCGGCGGTGCGAAGGAGATTTACGCCTGCGCCACCCACGGCGTCCTCTCCGGCCCCGCCTATGACCGTATTGAGGCCAGCCCCATCAAGGAAATGGTGCTGCTGAACACCATCCCCGAGGTCGCCAACACCCCCAGCCACAAGATCAAATTCCTGGACGTCGCCCCCGTGTTTGCCCGTGCCATCGGTCACATCCACGGCGCCACCTCCATCGCCGACCTGTTCTAAAGCCGTGTTTCTGAAACAAAGCAGCGACAGCTGGCTGATCGTCGGGCTGGGCAATCCCGGACGGGAATACGAGAAGACCCGGCATAATACCGGCTTCCGGGCGATGGACATTCTGTCCGAAAAGCTGGGTGCCAGGGTGGACAGGCTGAAGTTTCAGGGATTGTACACCCAGGTGAGTTACAACGGGAAAAAGCTGTTTCTGCTCAAGCCCCAGACCTATATGAACCTGTCCGGGCGTTCCGTCTTGCAGCTTTCCGCCTACTTCGGCATTCCGCCCCAGCGGATCATCGTGATGTTTGATGACATTTCCCTGGAGCCGGGACGACTGCGGGTTCGCGCCGAGGGTTCCGCCGGCGGGCACAACGGCATCAAGTCCATCATTCAAGAGCTGGGCAGTCAGGATTTTCCCCGGGTCAAGATCGGGGTAGGTGCCAAGCCGAACCCGGAATACGACCTTGCCGCATGGGTGCTGTCCACCTTCTCTGCAAGTGAGGAAAAAGCGCTGGCCGTGTCCCTGAAAAACGCCGCCGACGCCGCCTTGAGCATCATCGATAACGGCGTGCCGGAGACTACCAATAAGTTCAACGGCAGCCATCCGTAAAAATATTGTCACAAAACCACGGAAAGGGGGTCAAGTCCCCCTTTCCGCGTTGCCACGTTGTGCATTTTTCTTCTTGAGGTAAAACTTATGGAACAGCTTCTGTCTTTACTGAAAACCATTCCCGAATATGCCGCCATAGTGTCCTCCTTACAGGACGGCGAAAGCGTCGCCGTCACCGGCATCGGCCAGATCAACCGCAGTCACATGATTGCGGGGCTTTGCCGCAGCCTGAATCGCCCCATGGTGGTGCTGTGTCAGGACGACCTGGCGGCGCGGCGGCTTCAGGAGGAGTGGAAGGGCTTCCTTTCGGACACCGCCCCCATTCTCCCCGGCCGGGATCTGACCCTTTATGACGCCGCCGTGGTGTCCAGAAGCTGGGAGCAGAAGCGTCTGCGGCAGCTGTATGATCTTGCCGTTGGGAAAACCCCGCTGCAAATCATGACCTGGGAATCTCTCAGCCTGCGCACTATGCCGAAGGCCGCGCTTCTGTCCGCTGCCTTTTCTTTGGAGGTTGGCCGGGAATACGCCGTGGAGGACCTGATCTCCCGTCTCACCGCCGCCGGGTACAACCGCTGCGGCATGGTAGAGGGGCCGGGACAGTTTGCCGTCCGGGGCGGCATTCTGGACATCTTCTCCCCCGCCGAAGACCGGCCTGTCCGGGCGGAATTCTTCGGCGACGAGCTGGACACCATGGGCTTCTTTGACCCGGCGAACCAGCGCCGCAGTGAGAACATCACCTCCGTCACCGTCCTGCCCGTAGCGGAGACCCAGCCGGGACTTCATCCCGGCGGCGTGGAGGGGCTGTGCAAGGATATTACCGCCCTGATCTCCCGCCAGAAGCGGCGGAAAAACATCAACGAGCCGCTGATCGCCACGCTGGAAAAGGATCTGAACAAATACGAAAGCGGCCTGCACAATCCCGCTTCCGACCGGTATATGGCGCTTATTTATCCGGAAATGGCCACTGCCGCGGACTACATCCCGGACTCCGCCATAGTCGCCGTCTGCGACCACGGCAACCTCCAGCGCGCCGCCCGCAGCCGCTGCGACGAGATGGGAATGCAGCTGGACAGTATGCTGGGGGCTGGTCTCGTGACGGGCGAGCTGTGCGACTACGTGTGCCAGTGGGAGGATTTCTGCAAAAGTCTCCGGAAGAAAACCGTCGTTTACTTTGATGCCTTCGGCGGCACCTCCTACCCGGAGGACTGCCCCCCGAAGCAGCTGTACCCCCTCACAGCGAAGCAGCTTCCCGGCTACGGCGGCAATCTGGACACCGCCGTCTCCGACCTGAGCCACTACCAGAAAATGGAATTCGGCAGTCTGGTGCTTTGCGGAACCCGCCGTCGGGCGGAGCTGTTACAGCAGCTGCTTCACGAGAAGGGGCTGTCCGCCTTTCTGTGCATCCCCCTGACCACCCTGCCGAAGCCCGGCCAGATTCTTCTGACGGAGGGCACCCTTCCCTTCGGCATGGAGTATCCCCTGTCCAGGATCGCCGTTCTGACGGAGGGTCAACTGATTGCCCGGGGCGAGCCGAAGCGGAAGCCTGCAAAAAAAACCGGCTCCACCAACCGTCAGAAGCTGACTTCCTTCACCGACCTGACCCCCGGCGACCTGGTGGTTCACGAAAATTACGGCATCGGCCGGTTCGTGGCCATGGAGCAGATCAAGGTGGACGGTGCGGTCAAGGACTATATCAAAATCGCCTATCAGGGCAGCGACACCCTGTTCGTTCCCGCCACCCAGCTGGATCTGGTGAGCAAGTACATCGGCGGCGGTGGGGAAGACAGCAATGTCAAGCTGAACAAAATCGGCTCCGACGCCTGGCAGAAGACAAAGGCCAAAGCCCGCAAGGCCGCCAAGGACATGGCGGGAGAGCTGATTCAGCTTTACGCCGCCCGGAAGCGGCAGTCCGGCTACGCCTTCTCCGCCGACGCCCCATGGCAGAAGGAATTTGAGGACAATTTCCCCTACCCGGAGACCGACGACCAGCTGCGCTGCATCGCGGACATCAAGCACGACATGGAATCCCCCATTCCCATGGATCGTCTTCTCTGCGGCGACGTGGGCTTCGGCAAGACCGAGGTCGCCCTCCGCGCCGTGATGAAGGCCGTCATGGACGGCAAGCAGGTGGCGATTCTGGTTCCCACCACGGTGCTTGCCCAGCAGCATTATCAGACCGCCGTGGCGCGTTTCCGGGGCTTCCCCGTCACCATCGACGTGCTCAGCCGCTTCCGCACCCCGAAAATGCAGCAGCAGACCTTGCAGAAGCTCCGCGCCGGTTCCGTGGACTTGATTATCGGAACCCACAAGCTGCTGCAAAAAACCGTCCAGTTCAAGGATTTGGGTCTGCTCATTGTGGACGAGGAGCAGCGCTTCGGCGTCAGCCATAAGGAGCGGCTGAAAGAGCTTTCCAAAGGTGTGGACGTACTGACCCTCTCCGCCACCCCCATTCCCCGGACGCTGAACATGGCATTGTCCGGCATCCGGGATATGTCCACCATCGAGCAGCCCCCTGCCGACCGCTATCCCGTGCAGACCTTCGTGATGGAGTACAGCGAACCCATTGTGGACGACGCCATCCGCCGTGAAATCGAACGGGGCGGGCAGGTCTACTATCTGCACAACCGCACCGAAACCATCGACCAGTGCGCCGCCGCGATCAAACGCCGGATTCCGGGCATCAGCGTGGGCGTCGCCCACGGGCAGATGGGCGAGGACGCGCTGGGAGACGTGGTGCAGTCCATGGCCGAGGGCGAGATTCAGGTGCTGGTATGCACCACCATCATTGAGACCGGTCTGGACATCCCCAACGCCAACACCCTCATCATCGAAAACGCCGACCGGTTCGGTCTGAGCCAGCTGCACCAGCTCCGCGGCCGGGTGGGACGCTCCACCCGCCACGCCTACGCCTATTTCACCTACCGCCCGGAGAAAAATCTCACCGAGGTCGCCGAGAAGCGGCTCTCCGCCATCCGGGACTTTGCCGAATTCGGCTCCGGCTTCAAAATTGCCATGCGCGACCTGGAAATCCGGGGCGCGGGCAACCTTTTGGGCGCCGAGCAGTCCGGCCATATGTCCAGCGTGGGCTACGACATGTATCTGAAGCTGCTGGACGAGGCGGTTCTGGAGGAAAAGGGCGAAGCCCCCAAGGCGCCGGAATGCACCGCCGACCTGAACGTCACCGCCAACGTGGACAAAGACTACGTCTCCCGGGGGGAGGAACGGATGGATTTGTACCGCCGCATGGCCGCCATCCGCTCTCAGGAGGACGCCGACGACCTGCTGGACGAGATCGTCGACCGCTACGGCGAGCCGCCAAAGGGCGTGCTGAATCTCATCGACATTGCCCTGCTCCGGGCGAAGGCAAGGCAGGTAGGCATCAAGGACATCCGCCAGAAGTCCGGGGACGTGCTGTTCACCCTGAGCAATCTGAATTTCGAGGCCGTGGGCGCGCTGTGTTCCGACCCGGATTACAAGCAGCGGGTCACTTTCCTCGCCAGCGCCAAGGAACCGACCCTCCGCTTTAAGCTTGCCAACGGTGTGGACAGCCTGAAACAGAGTAAGCTGTTTGTGGAGCATTATACCAGCTTTTTCCAGAGCTGACGTTCTTGACATTCTGTGTTATAATATCCGTGAATCTACCCTCCCTCAGGAAAGGAGCAGCCTATGTCTAAAGGCAAATTTTCCACCCCCCGGCCATACCGGGAAGAAGAACGTGAAATTGAAAAAAGCTTCCGCCAGCTGACCGGTCAGGAGAAGCCCCCAAAGCAGGAGGATCCGATTTTCTCCGAAGCCTCCGTCCCCGATCTGGACGCCGCCGACCCGGAAGCCGCCGGTCTTATCTCCGAGGCCGACGGTCTGTTTTCCGAAGAGGACAGTCTGGTTTCCGGCGGGGATGCCCCGGTTTCCGACGAGAAACTGGACTTTTCCCTGGACGAGAAGGCGGAAACCCCGAAGGGCGGCGCCCCGGCCTTCCTTGAAAAGATTCTTTCCTTTGTGGACAACAACCAGAAGCCCGTGATGGTGGCCTTGTGCGCCGCCGCGCTGGTTCTGATCATCTCCCTGATCGCCATTTTCGTTGTCAATGTCTCCGGCGACCCCTACGGCAAGAGAATTCTGAACAACGTCACCGTCGCCGGCGTGAACGTGGGCGGGATGCGCAAGTCCGACGCCGTCACCGCCGTCCGCGCCGTCACCGACCAGACCTACACGAAGCAGGACATGGTGGTGACCCTGGGCGACACCACTCTGCGGCTGTCCCCCAGCGATACCGGTGCGAAGCTGGACGCAAAGGCCGCCGTCAACGCCGCCTATGAATACGGCAGAACCGGCACCAAGGCCGAGCGTCAGGAAGCCTATCAGGCGTCCCTCAGGAGCAACCACATTATCGGACTGCTGCCCTACCTGCACCTGAAGCAGGATTATATCAAAGGTGTTCTGGAAGACTACGCCGGAACCGCCGGCAGTCTGCTGACCCAGACCACCTACGCCCTGGAAGGCGACGTTCCCGATCTTGCGACGGACAAATTCGACGAAGAACACGCCCCCCAGCTGACGCTGGTCATCACAATGGGCACCCCCGGCGTGAATTTCAACGTGGATGATGTGTTCAACCAGATTCTGGACGCCTACAGCATGAACGTCTTCACCGTGGATGCGGAGGGCGCACAGGCCGAGGGCGAGCCGGATCCGGTTGATTTGCAGAAAGTTTACGATGATGTCTGCGTGGAGCCTGTGGACGCCACCGTCAATATGCAGACCTTCAAGGCCATCCCCGGCTCCTACGGCTACGTGTTCGACATGGTGCAGGCACAGAAGCAGGTCAGCGCGGCACAGTACGGCGAGGTCGTCCGCGTTCCCATGGAATATGTCGCCCCGGAAATTCTGGACGACGATGTCTTCTTCCGGGATGTTCTGGGCACCACCAGCACGCCCCACAGTAACAACGCCAACCGCACCGCGAATCTGGAGCTGGCATGTAAAGCGCTGAACGGCGTCGTGCTGAACCCCGGCGAGACCTTCTCCTTCAACGACACCCTGGGCGAACGCACCACCGCGAAGGGCTACAAGTCCGCCCCGGCTTACTCCGGCGACGATCTGGTGAACCAGGTGGGCGGCGGCATCTGCCAGGTCTCCTCCACGCTGTATTGCAGCACATTGCTTGCCGACCTGGAAATCGTCTCCCGCACCAACCACGGCTTCCCCGTGAACTATATCAGTTATGGCATGGACGCCACAGTCAGCTGGCGCTCTCCCGACTTCAAATTCCGCAACAATACCAATTACCCCATCAAGATCGAAGCGAACGTCAGCGGCGGCTATGTCAATGTGCAGATCCTTGGCACCGATGAGAAGGACTACTACATTGAAATGAGCTACGTCATTTCCGAGACCTACAAGCCCGAAACGGAATACAAGGACTTCAAGCCCAACAACACCGAGGGCTACAAGGACGGAGACGTGATCGATGAAGGCACCACCGGGTATCTGGTCAAGACGTACAAGAGCAAGTACAACAAGGCCACCGGCGCGCTGATCTCCAAGGATTTTGTGGCCAATTCCCGGTACAAGACCGTGAACAAGGTGGTCGCGCGGGTCGAAGAGCCGACGGAGCCCACCACAGAGCCGACCACCGTCCCCACGACGCCCTCCACCGCCCCCTCTACCGAACCCACCACCGCACCCACAACGCCGCCCACCACTGAGCCAACGCCATCCACTTCCGAACCTTCCACTACCGAAGCCTCGGAGGGCGGCGGTGAATGAGTAAGACAGTTGAATACACAAACGGCGTGACCTTCCCCGGTCACGCCGTTTATTTCTATTCGATAAAGCGGGATTTACCGTAATCAGCCGTTAGACACGGCTTTCTGCTTCCCATATTTTTCTTCCATTTCTGCCGTATGGGCGTGAAGCAGCTCCAGCGCCCGCGCCTGAATGCAGGAGAGCGACCCCTGGTTCGTATCCGCGAACTCGCGTTTGATTCTCGCAGATGCCATTGCGTGGCTGTCGCCGGTTCTGCTTTCATCCGCTTCCGGCAGGAACTTTTGCAGCAAACCCGGATTGCCGGAATAATGCAGCTCCACAAGCTTTGCCCGGTATTCCAGCTCCGCGGGGGTGATTCCCGGGAATTGCTTCATATCCATGGTGTGCTGGGCTTCGTGCTTCAGGAGAGAAACGAGAAACCGCTCGCTTTCAAAGTCATAGGCCTGCTCGATGCAGTTGATCCTGCCGTCAGGGGAAGCCCAGCCGCCCGTACCAAACCGGCCGAAGGTCAGATAATCCATCCAGCTGCGGAATACGAACCCTTTGAGAATGTTGACGGTGTATTCCGCCGTCCCGTCCGGCAGCTCGACCTGGTAGACAGTAGGAACCGTTTCCCGCCAGACGTAGGGGCCGTAATAGCCCTGTGTTTTCCCGAAAAGCGCGTGATAGCCCTCCGCTTCAAACACCGCTTGAAGCCGCTCCGCCAGAGGTGCTTCCTCCGCGTCGGGCATATTCAGAAGCGCTTTCAGCCCCGCCAGCAGCTTGTCTGCGGCCTCCGACTCCGGCAAACCGCAGTAAAAGGTATCCCGGTAATAGATCTGATACAACCGTAGGATCTCGTTGAGCTTGTCCGGTATGTCGAATGTGCGGTATTCGCCATTTTCAAAGATCGCCACATATGCAGGAAGAATGTCTTTAAATTCCTCATGTTCCCGCATGTATGCAATGGCGCCTTTGATATCTCCATTTATAAAAAAATGGCTGATCTCCATATTCTCTCTCCTCTGTGACGTTTGCCCCCATTCTATCACATAACGGTGGGTAGCACAAGAGCCGCTGCTGCACCCCCTTGCATTTGCCGGGAAATGTTGTATAATGAGGAAAACAAGTTTCCGATTCTGCATTGACTTTTTCAGGAGGAAATTCCATGTCAAAAGGCCATTTTTCTGCGGATTCTCCGCAAAAAAGCATATCTTCCCGCCGAATCGTCACGGTGATCACGGTCTGCGTACTGGTTCTGGCGCTGGCAGCGGCGGGATTCTTTCTTGTCCGTCCCGCCCTCGACCCCTACAGCTGCCGGATGGCCGACGGCGTTTCCATCGCCAAAGTGGACGTTGGCGGCATGACCAAGGGGGAGGCCAGAAAGGCGCTTCAGGCGGCTCTGGACGAAACGCTGTACCGGGAAAATCTAACGGTGGCGCTGCCCATGGAATCCCTTTCCCTCTCCCCCGCCGACACCGGCGTCCAGGTGGACGTCCGCGCCGCCGTGGACGACGCCTACCGCATGGGTCGTTCCGACGGTTCTCTCCCCGGCGATGTGGATTTGCGCCCCTATCTGAGCGTAAATTCCGCATTCATCCGCACTGCGCTGGAGGGCTATGCCAGCCAGTTTGACACCGAATTCAGCGACTCCCGCTACGCTCTCGTCGGCGACGCCCCCGACCTGAGTACAGAAAATCACGACCCCAACGCTTCCTGCCAGACGCTGGAGCTGACCGTGGGCATTCCCAAGGCGCATCTGGACGTGGACAGCGCCTGTGACCAGATTCTGGAAGCCTACGGTCAGGCCGCGGCCGCCTGCCGGGCGGGAGAGTACTGCGTCACTGTGGACGTTCCTGCGGAATCCACCCCCGCCGAGCTTGACTTAGACGCCATTTACGATGAAATCTGCACCGCGCCTGTTGACGATTCCCTGGACATGACGGAATACCGGTTCGTTTTCGGCTCCTACGGCTATTCCTTCGATCTGGACGCGGCAAAAGAGGCACTGGCACAGGCCAGGCCCGGGGAAACCGTCTCCGTTCCCATGACCTTCGTGGAGCCGGAAATTCTGGGGGATGCCGTTTATTTCCGGGATGTCCTCGGCTCCTGCGAAACGAAGCACAGCGACAATGAAAACCGGAACACCAATCTGCGTCTGCTCTGCGAAGCCCTCAACGGGGTCGTCGTTCAGCCGGGAGAAACCTTCTCCTACAATGATACGCTGGGCGAGCGCACGGCGGAAAAGGGCTATAAGCCCGCCCCCGCCTACTCCGGCAACCGTCTGACCGACGCCATCGGCGGCGGCGTGTGTCAAGGTTCCAGCACGCTGTACAACTGCGTGCTGCTTGCCGACCTGGAGGTCGTCGCCCGCTCCTGCCACGGTGCCACGGTGGCCTACCTTCCGATGGGACTGGACGCCGCCGTGAACTGGGGCACCACCGATTTCCAGTTCCGCAACAATTTCCACTTCCCCGTGAAAATCGAAGCGGAAACCACGGAAGATCTGGTAAAAATGCGGATTCTGGGCACGGACGAAAAGGATTATTACATCAAAATGACCTCAAGCTACGACGACAGCAGAGAAGACGTGATCTACGCCGTCAGCTACAAGAACAAGTACAGCAAGGCGACGGGCGAGCTGATCAGCAAAGACCGGGAAGCCTTCTCCACCTACTACCGGAATGTCGGATAAAGGCAAACTGCCTCCCGCAGCAGTTCATGTGAGCACCCCTTGCCTCTCCCTCTGGGAGAGGTGGCCGAGCGCAGCGAGGACGGAGAGGGGAAACCAGGCTGCAATACCCTCTCAGTCACCTTCGGTGACAGCTCCCCCAAAGGGGGAGCCAAGGGGGTGCGTATGTTGGCACGAGAAATGGAGCGTATCAGTGTCGATACGCTCCAGTGACTGTTGTCAGCATTTTATTTTCCCCGGATGTCCAGATGATAATCGATGGTGCCGGCTTCGGTGTTTTCAATGATGATCTGATACGTAAGATCGATGGTACCGCCGTCGGGCACAATATCATAAAATACACTGGTGGCCTTCACCGTGATCATCAGCGTACCGAATTCCATCTGATACAGCGATTCATGGGAAACGCCCTCCTGGAAGAGCATTCTGGAATTCAGCGCGCCCTCCCGGTTCAGCGTGACCTTCCCCGGCTCCACCCGGAAGGTAGTGACCACACCGGCAAGGCCGGTCAGCTCGCTTTCCTCATAGGTGATGTCCCAGCCGCCGTCCCGGAGCTCCATCGTCCCCTCGGTGACCAGCTCGATGGTCTCCGGCTCCTGGTCGCCGTAGCGCTGACGCCCCCGGATGGAAAGAACCACGTCCCGCTTCATCGGAACGCCTCCACGGCCAGCCGCAGCAGCTCGTCAATGAGCTGGGAATAGGGAATCCCGCTGGCTTCAAACAGCTTGGGATACATGGAAATGGAGGTAAAGCCCGGCAGGGTGTTGATCTCGTTGAACACCACCCGGTTTTCGTCGTGGGTCACGAAGAAGTCCACCCGGCTCAGGCCCTGACAGCCCACGGCGTTGTAGACCTTCACCGCCGTCTCCCGCACCACTTCCTCCACCTCGGCGGGGATGCGGGCAGGGATATAGGCCTTGGAGGTTTCGGTGAGGTACTTGGCGTCGTAATCGTAGAATTCCGCGCCGGAGTCGATTTCGCCGCAGACGGAGGCCATGGGGTTATCGTTGCCCATGACGGCCACTTCGATCTCTTTGCCGTTGATGAATTCCTCTACCAGAATTTTTTTATCGTACTTTCCGGCGTAGCGCAGGCCGCTGCGCAGAGCGTCCCGGTCGCCGACCTTGGAAACGCCCACAGAGGAGCCGGTACCGGCGGGCTTGACGAACATGGGATAGCGGAAACGGTTTTCCAGCAGGTCCAGGGTGTTCTCCATATGGTTTTCCAGCTCGCTGATCCGAACCAGCTGCCAGGCCGCCTGGGGAACACCGGCCTGATCCACCACCAGCTTGGTCAGGCTCTTGTCCATGGCCACGGCGGAGGCGGCAATGTGGGAGCCGACATAGGGAATGCCCGCCATTTGCAGCAGTCCCTGCATGGCGCCGTCCTCGCCGTTCTCGCCGTGGAGCACTGGGAACACCACGTCAATGCGCTCCCGCACCACGCAGTCGCCCTCGAAGCTCAGAAGCCCCTGACCCCGGACGGGGGAAATGGTCGCCCGGCGGTTTTCAGGACAGCTTCTCCATTCGCCGGTGACCAGCTTGGAATAATCCTTGCCGCCGTAGAGGATCCAGTCCCCCTCCTTCGTGATGCCCACGGGGAACAGGTTATACTTGCTTTCGTCAATGTGATTCAGCACGGACTCCGCCGAGCGCAGAGAAACCTCATGCTCCGGGCTCATCCCACCGAACAGAATACAAACACTGAGTTTTTTCACGTCATCGCCTCATTCTACCAGAAAATCCGCTGCTTTCCGCCGAAGAAAGCGGGCACAGCTTCACGATACTGCCGTAAATATATTTTTTACAATTTTCATCTGGAAATCCAGAACTTTGGTGCTATAATAGGAGGAAATCAAGAGCCGCGCTTTCCTGCGGGCATTTCCCACGCGCTTTTTGAAAGGAGGGTATGTATGCAGATCAATCTGACACCGAAAGAATTCCGCCGGCTGCTGGATCTGGTGTACATCGGAAACTGGGTGCTCAACTCCACCCGGGGCGAAGACCGCTTCGCCGACTATGACAATCTGGAGAGCAAACTGTTTGCCCTGTCCCCCGCCCTATCCGAGCATTGGAACGGAACCGTCGTTCCCTCCCGCGCCTATCAGGAGGGCGGGATCCACGAGGCCATTGCCTGCTATGAGGACAACGTTTTTTACGAGATTCTAGCAGAGGAGCTTTCCCGCCGGGACATGGACTATCCGGAGATCACCGACGACAATTACGACGAGATCGTTACGCGGATGGATCGGTATATGTCGGAATTTGAGCTGTCCGGCGTTGACCACCTGGTTCTGGATGAAGAAAACGCTTAAAGATGCGTGCCGGGAAACCGGCACGTTTTTGCTATGCAAAAGCATAGCAAAAATGAGAAATGTGCCATTTCCTCGCCCCTGCGGGGCAACCGGAAATGATGCACAAAAACTTCATGCACCGACATTTGCGCATTTTCGTGGTGCAGCGTTCCTGCATGAAGTTTTATTGTTCTCCGCTGATCAGCGCCTCACCCGCACGGAAGATATCGCCCGCGCCCATGGTGACCACAATGTCCCCTTCCCGGACGTTCTTCCGCAGATAGGCGGTAACGTCGGGCAGAGTCTCGCAGTACACCGCGCCGGGAATCTGCTCTGCCAGCTGGGCGGAGGAAATGCCGATGGTGTTCCGCTCCCGGGCTGCATAAATTTCCGCCAGGACTACCACGTCGGACTTTTTCAGCTCCCGGACGAAGTCGTCAAACAGCGCCTTGGTGCGGGAATAGGTATGGGGCTGGAAGGCCAGCACCACCCGCTTATAGCCCATGGAGCGCACGGCTTCCAGGGTTGCCTTCAGCTCGTCGGGATGGTGGGCGTAATCATCGTAAACATCTGCGCCGTTGAACTTGCCCTTGAACTCCATGCGCCGTCCCGCGCCGTGGAAGGACTGGATGCCCCTGGAGACCGTCTCTCCGGGAATGCCCATCATCCAGGCGGCGGCCGCCGCCGCCAGAGCGTTCATGGCATTGTGCCGGCCCAGCACGCCCATGTCCATGTGGCAGTAGTACTTCCCGTCGCAGATCACATCAAAGTGCCGCCAGTCGGGGTGCATATTGGCCGCGTGAATGCGGTTGCCCTCCCCCAGTCCAAAGGAAACATAGTCGATGCCCTCCATGGCCTGCACCGTATGGGGGTCGTCGCCGTTGGCGACCACCCCGAAAGTAGCCAGAGACGCAAACTTGTGGAAGGACTTCTGAATGTCCGCCAGGTCTTTGAAATAATCCAGGTGATCCGCCTCCACGTTCAGCACCACCGCCAGCGTGGGGAAGAAATTCAGGAAGGAATCGCAGTATTCGCAGCTTTCCAGCACGATGGTGTCCCCGTGGCCGACCCGGTGTCCCGCGTGGAGCAGGGGCAGATAGCCGCCGATCATGACCGTGGGATCCATATCCGCTTCCATGAGAATGTGGGTCATCATGGACGTGGTGGTGGTCTTTCCGTGGGTGCCGGAAATACAGATGGCATTCCGGTAGGACTTCATGATCTCGCCCCAGGCCTGCGCCCGCTCGAACACGGGAATACCTGCGGCACGGGCGGCGGCGATCTCCGGGTTGTCGTTGTGGGCGGCGGCGGTGCGGATGATGCAGTCCGCGCCCTCGATATTCTCTGCCCGGTGTCCGATGGCGACGGGAATGCCCTGTCCGATCAGCTCATCCGTGGACACGGATGCGTTCATATCCGAGCCGGTGACCTCCATGCCCATGCCCTTCAGCACCAGCCCCAGCGGCCGCATGGATACGCCGCCGATCCCCACAAGATGCACATGATGACCGGGCGTCAGATATTCCGTGATTTTCTTACTATTCAGCATGTATGTCAGTTCCCCCACAGGTGATCCTGCTCCGGCCATTCTTTGCCGGAGCACAGAACGAAATTTTTCCGCAACTCATGGTATTATACACCATTGCCTTAAATTTTACAACCACAAAAAGCGGGTGAAAGGAAGTTTTTCGTCATAATCTCCCTGATTTCCCGAAAAGCCTCCCCATTACCCCCGTCGGATCACGCCGCAGGCGATCTTTTTGCCCGCGCTTCCCGCCGGCTGGGTGTGAAAATCGTCCGCGCTTCCGTGGATCACCACCGTCCGGCCGATCACCTCGCAGGGGGTGAATCTCCCCGTCTCCACCGAGAGAAACGCGTGCCCGCCAACGGACAGAAGCGGCGGCAGGTCTCCCGCGTGACGGGGATGTTCCTGTGCCTCGGGATTGAAATGACCTCCGGTATCCGAAAAGTCCGTGCCGCCGCAATCGCCGCCCTCATGGATGTGAAAGGCAAAAAAGCCGGTGTCGTTTTCGGGAAGCCCCGTGACCTCCGCCGTCACCAGCGTGCCGCCGGGTACGGCGGAAAACCGCACCGTCCCCCTGAGCTTCGGCGCGTCGGCGGCGCCCCGGATGCAGGCAATGGCCTGGGGATTCGCAGATGGAATTCTCATACGCTAAGCACCTCCTGACCATTCTATGCATGACGCTTCTTTCCTGCCCCCAAATTGTCGAAAATTGGCGAAAGGAAGTGAATTGAAAATTGAATGCAGCTGTGATATTCTATATCCATCGGAAGGTGGGAGACATATGGACGCACTGAAGCTGTTGATCGCGGATGGGAACGAGGAATTCCGGCAGGCACTTGCCGCTGAGCTGCAGGGGACATACTATGTCCGGTGCTGCGGCGACGGGAAGGAGACGCTGTCGCTTCTGCGCTCCTTTGCCCCTGACGTTCTGGTTCTGGATCTGATGCTTCCTGAACTGGACGGCATCAGTCTGCTGCAATCCGCCGCCGGCTCCGGACTGTGTCCCATGGTTCTGGTGACTTCCCGCTTTTATAACGACTATATTCTCGACGCCCTTGGCGAGCTGAGCGTGGGCTACATGATGCGCAAGCCCTGCGACATTCCCGCCACCGCAGCCCGGATCGGCGACCTGAGCCGTCATATCCGTGCGCCCCTGGTAACGCTGCCCGACCCGCAGACCCAGGTGACCAATCTGCTGCTTTCCCTGAGCGTTCCCTCCAAACTCCGGGGCTACGCATATCTTCGGGAAGCCATTCCCAGGATGATGAAGGATCCCGACCAGCCCATTACGAAGGTGCTGTATCCGTCGGTGGGCGCGGTCTTCGGCTGCAAGGGCACCCACGTGGAGCGCTCCATCCGAAGCGCCATCGATACCGCCTGGAAGCAGCGGGACGACCGGGTCTGGCAGCGGTATTTCCGCGCCGGTCCCGACGGCGTCATTCCCCGGCCGTCCAACGCCGCCTTCATTTCCCGTCTGGCAGACGCTCTGCGGCTGAATCAGGACACCGAGGAATGAAGATAAGAAAATGGACATACCCTAATGATACCACTTTGCCTGGAGGCGCTGTCATGAAAAAACAAACCTCTCCCCCCAACCGCCGCGGCAGGCTCGTGCTGCTGTGCTTCGTGCTGGGGCTGATTCTGATGGTGATGCTTGTGGGAACGGTCTACTTACAGCACCTGCTGGGGCGCATCCACTATGTGGACTCCGGCACCGCCCCCACCCTTTCCCCGGAGGAGCTGGACGCCTATCTCGCCACCCAGCCGGAGGAAACCAACACCGCCCCCACCATGAATCCGGAGGAAGTCACCTTCCCGGACTACGACGCCGACATCGGCAGGGACAGCGACGTCATCAACATTCTGCTCATCGGTCAGGACCGCCGGGAGGACGAGACACGGGCGCGTTCGGATTCCATGATCCTGTGTACCTTCCGCAAGTCCGAGAAGAAGCTGACCATGACCTCCTTCCTCCGGGACACCTATGTGAAAATCCCCGGCTACGGCCAGAACCGGATCAACGTAGCCTACGCCGCCGGTGGGATGTCCCTTCTGAATAAGACTTTGGAAAGTAATTTCGGCGTCCACATTGACGGCAATGTGGAGGTGGACTTTTACCAGTTTGCCGACATCGTTGACCTTCTGGGGGGTGTGGAGGTAGATCTGCGCAACGACGAAGCCCAGTGGGTCAACCGGGAAACCGGCAGCGGTCTTTCCGAGGGAACGAACCTCTTGAACGGTCAGCAGGCGCTGGCCTACGCCCGCATCCGCAAGCTGGACGCCGACGGGGATTTCAGCCGGACGAACCGTCAGCGCAAGGTCATCACCGCGCTGCTGGACGCCTACCGGGACACCAGCCTCCCCGCCGCCCTGTCCCTTCTGGAGCAGATTCTCCCCCTGATCACCACGGACATGACGGACAGGGAGATCCTCGGCTATGCCGTCAGCCTGTTTCCCTTGCTTACCGGCGGAGAGGTCGTCAGCCAGCACGTCCCCGCCGCCGGAACCTACGCCAGCCGCAATATTGACGGCATGGCGGTGCTGGTGGCCGACCTGGAGGCCAACCGGAAAGTGCTGAAAGACACCCTGGGCGGCTGACCCTTGCCGGGGTCTGTCATTCAGCTGGTAATATTTTCCTGTAATTTTTCTCTTGAATGTTTCATGTTTTGGATTTTTGTTTCAAAGAACCGGAAAAATTTTTAGAAAATTTTTTGTAAATACAAATTATCAGAATTGACAAATTCTGTAATACAAGGTATAATGGGCAATGACTGAAAAATAAGAAGGTGCGAACATGGAACTTACTAGAAGCGAAATGGAAATCATGGATGTCCTCTGGGAAACGGGGGAGCCCCTGTCCCGCGCGGATTTATTGGAGCATACCGAGGAGAAAACCTGGAAGGACAGTTCCGTACACATTCTGCTCAACAGTCTGCTGCAAAAGAAAGCCATCCGGGAGGCAGGTCTTGTAAAGCGCGGTAAAACCTTTGGCCGTGTCTTTGCGCCGACCATGAGCCGGGAGGAATATTTTGCCAACACCATTTTCAGCCATCGCCATAAACCGGAACCCGTGGGTCTGTTCAAGGCATTGCTGAAGCGGGAGGAAGTCACCCAGGCGGATCTGCAGGAGCTTCTGGAGCTTGTGCAGAAGGAAATCCGATAAACGATCGACGGAGCCGTTTACGCGGCTCCGCTTTCTTTTTGCCCGGAGTCCTGCGCCCCAGTTTTGCACAGTTCGGGTACACGTTTTGTCACCGGCCCCCATAGAATATCCGTATCACGCACAACTCCCCACCCCCTGCCGCCTTCATTTCGTAGAAATTTGCACAAAAATAATTGAAAATTGCACCAAATTTACCAGACCCGATTGACAACGCCCTGTGAGGGGTGTATAGTAGGAGCGTTATCACGGCTTATCCTTAAGTCGAATGGAGGAAGTTTCCATGTTAAAAACCGCTGATCTGTACGACATGTCCCACACCCTGGCAGGGGCGTACCTCTCCGGATTTGAGTACCCCTGGCAGGCACTCAAGGGCATCAAAGAACTGATCTTAGCCCTCGGCCCCACCCTGGGCGAAGACTATACGGAGGTATCTCCCACCGTCTGGGTACATAAAACTGCAACAGTCGCCCCCACCGCCTTTCTGGGCGCGCCCTGCATCATCGGCGCGGGCACCGAAGTGCGCCACTGCGCCTTCATCCGCGGCTCTGCCCTGGTGGGCGAAAGCTGCGTGGTGGGCAACTCCGTGGAGCTGAAAAATGTTATTCTGTTCGACGGCGTTCAGGTTCCCCACTTCAACTATGTGGGCGACAGCATTCTGGGCTACAAGTCCCACATGGGCGCGGGCAGCGTCACCTCCAACGTCAAGTCCGACAAGACGCTGGTCGTGGTGAAAAACGGCGAAGAACAGGTTCCCACGGGGCTGAAAAAGTTCGGCGCCATGCTGGGCGACTTCGTGGAGGTCGGCTGCAACAGCGTCCTGAATCCCGGCACCGTCATCGGCCCCCACTCCAACGTCTACCCCACCTCCTGCGTCCGGGGCATGGTTCCCGCCAACAGCATCTGGAAAACCGGCGGAATTATTGTCGCCAAGAAATAATGTTTTCGGGACATTTCCCGGCCATCAGAAAGTGAAAGGAGTCCATTCCCATGGGCAAATATTTTGGAACCGACGGCTTCCGGGGAGAAGCCAACTGCACCCTCACCGCTGACCACGCCTACAAGGTCGGGCGTTTTCTCGGCTGGTACTACACCCAGCTGAAGCGCCGCTCCGGCTCTGACGGCTCCGCCAGAATCGTCATCGGCAAGGATACCCGCCGGTCGAGCTACATGTTCGAGTACAGCCTGGTAGGCGGTCTCGTGGCCTCCGGCGCAGACGCCTATCTGCTCCACGTTACCACCACCCCCAGCGTGGCCTTCGTCGTCCGCACCGAGGGCTTTGACTGCGGCATCATGATCTCCGCCAGCCATAACCCCTACTACGACAACGGCATCAAGCTCATCAACAACTTCGGCGAGAAGATGGACGAAAGCGTCATCAGTCTGGTGGAAGCGTATCTGGACGGCAATCTGGAGGCTTTCGGCCGGAAATGGGAGGAGCTGCCCCTGGCCAAGCGCGACCAGATTGGCCGCACCGTTGACCACGTCGCCGGACGAAACCGCTACATCGGCTATCTCATCAGCCTGGGCATGTACTCCTTCAAGGGCGTGAAGGTTGGCCTGGACTGCGCCAACGGTTCTTCCTGGAACATTGCGAAGTGCGTCTTCGACGCCCTGGGCGCAAAAACCTACGTCATCAACGCCGACCCCGACGGCTACAACATCAACCAGAATGCGGGTTCCACCCACATTGAGGTTTTACAGCGCTACGTGGTGGAGAACGGGCTGGACGTTGGCTTTGCCTACGACGGCGACGCCGACCGCTGCCTGTGCGTGGACGAAAAGGGCAATATCGTCACCGGCGACCACATTCTGTACATCTACGGCAAGTACCTGAAAGAGCGGGGCAAGCTCCTGGGCAACACCGTCGTCACCACCATCATGTCCAACTTTGGCCTCTACAAAGCCTTTGACGAGCTGGGCATCGGCTACGCCAAGACCAAGGTGGGCGACAAGTATGTCTACGAATACATGATGGCCAACGGCTGCCGTCTGGGCGGCGAGCAGAGCGGCCACATCATCTTCTCCAAGTATGCCTCCACCGGCGACGGCATTCTCACTAGCCTGAAGATCATGGAGACAATGATGGCGAAGAAGAAGACCCTGAGCCAGCTCTGCGAGGGTTTCACCTTCTATCCCCAGGTGCTGAAAAACGTCCGTGTAGCCGACAAGGCTGCGGCACAAGGCGACCCAGACGTGCAGAAGGCCGTCGCGGAGGTCACTGCCAAGCTGGGCGACACCGGGCGCATTCTGGTGCGGGAATCCGGCACCGAGCCGGTCATCCGGGTCATGGTGGAAGCCGAGAGCAAGGACGTCTGCGAGCAGTACGTGGACTCCGTGATTGCGGTCATCCGCGCCAAGGGTCACTGCGTGTAACAACTTTTTTGCCCCCAAACCATAGGGTTTGGGGGCATTTTCTGTCTTTATGGAATTGTCGAATAGGTGCCGCCCGTTATGGCGTACCCCTCCCCCGGCTTTGGCTGCCACTGATAGCGGTTCTTCCCTTCCTCCGGGAAGAGGCTGGCCATGATCGCGGCGATGACGCCGCCATGGGTAATGATCACCGTGTCTTCTCCCCGGCGTTCCACCGTCTTGTACGCCGCCAGGACGCGCTTCGTCATCTCAGTGCCGCTTTCGCCCCCGGGGGGTGGGTTGATCTCCGGGTCGCGGGAGAGCCAGGTCTGGTAGGCCGGCTCGTCCTTCAGCATCTCATAGCTTTTCATCTCAAACGCGCCAAAGTCGATTTCCCGGAAATCCTCCACGACCTCATAGGGGACATTGCCGAACAGCAGCGCCAGGGTTTCATTGCACCGCCGCATCCCGCTGGTGATGAAATGCGCCGTGCCCACGTCGATGGGCGGGCGGTTCGCCAGCGCTTCCCTTCCCGCTTTGGATAATGGCAGGTCGGTGCTGCCGCAGTAAAGGTGCTGCTCATTGGCGAGGGTGCGGCCGTGGCGAATGAGGAAAACAGTCATTTCAGCCGTTCCTCCAGTCCGCAGAACAGGCGGCTGACCTGAGCGGCTTCCCCAGACAGATACCGGCACAGCAGCCCGTTCATCTGCCGCCACGCCCGCATGTCCGCCCCCATGGGCACCACCCCGGCGGAGATATCCTCACAAATGAGAAGGCTGTCCCGCCACTGCTCCCGGTGGGACTGGAAAAACGCCACAGCGTCCACATCCGACCGCACGCACCAGAGGGTAAATTCCTCGATATGGTCAATGCACCGTCTGGAAAAGTCGATTTCCCCACCGGTGCAGGTGAAAATGTCGCTCTCCCTCAGGCCAAAGGCGGACTTCGCAAAATCCAGCTTTCCCTGATAGGCGCCGCCGATGATAAAAACCATAGTTCCCTCCTACAAAAGCGCGTAGACCGCAACGGCGCACAGTTCGCCGATGGTCAGCGCGTACCCGGCAATGTCTCCGTTCATGCCGTCCAGAGATTGGTACCCCCGGCGCAGCGCCAGCGTATACCCGGCGACACACCCCACCGGCGCAAAGCCGTACTTCCCGCAAATCAGGAATCCCGCCGCCAGACACACGGCCAGCATTCCAGCCAGGATCCACAGCTGCGCCTTTGGCTTTTCCTGTCCGGCGTACTGGCTGGAGGACATGGGGCGAAGCCCCGTCACCGCCAGCGCCGAGCAGCACCGGCTGACCGCCGGGACAAACAGCAAAATCCGGAAATCCGCCCTTTCGGGGGCAGCGGAAAAGAGGGCAAACTGGCTGAGCATCAGCAGGCACAGGCCGATCACGGCGAAGGAGCCGACATGGGAGTCCTTCAGAATTGCCCGGCGCTTTTCCAGATCCCGCCAGGATTTCACCGCGTCGGTGACATCCATGAATCCGTCCAGATGGATGAACCCCGTCAAAAGGAAGGGACACGCGCACAGCGCCAGTCCCCCCACCAGCGCCGGGAGCTTCAAAAAGCGGACAGCCCAGGCAAGCGCCGCCCAAAGAATCCCGATTTCCAGCCCCACCACAGGCAGAAACAGGAGCATTTTCCCCCTCGCCTTCTCGTCCCAGAGACGGCCGGGGAACGGAATCGCGCAGAACATGGACTGGCACATGGCAAAGGCGCAAAGATAGGTTTTCACAGCGGCAATGCCCCCTTGTAAAGTCTCGGATTCCCCGCCGCCACCTCGGCCACAACGTCGCAGGCCGCCGCCAGACGGCGGTCAATGGCGGCGAGACTCTTGCGGTAACGCTCCGTGGTCTCGTCGTAGCGCTGGGCGTCGGAATAAACGAAATCACTGACGACCACCGCGTTTTTCACGGTTTTCACGAAGGCAATCAGTTCGTCGGCGCAGCGGTTCGCCCCATCCAAATCCAGCTGCCAGTTCTTTTCCGCCGGGAACATGGCGTTTTGCAGCAGCGCCGTGGCGCTGTCCACCAGAAACGTACCGTCCCTGTCCGCAATTTCCAGACAGGACAGCATGTTTTTGCTGCACTCGATGGTCTCGAAGCCCAGCCCGTCCCGGTCGGCAACGTGCCGCCGGATCCGCGCCAGATCTTCGTCGTCCGTTGGGATCATTGTCGCCACATAGTAGCGCTTCCCTTCCCCGGACAGCTTCACCGCAAGCTCCTGCGCCAGGGTGGATTTCCCGTTTTTCGCGCCGCCGGAGAGGAAAATCGTCATGTTTTCCCCTCCACGGTGAACTGGTCGCCCTGGCGGATTTCGTCCAGATAGCCGTCGTCTATTCCCGCCTGGTCGAATGTCGCCATGTCGTTCATGATGGCGCAGGCGGCGGAAAGTACCTGAAAGGCCAGCGGGCACCCGCTGCCCTCTCCCAGACGCATTCCCAGCAGGAACAGCGGCTTCAGGTTCATGGCGTCCATGGCAAGGCGGTAGCCGATCTCAAAGGACGCATGGCTGGGGACGAGATAGTCCCGCGCCTGGGGACACAGCCGCACCGCGCACAGCGCCGCCACGGCAGAAATAAAGCCGTCGATGACCACCGGCCGGTGGGTTGCAGCCGCCCCCAGAAACGCGCCGCACATGGCGGCAAGGTCAAAGCCGCCCACCTTGGCAAGCACGTCCACCGGGTCGTCCCTGTCGGGGTGATTCAGCTCGATTGCCTGACGGATGACCGCCTTTTTTTTCGAAAAACTCTCGTCGGTCACGCCGCCGCCCCTGCCGGTGACGGTCTCCACCTCCGCCGAAAGCAGCACCGCCAGAACGGCGGAGGACGTGGTGGTGTTGCCAATGCCCATCTCCCCCACGCCGAGGGCATCGGCAGCCGTATCGGCGGCGAGCCTGGCACCGGTGAGGATGGCCGTGACCGCCTGCTCCCGGGTCATGGCGGGGCCGCTCGCAATATTCTGCGTGCCGTAGGCGATCTTCCGGTTCAGCACCGCTTTCTCTTTAATATCGGCGTTGACGCCCACGTCGCACACGGTGATGCCGCTGCCGAAATGCTTCGCCAGGACGCTCGCGCCGGTTTTCGCCCGGGTCAGGTTCACCGTCTGCATCAGCGTAACGGACTGGGGGGCGCTGGACACGCCCTCCGCCACCACGCCGTTGTCGGCGGCAAATACCAGAAGATGGGTCTTCTCCATCTTATTATGCACCCGTCCGGTGATGCCCGCCAACTGGACGGACAGATCTTCCAGCCGTCCCAGGCTTCCGGGGGGCTTCGCCAGCTGTGCCTGACGCTCCCGCGCCTTTTCCATGGCGGATTCGTCCAAAGGAGAAACGGTGGAAAGCAGTTTGTTCAGTTTTTCTTCCATGCTCAACCCTCCAAAATGTGCCCTTCCAGCATCCATCTGACCGCCGGTGCCGCCTGAAGCACTTCCAGTGTAAAGGTCGCCTCCGGGCAGAGGGTCTGCACCTGCCGCAGCAGCGCAGTCATAGAGATTGTTCCCTCTCCCGGGGCGCAGTGGGCATCCTGGGTGCCGTCATTGTTGTGAATGTGAAAATGGGAGAGAAATCCTGCGCAGGCGCTCACCCATTCCTCCACGGGAACCGGGGAGTAGGCGTTCACATGCCCTACGTCCAGGCACATCCGCAGACGTGGGTTATCTACCTCCCGGAAAATCTCAGTCATCATCTCCGGCTGTTCTTCCAGCACATTTTCCAGCACGATGTCCACGCCGGGGTCTTCCTTCAAGAAGTCCTTCCAGAAAACAATGGACTGCTCCGTGTACCAGCAGGGATAGTACAACTTCGGGTTGAAGCCCCCATGAATGATGATTTTGCGGGCGTCATACCGCCGCGCCAGGGCAATTGCCTGCCGGAAGCGAAATGCCGCCAGTTCCCGGGCTTTCGGATCGACGGCGCAGGGGAACAGCTCGCTG
Source organism: uncultured Oscillospiraceae bacterium (assembly GCA_934569225.1). Taxonomy (GTDB): domain Bacteria; phylum Bacillota; class Clostridia; order Oscillospirales; family Oscillospiraceae; genus Faecousia. Next base: position 113,013 of record CAKTKC010000003.1, on the reverse strand, counting down.
AAGGGCGCGTGGAGCAGTCTTCCGCCAACCCCTGCCAGCTCCTTCGTCACGGCGGCATGGGTCGCCTCAAACTGCTCGTCCATATTCCAGGCGGTGCAGTATTCCGCGATTTCCAGCCCCAGGCCATACCGCCGGGCTTCCTCCGCGGCGTCCGGGGCAATGGTGGAAAGAAACAGCTGGTCTTTTTTCACGCTTCTTTTCCCCCGTCGTCCAGGATTCCGTATTTCGTCTTGATCCGGTCAAGCTTTTCCAGAAGGGGCTTCCCCAGCACCAGCAGCACGATTGCCGTAGCGACAGCCTGCCTCAGATTCACCGGGAAACCGGAAATATAGAACGCCATGGCTCCCTTGAGGGTGATTCTGGACATCACCAGAAATACCGAACAGGTATCCAGCAGCGGCCCGACAAAAAACGCCACCGCCAGGAATCCGAAAATCCCCATGATCACCGGCTTCCGGGGGAGTCTGCCCTGGGCGAACACAAAGCCCGCCAGCATTCCCCCCGCGCCGTAGGCCATCATCTGCCAGGGCGTGTAGGGGCCCTGGCTGTAGAAAAAGTTGCTTGCCAAAGCGCTGATCGCTCCCACCAGAAAGCCCGACTCCGGGCCGAAGGCAATTCCCGCGACCATGATAATGCCGAAAATCGCCTTGAAGTTGGGAATGGGAATGGCGACCCGTCCGGCCACCGCCAGGGCGCACATCACCGCCAGCACCACCAGCTCCCGCGCCTGGGGTCTGCGCCCCTCGAAGGCCAGGAAAAAGGGGATCAGCAGCTCCACGATCACCAGCGTGCTGGTGACGTAAAATGCCCGTCCGGACAGTCTGCTGCCCAGTATCAGCGTCAGGGGAATCAATACCAAAAAGACGATCAAAGTAGCAATATGGGATTTTTTCATGCTTTTATCCCCCGGTTTTGTTTGTAAAGATCGATCACGTCCTCCGCCGTAACCGCGTTCCGGAACACATGGCGGCTCATGCGGTTGGCAGCAGTGGTGTAGAAGCTGTTGGCGCCGAAGAACCGGCGGGGCGTATCCGTGGTCAGGACCTGCCCGTCAAAGAACATGCTCACCTGGTCGGCATATCGGGCGCAGAATTCCACGTCGTGGGACACCATGACAATGGTGATGCCCTTGCGTTTCAGCTCCGTCAGGATGGAGGCAAAAATTTCCTTGAAGAAGCTGTCAATGCCCTTGGTCGGCTCGTCCAGCAGAAGCAGCTGGGGTCGGGTCAGCAGCACCTTCGCCAGTGCTGCCCGCTGCTGCTCGCCGCCGGACAGGTCGTAGGGATGGCTTTTCAGCAGGGGTGTGATCTGGCAGATTTCCGCCGTCTCCCGGATATCCTGCTGGTTTTGCGTCATTTCCTGCAAGTCCTCCAGAACCGTTTTCTTGACAAACAGGCTCTTGGGATCCTGGGGCAGCATGGCAAGGCAGCCCCGGAACAGCTCTTGGGATTTGTATTTTTCCACCGGCTTTCCCAGCACCTTCACCTTGCCCCGGTAGGGTCTGCAAATGCCGCAGACGGCTTTCAGCGTCGTGGATTTTCCCGCGCCGTTGCCGCCCACAATGGCGTGAAGGCTGCCCTTCGCCACCTCCACGCTGGTGCCCCGGAGAACGTCCGGGCTGTTCTTTTCATAGCGGAACCACAATTCTTTCAGAGAAAGGGCAATTTCGCCGTCTTCTTCCATCTGGGGCTGCGCCGGAAGTTCGGAAATTTCCGGCGGATCCGGGAAAACATCGCTGAGCCAGTTTCTGCCCTCCCGCACGGTCAGGGGGCACTCCCCCGCCCCGCCGCTGCCGTAAAACGCCCGCACCGGCGTGGGCATGGCGGTGAACATGTCGTTCTTTTCCTCCCAGAGCCGCTTTCCGATGCGCCGGGGGGTGTCGTTGGCGATCACCCTGCCGCCGTCCATCACGACGGCGCGGTCGGCATAGGGGAAAATGTCCTCCACACGGTGCTCCGTAATGAGGATGGTCGTTCCCAATTCCGCGTTGATCTTCCGCAGGGTGTTCAGAAAATCGGAAGCCGCAATGGGGTCAAGCTGGCTGGTGGGTTCGTCCAGAATCAGGATTTCCGGCTGCATGGCCATGATGGACGCCAGATTGAGCAGCTGCTTCTGTCCGCCGGACAGGTTGGCAACGTCCCTGTGGAACCAGTCCTGAATGCCGAAATAGCAGGCCATTTCCGCCACCCGGGCGCGCATGGTCTTCTGGTCGCAGCCCAGGCTTTCCAGCCCGAAGGCCAGCTCATGCCAGACCTTGTCCGTCACGATCTGATCGTCAGGGTTCTGCATGACAAAGCCGACTTTTGCGGCCTGATCCCGCTGGCTCATAGCTTCCAGGGAAACGCCGTTGATGCGGATGTCCCCGCTTCGTTTTCCGTGGGGCGCCAGCACCGATTTCAGGTGCCGCAGAAGCGTTGTTTTGCCGCTGCCGCTTTTGCCGCAGAGTACCACATACTCCCCCCGCCGGATGGTCAGACTGACGTCTGATAATGACGGCCTGACGGCGGAAGGGTAGGAAAAACTCAGATTCTCGATCTCGATATGTGCCATTGAACGGCCTCCTTCATGTGTAGTGCAGAGGGAATGAGAAGATAAGCGCAGTAGGCGATAAAGCCCAGCGCGTAAATGCCGGTGACGGGCTGAATATTGAGCTTCGGCGTAAACTCCGCCGCCGCGCCGCCCATGGCGGCCGCCACTGCGGCCACGACTGCAAGGGTAAGCATCACCGCAAGAAGCGTCCAGTCCAGCGTCTTCATCCGGTAGATCTGAAAGCTCGTGCGTCTGGCCGTGCCGTAGCCCCGGGCGCGCATGGAGTCCCCGGTCACCACGCTCCCTTCCAGCGCCCAGTCCGTCAGGGCGGACAGGGTGCGCATTCCGCTGGTGAGCTTTTCTTTCATGGTGCTGTTCTCCCCCGCGCCGAGGCCGATGGATTTTCTCGCGCCCATGATCTGCCCCGCCTTGCGGATAAAGCTGGGAATCATCCGCAGCACCATCACCAGCAGCAGCGAGATTGCCGGGATCAGATTTCCGAACAGGCTTGTAAACTTATCGCTGGTCATGACCGCGTTATAGCAGCCGAACCAGAGCATCATCACCAGAAACACCCCGGCGATGGCCGCGCCGTAGAGCAGCGCCTCCACCGTGTAGGGTCTTCCGAACACATGAAACAGCACCCGCTCGCCGTAGGTATTGAACAGCGGATTCACCGCCGTCAGCACGAGGAACATAGGAAGCAGCATTGCGATCCGTTTCCAGCCCGCCCTGCCGCTGAGCAGCAGATAATAAACCGCTGCGCCAATCGTCCCCGCGATCAGGTACGCCGGGTGCTGGATCAGCACGCTGAAGCCGATGGCTCCCACGAAAAACAGAAAATTCACCGCCGGATGGCAGTTGGAAAAAGCGTCCGCAGTCATAGCATCCCCCAAAAAGAAAAAGTCCCCGTCTGGGGACTTCACAAAAAACTCCGGCAGGCATCCCCAAGAGCCTTCCGGGAGAAACGTCAGGACACTGTGTTCCGGCTCTGGACGCCATCTGCCGAAAGTCTTCTCAGGATGTTCCCAATGACTTTCCGCGGCTCAACTGTCCATCTACGGCGGCTTGGTACCGCTGGGATTGCCCCATTCCAATGTGTTGCCCGACTATATGTTTCTATTCTGTACGGTATATTCTATCATAATCTCCGAAAAACTGCAATGTCTTTCCGCCGTGCATCGTGATTTTTTCCGATTGAAAAAAATGGGAATCTATGCTACAATATTTGCGCCGTTTGGGGAAACAGGTGCAAATCCTGTGCGAGCCCGTCGCCGTAATGTGCAGTCAACCGTTATTATTCTCACCCGAAGCCGCTTTTCGGGGAAACGTCATTGGAGCAATTCCGAGAAGGCCGACTGATAACGCACAAAGCCGAAATATCCAAATGGGCAATACCTTTCACACAATCGCCCCGAGGCGGGCGGGAGAGGAATTTATTTTTAGGAGAATGCAGCTATGAACAAATCCAACATGAAGAAGCTGCTGTCCATCCTTCTGTGCATCGCGCTGATCGCGGCATTGGCGCTTTCCACCGTCGGATGCAGCAAGAATAACAGCACTGAGCCTGTGGCCTCCGCCGAAGCTTCCGGCGGCACCGTTTCCATGGGCGAGGGCGAAACCATGTTCCTGTTCGACGTGGTGGATTCCGAAGGCAAAGAAAGCCATTTTGAAATCCACACCGATGAGAAGACCGTGGGCGCGGCGCTGTTGTCCCTGGGTCTGATTGCGGGCGAGGACAGCGACTACGGCCTGTACGTCAAGACCGTCAACGGCGTCACCGTGGACTATGATACCGACGGCAAGTACTGGGCATTCTATGTGGACGGCGAGTATGCCGCCACCGGCGTAGACTCCACCGACATCACCGCCGGCGCGACCTACACCTTCAAGGCAGAGTAATTTCCGGGCACAAAGCAGCCGGTAAGATGGCGAAAGTCATCTTACCGGCTGTTTTCTGTTGCAATTCGGAAAAATCATCGTATAATGGAAGTAATCATTTCAGAACAGGAGAAAACGCAATGGAAAACGGCGCGGTATATTTAAAAAAGGGCGAGGGTCGCAGCATGAAGGCGGGCGGCCCCTGGGTATATGACAACGAGGTGGAGCGCATCGAGGGCGAGCCGCTGGACGGAGACGTGGTCTCCGTCCACGACTACAACGGCTTTTGTCTTGGCAAGGGCTTCTTAAACCGCCGTTCCAAGCTCCGGGTGCGGATGCTGACCCGGAACCGGAATCAGGAAATCGACGAAGATTTTCTCAGAATGCGGGTGGAAAACGCCTGGGAGTACCGGAAAAAGGTTGTGGACACCGGCAGCTGCCGGGTGATTTTCGGCGAGGCGGATTTCCTGCCCGGTCTGGTGGTGGACAAGTTCTCCGACGTGCTGGTGGTGCAGTCTCTGGCGCTGGGTATGGATCGGTACAAGTCCTTCATTCTGGAAACCCTGAAAGAATTGATGGCGAAGGACGGCATCTCCATTCGCGGCATTTACGAGCGCTCCGACGCCAAGGTGCGGGAGCAGGAGGGAATGCCCCGGGTCAAGGGCTTTCTGTCCGACCCCTTTGACACCAAGGTGGAGATCGTGGAAAACGGCGTCAGATATTTCGTAGACGTGGCCGAAGGGCAGAAAACCGGCTTTTTCCTCGATCAGAAATACAACCGCAAGGCCATCTGGCCGCTGTGTCCCGGCGCGGAGGTGCTGGACTGCTTCACCCACACCGGCTCCTTTGCCCTGAACGCGGGTCTTGCCGGGGCGAGCCATGTGTTGGGCGTGGACGCTTCCGAATTGGGCGTGGCCCAGGCCCGGGAAAACGCCGCCCTCAACGGTCTTTCCGACCGGGTGGAATTCCTCTGCGCGGATGTATTTGCGCTGCTGCCGGAGCTGGAAGCCAGGGAGCAGAAGTTTGATCTTGTGATCCTCGATCCCCCGGCCTTCACCAAGTCCCGCGCCTCCGTGAAAAAGGCGGTGACGGGCTACCGGGAGATCAACCTCCGGGCAATGAAGCTCATCCGGGACGGCGGCTTCCTCGCCACCTGCTCCTGTTCCCATTTTGTGGACTACGAGCTGTTCACCCAGACCATCGGTCAGGCCGCCCGGAACGTCCACAAGCGGCTGCGGCAGGTGGAATACCGCACACAGGCGCCGGATCACCCCATTCTGTGGGACGCCGAGGATTCCTATTATCTGAAATTCTACATTTTCCAGGTCTGCGACGAGAAATAACAAACGGGAGCCATCACGTTTTCGTGTGATGGCTCCCGAATTTCATACTTCGCGTCTTGCTCTATGGAACCGGTATTCCGTCCAGAATTCCAGCCCCATGGGCAGCTGACACAGCGCGGCGTAGCCGACGGCGGTCACTGCGCTTAAATTTTCCAGTGGTTTCCAGATGATTCTGGGGTTGTAAAACATCGTTGTTGCCCCAAGAATCGCCCCCATGGCAGTCAAGGTGATGCCGAAAAACAGCGCGATCACGAACGCCCTGTCCCGGTTGTCGAAGCGGTAGATGGAAAACGCCGTCCGCCCCCGAAGCAGACTGCCCCGGGAACGCATGGAGTCGGATTCCAGCACCAGCGCCGAGATCATCCAGGTGATCAGCATGGAGAACATCCGCAGGCAGTTGACAAACCGCCGGAAAAAATTGCCCTGATTGCTTCCCCGGCCGATGCCCTTCTGGGCGAGGTTGATTTTTCTTGCCTCCCGGCCGATTCTGGGAATGAACCGCAGCAGAATTGTGAAAAACAGCGACAGCCGCGGACTGACTCTGCCGAACAGGTACAGCACCTTGTCGCTGGACACCACCCGGAACAGGCAGCTCAGCCACATACACACGGCCGCCGCCCGGAGTCCCGTCACCGTGCCGTATACGAAGCTCTCTACCGTCAGGTTGTTGCCGATGAAGTTCTGTCTCAGCACCGTCACGCCGAAGTGGTGGTAGCTGCTGTAGTACAGCCCAAACGCCAGAATCAGCGGCAAAAAGCACAGATTAACAGCCGCCGCCCGCTTTCCGCACCGCCTGACGCTGTAGGCAAAGGCGCTGACATAGGCGATTGCCAGAAACACCGGATGGTTGAAGCACACCGTCCCGTACAGCGCGGCGGCGAAGAAAATGAAATTTACCGCCGGATGACAGCTTTCAAAGCCCATGTTCGTCCTCCATCACTCCGCGCCGCCCTCAGCTGCCACCCATCCGCCGCCAACATCCTCTCCAAAGCCGTTGCAGGTGTAGCACCAGACGATGTCATCCCCGTTTTCCACCGCGTAGGCCGAGCAGCCGTAATTGGGGAACCAGTCGTTTACCTTGTACATCCAGCCGGATTCTTTACCGCAGTCGAATTCATACAGGTGGTTGATGCCCTCGATGTAGCTGCTGTCGTACATGGGCGTCCAACTGTATTCCAGCTGGATATCCGCCGTGGTGCTTACCCTTTGCAGCACATCAAAGGCGGTATCCCCCTGAGCGAAGGAAACCTGGGTTTTGGGCAGAATCACTCCGTCTTTCGGGACATAAGGCGCTTTTTCTTTGTCAAGCGTCCTCAAATTATTAAGAACGGTGTCGCAGACGATGGTGACAGTACAGACATTCCCCTCCTGTCCCGGGGTGATGAGGGAATTGTCCGGAATCGCTGTAATTTTGTACAAGCTTCCCAGATTGCTGTCTTCCCCGCCCCGCAGGTGAAGCGCCGTCAGAACGCCGGTCACGGCGATCACGGCGATCAGCAGAACCATCACGATATTTGCAAGCCGCTTTTTCTTCATTCGCTGTTTCTCCCCGCGAAAGTATTTTTACGCCCCTGTCATCGTGTACAGGGTGGATTTTCCCTGCTCCGCCCGGCTCACGGCCACCAGGGCGTAGAAGCCCTGTTCCGTGGCCATCACGTCTTCTTCCCCGTCGAGGATGTGCCGGAACGCGCCGTTCTCCGTCCGGAATTCCAGGAGTCTGCTCACCAGCGTGTTCCCGCCCTTGACGAACCGGGAGTCGGTCAGGCTGACGCCCAGCTCCGTCAGCGCCACGATCACCTGGGCAATGGACTCGCTGCTCTGCGAATCGTAGGCGACAAAGCCGCCGTTTTCCTCCTGCTGCTGAGACAGGACGGTCAGTCCCCGCTCCACCGCCTCGGACACATCCTTCCGGTCGCGGTATTTGGCCAGCGCCTGCAGCGCCATGGCCGTGATGTCCGTCTCCGGGTCGCCCCCCGCAAACGACCAGCCGCCGTCGGGGAGCTCCGCGCCCAGAATGTAATCCACATACCTGTCTCGCGTGGCCTGGGTGGTGCCGGCAGTGTTTTCCGGGATGTCATACGCCCCGCTGTCCAGCGCCAGCAGCGCGAAAATGGGGCCGTTGATTCCCTGAAATACCGTCTGGTCAAAGTCCGCCAGAGGAACCAGCAGGTTGAACCCGCCAACGTCCGCGGCATCCTTCCCCAGCGCCGTCCACGCCAGAATCACGCGGGAATACTCCGTATATTTTTTCGCGTGGAGTACGCCGCCGTGTTCCGCCGTGTAGGCCGCCACATTTTCGCCGTAGCTTTCAAAGTATTCCTTCGGCACCGCAACGCCGGAGCGTGCCAGGCCGAACACTGCCCACTCGCCCCCTACAGAGCCGTAGGTCGGCTGGGGAATCTGTTCCATCAGCCACTGGGCGGTCTGGGTCAGCTCCTCGTCCGTTACCGTGCCCTGCCCGGCAGACGTCTGGGTTTCCACGGATGCAGTCGTTTCGACATTCTCCGTCTGCGGCTTGTCTGCGGCGCAGCCGCAGACAGACAGCGCCAGAATCAGCGCCAGCAAAAGGGCGATCCATTTTCTGTTCATAACGTTCTCCTATTCTTTGTCTTCCGTTTCCTTCGGTGCAGCCGCCGGGAACTCCTTCAGAGTTCCCGCAGCATACTGGAGAATCAATACGGCGTCGTTGCTGTCGATGACCCCGTCGCCGCTGACGTCCGCTGTCTTCAGGGAAAGTTTCGTGTCAATGTGCTTTGCCTCGAAGTCCAGAATCATCTGGGCGTCGGCCTGATCGACCTTCCCGTCGCCGTTGACGTCGCCGAGAAGTCCATCGCCCACGGTCAGATTCAGCGTGACAGCGGGCACCATCGTCTCAACGCCGGAGTTCATCTCCGTTCCGTTTTCCTCGTTGTGGTACATGACATAGGGGAAGGAAATGGCGAATTCTGCATCGCCCGCATCCAGCGGCTCGGTCTTATACGTCACGTAGGCCGTAACGTCCCTCGTCATTCCGTTGGCATAGACCGCCGTAACGACCATTCCGGCAGGGTCGAAGGTCTCCCCTTCCGCATACGTCGTCTTTGTCGGCTGCTGGGTAATCTCAAGGCGCTCGATGGCGCTTCCGTAGGCCATCAGCCGCGCCGAGTCGTTCTTGAAGTAGACCGTGCCGTACTCGTCGGTGATGGGACTGCAAATGGCATACTGCGCCTGATCGCCCGTGGGGGTGAACAGGGCGTAGGCCGTCGTGCGGCCGCCCTCGGTGGTGACGTAATCCGGCGTTGTCTGTCCGGCTCTGTCCCGCAGAACCCGCAGCTTGCCGGGGGTCATGTTGTCGAAGAAATAGACATACACACAGCCGCTTTCCTGCTCATAGGCCGTCGTCAGCAGACCGCTGGTCTGGGGATAGCCCTGGGTCTCCACGCGGTAGGCAATGCGCTTTGCGCCCACGTCGATCACCGTGATATTGTGGCCGGAGTACGGGGTAAACTGTCCCGCGCCGGAAACGCCGATGTAGGCTCTGCCGTTGTAGACCACAGGTGTGGATGTACTCATGGGAACGCCGCCCACGCCGTTTGCCAGATTCACGCTCCACTTGCTCGTCAGCTTCCGGTCGCCGGTCACCTGGACGGAGTAGAACGTGCCGCCCTTGGAGGTGAAATAGTAAGCGTCGGTTCCGGCGTCATAAACCACCGTGCTGCGGATATCCGCGTTCAGATTGTCCCAGCTGTCCAGCAGCTCGCCCGTGGCGGTGTCCAGGAGCAGCAGCCGGGAGGTCTGGCTGGTATAGCCGGCTGCGCCGTCGTCCGTTCCCACCAGCAGGAAATCGTCGGACACGTAAGCGCCTGCCCAGTAGAAGCCGCCCTTGCTGGTATAGTACCAGGAGGCGCACTTGCTTTCTCTGGACTGCGCCGGGTCTTCATCGGTGATGGACAGGCAGACGAAGTTCGCGTCGCCGGTCTCGCTGTTCCAGAAGCCGGTGTAGAGATAGCCGTTTTTCACCGTCAGCGGGCAGTTGGGCTGTCCGCCCAGCGGATCCGTGTAAATCCAGAGAGATTCCAGCGTGGCCGCGTTGAACGCCTGCACCGTGCCGCCGGACAGCGCCACAAAGACCATGCCGCCCGCGTAAACCGGCGGGGTGATGGAGAAGCTGGACTTGTGATCCATATTCGCCTTTGCCTTGACCTTGCCGCTTACGGTGTCCACGCGGTAAATCTTGTCACCCGCGTAGGTGATGATATCGCCGTCCACCAGAATCGGGCTGCCCACGGCGTCCGAATCAAAGCCCACGCCCAACTGGTTCGCCCAGTACAATGTGCCGTCCTGTGCCGCCGTGGGAAGCGGGGCGCCGGTGACGCCGTTGTTGGTCTCCGAGCCGCGGAAATCCGCCCACTGCGCCGGGATCGACGGGTCGATTGCAGGATTGGCCGCCGCCTCATTCAGCATCCAGGCGATGGCCGCCGCGCCGCCGTCCTCCGTCTCGGTGACGGGATAGGTTTCCGTTCCGTTGGAGATCACCAGAGCGCCGACATCGTCCCGGGTCACGGTCAGGGTGCCGGACACGGCTTCATAGCCGTATTTTGTCAGCGCGTAGCTGTAGCTGCTCCCCTCGCAGAGCAGGTAATGTCCCGCATCGTCCGGCAGCTGCTGCACGCCGGTGAGAACATCCCGCAGATGCAGCAGCGCATCCGCCGGTTCCGCCTGGAAGGTCACTGCCACCGGGGGAGATTTCAGAATGTTCAGGGCATAGATTCCGGTGCCGTCCGGAGCCTTGTCATTTTCCACCGTAACCGTAACCGTCTGGGTGTTGATGGTGCCGTCCAGGGGGATGACCGCGCCGCCTTCGGTGGTCACGTCCGTGCCGTCCACCTTGATGCGGTAGCCCACGTCCTCTTCGCCGTAGCAGGGGTTATCCTCATAGCGGGACAGGGACAGCTCCAGATTCTGCGCCGCCATGGAGACGGTCACGGAATAGGTCTTCACGCCGGGGGCAAAGCCCTTGGTTCCATCCTCTTTTTCCAGTGCCGCCACAGCGCCGTCACACTGGGCTGTCATGTCTTTCAACGTCAGCGTGCGGTTGAAGCGGGTTACGTAATCCTGATAAAACGTAACGCCGTTTTCTTCCTTTGTCAACCGGATGGTGACCGTACCCGCAATGGGGTTTCTCTGCATCAGCAGGCGTTGCAGCTGTTCACCGGAAGTCGCACCGGAGGTCAGATCAACGGTTTTTTCCTTCCCGTGGTACAGGCTGCTGCTGAATACCTGGTTATAAATTGCCTGAATGCCGACGTTTTTCTCACTGCTTGTGGCCCATGCATAGACTGCAAGCTCCGTGTCCTCATAAGATACCGTGTAGCTGTGGGTCGCCGGAGTGAAGGAATCGTCGGTTTTCAGCGAATTTCTGGAGGCAGCGGCGGCATTTATGCCGTAGGCCATATCCGTCAGCCAGTCGCCCATAGCGCTGAAATCCACGGTGATGGTGCTGTCGGCCACTTCCTCAAGGGCGAAATCGTCGATGATATGATAGTAGGTATTCCGGGTCGCAACGTAATGATAGGTCTCTCCGGGAACCAGAATGTAGCGATAGCGGTTCTGGGTCGCGGACTCCCGGAGGGTCGTATAGGGCATCACCACGCCGTTGCTGTTGACCACCTCAACGGTCACGGAACGCTCCGACAGGAAGGACAGTCCCCTGCCCTCGCCGGGCTGGATCGTCAAAGTATAGGTGCTGGAATAGCCGTTGGCGGAAACCGTCACCGGGATGACCGTCTCGCCGGAAACGTCCACCGTCACGCCATTTGCCGCGTCCTTACCGCCCACCGTTACGGTATAGCCGGTTTCCAGCGGCTGCCCCGTGATCGTCACTGCCGTGACCGTGTCCAGAACCTTGTAAGTATATGCCATGGTATTCGGCGCGAAGGGAATGGAAGCCGCCTGATCTACGCCGCTCTGATCTTCGACCCGGATGGATGCCAGGGTGGGAACGCGGGCAAAGTTCACCGTGTAGTCCTGGGAATAGGTGTAGCCGTCCTCGCCCTGACTGGTGACGCGGTAGATCACGGTGTTGCCCGCCGCCCCCCGTGCCAGCACGCTGTAAGCGCCGCTGGCCAGGGACTGGAACGCAAGCGCCTTTTCCATCCGATCGCCGGTGCTTGCCAGGGTATAAATGGCCGTCAGGGTCGGGATCTCGGACAGCAGGCCGGTATCGTACTCCGCGTAGGCGTAGACCGCGCCGGTGAAGGTGTCCAGCACCGGAACCGTCACCTCTCTGTCAGCCCACTGCCCCGGCTGCCACTCTTCGTCCGTGAATCTGTTGTCCTTGTTGGTTTCCTCGCCGTAGCTTCCGGAAATGCGGAAGGTGTCGGTGATCAGCCACTCCGACTGGGGAAGCTCTGCCGATACCGTCGCGGCGGCGCTGACCGTGATTTTGCCTGCAAACCGCAGTCCCGCCTGCTCGACACAGAAGGTGTAGTCGCCCTTGGGCAGCTCCAGCACGCCGTCGCCGTCGTCCGTCCACTGCTTTCCATAGACGTTCACCGCCGTGACGGAAACGCCGGGGTAGTTGCCGTCGGAATACGCCGCCGAACCGTCCGTGAAGCGAACCTGATAATGCTCGCCGGTGAGGGTGTCTTCATAGTTCCTGACCGCATCATTCAGGTTCGACGCGAGGGTCTTGGCGGACTCGCTGTTGATGCCCACGAACAAATCCCGGGCGGTGTCGTATTCCTTTTTGGCGGCCGCCTGAACGTCGCTGCCCTTTTTCTTATAGTCCGCCATGGCGGTCATCAGCTGCTTCAGTCCGTCGCTGGGCTTACTGTCCATATCCTCGCTGAAACGCAGATAGCCGATGGACGCCGCGCTGACGGACAGGTCGTAACCGCCGTTTTCGTCGCTGCGGGTAAAGTTGCCCGCCACGCCGTCGATGGCGGAGATCATCCCGGTATCCAGCCCCGTGAAGGTGTGTCCGCTGGCGCTCAGCGCCTGGGCAGCGGTCTGACCTGCCGTACAGGAAACGTACTCCGGCGCGATGACCAGCTTTCCGCCGGCCTCCGCCACGAGAATAAACCCGTTTTCCGCCCCGAGCGCCGTCACCGGCAGGCAGCCGATGAGCAGCAGCGCGGAAAGCAGAAGACACGCAAGGCGCTTTCTCAAGTTCTTCATACTATGTTCTCTCCTTAATACAGGCACTGAATCCATTTCATCCACACCCGGTGGTACCATTTTACATTCTTTTTTAGACTCTCCTGGGTATCGGCGTAGAATTTCAGCGCCGACTCTCTCTGCGCCTGGGCAAGCGCATGGCTGCTGAACAGGGCGCGGTCGTTCAGGCTGATGGCTTTTTCCAGCGCCGTTGCGTAATCGCCGCCGAAGCGCCGCTTCGCCGGTTCCAGCAGCGTCCGCATGGAGCCGTTTCCTCTGCGCAGTCCCAGCTTTTCCAGCAGCGCCGCCGTGTCCGCGAAAATCCAGGAAACGGCTTCATTTACGTCTTCCAGCTGATATTTCTGCTTCCTGCGCTTGCGAATCAGCTTTCTTCTGAGCAGCAGGAGCAGGAACAGCAGAAGCACGGCAAGAAGTACCCACAGCACGCCCAGCAGCAAGGTTCTGGCGATTTTGGTCACGGTGCCGCCGTCCGGCTCAGGTTCCTGTGTCCCGTCCTCTTCGGGGGTCGTTTCCTCTTCCGGCTGAGTCTCCGATTCGGCATTGTCCGAGTCTCCCTCGTCCGGGTTTTCCTCCGGCTTCTGTTCCAGCATTTCGCCCAGTCCGGGGGTCAGCTCCATGGGAATCCAGCCGATCCCGTCCTGATAGACCTCCGCCCACGCCCGGGCGCAGCGGCTGTCCACGGTCAGAGGCTCGTCCGCCTGGGCGGCAGCGGCCATTTCTTCCGAAATGACGTACCCTTCGGCGTATCGCGCCGGAATCCCAAAATGGCGCAGGGTCATGACCGCCACCGTGGCGTACTGGAAGCTCGTCCCCTCCGCCGCGGTCAGGGGCAGCTCCATATCCTCCGGCGTTCCTTCCTCCGGGAAGCACCGGCTCAGGAACGTCAACGTGCAGGCCTGCGCCTGAGGCAGGGTGAGATTTTCCCGGGAGCCGTAGCCCGCCGCGATTTCGTCCCAGTACTTCCCCAGCAGCCGGGTCACGCTTTCCGGAACCTGAAGGTAATTGCGGTACACGAAGCTTCGGTACGCGCTTTCCGCCCTCCGGTATTGCAGCACCTGCGCGTCATCGGTGTTTTGCAGCCACGACAGGGTCCGCTCGATGCCACTTTTGCCGCCGGTCACCACGGAGTACCGGTACGTCCTCTCCCCGTCGGAGAGAAGGCTGTCCTCTTTCAGATTTTCCGCCGGTAAATTTCCCGTGTCCCGCAGGGAGAAGGGAACGTATTGATAAGCGCTGCACGCGCCAATATTCTGAATGGAAACGCTGCCCGTTCCCCCGTCCGTCCCGGCGGAAGCCGACGCATACTGCGCCGCCGGGTGGAAGGCGTTTTCGTTCAGCCAGTATAAAAGCGCCTGATTCTGCGCCAGAACGGCAGGCTCCACCGTGCTCCATGTATCGCCTTCCAGCGTAGCCCCGGTGAATCCCCGCAGGTACAGGGCTTCCGGGTTCGACATGGTCACTTCCAATCCCGGCCGGGTGCCGTTCTGCTTCTGATAATCCGTGAAGTCGCCCTCGGGCAGCACGGTATTGTTCGTCTCATAGCGGCAGGCATGAATGGCCTTGCGGCTGTCTTCGCCGATTTTCTGCGTCCAGCTCTGCACGCCGGGAATCGACGTGCCCAGAAGCAGCAAGCCCGCCGCGATTCCACAAAGAATCCAGCCAAACGTGACTGGGAACGCCGCTTTCCAGCTCTGCCACCCGCTGTAGGTAAGAATCAGCACGGCAGCCGCCAACGCGGCCAATCCGGGAAGTACCTCGTCGCTTTTGAAAACTGCCATTCCCGCCAACGCGGCGGCGGGCAGCAGCACCGCCAGAATAACCGGCGCCCGGCTGCTCAGCCAGCAGCAAATCAGCGCTGCGGCGCTGGCCGCCGCCACGGCAAACAGCGTCAGGCACAGCCCGCTTTTCTCCGCCGGAAGCTGCGTCTCCCATTCGGGAAGCACCCAGCCCGTCCCGGCGGTATAGGTATTGCGCATCTGATTCCAGAACAGGCGATAGCCCTCCAGCACCTGCTGTCTGCAAATGAGCACCAGCAGAAGCAGGACGGCCAGCGCACCAAGGAAAAACCACTGCTGCTTCTGAAACCGGATGGTCACGCCGTAAGCGATGCACACGTACCCGCCCGCCGCCAGCAGGATGGGCAGCAGATTTCCCGTCCGGAACCCCGACACCGACGCAAGCGTAAACATCAGCGCCCCGCAGGCCAGCATCGCCGCCAGCATCTGGAGAATCCATCCGCCGTCCGGCGAATTCTCAGGCTGGCGCAGGTGCATTCCCTGTTTTATTTTTGAGGTCAAGGCTTTCGCCTCCCTTACACGTCAATTTCTCCCAGTTGTTCCCGATACCGCCCTACGTCGAAGGGGATGCTCCCCTCCAAAGGCGATTCGCCGCAGAGCAGCGCCGTGACATGCCCCAGCCGCTGCATCTGCAACACATCGGCGCAGGGTTCTTCCCCGATGTACACCATGTGCCCGCACAGAGCATCCGGCCGGGTCTGTACCAGAAGGGTCGCGCCGCCGACACCGTCCTTCCTTCCGGCAGCACACAGCAGCCGGGGGATAACACCGATCAAGTCTTCCATGCCGCAGATCTCATGCAGGACGCAGACGTTGCTGTCCGTATCGTTCCATCCAAGGGTGAACTGGACGCCGCTGTCCGACAGGCTCCGGCACGCTGACACCACCGTTTCCGCCTGGGCGTCAATGCGTTTGACACTGCCGGACTGCCCCGTTCTCTCCCAGAACACCAGCACATTGCGGGTGATGGGCAGCGCCGGATCCCGGACGATCAGCCGGTCAAATTTCCCGCTGAGTTTCCAGTGGATTTGCCGAATGCTGTCGCCGGGGACGTATTCCCGAATCTGGAACGTCTCCGTCAGGTCGGCGCCGGGACGCTCCTGAGAATAGCTGTCGCCGTCCTCCTGGCTGTCGGGATTGGGAATCAGATTCACTCGAATGGGGAAGGTGTCCGGCTGCACCGTCATGTGCGCCTCGGCAGTGCATCCGCAGCGGACGCCGACCAGGCCGAAGCAGTCATAGAGCTTCACCTGCTCCACGGAGATCCGGATGCGTCCGCAGTATTCGCTTCCTAAGCGCAGAGACGTGCACCGTTCCCTTTTGGGAAACGCCCACATCATGACGTTCTGGGTGCAGCTCTCACCATTCAGCTGATTCCGGGTCGTTACCCGGCAGCGGATGCGCAGAGCGGGCAGCAGCGTGGGATTTTCCAGGCAGACCGTGACGCTGCCCTCGTCCCCTTTCCGCGCCACGGCGGGCGCTTCTACCCAAACCCGAAGCCGTTTTCTCAGGAAAAGGTGAATCGGGAGGCTGCCCAGGGGCAAGATCAGCAGCATCGCCGCCAGAGCCAACGCGCCGCCGCTCCCGTAATACAGGGTAAGCCAGACGCAGATGCCCTCCAGCACCGCCCAACCCAATTTCATTGCGATCATAAGCAGTACCTGCTTCCGTTCGTTGTTTCGTTTATTGTTTGATGACCGGCATTTTCACGGATTCCAGAATGGCGGCAATGACCGTCTCCGGCCGTTCCTCCATCATTCTTGCCTTGGTTGTCAGCACCAGACGGTGGCAGCATACATCCGGGAACACGGCGGCCACGTCCTCCGGGATGACGAAGTCCCGGCCATTGAGGTAAGCGTAAGCCTTCGCCATACGGCACACCGCCAGCGCGCCCCGGGGGCTGACGCCCAGCTGCACCATGGGGTGCTCCCGGCTGGCCTGGGTCAGCCGGGTGACGTACTCATAAACGGCGTCCTGAATTTCCGCCTTCGCCGCTTCCTGGATCAGCGCTTGCAGCTGCTCCCGATCGACCACCGGCACCACCCGGTTCAGGGGATTTTCCGTGTGTCTGTCCCTCAGAATGCTGATCTGGCTTTCAAAATCAGGATAGCCCATGCTGATCTTGATCATAAACCGGTCCATCTGAGACGGCGGCAGCAGCTGCGTTCCCGCGGAACCCACAGGGTTTTCGGTGGCCAGCACCACAAAGGGCTGGGGCAAATCATAGGTCTGACCGTCCACCGTCACATGCAGCTCCTCCATGGCTTCCAGCAAAGCGGACTGGGTCTTGCTGGAGGTACGGTTGATTTCGTCCGCCAGGAGCAGATTGGTCATCACCGCGCCGGGCTTATAGACGAAGCTGCCGCTTTCCTTGTCGTAGACCGAGTAGCCGATAATGTCCGAGGGGACGGTGTCGGAGGTAAACTGAACGCGCTTCGTGTCCAGCCCCAGCACCTTGGCAAAGGTCATGGCCGTGGTGGTCTTGCCCACGCCGGGGACGTCCTCCATCAGTACATGGCCGCCCGCCAGGATTGCCATCAGGATTTTTTCAACGATTTCGTTCTTACCTACAACGACCGTTTCGATCTGCCGCAGGATCTCAGGAATTTTCTCATTCATTGTGATTCCCCCTATTTTTGATACGTCTTTGGGAAAAGCCAGCTTAAAAAGAGCATCTGGATACTGTACGTATCCGCCTCGGTCGTCCGATAGTCCTCCGCACCACACACTCCACAGTAGCGGACTTCCTCCCCGTCTCCCGCAGGTATCCATTCGCCCCAGCTATGGCCGGTAGCCGGAAGCGGATCTGTATAGGAGTCCCCGCAGTCGCAGGTATACTCGATGTAGCCGTCCTCCGTGCAGGTCGGGTTAACCCGGTATGTCTCATGGTAATCATGTTCATGGGGCACATAATCCGGGTCTTCCGCGCCGCAGTACCGGCAGATGCCGTCCACGTAATCATGATATTCGTAGAAGGTGCCATACTCGGTCAGGTCATAGCCGCAGCTGTCGCAGTGGTACACGATTTTCTGGCAGGTGGCTTCCCGAATCGTCGGGGTGCCGCCGCAGATTTCTTCATGGAGCACCTCGCAGATACGGCACGCATAGTCGCCCCAATCCGCCTCATATTCATGGTTTCCGCGATTGGTTTCCTCGCCGCAGGTCGAGCATTTCTGATAATGTTCCAGCTTCGTGTGGTTCCAGCGATTGTCCAGCGTGTGCCCCTTCGCTTCGACTTCTTCTTCCTTTTCCATGCCGCAGACGCTGCATCTGACCGTTCTGACGCCCGGCTCGGTGCAGGTGGCGGTGTTGGTGCCTTCCACTTCCTTCCAGAAATGCTGCTCTGTCGCGCCGCACTCCGCGCAGACGTGGCTGTCCTCCGTGTCCCCGGCGGCGTATGTCCAGTTGTGGGACTGGGGGTCGCCGATGGCCGTCTGGCAGTCCTCGCAGAACAGAATGTGGGTTCCGTCCTCCAGATCCTTGTAGACCGTATGCTTATGGGTGCAGTCCTGAATCAGACCGCAGCAGCGGCATACATAGTGAATGGAGCCGTCCGGGTCTTCCACCTCTTCCATCTGATGTCTGGGAGTGATGTCACCATTGATTGCCGTAACACAGTAGCCCACAATATTGCCGTAATTGTCGCTGCCGCCGCCGATGTCCCAGCCGTAGGCCAGCGTGTAGCGCAGCGTCAGCACATCTCCGTCCTTCAGATATACCGCGGACATGGACTGACCGGGATAATACGTACCGCGCAGCGAGTACATCCAGCCGGAACCGCTGGTGTAATCAAACTCACCAATCCTGCTGCCGGAGCCGGTGCTCTTGTTCAGTCCATTGCGGTACAGGCAGCGCCACAGGGTTGCAAGGCCAGTCCCCGCGCCGAACCGGGCGTCGATGGCATCCAGCACTTCCTCTTCCGTGCTTCCCGGCCAAGTGGAGTCTTCCAGCGCATCTGCGCTATAGCCGGTATCCAGCCATTGCAGGTAGAAGCCGGTATCCAGCGTCCCGGCATAGCTGCCACGCCAGCCGAGAGTATCGCTTGCCGCGCCGAAGGGTTCGCCGGTGTCTTTTCCCATGATTGCTTTGGCGATCACGTAGGAAATCGGCTCGTCCGCCAGAACCTCATAAGGGATAGGGCCGACAACGCCGACCCCCAGCACCGTCATGTCCACATAAATCGTCGCGTCGCCGATCTTCTGCCCGGGTTCTACGCGGAAACCATTCAGCGTCAGCTCCGCTTTCCCCCAGTTGCCGTAAGCGTCCTCGGCGTAAACATAGAGGGCATGTTCCTTTCTGTCCCCCGTCTCCGGATTAGCCGGAAACAGGCCGTACTCCCAGGCGTCCCCGGAAGATGTAGGATCCGTGACCTCAATTCCATCCAGCGTAACCTGAATATATTCATTCGTCCCCTTCGCCGGAATGCTGACCGTATTCCCTGCCGCATCTCTTCCGTATGCGGAAACCTTCAGATTGGTTATGACTTCGTTGGGAATTTCATCCTGATCCTTGAGGTTCAAAAGGATTTCTATGCTGTTCGTTCCCTTGTGCTTGTAGGGAACATTGATTTTGAAGGTATACTGATTTCCCGAGTCGTCCTTTGCTTCGACCGTAAAATTGTTCTGTCCGGTTTTTCCGTCATTCAGGAGAAGCGGAATCGCGTCCGATGCTTCCAGGGTCTGAAGTTTGTTGCCATTGCCGGTTTGTGTACACTTGACGGAGGTGATCTTAGCGCTGTCGGCATCGGCACCGACAATGGACATTTCGTATGGCAGGTTCCCCCCGGTCAACTGGTCGTCATACACGGTATCCGCCGTTTTCGACTGCTTATTCTGGCAGAAAATCTTTCTTTCACTGCCGTCATCGAGGATATAGCGCATTTGCAGCGTCACATCATTTCCAAAATGCAGAATGACCTCGAAGTGAGCCGTATGCCCGTTTGCAAGGGCGGAAACCAAAATCCGATACGTCTCGGAGGTCTCACCCGCCGGCATTTTCAAATTCAAAAAACCTTGTCCACCCCGGTAATCCAGGTCACCGCTCTTGCCTGTTTCATCAGAGATATAGCTGGCACTCAAAATTTTTGCGCCCGCACTTTCGGCATCGCTGCCGACCAATTTCATCTCGTAGCTTATCCTGCCTCCGGCCAGCTGGTTACTCTTGATTTTATCCACAACGCTGCCGCTGGGCAGACAAAGCAGCGTGCCTTTGTGATTCCCGGTCCCTCGCCATGTAAAGGAAAGCTGCACATCCGGGAGCTTCTGATAGGTAATCTTATACCGGAAAAACACGTCCCGTTCCTGGGTTCTGACCGTGAAGGAGAAATTATAGACTTCCCTGTCCGTCCCCGCCGCCGGATTCATGATCAGCGAGTCGTTCGGCCATTTCAGTGCCCGCGACGTCTGGGTGGATTCGGTGACGGAAATGCCGTCCACGATCTTCGCGTCCTGCGCCAGCGTTCCGGTCAGGTTCACGGAAAAGCGGAACAGCCCCTCATTCAATTCATAGCTGCTGACGGCAAATGCCTGGGTATTGTCCACGGCGCAGGAAACACTTTTTGCATTCCCGCTGTCCGGATGCCACGTCAGAACCAGCGACAGCTCCGACGGCGTAATTTCACCGCCGTCCGCCCCCTGGTTTCCGTCCTCCTGACCGTCTCTGCCGTCGTCCGTGGAGGAATCGGGCTGGGTTTCTTCCGGTCGGGTCTCGCCGACATCGTCATTCGGCTCCATGGATTTCGTCTGCCCGCCGCTGGGAACCACAATCGTATTCAGTTGTTGGATGTTTTCCCCCAGCTCCAGCACCGTGATCTCCCGGACGCCCTCTCCTTCCAAGGGGTCATCCGGCTGGGCTTCCTTCAGCCCCGTCCCCGGAAGCCACAGTCCCAGCAGGATCGCGGCGATCAGCACTGCGCACAGGCCGCCCCGCAGATATTTGCTGTGAAATAATGCATTCCAATCCATACTGCCATTCCCTTAACCTTCGGAATTTACGCCCATTCCCGCGCCGCCGCAGAATGCACGTGTGCCCCACCCGGAAAGATCCAGGGAACCTCTGATTAAATCGGCAAGAGCCGTGAGCGAGAGATTTTTCGGCCAATCGAGGTATCGAAAACGGCGGAATACTGTATGTACCCGCAAGGGGTATGCCGCATCCGTAAGCCGGCTTGCGCCGGCAACGGCTGCACTATATTTCCCGTTTTTGATGCCGAAGAGTGGACGAAAAAGATCCGCTCACGGCCGCAGACGATTTATTCAGAGGTTCCCCAGGTGGGGGCGCATGAACTTACAGCCACTTTGCATACAGCGTCATATTATCTTCAACCTTGTCGTTATCAAAATCCCAGCGTTTGGTGCAGCTCTCGTCCGTATACCATCCGGCAAAGGCTCTGCCGGGACGAACCGGCTGCTCAGGGCGTGTCACCAGGCCGCCCTTCTTCACCTTCTGATCCTTGATCTTGCTGTCACAGCCGGTCTCGAAGCGAACCGTCTTTTTGCCCAGCAGCAGGAGAAGCAGGAGCAGAAGCAGCAGGAGAGGCAAGCCCAGACCCAGCAGCCACCACAGGCCGCTGCCGGTGCCGTCAGCATCCGTCTCAGGCGCGTCGCCCTTCTCCCATTTTGCGTACAGGGTCATATTGCCCTGAACGGTGTCGGTATCAAAATCCCAGAGATTCTGGAGATCAATGTCCGAATACCAGCCCACCAGGTGATAGCCCTCCCGGGTGGGATTGTCCGGCCGCGCCACGGTCTCGCCGTACCGGACGGTCTGGCTGGGAACCGCCGTGCCGCCGTTCGGCTCGAAGGTGACCGTGCAGTCGGTGGAAATGATAATGGTCACATCCTGGCAGGATGCCTTATATTCATCGGTTCCGTCCTGGGTGGAGACCAGATAATCCTGATTCGTGATCTTGGTCACGCCGGACGCGGCGATCACCTTCAGCTTGAAGGAACCCACCAGACGCTGGGCGTTCCACTCCTCGCCGCCAGACAGGGACACAAAGTTCATGTAAAATTCCCGGTAATTGTCCCGCAGACCGATGTCCGTGGTGGAAATTCCATTGCTCAGCAGGGCGCTGCCCTCCACCAGCTCGAAGAAATTGCTGTCGTAGCGAATTTCATTCTGCATACCGTACATGGTGTAGGCGTCGCCGCTGTCCGACCGTTTCAGGTTGAAATCCACCTGAATGATGTCGCCGGGCTGCACCTCTTTCTTATCACTGCCGTCCACGGACAGCTCGAAGAAGAAATCGCGAGAATTGTCCACTGCCAGCGCCGTGGGAATGCAGGTCAGGAAAAGTATGACTGCGAGGAAGCAGGACAGGACTTTTTTCATCATATTTCGCTCCTTTTCTGTGGGGTTGGTCACTCCTGACCACCCGATACGATCCCATAAATTGCCATTACGTCGAACATGTTGATCTCGCCGTCCTGGTTGACGTCCAGACGGCTGTAATCATCCTCCGCGAACTCCGTACCAGCGCTCACCGCACCGTACAGACCCATAGCGTCGAACATATCCACCTGTCCGTCCTGGTCATAATCGCCTGCCAGAACCGTCGATACGGTTCCGCTCACGACTGTAACCGGGATGGCGTCAAACACGGACAGCAGCCGCTTGTTGCTGCGCATATACTGCACCACCGGCTGCACCGCCGCAGTGCCGGAAAAGGTCTCGCTGACATGGAACGTGGCCGTGAACAGGATTCCGTCCGCCGTCGCGGCTTCTTCCAGAGCAGCCGTGACGTAGCCAAAGGTCTTCTCCTCCGTGCCTGTCCATTGGGTATTCACGGCAGCCGTCGTGCCGCAGAGATAGGGCGTTTCCCCTTCCGCCGTCTGGATGCTCAGCAGCTCCAGCTGCTCACGGTCGTAATCCAGGGCAATGCCAAAATTGGTAAAGCCCCGGTTTCCGGAAACGCGGACGGGTACGGTCACAGTTCCCCCTGCCGCTGCCGACACGGAGTCGGCGGACACGGTGCAGTCTGCGATCTCTGCCGCCATGGCCGTCGCGGCCAGCGCGAATATCAGCGCAACAGTCAAAATGACGCTGATGATCTTCTTCATATGTCACGCTCCTTTTTATCCGTGGAGGACGCGGTTGACGATCCACACCGCATCCTTTACGTCCACCTTCCGGTCTCTGTTGACATCGGCGTTCAGGAATCTGTGCATCACCATGCTTGCCAGCGTGTATTTCGCGTTGTACACGTCGCGGTCAAGATGTGCGTCGTCCCCGTCGATGCGTCCGCTGAGATCCACGTTGCCGGAGTAGTCGATAGAGGCGGCGGCCTCCCCTTCTCCGATGGTGATGCTGTTCTGGGCAGCGCGCACGACCTCTTTTTCGTCAGCGGAGGAAACCACCAGCCAGGCATAGGCATTGTAGGCTTCCGACCAGTACATGTTCTGCCCGTCGTACATGGGGACATGCCCATCCGCAACGCTGCCGCTGTAGGTCACAAGGTACATGCTCTGCCTGTCCAGGGTGACGTATGCGTTGACCTCCACCGGGGCGCCCTTCGTGACGGTGATGGTGATATCTCCCGTGACCGCGCTGCCAGGAATGCGGTAGATGTCCTTCTTGCTGTCGTAGGTACACTTGACGGTGACGCCGTTGACCCTTGCGGAAACGTCATAATCGGTATCGTCCTTGCGGTCAATGCGGAACGTATACTCCGAGCCGCGCCGGGTGGTTTTCTTGCCCACCGCGTCGTCCGCGCCGGAGCCGATGAAGCTGACCGACACATACTTGGCAGAGCTTCCGCCGCCTGAGCCGCCGCTGGAGCTTCCGCCGCCGGAATTGATCTTGGTTTTCTGCGCGGTGATGACAATGTCGCCTGTGATGGCCGCACCCGGAATCACATAGCCGCCGTCCTCCGCCTTGTAGCCTGTGTAGGACTTCCCGCCGATGGTCACGCGCAGAACGTAGCTGTATCCGGCCTTCCGGTTCAGCTTGAAATGGTAGGGTGTGTTATAGGCCGCAGTTTTTTCGCCCGACAGATCCTCACCCTTGAATGTTACCTTGTAGGTCTTGGGGGTTCTGTTGGCCTTGACCGTGATGTTTCCGGTGATCTCGCCGCCGGGGATGGTATAGGTGCCGTCGCCGTTATCCTTGACCGTGACGTCCTTGCCGCCGATCTTCGCCGAGGGCTTGTAATCATAGTGCAGCGGGTCCGTCGCCCGGAAGGTATAGTCTTCCCCCGCCGCCGCGCTCAGGCTGTCGGAGGCCAGCCCCTCGTCCAGCTTCACGGTGAACTGCGGCTGGACGATGAACTGGGTAGTACTTCTCCTGATTGTAGCTGAGGGCGCATTCTTGGTGGGGGCGTTTGCACCGGCGTCGATCTTCGCCGACGAAATCACGACCTTTGCCGTCCCCGCCGCTTTTGTCCTGAATGTCAGCGTTACGGCCGCCGTAGAAGCAGACTTGTCCCCGCCGTAGCCGATGACACGGATGCTTCCGTTCTTCTCTGTTACCGAAGCCCCTTTATCCGCTGCCTGACCGGACACATAGGTCAGCCGCGCGGCATCATAGGTCAGCGCCAGATCGTAGGCATTATAGCTGCCTCCGGAAACTGTCACATACATGATGACGGTCTTGCCCACATCTGTCGTCTGATCCGGAGAAGCGGAGACAGAATAGCGGATCGATGCCTGCGCGGCAACGCCGCCGGATTCTGCGGCTTTGCCTCCCACGGGAAGCGCAGACACAATCAGTACAAATGCAAGCAGTGCGGACAAAATTCTTTTTTTCATAAAATCACATCCTACGGCAAAGGTGTCGGAAATTCACAGCTGCCCCCACGTTCCATAGGGGCACCTGTGATTCTCCGAATTCTGCGGCTTTGCCTCCCCCGCCTTTCACGGCGGGGGAGGCGCTTTGGTTTCGGGTCAGCAGACCCGGTCATTCAGAGAATTACTTGATGGCGTTAACGATAGCGGTGGCGTCCTTGGAGTTGACCGTCTTGTCGCCGTTCACGTCGGCGTTCAGGAACTTCAGCATGGACACAACGTCGAAGCTGTCGTACTTGGTGTTGTACATGTCGTAGGTCAGCTGCGCGTCGTTGACGTCGATCACCTTGGTGCCGTTCACATCGCCGCTGTAATCCACGGTTCCGGCAGAGGTGCCTTCCGCGACCTTGACCTTCGCAGCGGCTTCCGTCTTCACAGTCTCCAGATTATCCGCAGAGATAACCAGATAGGCGTATGCGTTGTACTTCTCGGACCAGAACATGCTCATGCCGTCGTACTTGGCAACCTGACCCTCGGGGAGAGTGCCGGAAGCGGTCACAAGGTACATGACCTTGCCGTCCAGAGTGAGGTACTGGGCGACGTCCACAGCAACAGCCGCGGTCTTGGTCACTTCGATGGTGATGTTGCCGGTGATGGTGGAGCCGGGGATGGTGTAGCTGCCATCGCCGTTCTTGACCACCTTGTCGGTCACATCCACATCGCCGACCTTGACGGTAGGCTCGGAGTAATCGTAGCCTTCTTCCTTATCGACGGTGAAGGTGTAATCCTGACCCTTGGTGGCGGTGTCATTGCCCTTTACGTAATCGGGCTTGGTGACGGAAACCACGGAGGAGGGCTTCACGGTCTTGGTGACGCTGATCACAATGTCGCCCTTGATGTCGGTGCCGGGGATGGTGTACTTACCATTCTCGGGAGTGCCCAGAGCGTAGGCATTGCCGCCCACGGTCACGGTGGTGGTGTAGCTGTAGTTTGCATCCTCAGCCACGGTGAAGGTGTATTCAGTGTTGTAGGTGGCCTTATCGGCGGCGGTCACATCGCCTGCGCCGGTGCCTTCCACGGTGACATTGTAGCTCTTGGGCGTCATGGTGGCATTGATCACCAGATTGCCGGTGACACCCGGGATGGTGTAGGTGCCGTCGCCGTTGTCGTTGGCAGTGGTGGTCTCGCCGCCCATGGTGGCGGAGATAACGTAGTCGTAGTTGTCCGCGTCGGTAGCTTTGAAGGTGTAGTCCGCGCCGGGAGCGACGGTGGATGCACCGGACAGGCCCTCGCCCAGCGTGACGGTGTAGCCGTTCACGGAGATCACGGTGGTGTCGTCCAGAATGGTTGCGTCAGGGGCGTCGTTTTCGACAGCCTTATCGCCGGTGTCAACCTTGGCCTTGGTAATCTTCACTTCCGCACTGCCCGTGCCCTTGGCGGTGAAGCTCAGGGTAACGGCGGCGGTGTTCAAAGCCTTGTCAGCGCCGTAGCCGATCACACGGATGGTGCCGGGAACGTCTTCCTTCACGACTGCGTTCGCGTCAGCGGCAGTGCAGGAATTGTAGGTCAGCATGGCGGTGTCGTAGGTCATGGTCAGGTCATAGGCGTTGTAAGCGGTGACGGCGCTATCGCTGTTGGAAACAGTGACCTTGACCTCGGCGCTCTCGCCGACGGTGACGGTCTTGTCCTCGGAAGCGGAGACTGCCCAGCCCTCAAAGACGGGGGCATCCACAGCGGTCACATCCACAGAGCCGGGAGCGGTGGCAATGTCCATGATCCGGTCGCCGCCGGCGCCCGAGATCTTGCAGGTTGTCAGTTCAAAATGATAGTCGCCAGCCTTCAGAACCTTGAACTTCAGCTCGCAGAACTGGCCCTTGGAGATCACGGTCTGGCTGGTCAGATCCAGCCAGGTCAGACGGATATACCGCGCGCCGGTGGTCTTATTGGTGTTGTGGTTGGGAGTAAACGCGGTATTCGCGCCTACATACTCGAACAGATCCTGATCGTAGTACAGATCCATCTGGAACGCGCCGATGGAGCCAATGTCGCCGCTGGCGTTCAGATAAATGCTAAATTCTTCGCCAACCGTCGGGTTGGTCTTGCTGGCCGTTACGCTCAGGGTTTCCGTGGTCGTTTCGGCGGAGGCGGTGATCGCCAGACCGAGAACCATGACTACCGCGAGGAGCAGGCACATGGATTTTCTGAAAATTTTCATAACATCCTCCTGTCAGAAGTTGTCTATTATGCTTTGGGTCAAGTGCCGGTAAGGTGGGGTTTGCCGGTCAAAACAGGACATTCCGGCCGGCAAACCGTTGGCGGATCAGTCGTTGCTCTTGATAATCTCGTACAGAGCCATCACGTCGAAGGTGTCTACAACGCCGTCGCCGTTGACGTCTGCAATCGCGGCGTCCAGGTCATCGCCGGAGTTGATCGCGCCGAACAGAGCCATGACGTCGTTCACGTCGATCACGCCGTCGCCGTCGATGTCGCCCTTCACAGCGGGCTTCTCGTGGATGGTCAGACGGATGCCGCCGGGTGCGCCGACGATGACGTCGGGGTTCTCGTTGCCGTACTGGCCGGGGATGGAGAAGATGTACTCGCCGGGAGTCAGGGTGCTGGTGTCAACCACCAGAGTGCCGTTTTCATCCGCAGTGCCCACCTTCGTCCACTGGGTCACATCACCGGTGGTGACGTTGTTCGCCAGCGTGCAGTAGACGTCCGGGCAGTTGGTGCGCAGGGTATGGGCAGTGTTGTAAGTACCCATCATGTCAGCGCCGTCGCGGTAGATCTTCATCGTGACCTTGTCACCCTGAACGGGGTCGGCGATGTCGGTCTCGATGTGGTTGAACACAGCGCCGGAATCACTGTAGAAGCTCCAGTCGGTGAAGTGGCCGAGGGTGACGACGTCGCCGTCGTGGAGCAGGATCTGATCGGAGGTGGAGCCCCAGCCCGCGGAGGCCAGAGGATACTCGTTGTTCAGATAGTAGTTCAGGTTCAGGTCGTAGTTCCAGATCTCCTGCAGGAAGGTGGAGCCGGTGGAACCGGTGACGTTGAAGATGGGAGTGCCGAGGCCGTTGTCCTTCAGGTAGCCCTTGCCCGCTTCCGCAGGATCAATGCCCAGATAGTAAACCTCGGTGGCATAGATGAACAGGTGGAACATGGTGACCTTGCCGTAAGCAAATTCCTTAGTGCCGGGGTCCAGAGCGCTGCCGGGGCCGCCGGTGGGATCGCCGCTGGCGGGGCCGTAGTCCTCAGAGGCAAAGTAGAAATCCTCAAGGCCGTACAGTGCCAGATCGAAGTAAGGAACGGTGACTTCCTTCAGAGCCATGACCTGACCGGACTGCTCGCAGGACTCGAACTGATCGTCGTGAGAGAAGGAGAAGTAGACCGTTACGGGCTTCAGAACCTTCTTCGTCACGCCCTCGACGGTGATGACCAGATCTGTGGTGACGTTCTTGACGGTGTAGACGCCCTTCTCGCCGGTGACGGTCTCGCCGTTGACCTTCACGGCAAAGTCCTCGCCCGCCTCATAGCGGTAATCGACTTCCACCTTGAAGGTGTAGTCCGCGCCGTCCATGACGGCTTCCTTGCCGGTGATAATGCAGCTCTCGTCGGTGGGGATGGTGACGGAGTGGTCAGCCTTGGTGACGGTGAGGGTGTAGGAATTGGTGTAGCCGCCCTTATTGGTGACGACGATCTCGATCTTGTTCTCGCCCGCGGACAGCGGAATGACATTGCCGGTCTCGCCGTTGTAGGTCACGGTGTAGTCCTCGCCGCGAGGTGTCGCCAGAACGGTAACGCTGTCCTTCGTGGTGATCGCGGTGTAGGTCTTCTTGGTGGCAGAGAAGGTCTCGTTGATCTTGACGCCATCCAGAGCCAGCTTCGTCAGGGACGGGTCAATGCGGACGGCATGGATGGTGTACACATCGGAGGAATCGCCCTGGGTCACGGTGATGGTGAGGGTATTGCCCGTGTCACCGGCAGTCACATAGCCCGACAGGGTGCAGCCGCTGGAAGCGCCGGAGGTAATTCTCGCGCTTCTTGCGCTGTTGTCGCTGAGGCGTGTCCACGTGACATTGATCTTTGCCTTGGAGGTCAGAGCCTCGCCACGGGTCGCCCAGGCGTAAATGGTGTTCACATTGTCCGGCGCAAGAATGGTGTATTCCTTGACCGCCGGATCAAAGGCAGGTGTCATCGTGTACTTCTTAGCGCTGCCGTAAGTACCGGTGCCGCCAAAGCTCAGAGACTTCAGGCCGATGACCTTCACGCCCTCGACAGTGATGGTCAGGTCGGAAGAAACCTTCTCGGCGGTGTACTTGCCGTCAACCGCAGTAACCTCGGTGTCGTTGACCTTGACGACCATGTTGCTGCCGTCATAGCCTTCGTTTGCCGCCACGGTGAAGGTGTAGGTGCCATCGACGTCTGCGTACTTCTCGCCGGTGATGGTGTAAGCTGCGTTCTCAGTCCAGTTGACCTTGTAGCCTGCGGCCTTGCTGAGTGCAATGGGAGCGCTCAGAACTTCCTTCTCATTCACCTTTGCGGAGGTCAGGGTGACCGTCGCATCGCCGAAAGCAATGCTCTTGAAGCCAATCATGATCTCGCCCTTCTGGTTTGCCGGGAAGGAGCTGTCTTTGGAAGTGAGCGTCAGGATGCCGTTCTCGGTGTCTACGCTCTGCTGGAAAATAGCAGGTCTGACATAAGTCACAGACACGACAGCGGGGTCAAACTTGAAGGCTGCGGAGAATGTCTTGTAAGGAGCATCGCAGTCGGCGGTGGTGGAGAACACACCCTCAAAGGCAGCGTTCAGAGCCACGTTGTCTCCCGCGCCGCTCATGCCCGCGAAGGTCAGGGTGTAGGCGATCTCCTTCACACCCTCGACGGTGATGGTCAGGTTGGAAGAAACGTTCTCAACGGTGTACTTCCCGTCAACTGCGGTAACGACCTCGTCGTTGACCTTGACAACCGCGTTGGAGGCATTGTAGCCACCGTTGGCCGCTACGGTGAAGGTGTAGGTACCGCCCACAGGCGCGTACTTTTCGCCGGTAACGGTGTATGCTTCGTCCTCAGTCCAGTTGACCTTGTAGCCGACGGTTCTGGTGACTGCAATAGGCTCGGCCAGAATGCTCTCGCCGTCCATCACGACGGATTCCAGAGTGACCGTCGCGTCGCCCAGCGCCTTGGCGGTGAAGATAATCTCGAAGGGATACTCTCCGGAAACGGAATCGTTGGTTCCGCCTACCTTCAGAATACCGTTCTCGTGATCTTCTACGTACTCAAGCTTCATGCCATCCGCCACCACCCAATCCTGGGTGATCACGGCGGGGTCATACTTGAAGGTTGCCCAGAACGTCTTGAAGGCAGCGTTCTTGTTTACGGCAAAGGTGTACAGGTTGGTGAACTCTTCGCCTACTGCCAGATTGTCCTTTCCTTCCGCTTCCTTCGTGAAGCGGATAGCGTAGGTGGCATCCTTCAGGCTTACGCCCTTGACAGTGATTTCCAGATTGGAGGAAACCTTCTCGACGGTGTAAACGCCGTCAACAGGGGTAACTTCCTCGCCGTTGACCTTGACGACCATGTTGGTATCGTCGTAGCCCTCGGTCACGGTCACGGTGAAGGTGTAATCCTTGCCGCCGTGGGCGGTCTTCTCACCTTCGACGGTGTAGGCCGCGCTTTCGGGGATGGTAACGGTGTAGTTGGTGATATCGGCAGTCAGGGTCTTCAGGCCGTAGTTAGCGTTGTCGAAGCCGTAGGTGTAGGACACGGTGTAGCCGCCGGTCTCCTCGTTCTTGACGACGGAGACATAGTTGGATACATCCCGCTCCTCGCCGTTCTTCAGCTTGGTGACAGCTTTCAGGCCGTCAACGGTGATGGAGCCGTCCTCGTTCTCGGTGATGGTGGGATACTGGGTGATCTCCAGAGATTCGATCTTGGAGGTGATCGCCATCATGTAGCAGGAGTCGTTCTTATAGTAGATCGTGCCGTACTGGTCGGCGATGGTGGAGCAGATGCAGTACTGCGCCAGGGGGCTGACCGGGGTGAAGACCTCGCTGTAGCCGGAGCCGGTGGTGGTCACAGGCGCAGTCTGGCCGGGCTTATCCTTCAGTACGGAAATGCCGCCGGGGGTATAGTTGTAGGGCAGGTAGATGTACACGGAGCCATCCTCGGCAGAGTATGCCGTGGAGACCATGGCAGAGGTCTGGGGATAGCCAACAATGGGGTAAACATACGCCTGGGTCATGGAGCCGTCGCCGTTCAGGTTATAAACCGCGATGCCATGGCCGCTGTTGGCGCTGAACTGGCTGGTGCCGGCGACGCCGATGTAGATTCTGCCATTGTATACGGAAGGCGTACAGGTGGACATGGCGTTGGCATTGCCCTGCGCATCCTTGATAACGACTTCCTTGTAGTCCAGAATCTTACCGGTATCCCAGTCGATCTGGGCGTTGCCCAGAATGCCGCCCTTGGTGGTGAAGAACACGCGGTCGGACTCGGGGTCATGGGAAACGTTGGAGCGCAGGTCGCCGCGGATACCCTCGTGGGCGTCGAGCTTTTCGCCGGTGAAGCGGTCGAAGACCAGCAGCGCGGCGCCGTTGGTATCGTAGCCACTCGCGCCGTCGTCGGTGCCGACGATGGCGAGCTTATCGGTGACGTAAGCGCCCGCCCAGTAGAAGCCGCCCTGTCTGGTGTAGGTCCAGCTGGCGTACTTGGCTTCGGTGGTGGAGGCGTGGTCTTCGTCAACGGTATTGATGCAGGCAAAGTTGGCGTTTCTGTCCTCGCTGTTCCAGAAGCCTGCGTAGATGTAGCCGTCCTTGTAGGTGATGGGGCAGTTGGGCTGACCGCCCAGCTCGTCGGTGTAGACCCACAGGGATTCCAGCGTCTTTGCGTTGAACGCCTGGATGCGGCCGCCGGACAGGCCGACGAATACCATGCCGTCGGCGTAGGTCATGGGGACGATGGAGTAGCTGGAGGAGGCGACCATGGTGCCTTCGGTCACGACCTCGCCGGTCATGCTGTCGAGACGGCGGATGGTGCTTCCGGAGTAGGTATAGATGTCACCGCCCACCATGATGGGAGAACCGGGGGCAGCCGCCCAGCCGGTGCCGTACTTCACAGCCCACAGAAGCTCCGCGTCTTCGGGAGCGTAGGGGGTCTTGGCGTTGGTGATACCCAGATTGTTGTCGCCCTTGCGGAAGTTGCCCCACTCGGCAGTGATGCTCTTGTCCAGGTTCGGGTTCTCCGTAGCCACGGCCAGAGTAATGTCGATGGTGCTGCTTTCGCTGAACTTGAAGGTGCTCTTCTGGCTGACATAGCCGTCGCTCTGCACGAGGTAGGTGTACTCGGCGTCAACCATGACGGAATACTTACCGTCCGTGGGAGCAACCCTGTCCTTGTTGGAATCCCAGACAGTTACCTTGGCGTCGGCGGGGTCAACGGTGAAGCCGACCTCGATGGCTGCCAGTCTGGTAACGGTGATGGTGTAGGTGTTGGTATAGCCGCCGGGGTTGGTGACGACCACGTCGATCTTGTTCTCACCAAGATTCAGCGGAACGGTGGTGTCGCTGCCGCCGTTGACGGTGACGGTGTAGCTTTCATCACGGGGAGTCGCCGCAACGGTAACGCTCTCGGCGGCAGTGGTCGCGGTGTAAGCCGTCTTGGTAGCGGAGAAGCTTTCCGCGAACCGGATGCCGTCCAGAGACAGGGCGATCAGGCTCGGCGCAACACGGACGGAGGTGAGCTTGTACTCATCCTTGAAGTCGCCGTCCACAACGGTGACGGTCATGGTGTTGACCTTCGTGCCGGTGGGCGCGAAGCCTGCCAAGGACTCACCGCCGGCTTTGCCGGAGGTCAGCGTTTTGGTAGTGGCTTTATTATTATTGAGGTTCGTCCACTTGGCCGTGATGGTCGTGCTGCTGCTTCTGTCGTCAGCCTTGGTAGCCCATGCGTAGAACATGTTGGAGTTGTCCGGCACGAGCACAGTGTATTCCTTGACCGCCGGGTCGAAAGCCGGAATCAGCTGGAACATCTGCGCCTTGGCCTCGGTGCTTGTGTCGCCGAACTTCAGAACGGACAGGCCGGCCGTCTCCTGAACGGCTTCGGTCACGCCCTCGACGGTGATGGTCAGGTCGGAGGAAACATTCTCAACGGTGTAGCTGCCGTCGGTGCCGGCAACCTCATTGCCGTTGACTTTGACGACCATGTTAGTGGCGTCATAGCCTTCGTTGGCAGCTACGGTGAAGCTGTAGTTACTGCCGACAGCCACGAGCTTCTCGCCGGTGACGGTGTAGGCGGCGTCCTCCGTCCAGCTGACGTTGCAGCCCACGGTTCTGGTCACTGCAATGGGCTTGCTCAGGTAATCTACGTCGTTTACCTTAAAAGACTCCAGGGTAACCGTCGCATCACCAAGTGCCTTGGTCACGAACTGAACGTCAAAGGAATAGTTCCCGGCGGGAAGCGTGCCGCTATAGCCGCCGACGCGCAGAATGCCCTGCTCGGCATCCAGCTCCGCGCCGATACCCGGATCCTGAATCCAAGAGAACTCCGTCGTCTCGGGGTTAAACCGGAAGGTTCCCCAGAACGATTCGACATCGGCCGTGCCGCTGGCGCTGAAGGTGTAGGCATGACCGAAGGTGTCGCCCACGGCCAGATTGTCCTTTTCGCCCTCATTTTTCGCAAGGCTCGCGGTGTAGACGATATCCTCCTCTGCCTGCTCTGCGACAGGTACCTCGTCGTCCGCAAGCAGAGCAGCCGGTTCGGCCGTCGTTTTCGCCGCTTCGGTCTTAACGGCCTCAGCCGATGCGGTGACTTCCGCCCCGCTGCTCTCCAACGCAAACGCGTTTACCGGCACAAGGCTGAACGTCATCACAGACGCCAGCAGGAATGCCAGTAGTCTTCTCTTCATAAATAAACCTCCTTATTACATGGTATTGCAACGCCCGCAGGCGTAAAGCGGAATTCATTCCGGCCAGCTCCGGCACGTCGGATTTCCCGCTGCCAGGGCTTTCTGCTTATGCTGCGCACGTTTCAGGCGCACAGTTTGTAGGTCTTCTGACTAACACGTTCGGACGAAATCGTCCACGCCGCTTCCCGCCTTCTCAGGTTTCCCCAATGACCCGCTTTCGCGGAAAGGAAGTCGGCTCCGTGCTTACAGCACGACGGGACTGCCCGCCGTGTTCCGGTTTTGCACCGGATTCCCTTGTTCAGCCGAACAAGAATGCGTGTCTCCCGTTTTCGGTCGATCGCGCATTTGCCACAAAATAAGCCGGATATCTATCTGCACCGCCGGAACCCCGGCGGAGGTTTTTGTTTCCTTGATACCGCCGCCTCTGCTCCGGCGGCGGTATTAAGGGAGGATAAGCTGTTCCTTGGGCAATCAAAACAGCTTAATGGAAGCTCTGATTCCATCGGCAAGAGCCGCTTAGCTACAGGTGATTGATTCAGAGTTTCCTTATATTACAGATTCGCGCAAGGGGGTTACGCGGATCAGGTAATACCGGATTGACGATTCTTTCTTCTTTTTTCTTCCTGCGCCTTCATGCGTTCCTTCGCCCGCTCCCTTTTTTCAGCTTTCTTCTGGCGGTAAAGGACTCGCTGGCGCTGGGTCTCTTCCCGGACGCGCCGGAATTTGTCAGGCTGGTTCGGATGCTTGGGAAAAGGCAGCCCCGCCTCCGCCACAGCCAGCTCCCAGCTTCCGAAGCGCGCCTGAATGGTCACGCCGCCCGGAATTTCCCGCGGCCATGGCGTGTGCCCCAGTTCGTCCGCATATTTGCGGAGATAATCGGCAAGCTGCTGCTCCGTGTCCTGGGTGTGCTCCCGGGCAAAACGGTTCTCCGCTTCTTCCAGTGCCCACGCAGTCATTCTGCGGATGGTCGCGTCATAAATCGCATTTCTGCTTGGCGTCGGCATAATGCACCTTTTTCTATATATAGTGAAGAACGGCTGCGGCAGTCCAAAACAATAGACCGCCGCAGCCGTTTTTCTGCGCCGAAAACCGACCGTCTCCGCCCAATTCCCGGGGCAAAGCGGCCGCGATACGGAATCTCTGATTAAATCGGCAAGAGCTGTGAGCGAGAGATTTTTCACCAGACGAAGGTTCCGAAAGCGGAGGAATACTGTATGTACCCGCAAGGGGTATGCCGCATCCGTAAGCCAGCTTACGCTGGCAACGGCTGCGCAATATTTCCCGCTTTTGGAACTGCACGGATGGAGGAAAAGATCCGCTCGCAGCCGAAGACGATTTATTCAGAGGTTCCAAAGGTTTCCGTAGGTCTCCTGACTTGTGTCTCGAGCGGCGGCCTGTCTGCCTTCTCGGATTGCTCCAATGACTGGCTTTCACCAACGGCAGGCCGTCTCGACACTTACAGTGCCGGCAGCGTGGGGACTCGCACCCCGTTCTCTTGTTCAGCCGGGCAGTCTGAACGCCCCGCCCGGCCACGGAAACATGAATTAGGTTGTAATTTTAGAGAAACCACGCAAAAAATGGTCATCGCGTGTTCCACCGACGGGTAGAACATCGCCATGACCATTCCGAAGCAACATTCTGACGAAACAGTAGGTCTCCCGACTCGCGTCTCAAGCAAAACCTGCCCTGCCTTCTCAGGTCGCCCCAATGACTGGCTTTCGCCAACGGACAGGCTTCTAAACGCACACGGTATTGGTCAATGCGGGGCTTCCGGAAACCTCCGATTACCCCATTTCCTTGTTAAGCCCTGCCCCTGACGAAACCGCCGTTACGGACGCAGTGCCTCTGCTCGTGTTTCTCTATTCGGTATTATAAGACCGAATAGAGAAATTGTCAATATACATTTTGTAGTTTGCACAATATCTTGTGCCGGAAAAGCCGTCAGATTCCACATATTGTTACAGGTTTGTAATTATTCCATCTCCGCAGCCGCCACCCGGAACCACGCGCCGCTGGTTTCGATCAGCCCGTCCTTCCGCAACTTCCCGATCTCCGCCGACATGGCGCTTCGCTCCACGCCAAGATAATCCGCCAGCGCCTGACGGTCATAGGGGATCGTAAACTCCGCGCTGCCGTGGCGCTTCGCCTGATCGAGCAGGAATTCCATCAGCTTTTCCCGGGTCGTTTTCCGGGACATGAAGCGTATTTTCTCCGTCAGCGCCAGATTTTTCCTGGCCATGCCCCGCAGAAGGTTATAGACCAGCCGGCTGTGGAACAGGCAGTCATGGCCGCAGCCGGTCATCACCCGGCTGCAATCCAGCAGGAGCACGGTGCTGCTCTGCACGGCGAAGGCGCTCACCGGCAAGGCGTCCAGCCCCGCGCAGACGAAGGCTTCCGCAAACATCCCGCCGGGCGCAACCACCGT
This sequence comes from uncultured Oscillospiraceae bacterium, assembly GCA_934569225.1. Taxonomy (GTDB): domain Bacteria; phylum Bacillota; class Clostridia; order Oscillospirales; family Oscillospiraceae; genus Faecousia. The sequence goes on along the minus strand of CAKTKC010000003.1, from coordinate 77,260 downwards.
CAGCACGCTTCGGTTTCCGTAGTAATCGTCCCGGACGATCTGCACCCCGCCGGACAGCACCACCCCCACAAACCGGGCAGGCTCCCCCTCCAGGAACACCGGGTCGCCTTTTGGTATCTCGACCACCTTTTTGTCCAGGCAGTCCAGTATTTCCGGCATTTCCTGCCGGGAAATGCCCGCGAACAGCGGACATTGGGACAATATTTCATAATATGCTTCCATAATCGCTCCTTTGTTGGAATTCCAACATATCTTTTTGCAATAGTATAGTAAACTGTAGCCATAAAGTCAATCAGGAGGAACAGATTATGATTCGCAGAATTATTGAAATCAACCGGGAAAAATGCAACGGCTGCGGCGCCTGTGCGGCGGCGTGCCACGAGGGCGCCATCGCCATGGTAGACGGCAAGGCGCAGCTGATGCGGGACGACTATTGCGACGGTCTGGGGGACTGTCTCCCTGCCTGCCCCACCGGCGCGATCACCTTTGTGGAGCGGGAAGCGGCCGCCTACGACGAAGCCGCCGTTCTGGCCGCGAAGGCGAAGAAGGAAGAAAAGCTGCCCTGCGGCTGCCCCGGCACCGCGGCACGGGCCATTCACCGGGAGGAATCCCCCTGCGACGTCAGGACGCCCCAGCAGTCCCAGCTGCGCCAGTGGCCGGTGCAGATCAAGCTTGCGCCCGTGAACGCCCCCTGGTTTGACGGGGCAAAGCTTCTGGTCGCCGCCGACTGCACGGCCTACGCCTACGCCAATTTCCATCAGGATTTCATCAAAGGCCGCATCACGCTGGTAGGCTGCCCCAAACTGGACGCCGTGGACTATTCCGAGAAGCTCACGGAAATTCTGAAACACAACGACATCCGCAGCATCACCGTTGTCCGGATGGAAGTCCCCTGCTGCGGCGGTATAGAGCAGGCGGTCAAGAAAGCGCTGCTGAACAGCGGAAAGATGATCCCCTGGGACGTGGTGATCGTCTCCACCGACGGTCGGATCCTGGACAGAGTATAATTCTTCACGCACAGACGCTCCCACCTTAACGCAGGGTGGGAGCGTTTTCGTTTGCTCTTTTGGATATCTGCCTGCCATACCGGCGTTTTATCTCACCCGCAGACCGAAAATGTTCGCGATCTGGTGCAGACGATCAGAGATATCCTCAAAGGCAAATACCTGATGACAGCCCAATACCGTATCCAGATAATGCGCCATATCATCAAAGCGGACATACATCTGGGTGCGGCATGCCTCTTCATAGACGCCCGGAACGGATACGCCCAGCTGAATGGTCATATCCGCGGCCTCGTTGGAAATGCGGCAGGCCGTCACGCGGCAGTTTTCCGGCATCGTTACCTGTAAGCTGACGCCGATCCCGCTTTCGTGATGACTGCGCAGAATGCAGTGCGCCGCGCAGCCGGTACAGCACACCGGGCTGGTGCAATGGCTGAAATTGATGGTTCCGTCCGGATGAATCCCGGGATTTGCCATCCAAAGGCGGGTATCGGTCAGCTTTTTCATGACGAGCATGGTAATGGCGCTGTCCATATCGCATTCGCAGCTGACGCACATGTCCGTGCTGTTATTCACATAGCTCACTCCGAGGCAGGCGGTCATCCCGGTGCGAAGCAGCTTAAAGCAGGCAAGGGCCGTAGCGTCCGCATGATACTTTTCCAGCAGCGTCACCAGCGCGCAGGCCATTCGGGAGCCGTTCCACAGATCCTCCTGGGTCGGCTCCACGCAGCCCTGGGAATGGCCGGTGAACCAGTCAAAGTATTTTGCCGCCTGTTCCCGTGTCGTGGCGGCAAACAGCGATTCCAGCTCCTCCTGGGCAACCGGAACGATCTTTACTCCAAACCGTTCCTCATAGCACTTCGTGTCGGAAGCGTTGCTCACCACCCAGGGTTCCGTCTGCCCGATTTTCAGCACCGTCGCTCCGTCCACATGGCAGTACGCCTCCAGAACCCGAAGTTTCTCCGCCAGATCCACCTGATTCAGCGCCAGAAGCGTATGCCTGCTTCTGCGGTGGAGTACCGCCCAGGTGTCCATCAGGGTGGGCGCCGCATTCGCCCGCATCATGTCCTGCCCGGCAGCATCCGAAGCATTGCCGCTGATGTACGCGCCGTACAGCACCGACACCCGGAAATGAGACGCGATATCCAGGATCCGCTGCTGTACCGCGCCGCTCATGGGAACAATGACCACGCAGTCCCCTTCGGGCAGAGCGACGGCGTCGCCGTCCGTGATGAGCCTGGCGTCCTTCTTGCAGCAAAGCCGTTCACACAGCTCCTCATACACGGCCTTCATGCGGTCACGGTTCGGCCAATACCGGTTCGCCGCAAGGAATGCATAGACAGTTTTCATAATCTTCTCGTCCTTTCTGTTTTTGACGGCAATGCCTTGATCGGGCATCAAAGCCGCCCTTTGGGCGTGTTGACAATTTTCGGGGGCACACCGCATCCTTTTTTGATTATAATGCGAATATCCCTTGCAATCAATTCCATTTTCTGATAACATATTCCAAACTGGAATAGGAGGGTTTCCCATGGATATTCGCAGTCTGGAAGTTTTCACCGCCGTTGCCGAGGAGCTGAGCTTTTCCTCCGGCGCAGACCGGCTGTATATCTCTCAGTCCGCCGCTTCCAAGCATATCCGGCATTTGGAAACGGAATTGGGCGTCTGCCTGTTTGACCGGACACGCCGGCAAATTCGCCTTACCCCGGCGGGGGAGCATATGCTGCCCCAGGCAAAGGCGCTGCTTTCCCAATACCGCCGTATGCTGGAATCCCTCCGGGAGGAAACGGCGCTGCACATCGCCATGCTGCCCGTTGCCGACAGCTACGGCTTTGCCCAGCTGCTGGCGGATTTTTCCGCCGGGATGCCCGGCCAGCCGCTACAGCTGGAGGAACGGCAAAACCTTTCCATTCTCCATCTGTTGGAGGAAAACCAGCTGGACGGCGCCTTCTGCCGCGTACTGCCGCCCTACCCGGAGTCCCGGGACTGCGTTCTTTTCCGCCGTGAGGAGCTGGTGCTTCTGGTGGCGGACGAGGGGCAGGCAGAGTCCCGGGTGGATTTAAGCCGCTATCGGGATCGGCGCTTTCTGTTTCTGGAAAAAAGCACCGGCCTTTGGGAAGCAAGCATGGCGCTGTGCCGGGAGGCCGGATTCCGCCCGGACGTCTGCTATACCGGCTCCGCGCGGGGAAATATCACCCGGCTGGTCCGGGAAGGCACCGGCGTCGCGCTGCTGGCGGAGGGCGTCGCCGTGCAGTGCTTGCAGGAGGGGGTTCGTATGCTGCACCTGAACCGCTCCGTGGAAAGCCACCTGGTATTTCTCTGTTCCCGGAAAGGGCGTGCGCTTCCGGGGATGGTGCGTCTTATGTCCTTCCTGAGAGGTAACGCCCCCCATCCACTGTAGTATGTCTGCATCCTCTGGGGGCAAATTTTCTTTGTGCAAGTTGCAATCGTTTGCAGTCGTAAATTGTGCAGTCTTCCGAAAATATTGTTTCTTCCGTTTTCTCCCTTGACATTGTCGAATCTTATGGTTATTCTAAAGAAAAGCATGGCATCATCTCCTAATTTTATTGGTTATGTTGTCCTGCTTTTTAATCTCCTGAATTGCAAACGATTGCATTTCAGAAAAATCCGGTATCCGAAGAGCTTTCTCCGGAACCGAAAAACAAAAAAGGAGAAACGACTATGAAAAAGCTACTCGCACTGTCCCTGGCTCTGATCATGGCTCTGGGTCTGATTGCCTGCGGCAATTCCAGCACCCCCGCCGCCACTTCTGCCGGTAACGCTGCCGCTCCCGCGGGCGACACCAAGACCGACGCCCCCAAGGGTGAGATCCTGATCGGCTGCCTGCAGGACATCACCGGCAACACCTCCGCTCTGGGCAAATCCGTTCAGGCCGGCGCTCAGGCTGCTGTTGACGAGATCAACGCCAACGGCGGTATCGGCGGCCAGACGCTGGTCATGAAGACCTACGACACCAAGGGCGACGTTACCGAAGCCGTCAACGCCTACATCACCGCCGTCACCGTCGATAAGGTCGCGCTGATCGTCGGGCCTCCCGTTGCCAACATTGCAAACGCCATCAAGGAAACCTCCGAAGGCTACGACGTGCCCGTTGTCGGCCTGGCCATGGACCCCTCCTGCCAGCTGAAGGCTGACGGCACCCCCTATGCCCACATGTTCTGCCTGCAGCCCAGTGCTCTGACCCAGGGTCAGATCATGGCCTCCTTCGCTCTGAAGAACGGCCTCAAGACCTACGGCGTCCTGTACAATCAGGAGAATGCTTACTCCGTCTCCCTGCTGGATCCCTTCCTGAACACCCTGTCCGAGGGCGGCATCACCGTTGACCCCTCCCTGATCGTGGCCTACGGTGCTTCCGATACCGACTACAAGACCCTGCTGCAGCCCATCGTTGCCGCCGGTGTCGACGCCATCTACTGCCCCAACTACACCCAGCAGCTGGTCGCCATCTGCACCGCCGCCGCTGAGCTTGGCTACACTGGCAAGGTTATCAACGGTCTGGACGCCGCTCCCTCCTTCAACACCACCTATGGCGGCGACTGCTCCAACGTCTACTTCATCAACAACATCAATACGGAAGATGAGACCACCGCTGCCATGATCGAGCAGATCGCCGACAAGGTCAGCGCGCCCAACAAGTACTTCCTGGGCTACGACATCGTCATGGCCTGCAAGCAGTCCATCGAGAAGGTCGGTCTGGATGCTTCCGCCCTGTGCGAGGAGATGGCTTCCCTGGATTACACCGGTCTAACCGGCCACATCACCATGGATCCCACCACCCACATGCCCAAGGGTATGGGTATGTTCATGTACACCTACGACTACCAGACTCCCGTCATGCTGGAAGAGTTTGCCGGCTGATCCTGCGGATATCCGCGCCAATTGAAAACCAGGGCTCCCATTGCGTTCCCTTGCGATGGGGGCCCTGTTTTAATAACTAAACTGGGAGGTAAACCATGTCGCTGCAGATCCTGATCAACGGCATAGCCACTGGTTCGATTTATGCACTGATCGCCACCGGCTTCGCGTTAATCTTCAATATTCTGAAATTCTCCAACTTTTCCCACGGCGCGACCATGACGTCCTGCGCCTTCATCGCCTACTATCTTGCCGCCAGCAAGGGGATGGGCTTGCTGCCCACGCTGCTGGTTGCCGGTGCGGCCGGTGCGCTGATCTCGCTGTTCGGTGAATTCGTCGGCTTCCGCCGCATTCTGAAAAACCACTCCTCCGCCACCTATTTCTTTGTCTCGTCCATCACCCTGGGTACTTTGTATGAAGGGCTGGTCACCATCAAGGCCGGTTCCAATTTCTTCAATTTCCCCGCTTTTTTCAAAAATCCCACCATCAAGGCCGGCGGCATGGTGATCTCCACCAGCGACGCCATGATGCTCATCATCAGCGCCGTAGCCCTGCTTGTGTTGGCATACATCATCCAGAAAACCCGCATTGGCCGCGCCCTGCGCGCCGTTTCCTTTGACCGCGACACCGCCCAGCTTATGGGCATCGATTCCACCCGCATCATCCAGCTTGCTTTCGTCCTGTCCGGCATCCTGGCGGGCATCGCCGGTGTGTTCCTGGGCATTAAGTACACCCTGTATCCGTCGCTGGGTTCTCTGGTCGTCAAGGGCTTTATCGCCTCCGTCATCGGCGGCCTGGGCAGTCTGACAGGCGCCGTGATCGGCGCGCTGCTTCTGGGTATCACGGAAACCCTGCTGCTGAGCCTGCTTGGCTCCGGCTATTCCACGATCGCCACGTTTGCCATTATGCTGGTGTTCCTGCTGGTTCGTCCTCAGGGCATCGCCGGCAGCAACGTGCAGGAAAAAGCGTAAGGAGGAGGAACAATATGTCTGCATTGGTATCCAATATCCTCACTCAGGTATTTATTACGCTGATTGCCGTCGCCGGCGTCTATGTTCTTACCGGTCTGACCGGTATGTTCAGTCTCGGCCAGGCCGCGTTCATGGCCATCGGTGCCTACGCTTCCGGACTGCTGGTGCTGCGGGCGCATCTGCCCATTGCACTGGCCTGTGTTCTTGCCGTCGTGATGGCGACCGGCGTGGGCTTTCTCATCGGCTACCCCGTCGTCCGTCTGCGCCGGGACTACATTTCGCTGGTAACGCTGGGCTTCGGCGAGGCGATTGCCGCTCTGCTCAACCGCATGACCTTCCTCACCGGCGGCGCCTCCGGCCTCACCGGAATCCCCCGCACGGTGGGCCTCGGCATCACCGCCGTTTCCGCGGTTGTGGTTCTGACCCTGGTCGCCTTCTTCAAAAACAGCAAATACGGCCGTCAGTGCATCGCTCTGCGGGGCGATGAGCTTGCCGCCAAGGCCATGGGCATCAACGTCACCAAGGTCAAGATGACCGCGTTTCTCTTAAGCGTGGCGCTGACCAGCTATTCCGGCTGTCTGTACGCCTTCTACATGTCCTACGTCGACCCCACCGGCTTCGGCTGGAAGAAGAGCGCCGACTGGGTCATCATGGTCTTCTTCGGCGGCGTCAACAGTCTCACCGGCTCGACCCTGGGCGCCTTTATTCTGAGCGCTCTGCCCCAGGCGCTGCGCAGCCTACAGAGCTACCGCTACGTCATTTACGCCGTTCTGGTTCTGATTATCCTGAACTTCAAGCCCTCCGGGCTTCTGGGCGAGTGGGAGCTGTCTCCCCGGAACATTCGCGCCCTGTTCACGAAGCGGAACAAGAAGACCGCAAAGAAGGAGGTATGACCCGTGGCTTTGCTGGAAGTTAAGAATATTTATAAGAGCTTCGGCGGCGTGGACGCCATTCAGGATTTTTCCATCGTCGCCAACGCCGGGGAGATCCACGGCATTATCGGCCCCAACGGTGCCGGTAAAACCACCATTTTCAACACCATTTCCGGTGTCTATTCCCCGGATAAGGGTCAGGTTTTCCTGAACGGTCAGGATATCACCAAATCGGAGCAGCACAAAATCACCCGCATGGGCATGGGGCGTACCTTCCAGAACATCCGCCTTTTCAAGGGTCTGACCGTGGAAGAAAACGTCATGTGCGCCTTTGACCCCCAGAGCAAATATTCCATTCTCGGCGGTCTGCTGCCCACGCCTGCCCGCCGCGCCGAGGAAAAGCGCGGCCGCGCCCTTTGCGAAAAGTATCTGGAAATCGTGGGTATGCGGGACTACCTCAACGAGCGCCCCGAAAACCTGTCCTACGGTATGCAGCGGCGCGTGGAAATCGCCCGGGCGCTGATGTGCGAACCCAAGATTCTGCTGCTGGACGAGCCTGCCGCCGGTCTGAACCCCACCGAGGTGGGAGAGCTGACCGAGCTGATTCAGCGAATCTCCAAGGAGATCGGCTTCGGAATTCTGCTCATCGAGCATCGTCTGGAGCTGGTCATGAGCATCAGCGATTTGATTCATGTTCAGAACTTCGGCAAGACCATCGCCGTCGGCACTCCCACGGAGGTACAGCACAACCCCGAAGTGATCGAAGCGTATCTGGGTAAGGAGGAATAAGCTATGGCACCTTTGCTGAAAGTTACCAACCTGTCCGTCAGCTACGGCCACGTAGAAGCCCTGCGGGGCATCGATGTAGAGGTCGACAAAGGCCAGATCGTATCCATCATCGGCGCCAACGGCGCCGGAAAGACCACGCTGCTGCGTACCATCTCCGGCCTTGTCAAGCCCCAGACGGGCAAGATCGAATTTGAAGGCGAGCCGCTTCCCAGGAAGCCCAGCCAGATCGTCGCCAGGGGCGTGGTTCACGTCCCCGAGGGGCGCAAATGCTTCTCCGGTCTTACCATCCGGGACAACCTTTTGGTGGGCGGTTACCTGTTCAAGGGCAAGAACCTGGAAGAGGATTTACAGGAGCAGTACAGACTTTTCCCCATTCTGGAGGAACGGAAAAACCAGTTTGCCGGTACACTCTCCGGCGGTGAGCAGCAGATGCTGGCAGTCGCCCGGGGTCTGATGAGCAAGCCCAACATTCTGCTGCTGGACGAGCCTTCCATGGGTCTGGCGCCCATCATTGTCAACCAGATCTACGACCTGATCGGCCAGATTCGGGATCGTGGGATCACCGTTCTGCTGGTTGAGCAGAACGCGCGGAAGGCGCTCGGAATCTGCGATTACGCCTACGTCCTGGAAAACGGAAAGATCAGCCTTCAGGGCTCCGGCAGCGACCTGCTGCAATCCGACGAGGTTCGCAAAGCGTACCTGGGAGGTTAAGGCATGTTCACGCCCGACTTTGAGATCGTCCATCTGGGGGTAAATACCGGCAGCGAAGAACAGGCCGTGGCCTGTGCCGGGATGTTTGAGACGCTGTTCTCCCTCCCCCCGAACCCTGCCAAGGAGAGCGCGGACGCCCGGTTTACCGGCACCCAGATCGAGTGGATGAAGGGGGAAGGCAGAGGCACCCATGGCCACATCGGCATCGCCACCTCGGATTTGCCCGCCGCGCGGGCTTATCTGGAGGAAAAGGGCTTTGCCTTCGACGACAGCTCCATCAAGCGGTTTCCCGACGGAAGAATCCTCGTCATTTACTCCCGGGAGGAGATCGGCGGCTTTGCCATCCATTTGATGCAGCGCTGACATGCAACTTTCTGCATTCTGCAGAAATATCTTGCAAGCGTTTGCAAAATAATATATAGTATTGGAGGATGAGATTTTATGTCCAACGAAAAAATCCGTCAGTGGAACGAGGAATCCCTCGACCACCGCAATACCCTTCTGTACGCCATGGGCGTCAGCGAGGAGGACGCCCAGCGTCCCATCATCGGTCTGGTAAACACCTGGAACGAAATGAACCCCGGCCACTTCCCCTTTGACAAGCAGCTGATCGCCGAAATGAAGGATGAAATCTACAAGGCCGGCGGTCTTGCCCTGGAGCTTCCCATCTCCGGCATTTGCGACGGCATTTGCAGCAATACCCCCGGCGACCGCTACACGCTGCCCGCCCGGGATATGGTATCCAGCGAAGTGGAGACGGTTGCCGAGCTGAATATGCTGGAGGGTATGGTCATGATGGCCACCTGTGACAAGGTCGTTCCCGGCATGATCATGGGCGCCCTGCGGGTCAACATCCCCACGGTCATGTTCACCGGCGGATACATGGCAGCCGGTCACTACCACGGCCGTATGCTGACCCTGACCCACACCAAGCAGGCCTACGCCGCCTACATTGCCGGTGATTTGAGCCGCGAGGACTACAAGGGCATCGTCCGCAACGCCTGCCCCACCCCCGGCGCATGTCCCTTCATGGGAACCGCCAACACCATGAGTTCCATGGCCGAGATCCTGGGTCTCAGCCCCCACGGCAACGGCAGCGTCCGCAGTCAGAGCGTCCACTGGCATGAGCTGGCACGGCAGGCGGCGCGTCAGGTCATGGAGGGCTGGCGGGAGGGCGTCCGTCCCCGGGATATCATTGACCAGACCAGCTTCGAAAATGTCGTCCGTTACATGATGGCCACCGGCGGAAGCACCAACAGCGTGCTGCATATCCCCGCCATTGCCCGTCAGATGGGCTGTGACATCACCCCCGAAACCTTTGACAAGATCAGTAAGGAAGTCCCCCTGATCAGCACCATCTACCCCAATCACCCCACCTATACCATGGAAGAGTTCGACGCCGCCGGCGGTCTTCCCGCAGTGGTCAAGGAGCTGGCCGCCGCCGGAAAGATCGATGTCCACGCCAAGGGCATGTTCGGCACCATCGGCGATAAGGCCGCCATGGCAGAAAATAAAAACACAGATGTGATCCATCCCGTTTCGAACCCCATCAATCCGGAAGGCGGTCTGGCCGTCCTTCACGGCAACATCGGCACCGACAGCGCCATTGTCAAGTTCAGCGCCGTCGATCCCGCTGCCTGGGTCTTCAGCGGCCCCGCCAAGTGCTACAACAGCCAGGATGAAGCATGGCACGCCATTCTCCGCGACGAGATCGTGGCCGGTGACGTGGTCATTATCCGCTACGAAGGCCCCAAGGGAAGCCCCGGAATGCCCCATATGGAGACCTTCATGGCTGCCGTTCTGGGCAAGGGTCTGGGCAAGTCTCTGGCACTGGTTTCCGACGGCCGCTTCAGCGGCGCCACCGGCGGACTAGCCATCGGCCACGTAAGCCCCGAAGCATATGAAGGCGGCCCTCTGGCTCTGATTCGCAACGGTGATATGATTCACATCGACATCGAAGCACGTACTTTGAATGCAGACGTGTCCGAAGAGGAATTTGCACGCCGCAAGGCAGAATGGAAGCGCGTCAATAAACCGGCCACCGGCTGGCTCCAGCTGTACAGAAAGCATTGCACCTCCGCGCATCGCGGTGCTACCGTATACTGGGATAACGACTGATTTCCCTTCCGGCGTGATAATCATTTTATTAAGGAAGCTCTGATTAAATCGGCAAGAGCTGTGAGCGAGAGATTTTTCGAGCAGTCGAGGTACCGAAGAGTGGGCGAAAAATATCCGCTCACAGCCGCAGACGATTGATTCAGAGGTTCCGTACATCGGAGGATCAGACAAATGGTAGGAATGAAAGATGTGGCCGAAGTGGCCGGCGTGTCCACCAGCACGGTTTCCCGGGTGCTGAACGGAAAATCCTATGTCAATGAGGAGACCCGTCGGCGGGTACTGGCTGCGGTTGAAAAGACAAATTTCCGACCAAACGCCGTGGCCAAAAGCCTTAAGCTCGGGCACAGCAATACCATCTGCCTGATGGTTCCGGCCATCGAAAACCTGATGATCCCGCTGATCGTCCGGGGCGTGGAGGACACCGCCCGGAAGAGCGGCTTCAGCGTCGTTCTGTGCAACACGGACGAGGACGAAGCCATCGAAATGGCGCACATCGAAATGATGAAAACCCGCCAGACCGACGGTTTTATCATCTGTTCCGCCTACGGAAGCGAAAAGGGCATCCACGATCTTCACAACCAGGGCTTTCCCCTGGTGATGGTGAACCGCTTTCAGCCGGAGGATGTCGGCAGAATAGAGACCATCAGCGTGGACAATTACCATGCAGGCTATGACGCCACCCGTTACCTGATCCGTACCGGTCATAAGCGGATCGCCTTTGCCTACGGGCGGGAAGAGCTGATCTTCTACCGGGAACGGTATCGCGGCTATTGCGACGCGCTGAAGGATGCCGGTCTTCCCTACGACGAAAGTCTCGTTATGCGGGAAACCAGCGGTGCCGAGTGCTTTTACCACCTTACCCGGGCGCTTATGGAGCTGCCCCAGCCGCCGGATGCCATTTTTGCCTCCAGCGACCCCAAAGCATTTGTCATCATGCACGCGCTGCACGATCTCGGCAAGCGCATCCCGGCAGACGTTTCCGTGCTTGGCTTTGATAACGTTGCCATGGCGTCCATGGTGGAGCCTCCCCTTTCCACCATGGCGCAGCCCTTCCGGGAGATCGGCGCCACCGCTGCCAAAAGCGTGATCCGTCAGATTCGCTACAAGGAAGAGCATGGCGTTCTGCCTCCCGCGAACAGCTATGTGATGGCCTACGACCTGATTATCCGCCGTTCCACCAACTAACCCCTTTGGGAAGGAATGGACTATGAACCGATTTGGTATCAACCTTTGGAACTGGTGTGCAGGACTGGAGGACGACTGCCTCGGCAAGCCCACCCGGGCTGCCGAGCTGGGCTTCACCGCCGTGGAGCTGCCCATGACCGTTCCTGCCGTCTCTCCCGCTCTGGCCGACGAAATACGGGATACCGGCCTGGCTGTTTCCCTTTGCGCCGCGATGGGTCCGGGAAGAGACCTTTCCAGTGAGGATCCCGCCGTCCGAAGCGCTACCATGGCGTACCTGACCGATTGTCTGAAAACCGGACAGGCTTTAGGCGCCAGCATTTTCTGCGGCCCGCTGTATGCCGGCGGCGGAAAACGGCACTGGCTGTCCCCGGAGGAGAAAAAAACCGAGTGGGAGCGGGCTGTGACAGGCATTCAGGCGCTTTCCCGCATTGCCGAGGACTGCGGCATTCTCCTCGCCCTGGAACCGCTGAACCGTTACCGCACCAGCGTTGCCAACACTGCGGGGCAGATTCTGGACATGCTCAAAGACATCGGCAGAGCCAATGTCGGACTTCACTACGACACCTATCACGCCTGCCTGGAAGAAAAGGATCTTTTGGCGTCCCTGAAAAACGCCCTGGAATCCGGAAAAGTGTTCCACTTTCACGCCTGCGCCAACAACCGCGGCGCACCCGGGCAGGGTGTTGTCCCCTGGGACAGCGTGATGGATCTTCTGGTGCAATTCGGCTACGACGGTCACATCACCATGGAAACCTTTGCTCCCCACGGGCTGGACAGCAGCTGGATCGACGTACATGAAGCGCCGGATCTGCTGGCCGCCAACGGTCTGCGCTACCTGAAAGAATATTTTGCCGGAAAAGGACTTGCTTAAGTTCAAAGCAGAAAGGAAGTTTTTTCTATGTTTCCCATTACCAATCATGTGGGCGAGGTATACGAGCCCTTTAAGACGCATTTTCTGGAAAAAGAAATCCGGGGGCTTGCCCCCGATGAGGTGCTGGTAAAGGTTCGCGCCAGCGCCATCTGCGGCAGCGACCTGCACATTGCCCGGGGGCTGCATCCCTCCGCGCCCCTGCCTGTGACCATCGGCCATGAGTTTGCGGGTGACGTGGTCGCCGTCGGCAGCGAAGTTACCAATGTCAAAGTCGGCCAGCGGGTCACCGTGGAACCGTGCATCGTCTGCGGAAAGTGCGACGCCTGCCGCCACGGCAATTACGGCTACTGCGAGCATATCAGCTACACCTACCGCCGGGGTGACGGCGCCATGGCGGACTATGTGGTGGTCAAGGAGCCTTACGTCTATGAGCTGCCCGAGTACTTAAGCTATAAAACCGGTGCGCTGATCGAGCCTCTGTCCGTTGCGACCCATGCCGTCCGCCGGGCGGATATCCGTCTGGGTGAAACCGTTCTGATCATCGGCGCGGGCGCCATCGGTATGATGGTCGCCGCCATGTGCCGCCGCAGCGGCGCCGCCAGAATCATCATTGCCGACTTCTCCGACGCCCGTCTGGAAATGGCGCTGCAGGTCGGCGCCACCGACGCCGTCAACAGCGGCAGGATCGATCTGGAAGAAGAGGTTCGCCGTCTGACCGGCGGCAAAGGCGTGGACAAGAGCTTTGAGTGCGTAGGCCGTGAAAGCTGCTTCATCCAGGCGATCATGACCCTGAAGGCCAACGGCACCGCCACCATCGTGGGCATCTACGAAAAGCCCATGGTCACCTTCCCCGCCAGCCGTCTGGTGACCCACGAAATCCATATTCAGGGCGCCCAGGGCTATTGCTGGGACTTCCCCATCGCCATCGCCTCCGCACGGGATCTGCCTATGGATAAGTTCATAACCCATACCTTCCCCATGGCTCAGCTGCAGCAGGCTCTGGAAACCGCACTGGATCCCAAGAGCGGCAGCATCAAAGTTGTACTGACCCAGGATTGATTTTCCCGAAGAGGTACCCTTTTGGCGACCCTGCCAAACAGTATCATAGGGAACTCCAATGGAAACCTTTCAAAAAGATTTTCATTGCCCGAAGGGCATGGAGTTCCTATGAGACTTGTTTTGTGATTTCTTTCCTTATAAATCACAAAACAGGCAGCACCATCAGGCGATGCCTTTCTGATTAAAATCGAGATTTTAATCAGAAAACAGTATCAGAGGAGGATTCAACTATGAAAAAAGCTGCAATCGTTACCGGATCCAGCCGGGGCATTGGTTTTGCCATTGCCCGGCAGCTGGGTCTGGACGGTTATAACATCGTAATGGTCGCCACCGGCGTCCAGGAAAAGAACCAGGATGCGCTGGACGCGCTGAAAGAGCTGGGCATTGACTGCGTCTATATTCAGGCGAATATTGGCGATCACGACGACCGCCTGAAAATTGTGGATGGCGCGGTCGCCGCATTCGGAAGGATCGACGCCCTGGTGAACAACGCCGGTGTGGCGCCCAAGGTGCGCGCCGACCTTCTGGAAATGAGCGAAGAGAGCTTTGACCGGGTCGTGGGCATCAACACCAAGGGCAACATGTTCCTGACCCAGGCCGTGGCGAAGCAGATGATCCGTCAGGAGCCTCTGGGCGGGCGCAAGGGCGTGATCGTCAACGTTTCCAGCTGCAGCGCCGTGGTCTCCAGCATCAGCCGGGGCGAATACTGCGTATCCAAGGCCGGCGTGTCCATGCTGACCACGCTGTACGCCGATCGTCTGGCCTGCGAGGGAATTCTGGTTCACGAGGTTCGTCCCGGCGTCATCGCCACCGACATGACCGGCACGGTAAAGGCAAAATACGACGATCTCATCGCCAAAGGCACCTTCCCCATCGCCCGCTGGGGTCAGCCCGAGGACGTGGCCAACGCAGTCAGCGCCCTGTGCAGCGATAAGTTCCTGTACTCCACCGGAAACTACATCGACATCGACGGCGGCTTCCACATTCCCCGTCTGTAAGGAACAGTGCCATGACCGAAGAAAGATTCAACGCAGGTAATTTCTCCGCAAGAGTTCTGCGCTGCAACACAGCCATCGTCGGCACCGGTGCGGCCGGCTACAACGCGGCCGACCGGCTATGGCAGTACGGCCAGCAGGATATTTTGCTGATTACGGAAAAGCGCACCGCCGGCACCAGCCGGAATACCGGCAGCGACAAGCAGACCTACTACAAGCTGACCCTGTCCGGGGGCGACCCCGACAGCGTCCGGGAAATGGCCGAGACGCTGTTTGACGGTCAGTGTGTGGACGGCGACATTGCTCTTTGCGAGGCCGCATTGTCCACCCAGGGCTTTCTCAAGCTGGCGGAGCTGGGGGTCCCCTTCCCCCGGAACCGCTACGGCGAATACATCGGCTACAAAACAGACCATGATCCCCGCCGCCGCGCCACCAGCGTCGGCCCCTACACCAGCAAGCAGATGACGGAACGGTTGGAAGCGGCTGTCAACGCCAAGGGTGTCCCGATGCTCGACAACACCCAGGTGATCAGGATCGTCAGCGATGGGGAAACGGTGCTGGGTCTTCTCTGCCTGAACACGAAGGCGCAGTCGGCGGAAGACCGCTATCTGCTGGTTCGGTGCAAAAACGTGGTGTACGCCACCGGCGGCCCCGCCGGTATCTACGCCGACAGCGTATATCCCGCCAGCCAGTTCGGCGCGACGGGTCTGGCGCTGGAAGCCGGCGTCAAGGGCAAGAATATGACCGAGTGGCAGTACGGCCTCGCCTCTACCCACCCCCGGTGGAACGTCTCCGGCACCTATATGCAGGTGCTTCCCAGGGTATACTCCGCGGAGCCGGACGGCAGCGATCCCCGGGAATTCCTGATGGATTTCTTCTCCACCCCCGGCGAAATGCTGAGCAAGCTGTTTCTGAAGGGCTATCAGTGGCCTTTCGACGTGCGGAAAGTCGCTTCCGGCAGCTCCATCATTGACATTCTGGTCTATCTGGAAAGCTGCAAGGGCAGAAAGGTCTACCTGGACTACCGCACCAATCCCGTAAACGGCAATTTCCGCTTCGAGGAACTGGACGCAGAAGCTCTTGATTACCTGACCCGTGCCGGTGCCTGTTTCGGAACGCCCATTGAGCGTCTGCTGCATATGAATGCGCCCGCCGTGGACTTTTACCGGGATAAGGGCGTAGACCTTGCCACCGAGCCTCTGGAAATTTCCCTGTGCGCCCAGCACAACAACGGCGGTCTCGACATCGACTGCTGGTGGCAGACCAACCTGAAGGGCTTCTTCGCCGTGGGCGAGGTTGCCGCCAGCCACGGTGTTTACCGTCCCGGCGGTTCCGCGCTGAATGCCGGACAGGTGGGAAGCACCCGTGCCGCCCAGTATATCGCCGCCCGGTGCGGCGGAGCAGCGGAACACGAGGATGCCTTTCAGCGGGAGGCCGCCCGGGCTTTGACAGAAATGGGCACCCTGGCGCAGCAGGCTCTTACGGAACACGACCCGTCCATTTACCGTCTGCGTAACGAAGCCGGACGCCGCATGAGCGCCTGCGGCGCCGCCATTCGGAACTCCGAAGCGATCGCCGCCTACATAACGGAAATCCGCGCCCAGCTGGAAAATCTTCCCGCATACGCCACGATTTCCGAAAGCAAGGATCTGGCGTGGCTGTACCGGTATCGGGACACGCTGATCAGTCAGCAGACTTACTTAAGCGCCATGGTGGACTACCTCCGCCAGGGCGGCAAGAGCCGGGGCAGTGCCCTGTACACCGATCCCTCCGGCTGCAAGCCCTTTGCCCAGCTGCCCGACACCTTCACCTTCACGGTGGACGACGGAAGCCGTGGCGATCTTGTCCAGGAAGCAAGCTGGAAGAGCGGAGAATGCACGTTCCGGTTCCGTAAGGTTCGCCCCATTCCGGAGGATGACGATTTCTTTGAAAACGTGTGGCGTTCCTATCGGGAAACAGGCAATATCTACTGATTCCTTTTGTCCAAAACATCCACTTTTTTCGTTGATTACAAGGAGGAAACCATTATGGCAGGAACAAGAAACAATTACTTCCGTACGAGCGATAACGCGATTCTGTATTTTGAAGACCACAGTCCCGAAAAGGGCAGCCCCATTGTGCTTGTCCCCGGCTTCTGCTGCACCACCCGTTTCTTTGAAAACAATCTGGAAGCCCTGTCAAAGGAACACCGCGTCATCACCTTCGACCCCCGGGGTCAGGGCAGTTCCTCCAAAGGACTGCATGGCCACACCATCGAGCGGAACTGCGAGGACATCAAAGAGCTGCTGGACTACCTTGACGTTCGCGGCGCAACCATGCTGGGCTGGTCTATGGCCGGTCAGTTTATCGTGAAATACTTCGACATGTTCGGCGCTTACCGTGTAAAAGCCCTGGGACTGATCGACTGCCCCCTCGGCGCGGCATGGGATGAGCCGTGGAATGCCCACAGCCTGAAGGGCTTCAACATGGATCTGTTCAACGATCACATGATCATGTGCTACAATAACGTAGAGGGCTATTACAATTTCTTTGCCCACATGATGTACGAGGGGATCGACGACAGCAAGATTGAGTGGTCCACCAAGGAAATGCTGAAAACCCCCGCCTGGATCAGCTTCGCCATTTACAGCGAACTGGTCATGCAGAACGGCTTTGACTTTCTGGCAAAAATCGACGTTCCCATGGTCTTCTTCGGTGCCAACGGCCGCGTCACCGCCAATGGTATGGAGCTGGCAGAAAAATGGTACGTCGAGGGTGCCAAGAATGCGCCCTACACCGAAAGCTATCCCTTTGCCCACGGCGGTCATGTATTCTTCCAGTGCTACGCCGAAGAATTTAACCGGAAGCTGCTGCAATTTGTTGACCACGTGGACGCGCGCTGCGGTCTCAAATAAAAGGAGTATGTATGGCTCACGAGAAATTTCATTATAAATCCCTGGAGGAGGTTCAAGCCAAAGCGGCTGAGCTGGGGCTTTCCCTCCCCTTCGCCGCGGATACCTCCGCGCTGACCAAACCGCTGACTGTCCGTAATATTACCTTCCCCAACCGCATGGGCATCGCACCCATGGAGGGCGCCGACTCCACCCCCGACGGCGCGCCCTCCGAGTACACCCTGCGGCGGTATGTCAACGAGGCCATCGGCGGCAGCGCCGTCATCTGGTTTGAGGCGATCTCCATTGTGGAAGAGGGTCGTTCCAGCAAAACCCAGCTTCTGCTCACCCGGGACACACTGGATGCCTACAAGGCCTTTACCGCCGCCATTAAGGAAGCCGGTTTGAAGGCCAACGGCTTTGCTCCCTATCTGATCATGCAGGCCAATCACAGCGGCCGCTATTCCAACCCCGGCAACAAGCCCGCCCCCATGATCGCCTACCGTCACCCGGAGCTGGAGCAGTACCGGGCAGCCGACGAGAGCTGCATCGTTACCGATGACTATCTGAAGGCTCTGGAAGAGAAATTCGGCGAGGCGGCTCTGCTTGCCAAGGAAGCCGGTTTTGACGCAGTGGATATCAAATCCTGCCACGGCTATCTGCTGGCAGAGCTGTCCTCCGCCTATACCCGTCCCGGCGAATACGGCGGCAGCTTTGAAAACCGCACCCGTCTGCTGCGCAACGGCATTCTGGCCGCCAAGGCCTACGAAGACAGCAGCTTCATGGTCACCTGTCGTCTGGGCATTTATGACGGCTACGCCTACCCCTACGGTTTTGGCGTCAGCCCCGAAAGCGGCCTTACCCCCGACCTCACCGAGCCGATCCGGCTTGTCCGGGAGCTGCACGATACCTATGGCCTGGATATGATGAATCTGACGATGGGCAATCCCTATGCCACCACCCACGTCACCCGTCCCTTCGACAAGGGCAAATATCAGCCTGACGAGCATCCCTTCGTTGGACTTGACCGCATGATCCATGGCATTGGCACCGTAAAGAATGCCGTCCCGGAGATGACCGTTTTCGCGTCGGCTCCCAGCTATCTGCGCCGGTACGCAGATCTGTACTCCGCCGGTGCGATTGAGCAGGGGCTGTGCGACGGAATGCTGTTCGGCCGGATGGCCTTCGCCGATCCCGATTTTGCCAACGAGATCATCAGGGACGGCAGGATCAACCCCAAGCGGGTATGCATGACCTGCGGAAGCTGCGGCGACCTGATCCGCGCGCACAAGCCCACCGGCTGCGTCATCCGCGATCCGGAAACCTTCATGCCCTTCTTCCGGGAATTCCAGGAGATCAAAAAAACCCAGCCTGCCAATTTCAGAGGGTAAGCCATGCCCTACGGAATGCTGAGCTGCTGCCTGGGCGTTTTTCTGGGAGGACTTCTGGGCAGTCTGCTGAAAAACCGCATCCGTGACAGCATACGCCAAACGGTTCCCATGATCGTGGGACTCACCGCCATTTGCAGCGGCTTCGTGTCCGTCGTCAAGGCCACCTATTTACCGGCAGTCACCCTGGCAGTGATTGTCGGGGGCTGGCTGGGTCACGCCTGCCGTCTGGAAGAAAGGCTTCAGAACGTGCTGTGGCGCGCCCTGCACCGGATCCCCCACCCGGGGGATTTCGATATGGAGCGCTACATCACCATCGTCGCGGTATTCTGCGCCAGCGGGTTTGGGTTGTACTCCGTCATGGTTGAAAGCATCAGCGGCGACCGGGCGCAAATCACCTCCAAAGCCATCCTGGATTTCTTCATCGCCCTGGTATACGGAGGCAGCATGGGGATCGCCATCAGTTTGGTTGCGGTTCCCCAACTTGCCGTTTTCACCTGCTTCTTCTTTTTGGCAAAAGTTCTGATTCCCATGATGAGTGACGCCATGCTGACAAATTTCATCGCCTGCGGCGGTGTATTGAGCATTGCAGCGGGTATGCGTATGGCCAGGATCCGGCAGTATCCGGTCATCGATATGCTTCCGGCCCTTGCGCTGATCCTTATTCTTACCCCGCTCTGGGAGCGCCTTTTTCCATAAGGCAACACATTTCCCATATTCATAGAAAAACCGGCATTCATGATGAATGCCGGTTTTTTCTCTTGACTGTAATTCCGTCAAACGTTATAATTTAATTGGTGGAATACCCATTCCACTAAGTTTGCTTAGCCCGGAGGAAAACAATATGAAACATGTTTTAGTCACGCTTCCTCTTGATGAATCCTATCGGACGTGGCTCGCTGCCATTGCGGGCGACGCCTATTCGCTGCAATTTATGAATCCCCAGGGAGACCGGGACGCATACATAGCGGCGCTGGAACAGGCAAACGTCATTCTCGGCGAGCCGGACGCCGAAGATTTGCAGTTCTGCCGCCACCTAGAATGGATGCAGATCACCTGGTCGGGGGTGGACTATTATGTACAGTCCTCCACCTTTCCCAAGGGTGCCATTCTCAGCTGCGCCACCGGTCTTTACGGCCCCATCATTGCGGAACACATGCTGGCTCTGACCCTGGCACTCAGCCGCCGGCTGCCGGAGTATACCGTGAAACAGCAGCAGAAAAAGTGGGAGCTGCTCCTCCACGACAAGCCGCTGGAATGGAGCAACGTCCTGATTCTGGGTGCCGGGGACATCGGCACCACCCTGGCGCAGTGGATGCGTCCCATGGTCGGCAAGATCGTCGGCGTGCGCAGGACGGTTCGGGAATGTCCCCCCTGCTTTGACCGGATGGTCACCATGGACGCGCTGGATGAATACCTCCCCTGGGCGGATTACGTGCTGTGCTGCCTGCCGAAAACGGTGCAGACCACCCATTTGCTGGATGAAGCCCGGCTGCGCAGCATGAAGCCGGACGCCGTGCTGGTGAACGCGGGTCGGGGAAATCTGATCGACCTGAACGGCCTGTGCCGGGTGCTGAAGGTTGGCCATCTGTGGGGCGTGGGGCTGGACGTTGCCGAGGAAGAACCCCTTCCGCCGGAGCACCCCATCTGGGACTGCCCCAGGCTTATCATAACGCCCCATGCTGCCGGAAATTCCATGAGCATGGACAGCCCGACCATGAAGAAGATATTGGAATTCATTGTTGAGAACTTCCGTCGCTACGTTTCGGGGCAGCCCGTGCTGGCGCAGGCGGATTTCTCCGCCGGATACTGTGCGAAATAACCCTATAACAAATTGGCGGCGCAAGCGTATGAACGCTTGCGCCGCTTCGTCTTGTTCTACATTATTATATAATTAGAGGATACCGCCCTGCTCGATCAGCTTCGCCTGGAGCTTCTTGATATCCACGTTCCGCGCCGTTACACCGTCCTTCACGGCCATGGCAGCAGCCGTGCCCACGGCTTCGCCCATCACCATGCACTGGGGCATGCAGCGGATGCAGTTGGCCACTTCGATCTCGTAGGAAGCGCACCGACCGGCAACCAGCAGATTCTCCTTGCCCTTGACCACCAGACAGCTGTAGGGAATGGTCATGGAAGTGCCGGGTTCCAGGTCATACACGACCATGGTCTCACCCTCGGGGGTGTGGAAACCGGCGGGCATGGCACCCCGGCCGATGCTGTCGGGGAAGTCTTTGGCGTCCAGGAAGTCCTGGAACTTCACTTCGTAATCGCAGATCACCCGGCGGCTCTCGCGGATGCCCAGCATGGCAGCGATGGCCGTCAGATAGGAATTTTCAAAGCCGGGAATGAAATTCTTCATTGCCCAGGCCACATCGTACAGGCATTTCTGGGAGAAGTTCTCCTGTTCGGTTCTGGTTTCCATGCCGACGGTGCTGTTGGCCTCAATGGCGCCGGAGCAGTTGATGGTCATTTCGCCGGGGTTGGGGGTGGAGGTGAAGATGCCCAGCCAATGCCGCAGATACTCCTTGTCGGCGGGCAGGTCGACGTCCTTCAGCTCGTCCTTCAGGCCGAAATGCATCAGACCGGGAAAGCTCTTGAAGTCGTGCCATGCGGGGGGCATCATAGTGTCCATCACAGGCGGATGCTCTTCATAGTACTTTGCGACTTTATCCATATCCACACCGGCCATCTTGCCGATCAGGGACATGGGCTGAATTTCCTTGTCGGGACGAATCTCGTAGGTAGCACCTGCCTTGGCGCAGACGCCCGCATCGCCGGTGGAGTCGATGACGACCTTGGCCCTGACCTCGATGATGTTCATCTCGGACACGACCACGAGACCTGTCACGGTGTCGCCGTCCTGCAATACGTCAATGATCTGGGTGTTCAGCCAGGTGGTCAGGTTCGGCTCCTTGGCGGCCAGATCGTCCAGCACGATCTTGGCAATTTCGGTATCGTAGAGGTAGCAGACATCCTTGTCGGGATCCTTGTCCACGATCGCGCCCATGTCCTTCAGGATGTTTCTCAGCTCCCAGGTCATGCCGCCTACGCAGCGGTTCAGCTTGTCGCTGAAGCCGACCCACGCGCCCTGCATGCCGGACGTGAACTGACCGCCCAGGCAGCGGTTTTTCTCAACGATCAAAGTCTTCGCGCCGTTCCGGGCAGCCGCCAGGCCGGCGATGCAGCCGGCAGTGCCGCCGCCGGCGACAATAACATCAAATTCCATCTGTTGCATTGGTAATATCCTCCGTATATTGTGTTGTCAGCCTTTGACCGCGCCTGCGGTCATGCCTTCGACAAAGTATTTCTGAATTGCGGTGAAAAGGATCACAATGGGGATCGTGGTCGCCGTACCCAGCGCCATCAGAACGCCCCAGTTGATCTCGGTGGAGCTGATGTAGGTGGACATGCCCACAGTCAGAGTCTTCATGTAGTCGTGGGAGATCAGCACGCTGGACAGGAGGAATTCATTCCAGGAAAGAATGAACGCCATAATTCCGGTGCTCAGGATACCGGAAATGCACAGCGGCAGGTCTACCAGCACAAAGGTCTGCATACTGCCCGCGCCGTCCACCAATGCGGCCTCGTCCAGAACCTTCGGAATTTTCCGGAAGAAGGACATGAGAAGCCACACGGAAAACGGGAACGTGACCGTCAGATGGCCGATGATGATTCCGAGGTAACTGTCCTTCAGCCCCATACCGGCGATGATGCGGTACAGTGGAACCATAAGCATGATCGGCGGGATGCAGTAGGCCGCCAGGACGCCCATCATAATGGTCTTCCGCCCGGTGTACTCGAAGCGAACCAGGGAGTAGGCGGCGAAGGTGCCGAATATCACGTCGATGACCATGGTGACGCCGGAGATCAACAGGCTATTCAGGAAGTACCGGATAACCTCGCTGTTTCCGAAAGCGTCCCGATACCACACCAGGCTCCATTCCTTGGGTAGAATGGACGGCGGCATTTTGAACAGCTCCGTGGAGGGCTTGAAGGAACTCAGCGCCATCCACGCCAGGGGCAGACCGACGATCACGATCATGATCACCACGACGATGGTCAGACCGATTTTTTCCAGCAGTCTGCGGGTTTTCACAGAATGGAGATCAATTTTACCGGAATGAGACTTCATGGTTATTCTCCTTTCTGCGTCAGTCTTCGACAGCGCCGGACTTCTTCGCGTAAATCACCACAAACACGAACATCAGTGCGCCGAGGAATACTGCGACGGCGGAAGCGTAGGCGATATTGGGATTGCCGAAGGAGTTCTGGTAGATCATGATGGGCAGGTGGGTCGTCGCTCCGGCGGGGCCGCCTCCCGTGATCATCTGGATCAGGTCGTAGTAGGTGGCCGTCCAGACGGTGCGCAGCACCAGCAGAATCAGGGTCGTGTCCCTCAGCTGGGGCAGCGTGATCCTCCAGAAGATCTGCCAGGAATTCGCGCCGTCCACCCGCGCCGCCTCATACATCACGGCGTCGATGCTCTTCAGTGCCGCCCAGTAGATGAGCATGGGGAAGGGGTAGGAGCGCCAGATGTTGACGATGATGACCACGGCCAGGGCAGGTCCCGGGAGGGCGAGAAGGGTCTGCCGGTGGGGCAGCACCCCCATATTTTGCAGCCACACGCTGATAATGCCATAGTCGCCGGAGAGCATCCACCGGGTGACCAGGGCAATGACGATGGCGGGCACCACATAGGGCACCAGCAGGAACGTGCGCAGTACCGTGCCGCCCTTCAGGTGCTTGTTGCTGATGACCAGCGCGAACAGCAGCCCCACCACAATCTGGCCAATCACGGAGGTCACCGTCCAGACGATTTCTGTCCAGAAGCGCTTGGCAAAGGTTTTGTCCGTGAAGAGCTTGATGTAGTTCTTCAGCCCCACGAACTGTAAGTTGTCACTGCTCAGGCGCTTCGCGTTTGTGAAACTCAGCCAAACGTTGTACAGCACCGGGTAGAAGACAAACACGCACAGGAAAATAACTGCGGGAATCGCAAACATCCAGCCTGCGATCTGTCGTTTTCTGTGAAAGCTCGTCAGCGCGGAGTGATGGTGGTCTATTCTTTCTTGCATACGGATGCTCCTTCCCGGTGCATAGCGGTTATGGAAGCTCTGATATATTCAGAGGTTCCTTTGTCAAACGCTGTGAGCGAGAGGTTTCCCGCCCGCTCACAGCCGTAAAACGATTGATTCAGAATTTCCTCAGTCTTCCAGAATAGCGATCTGCTCCTGCAGCTGCTCGTCGATGTATTCCACAGCTTCCCGTGCGGTCATGGTGCCCAGGGCAACGGACTGCATGGCTTCGCCGAAGAAGGTGGTGGACTCGATCTGAGAGCAAAGGCCGCTGAACTCATGCTCCATGCCGTACCAGTACCAGTTGTTGTTCTCGAACGCATCGACGATGGTGTCGATCTCGGTCTGGAACTGGGCGACCTTCTCGTCGGCCTTGTAGATCTCCAGGGCGTCATACATAGCGGGGAACGCGAACATGGGACGCGCCAGGGCGCGCTCTGCCGCCCGCTCGGGGGTGTACAGCTTGCCCAGAACTTCCTTGACCAGAGCGATCTTCTCGTCGGAGCCGGTGTTGCCC
Source organism: uncultured Oscillospiraceae bacterium (assembly GCA_934569225.1). Taxonomy (GTDB): domain Bacteria; phylum Bacillota; class Clostridia; order Oscillospirales; family Oscillospiraceae; genus Faecousia. The sequence continues at coordinate 52,959 of CAKTKC010000003.1, read as the reverse complement.
GCCACGAAGGCATAGCCGGAACCGAAGGAAGCGTACTTGGTGCCGTCGGGGCCGGGGAAGTCGAAGCAGCCCAGCTTCTCGACCATGTCGGGGTTATTGGCCTGGGCGTTGCCGATGACGGCGCCCATGTCCAGAGTCATAGCCACGGTGCCTTCCACCAGAGCGTTGCGGTAGTCACCCCAGCTCCATGCGGTAGCGGCGGGAGGAGACGCGACCTTGTACAGATCGATCATGTACTCCATGGTCTTCTCGGCCATGTCAAGCTCCTTGCCGAAGCAGTACTCGCCGGTCTTGGGATCGACGGTGGTCACACCTGCGGAATAAAGCATTTCGTAATAGGTCTGGGGAGCAACCTGAACGGCGTCCATGGGGACGGGAAAACCGTAGATGTCAATGTTGCCGTCGTTGTCCTCGTCGATGCAGAGGGCTTCGGCACAGGCCTTGAACTCTTCCCAGTTGGTGGGGATGGAGAGCCCCTTCTGCTCAAACAGATCCTTGCGGTACCAGACGGAGGTGTGCATGGACCAGTCGGGCAGACCCCAGATCTGGTCGCCCACGGTCAGGGTGCGGATGTAGGAAGCAACGAAGCGATCCTTGCCAATGCCTTCCACCACGTCGGTCAGGTCGGTGAGCATACCGTTCTCGTACAGGTACGCGCAGCCTGCGAAGTTGGTGTTCATGATGTCGGGGGCTTCCCCGGCGTCGATGGCGGTAGCCAGCTTGGTGTACATTTCGTTGAAGGAAACAGCCACCATCTCGAACTCAAAGCCCATCTCCGCAGCGATGTCGTTCATCTGCGCTTCCAGAGCCTTCAGCTGATTTTCGTTGGTGTTGTTGTTCCAGATTACGATTTTCTGCTTTTCGCCGGACGGGGCGGGGGCATCCGCAGCAGCGGGAGTGGTGGTCTTCGTCTCCTGGGCGGGAGCCTGGGAATCGCCGCCGCAGGCTGCCATGGAGAGAACCATCAGTACGGCCAACACCATAGCCAGCAGTCGTTTGTACATCTTTGTCATTTTGATCGTTCCTTTCTTGTTGATGGTTCGGGAAGCTCTGATTCAATCGACGAAAGCTGACAGCGAGGGATTTTGCCGCCAGGCAAAGGATGGAAAACGGAGGAATACTTCATGTACCCGCAAGGGGTATGCCGCATCCGTAAGTCGGCTTACGCCGACAACGGCTGCGCTATATTTCCCGTTTTTCAGCCTGCGGCATGGGGGCAAAAGACCCGCTGCTCAGCCGAAGGCGATTGATTCAGAGTTTCCCTTATAAAGTACTTGCTCCGTGCAAGTAGATTATGGATCAGCAGGGATACGAATGGAGGGCCGCAGGGAGCGCGCTCCCTGCGGCGCGGCGGAGAAAAAATGAAAAAGCGATTTGCCTTGATCAGATGTAGTTGTAGTGCTTCAGGGCGGCGGTCAGACGATCCATGTCCTCCTGGGGCAGACCGTTGATGACGGGCTTCCGGCAGTAACCGGCGTTGACGCCCCGCATCTTCAGACCGATCTTGATCATCTGCAGCCACAGCACGTCGCCGTTGGAGTCGGGCTCGGTGAACAGGGGCAGATACGGCCACATCAGCTCTTCCTGTGCCTTCATGGCTTCCTTCAGCTTGCCGGCCTTGGCCAGCTTGTAAATGGTGCTGTTTTCCTTCGGGAACAGGTTGCCGGTGCCCACGACCCAACCGTCGGACCAGGTGGACTGGGTCTCAACGGGGCAGACGTCGTAGCCGTAGAAGATGGCGAAGTTGTCGTCGGTCAGGCGGCGCAGATTCTGCTGACGGAACACGTCGGCCTGGCGCTCCTTGATGGCGTCGATGCAGCCTTCGTTGTACATCTTGGCGATGAACCGGTCGTCCAGCAGCACGGTGGAGTAGTAGGGGTTGTGGTACATCATCAGAGAGATGTCGATGGAATCGTGGATGGCCTTGTAGTGGTGATACAGCTCTTCCTTGTTGGGTCCCATGTACCAGGGAGTGACGACCATGACGCCGTCGGCGCCGTCGGCCTCGGCGGCCTTGCTCATCTCGATGACGTCGCCGGTGCGGTAAGCGCCGGTGGAGGCGACGACCTTGATGCCGTACTTGTGGCCGGCCTGGATGTACGCCTTGTTCACGGCCATCTGCTCTTCCTTGGTCATGGCGATCATTTCGCCGGTGGAGCCGGAGGGGATGATGCCGTCAACGCCGTTCTCCGCCAGGAACTTGGCCACCTCGTCGATCGCGGCAAAGTTGATGGTCTCGTCCTCGTTGAACGGGGTCACTACGGGAATATAAATACCGGTAAGCTTCTGTCTAGCCATGTTGGTTGACTCCTTTATGTCATGCAATTTTCGGAATGTTCATTCCAATTACGTTTTATCACGGTTAGGCAATAAAGTCAATAGAATTTTCTGTTTTTCCAGCAATTTGGTTATTTTGGCTATTTGCTAATCCATCTTTTGTGAATTATTGCCAAATATCCACAGTATCCCGCACATGTTCTTTGCCGCAAATCCGAAATGGCCAATCCAATTTTTCGGCAAATTCAAGTAAAATCAGCGATTTCCGGATTTCATGGAATCAAGTTATTGACAAAACGAAATCCCGACGATATACTTTAGGCAGAAGGATGTGTATTCGTTATTTTCTCATATTTTTCTTCCATATTTTTCCTGTTTTCCTTGCATACATTCGGCCGAATCGGGAGGTTATTTGCGTGAAAGAACAGACTGAACAGCAAGTTGAAACAATCAAGATGGTGGAGCGTGCGCTGACTGTGCTGGACTTGCTGCGCACCAGCAAGGAACGGCTCGGCGTCAACGAAATCGCCAAGCGCTGCGATCTCAGCCCTTCCACCGCATTCCGGATCCTGAAAACCCTTGAGGTTTCGGGTTGGGTATTCCAGTTAAGCGACGACCGCTATATTCCAGGGCAGAAGATGAGCTTCGTCACGGAGAAGAACAATCTGTACGTGGCTTTAAGCGATGTGGCGGGCTTTGTCATGAAGGAGTACACCGCCAAGTACAATCAGGCCATGAACCTGATGGTGCGGGAGGGCATCCACTGCAACATCATCCAGCAGTCCCGCACCGGCAGACTGGTGGAGTATATCCCGCCGCTGTTTTCCTCCCTCCCCTTTTACGCCTGCGCCGGCGGCAAGGTGCTGCTCTCCGAGCTTCCCGTCAGCCTTGTGGAGCAGATCATCAGCTCCTGTGAAATGGTACCGCTGACCAGCCATACCATCACCAGCCCGGAACAGTTCTGGCAGGCGCTTCGCTATGTCGCCACCCGGGGCTACGCCTTTGACGACCGGGAGTCCTCCGAAAACGGCAGCTGCATCGCCGTGCCGGTACGGGACAACGAGGGAACCATCATCGCGTCCCTGTCCTTCAGCGGGTTTGTGGGCGTGCAGGATACGGACGAGCTGCTGGAGTACCTCCCTGCTTTGCAGGAGGCTTCCAAGAAAATCTCCCAGAGCCTGTATCGGTGCTGGAACTGGTAAACGATCAAAGGTGCAATGCCATGGCCGCGCCATGGCATTGGTTTTTTCAGCGAAAGGGTATGCCATGAACTCCAAAAAGAAAAATCCCCTGTTTTCGTTTCTGAATCTGCTGGGGCAGCTGATCCTCCTGAGCATTCTGTGGACAATTTGCGCTCTTCCCGTCATCACCATCGGCGCTTCCACCGCCGCCCTTTATTACACCGTCGTGAAGGTGCTCCGGCGGAATCAGGATTCCCTTTTTGCCGCATTCTTCCGGGAATTCCGGAGCAACTTTCTGCAAAGCCTGAACATCAATATGGTTTTTCTGTGCTATTTCGGCGTTCTGGCCTATTTCGCCATTCCTTATCTGACGGCGGCGCAGAGCGGCGCGGATATCGGCTTTTATGCTCTGGTGGGGCTGGCCATTCTGGGTTCGCTCCCCCTCTCCTTCGTCTACCCTGCGATCTCCCGGTTTTATCATAAGGGCGAGGCGCTTGTGCGCTTTCTGCTGATGGTAATCGGGAAACATCTCCACATCGTCCTCGGCTGTACCCTGCTGCTGGCCGCCGGGATTCTGCTGGTGCTCTCCAATCCTGCCGCGCTGCTGTTCGTTCCGGGTGTGGTCTGCTATGTGCAGTCCCTTCTGCTGGAGCCGGTGTTCAAGAAATATTCCACGGCAGATTCAGACCCGAACTACGAAATGTGGTACGGCGAAAACTGATTATCCCATAAAAAACCGCGAACCCAATTTTCCGGGTTCGCGGTTAAATTTATATGCTGTTCAGATAGGGAAACGTCTACCCCACCATATCCATGTTCTTGGTGACGATCACATCTGCGCCCAGGCCGCACACGTTTTCGATGGCGATCTGGCCGATTCTGACCGGGGCAGTCAACTGCACCTTGTCGATCTCCTCCATGACCCGGAAAATGTCCTTCTTCGGGATGGCACGGTTTAAGCGCACGCTGCAAAGGGGCAGCGACGCACCGGTGATACGGACAGTGGTAGCGATGGTGCGCCGGGGGTCGGTCAGCTCCTGCAATACGTACTCCTTGCCCCGCTTGCACTTGTTGCCGGTGACCACGGTTTCCTTACCGGGTTCGCTTTTTGTCTCGATGACGCAGCCGTTGGGGCATACGATACAGGTAAAGGTTCTACACTTCATCGACAAACACCTCCACATTCCGGTCAGCGGTCATTTCCTTGCAGGGAACGGTGAACTGGATCATCTCCGCAGGAATGGCCTTGGGCAGCTTGACCGCCGTCAGCAGCGTATCTCCCTGTCTGACCTCAATTCTGCACTTGCCCATGGGTCTGCGGACGCGGAAGGAAAGACTGAAATCCTTGGTTCCGCTGACCTTCTGGGGGATCACATGTCCGATGACCGGGCAAGTCTCCACCGTCAGGCCGCAGGCGGGGAGTGCGCCCTCTTTCAGATAGGCCGCGACGCCGTTTGCCAGCGCTTCCGCCTCCTGGGAGACAAAGTCCACCAGGTCATGCACATGGAGCACATTGCCCGCAGCAAACACGCCGGGGACGCTGGTCTGATAGTTTTCGTCCACATAAGCGCCCTTTGTCCGTCCGTCCAGCAGAACACCCGCCGCGAGGGAAAGCTCGTTCTCCGGAATCAGACCGACGGAAAGCACCAGGGTATCGCAGGAGAAGTCCTCCTCCGTGCCGGGAATGGGACGCATTTTCTCGTCCACCTGCACCACCGTGACGCCCTCAATGCGCTTCTCGCCCTTGATCCTGACCACGGAGTGGCTCAGGTACAGGGGGATGCCGTAGTCGTTCAGGCACTGCTCGATATTCCGGGGCAGGCCGCTGGGATAGGGCAGCACCTCAAATACCGCCTTCACCTTCGCGCCCTCCAGGGTCAGACGCCGCGCCATGATCATGCCGATATCGCCGGACCCCATGATGATGACTTCCCTGCCCACCATGGTATTGTAAAGATTGATATAGCTCTGGGCAACGCCGGCGTTATAGATTCCCGAAGGTCTGGAGCCGGGAATGGCCAGCGCGCCCCGGGTGCGCTCCCGGCAGCCCATGGCCAGGACGACAGCCTTCGCCTGCACCTGGAGCAGGCCGTCTCTCGTGGCCGCAGTGACGATCTTGTCACCGGTCAGGTCGATGACGGTGGCGTTGGTAATGGCTTCAATGCCCAATTCCTTCGCCATGTCGATAAAGCGCTGGGAATACTCCGGGCCGCTGAGGGTCTCGCCGAAGCGGGTCAGGCCGAAGCCGTCATGGATGCACTGGCGCAGAATGCCGCCAAGCTGCTTTTCCCGCTCGATAATGAGAATGTCGTCCACGCCCTGCTTTTTCAGCTGGACGGCAGCCGCAAGTCCGGCGGGGCCGCCGCCGATAATGACTACATCATGCATTTTCATTATTTCACATCCCCCACAAACATATAGGCGCCGTTCTTGTTCAGAAGAATTTCGGTCTTCTCCTTGCCCAGCTCTTCTTCCAGCAGCGCCGTGACACGGGTCTCACAATAGCCGCCCTGGCAGCGTCCCATGGTCGCCCGGGTGCGGTATTTCATGCCGCTGACCGTGGACACCCCAAGGATATTGTGGGCGGCCTGTTTGATCTCGGCCTTCGTCACGCACTCGCAGCGGCAGAAAATCTCGCCGTAATCGGGATCCTGGGCAATCAGCGCCGCCTGCTCTTCCTTGCTCTTTTCCGCGAAACGGACAATACCCTTGCGGATGGGGTTGAAGGCCGGGTCGGTGGTCAGAGCCTCCTGCTCCATCACCTTCTCCACGACACGTCTGGCGATGGGCAGCGCGCTGGTCAGGCCGGGAGAGTTGATGCAGACCAGGTTGACCGCGCGGGGAACTTCCTTTTTGGTCTGAATCTGGAAATCCAGCTCGCCGCCTCCGTCGGGGTTCTTCACCGTGGGGAACACGCCTACGTAGTTGCGGATGTAATAATCCCGCTTGACGTAGGAGAATAGCTTATTGCCGTTGCTGCCCAGAACGTTGATCATATCCTGGGTGGCGTCATAGTCCACCCGGCCGCCGATATTCTCGATGGTGGGGCCAACCAGGACATTGCCGTCGATGGTGGGCGTCACATGGACGTCGAAGGCGCCGTACTCGTTGGGGGTGGGGTAAACCGGCCGGGACAGGTGCTTTCCCACCCGCTTGTCCAGAATGATGTATTCACCCTTGACTCTGTCCGGCGTATACGCGCCGAATCCCAGCCACTGGGACACCTGGTAGGCGTAGATGCCGGCGCAGTTGATCACCCAGCGGCCGGTGAAATCCTCGTGGGTCGTATGTACCGTGAAGGTTCCGTCCGCCTCCCGGCGGATGCCGGTGACGGCGTGGTCAAAATAGTATTTTGCCCCGTTCATGGCTGCGTTCTCTGCCAGGGCGATGGTATAGGTGAAGGGACACAGAATGCCCGCGGTAGGTACCAGCAGAGCAAAATCCCCCTCCGCGCTGGGTTCGATTTTTTTCAGCTCCTCGTGGTCGATCATCCTGAGTCCCGGGATGCCGTTGTCCAAGCCCCGCTGATAAAATTTTTCCAGGCGCTTGCGTTCCTCATCCCCGAAGCCGACGATCAGCTTTCCGCAGCGCCGGAAGGGTACGTCCAGCTCCGCCGCCACGGTCTCGAATTCCGCGTTGCCCTCCATGGAGCAGATCGCCCGGAGGGTACCTTTTTCGTGGAGGATGCCGGAGTGCAGCAGTCCGGTGTTTCGTCCGCTGGTGCCGTTGCACACGTCCAGTTCTTTTTCCAGCACGCAGATGGAGAGCTTGTATCTGGAAAGCTCCCGGGCCACGGCGCTGCCAATGACGCCGCCGCCGACGATTACCACATCAAAATTTGTTTTCATAGCGTTATCCCTATTTCTCTTTCATATTTCCGATCTGGATGGCGCCCATGGGGTAAATGGCCACCAGAGGTTTCTTTCCACGGTACTTTTCCGTAAGCTCCGGCAGGATTTCCTCCCAGCTTGCGTAAATTCTGGGGGTCTGTCCCCGGTAGAACTGGCGGATATCGATTTCCTTCACGCCGTCGGAGCAGATGCAGGTCTGGATGCCGTGGAGCTCCAGCGGCGGAATGTTATCGTCATGGGGAGAAAACAGGCTCATGCCCGGCCCGAACAGGGAGTGGAAGCCCGCACCCTCGCTGGCCGCGGTCATGGCGACGATGGTGCCGTCCCTGCGGATGCACCGTTCCTTGTAGTGACCTAAGACGGCAAAGCAGGTGCCGATCTGAGAATATTCCGTATCCTTGGGGAAGGCGGAGGAAATCACGATGTCCGCATTTTCCACAAGCTCCGTGTGCAGTGCGTCCATCGCCCGCCGGCAGGCGGCGCGGTGAGCTTCAATGAAGTGACCGGCGAAGGCGTCCGCCACCTCCATTTTGTCGTTCAGCACCACATTGATGATGAAGTCCAGCCCCACCTTGCCCACGATCTGCTCCATGTTCTTGCGCATGGGGTTGTCCGGGTCACAGGTGCTGGTCTTGAAGGACATGCTGGAATTCTGATCCGCGAACACAAGGGTGTGGTTGGAATGCAGGGTCTCGATGCCGCCGATCCCGGGGATGACCGCCTTTGCGCCGCCGGAAAAGCCAGCCAGCGTATGGGGGACGATGCAGCCCACGGCAATGCGAAGATCGGCGTCCATGAAATGCTTGTTGATCTTGATGACCTGTCTGTCGTCCGGAACGGTGACCAGGTCTGCGGAGAAGGGCGAATGGTTGAGGACCATCACGTGCTCGATGACCCAGGAGCCGACCTTGATGGTCATTTCCTGCCGGGTCATGGGGCGGTGTCCGCCCAGGGCGATCAGGACTTTGATCTGAGAATCGTCCATGCCCGCATCCACCAGTTTCTTTATGATCATCGGCAGCAGCAGTGCGCCGGGGGTGGGGCGGGAGATGTCGTCGATGATGATACACGCGCTTTTCTTGTTGGCCGCCAGTGTTTCCAGCGAAGCGCTTCCGATGGGGTGGTCAATCTTATCGAGGATCTGCTCCTTGGTCAGGGTTTCCAGATGCTGCATGGCGCAGTAGCGCACATCCCAGTCATCCGGGAACGTCAGGGTTCTTGTGGACTGCTCGTACCACTGTCCCCAAGGTATCTGATACTTCTGCATGATGGATGCCTCCTGTAATTTTCCCGTGCCGAAGCACGGGATCAGAATGATATACCGCAGCCGGCGGATGCCGACCGATATATTCCGTCAACGATTCTGGCAACGGCCAGCGCCTGCTCCGCCGCCGGGTCGACCGTCCCACCGTCCAAGAGCATGGCAATGACCGCATCATGCTCCCGCCGGGACGGGCTTTGGGAAGCCACGCCGGGGGTCAAGCCGCGAATGGTGTGCTGGATGCCCGTTCTGGAAATGACCATCCTGTCCCCCAGCTCCTGCACGATGGCGACGCCGTCGGATTGGCGCAGCTCCAGCCCCGCAGCCGTGCCGAACAAATCCACGCTGGCTTCCTTTTCCTCCACGACGTTGAGGGCGTAGGACGCCTCTATGGACAAGGTCATGCCGTTTTTCATCCGGACAAGACCGACGGCCAGGTCTTCCACCTCGTATTCTTCCGGATTCCAGCTGCCCCAGTGGTTCGCCGCGCTTCCTGTTCGGCCGATACGGTCGTAGGCAGTTCCCATGGCATATTCCGGCGCAAAGCAACCGCCAAGCCACAGCGCCAGATCAATGACGTGGCTGCCGATGTCCATCAGTGGCCCGCCCCCCTGGGATTTGCGTCCTGCCGCTCCCCAGATAGGGACTGCCCTGCGGCGCAAGGCGTAGGCTTTTGCGTAGTAGACGTCCCCCAGGACGCCCTCGTCGATCAGACGCTTTGCGTACAGTGCCTGATCGGTATAGCGGTTCTGATAGGAAATGTGAAGCAGTTTCCCGCGCCTTTGGGAAGAAGCCAACATTCTCTCCGCGTCGGCAAGGCGGGCAGCCATGGGCTTTTCGCAGATCACGTGCTTTCCGCTCTCCATTGCACCCACCGCGTAGTCCGCGTGGGCGTCATTGGGCGTACACAGGAAGACCAGGTCAATATCGTCCCTGGCAAACACATCCTCCGCATTCTCATAAACATCGGCGTCCGTACAGCCAAACTCCGCCTTGCAGCTTTCCGCAGACACCCGGGAGCGGCTGCAAAGCGCCTTGATATGCACATGCGGGTCTTCTACGGCAATGGGGATGTGCTTTTTCCGGGCGATCGCGCCGCAGCCGATCACCGCCGCATTCAGCACAGAATCCATCATTTTCTTATCCCTTCACAGCGCCGGTGGTGACGCCCTGAATGATGTATTTCTGGAAGAAGGTGAACAGCGCCACCGGGGGAAGAATGCCGATGAGGGACGCCGCCGCCATGATGTGCCAGCGGATGGTGGTATCGCTGAGCATGGAGTAAATTTTCAGCGTCAGCGGGTAGTGGTTGGCGTTGGAAAGGAGGAACAGGGGGATCACGAAATCGTTATAGCTGTTGACGAACACGAAGATCGCGCCCACCGCAATGCCGGGGCCGCTGACGGGGAGAATGATCCGCACCAGCACGTCCAGGTAGTTGCAGCCATCAATGGCCGCCGCCTCGTCCAGCCCCGTGGGCAGCGTTGCAAAGTAGCCCTGCAAAATGGTGACCACCAGCGCCAGGTTGAACGCCGCGAACACGATAACCAATACCACTCTGGAATTCAGTAGTCCCAGATTGTTCAGCATTTTATATAAGGTAGGCAGCACCACGATGCCCGCCATCATCTGCGTCAGCATCAGGGCGAAGGAGACCGCCTTCCGTCCGGCAAAGCGGTACCGCGCCAGGCAGTAGGCCGCAGGCACCGCGATCACGGTGGTGACAATGGTTGCAAAGGCAGCGTACAGGAAGCTGTTCAGCACGTTCCTGCCGATGGACTGAAACGCTTCCCAGAAGTTGCCGATGGCAAAATAGTGGGGAAACAGCTGGGGCTCCAGCATATTGGAGTAGGGCGTCAGGGCGACGATCAGCGCGGCGTACACAGGCAGCAGCGCGAACACGCAGAAAATGGCGCACAGAACCCCGCGGATAACCTTGAAGGCAGCAGAAGGCTTACTCATGACTTATCCTCCTTATCCATGTTCCAGTAGAGGATGGTAACGATCACCAATACGCCGATGGCGATCAGCGACCAGGCCGAGGCCGTGCCCAGGTTCTTCATGCCAAACATCTCCTGATAGATGCGCATGGGCAGGGTCTTCGTGGCGTTGACGGGGCCGCCGCCGGTCATGCCGAAGATGATGTCGAACACCATGAACGTCCACACCGTCAGCACCAGCAGCGTGCTGGAGGTGGTCGTCCGCAGATGGGGCATGGTGATGTTCCAGAAGGCCTGAGAGGGGGACGCGCCGTCGATGGCGGCGGCCTCATACAGATCCTTGGGGATGGTGGTCAGCGCCGAATAATAGTTCATAAACGCAAAGGGCATCGCCCGCCAGATACGGGCAATGATGACCGACAGCAGCGCCAGATCAAAGCCCAGGAAACTGACAGGCTTCTCGATCAGGCCGAGCTTGCTGAGCAGAACGTTCAGGACGCCGAAATCAGGATTGTATACAAAACGCCAGCAGGAAGCGACAATAATCAAAGGAATGGCATAGGGAATCAGATTGATGGAAACGACGGCTTTTTTGCCTTTAAACTTGCGGTTGCAGAAAACGGCCAGGGCAAGTCCCATCACCATGGCGGGCAGCACGGAACCGAAGGTCCAGATAAGGGTGATTTTGACCGTGGGCCAGATGTCCTTGGAAATCAGCTGGAAGTTCTTCATGCCGACGAACTTTCCCGCCGAGGAGCCGGTAAAGCCGGTGAAGGCGCTGAACAGCACCGTGATCAGAGAGTAACCGTATACGAAGCAGAGAAGGACTGCCAGCGGAAGCAGGGAAAGCAGAATCCTTCTTCTCTGTAATTTTTTCAAATTAGACACCTCCAGATTGGGGGACTGAAAAATCCGGGCTGGCTTTTCAACCAGCCCGGACAAACCGGTTTCAAGTCAGGGTAAAGCTGGGTATTCTGTTTCTGTGTAACAGAGATTCCTTAGCTGTTTCTGGCGGTAACGCCTTCCACAGCGGCGACAGCGGCGTCCATTGCGCCCTGGGCGTCCAGCTGACCCAGCAGGAACTGCTGCCAGACTTCCTCAAGCGCCGTGTAGTAGGCGGCGGGAGTGGCGCTGTTCTTACCGATCATGCCGAACAGGGAGTACTCCTGAGTCTCACGGTAGAAGACATCCCAGTAGTCATGCTGGAAAGCGGGGTCTTCCAGCTCGGAAGCGTACAGAGGACCGGAGCCGTAGACCAGATGGTGCTGCTTCAGAACCTCGTCGCTCATCAGGTACTCAATGAACTTGGCGGAAGCCTCCGCAGTGGCCTCTCTGGTGGCGATCCAGCCGTTGGTGCCTGCCCAGGTGATCTTCTTGCCGTTGGGGCCGACCGGCAGCTCCGCGATGCCTACGGGGCCGTCCTTGGTGAAGTCCTCTCCGTAAGCGGCGATCATGGTGCTGACAGCCCAGGGGCCTTCAATCAGCATACCGACCTGACCGTCACGCATTAGAGGACGCAGGTCGCCGCGGCCGTACTCGGTGGGAGACTCCTGCACGTAGGGCCACAACTGCTCCAGGAATTTAAGCGCTTCCAGGCCCTCAGGGGTGTTAAACAGAGGCATACTGTTGCTGTCCAGAATGGGAGCTTCGGTGGCCTGGTTCAGGAAGCAGCCGACAAACTCTTCCAGAACTTCCGCGCCGTTGATGGCGGGAACGCCGACGCCGGGCTTACCGGTCTTTTCCTTGATGGTCTTAGCCGCGTTCAGCAGCTCGTCCCAGTTGGTGGGAGGTGCGTCAGGGTCAAGTCCGGCTTCCTTGAAAACGTCCTTGTTGTAGTACAGAACGAACGTATCCACCGAGCTGGGGATGTAGTACAATCCGTCCATATCGCCGGGATCGACCAGATTCCACACGCCCTCGGGAATCTTCTTGATCAGCTCGTCGCTCAGATAGGGTGTCAGGTTTACCAGGTGGGAATTGGCAGAGGAATCATGCAGCTTATTGTCCCACCAGAAGATGACGTCAGGCTGCGTGTCGGCTTCAAAATAAGTCGGGTAGGTCTGGATCCAGCCGGGCCAGGATTCGTACATGATTTCAACGTGGATGTCGGGATTTTCCTTCTCGAAGGCCGCTACGGCGGGCTCCATGAAGGAAGCGACCTTATCCTGATCGCCCGGACGCAGGACGGTGATGGTCGTCTTTTGGGCAGCGGCGTCACCCGCCGGCTTTTCCTCCGCCTTGGTTTCTCCTGCGGCGGATGCAGCAGGCTGCTCTGTCGTCTTGCCGTTTCCGCAGGCTACCAGCAGGGAACACAGCATGATCAGCGCCAGAAGCAAACTAATCGCTTTTTTCATTTTTTCGTTCCTCCAGTCTTATTTTATGGTTCCGGTTTTTATTTTCACGGCCTGAGCCGTTATTCCATGCATCGCTGGGGGTCGTGCTCTGCCCCCGGAAAGGGGCGCGGGGGCAGAGCATGTATGAAAGGCACTTGATTGGTTTCCTCAGATGTAGTTGTAATGCTTCAGGGCGGCGGTCAGACGATCCATGTCCTCCTGGGGCAGACCGTTGATGACGGGCTTCCGGCAGTAGCCGGCGTTGACGCCCCGCATCTTCAGACCGATCTTGATCATCTGCAGCCACAGCACGTCGCCGTTGGAGTCGGGCTCGGTGAACAGGGGCAGATACGGCCACATCAGCTCTTCCTGTGCCTTCATGGCTTCCTTCAGCTTGCCGGCCTTGGCCAGCTTGTAAATGGTGCTGTTTTCCTTCGGGAACAGGTTGCCGGTGCCCACGACCCAACCGTCGGACCAGGTGGACTGGGTCTCAACGGGGCAGACGTCGTAGCCGTAGAAGATGGCGAAGTTGTCGTCGGTCAGGCGGCGCAGATTCTGCTGACGGAACACGTCGGCCTGGCGCTCCTTGATGGCGTCGATGCAGCCTTCGTTGTACATCTTGGCGATGAACCGGTCGTCCAGCAGCACGGTGGAGTAGTAGGGGTTGTGGTACATCATCAGAGAGATGTCGATGGAATCGTGGATGGCCTTGTAGTGGTGATACAGCTCTTCCTTGTTGGGTCCCATGTACCAGGGAGTGACGACCATGACGCCGTCGGCGCCGTCGGCCTCGGCGGCCTTGCTCATCTCGATGACGTCGCCGGTGCGGTAAGCGCCGGTGGAGGCGACGACCTTGATGCCGTACTTGTGGCCGGCCTGGATGTACGCCTTGTTCACGGCCATCTGCTCTTCCTTGGTCATGGCGATCATTTCGCCGGTGGAGCCGGAGGGGATGATGCCGTCAACGCCGTTCTCCGCCAGGAACTTGGCCACCTCGTCGATCGCGGCAAAGTTGATGGTCTCGTCCTCGTTGAACGGGGTCACTACGGGAATATAAATACCGGTAAGCTTCTGTCTAGCCATTTTCTAAGTACTCCTTTGTTGTTTTTCTGTTCCTTATTTTCTGGAATAGTTATTCCACTCGTATACTAACGCAATCAGACAAAAATTGCAAGCTCTTTTTTCGTTATTTAAGCTTTTTGTACAAACGCACAATGTGGAAGGTCAAGTTTTGGCTAATTTCACTTGATTTGGCCTTTATTTTTCCGGAATGAACATTCCGGTTTCGGATAATCCTAAAAAAACATTCTTTGCCCAACATTTTAAGGTAAACATTGACAAATGTTCCCAGATTATGTATGATAATCTCAGTGGAAAAGGCGATGCGCAAGCCCCGGCAGGCAGGAAATACCCATTCCGGCAGGCATCGCCGTCTGCCGCAATCCCGCGAAAGGACAGAACGACATTGCGAACACAAGAACAGCCCAGTGAAACCATCAAAATGGTAGACAACGCCCTCAATGTTCTCGATCTGCTGAGAGTGACCAAGGGGAGCCTGGGCGTCAACGAAATCGCCAAACAATGCTGCCTCACCGCCTCCACCACCTGCCGCATCCTGAAAACGCTGGAAATGGCAGGCTGGGCATTTCAGACCAACGACGACCGCTATATTGTGGGCGGTAAGATCAGCTTCGTGACTGAGAAGGACAACCTCTACCTCGCTCTGCGGGAGGTCGCGCTGTACGTCATGAAGGAATACACCGCAAAATACAATCAGGCCATGAACCTTCTGGTGCGGGACGGCGCTTACTGCACGATTTTGCAGCAATCCCGTACCAGCAAGCTGATGGATTATACCCCGCCTCTCCGGACGACCCTCCCCTTCTACGCCTGCGCCGGCGGCAAGATCCTTCTGTCCGAGCTTCCCGTCAGCCTGATGGAGCAGATCATGTCCTCCTGCGAAATGGTGCCCCTCACCCCCTACACCATCACCGACCCAGCGGTTTTCCGCCAGGCCATCCGGGAGGCCGAACGCAACGGCTACGCCTTCGACCACAGTGAATCCGTCATGAACGGCACCTGTATTGCCGTGCCCGTCCGCAACTATACCGGCACAATCATTGCCACACTGTCCTTCAGCGGCTTTATCGGCGTCGAGGATACCAGCACGCTTCTGCCCTATCTGGAGCCCCTCCGGGAAGCCTCCGAGAAGATCACCAGCCGCTTGTACGCCACCTGGAAGCACTGAGAATTACAAAAAGGACGTATTGCAGTCAATTGCAATACGTCCTTTTCTTTTGGATTGAAGTTTACATAACATCACTTTCCGGAATGGTATCCCGGTAAATGCCCAGAAGCCGCACCGTCGGCCTGGAAATCGGGAGCAGCTCGTCATAGGTGGGAATCGCGCCGTGGATATTTTCGCACAGCCAGTCCATGTGAAGCAGGTCTTCCGCCCCCAGCGTCCGTAAGCCGTCGTTCCTGACCACGCCGCCCTGGGCAACGATCTTTCTGCGGAAGGGGTCGATCGTTCCGTTCTTGATGCCGCTGCGCAGGTAAAGCGCCAGATTTTTCACGCCTTCCGGCAGATCATCCGCCAGCTTTACATCGATCACGCCGCTGCTCAGTCCCCACCAGTCGTTCACGGCCTGTCCGTGGCTGTCGTCCCAGGTGCCGGACAGAATCGCCCGGATCACGTTCTCATAGAACTTTCCCCAGACCCAGCAGGGCGAGCCCAGCGGGATAAATTCGCCGTTGTCGCCCACGTAATAGGTGCCGTACTCCGTGTGCAGCTTGTCCTCCACCGGTGTATCCCGGTTGGAGATCACGCGGATTCCCTCCCGGATAAACTCCTGGGTCGGGTTGCCCGGCAGGCACGACCATTTCAGCTCGATCTGCGCTCTGGGATTGGTGAGCTGCGCACCCAGGGCAAAGGCGTTGATGGAGGCGGGGACGCCGAAAATCGGGTAAGAACCCACGTATCCGATCCGATTGTTGTCCGCGATGGCTCCGGCAATCGCGCCGGTGATGAATTTTCCCTCGTAAATCCGGCTGTAATAGGTACGAACCGTGGAATAGGGCATGTGAATGGAGCAGTTCAGGAACCGCACCTTGGGATAGCGGATGGAGACCTTCAGGCTGGGCGCGATCAGCTGGGGCGTCGTGGTGAAGATGACCTCCGCGCCGTCGGCGACGGCCTGCTCCAGAAGCGCCTCCGCCTGGACGGCCGTGTCCGCGCCGAAATAGCTGCGCACCGTGACCGCGTTCCCCAGAGCGTCCTCCAGGTGCCTTCTCCCCACGTCATGGGCGCATGTCCACGGGCTGGTCTCCACGGTACGCTGGTGAACGAAGGCAACATTGACGTGACCCGACCGCCGCAGCCGGTCAAACAGCGACTGCTTTGGGGCAGTCCCTGCCGCTTCCGTCCGCACGACTAAATCCGGCAAGTCCATCGCCACCACATTCTCCCACAATTCGCTGAGAGATTTTTTCAGCTGGGTGCCGGACAGCGTTCCCAGATCAGAAAACGGATGCACATGCAGCCACAGCAGCAGCGCTTCCTCCGGCTGGATGTGCAGCCCCCGGCCGCCCAGAGCGTCAAACGCATCCCGGAAATACTGGAAATACGCCCGGAAACGGCGGCGCTCGTCCTCCGTCCACGGCCTATCCTTCGGCAGATTGGTAAGCGCCAGCAGCTGCATATAGTACCCCGGATGGGTGTAGCGAACGTCATACAGCTTTGCGTATTTGAAAAATTCCAGGAATTCGTAATAGGCGCGGATCTCCACGCCCTGGCTCAGCGGCGGCACGATGCGGTAAACGATGCTGGATATCCTGACCGCTCCGTAATATTTCAGCACGCTCAGGCGCTTGTTTCCCTCCTGAACATAGAAATTTCCCAGATATTCGTAGCTGATAATGGGGTCGCGGATGCCCTCGTCCCCATGATGTGCCTGACACAGCGCGATCCACTTCATCGCAAATTCCGACTCGCAGTCCAGCAGCGGGAAAAAGCCCGCCGAAAAAGCGGAAATTCTTCCGGCGCTTTTCACACCCACGATCCGTTCAATGGGTATCTCCAGCGTGCCGACGTTCTGCGCGCCCTCGGAAACACCGCCGCCCAAAATCTGATCCAGCACCAGCGGAAAGGGATTCTGTCCCTTCCCCTGAAGCATGGCGCACTCCTTCTGTCCGAGCCTGACCGCTTTCAGGTATTCGTCTTCGGCCTCTGCAACCGTCATTCTGATTCCTCCAAAATACTGATCTGTTCGACAAAATCATACTTCTTTTCGGAGGAAAAAACAATGCGCAAAAGAATTAAAAAATGCCCGGATTTTCCAGTCAATCAAGGCGAAAGCAATAAAAAATCCCACAGAAATTGGAATGCACGGCGAAGCAATTCCCCCTGACGGAAACCGTCAGGGGGAATTGCGTGGAGGCACCGCGCAGGTTCACATGATGTATTCCCGCGCACATGAAGAAAACTTACTTTTGCAGAACCCGCTTATAGTTGCGGCCGATGTTGTCCCACAGCTCCAGCGCGTCCTTGGCAGCGACGGACGTGCCGTAGCCGCCGCGGTATGTCCAGGTGGCCAGACGGTCTACGCCCGCCGCCTCGTACATGTCCACGACGTGGTCGATCTGCTCCCATTTTTCGGGGCGCTTGTTGTAGCCCATCAGCCACCGCTCGGATTCCTTGCCGTACTTCTTTGCCACGGCCACGGTGCGGTCGGTGATCTCCTGGAAGAAGCTGTCCGGCAGGCTCCAGTTGATGATGGTGGTGGAGAACACGTCGAAATAGGGGCAGGCCGCCACCATGTCCCAGTTGTCGTAGCCCCGCAGCTCCGTGACGTAGTAGCCGTTCAGGGTCGCGTGGACGCAGCAGGTGATCTCCAGCTTGGGATTGTACTCCTTCAGGGACTTGGAGACACGGCTCAGGGTTTCCAGCGCCTCTCTCCACCGGAACTGCTTGACATCGTCGTTCATGAACTTGGGCATCTCGTAGCCGTAGTATTCCTGGAACTTCTTCATGCACTCAGGGCAGCGGCACGCCCAGTCGTCGCCGGCGCCGCCGGTGATGGAGGCGTAGCTCTTGGGATAGGCATAGTGAGGCTCATCCCAGAAGAAGCCGTCCACCTCCGTCTCCCGGGCAAGCTTCAGGCACAGGCGCTCGAAGTAATCCCGGAAGGAATTGGTGTTGAAGCAGGCAGCGTTCAGCACTTCGCCGGTGTAGGCGCTGACCTGGCGGTGATGGATGTTGTTCTGCAGGAACAGGGAAACCTGTTCGCCGCCAAAATACTTGCCGATGCCCCAGGTATCCGCGATGACCCGCAGACCCATTTCGTGCGCCTTCTTCACGATGGCGTTGATGTTGGGGAACCAGAAGTCCATATCGAACTCAGTAATGGCAAGCAGAACAGTGTCCACGCCATGGTCGATCATTTCCCGGAAGTCCTTCTCCGCGTGCTCGACATAATTAAAACCGTAATAACTGATGGCAGTATGTTTGATAGACATGTATATTCTCCTTCTTTGTTTTCCAGTTTCATTATTCCAGCCATATTTTCTGAGTTTTCTCCGGGTTGGTAGTGTAATAAGGTGGAAAAACAAATCGCTTCGCCCCCTGCCAGCCAAAGAAGCAGGCATTAAATGCAACCACCGCAAACCAGACGCAAACCAGTACTGGGAAGGAATAGGGAAACAGGCCGAAACCTGTCAGTAATAATATTCCTGTCGTGATGCCCCCCAGAGCAGTGTACACGCCATTGGCACCGCACAGAAGCACTGTATTTTTCAGCACTGTTCCCAAGCTGGCATCAGAAAATGCCAGCAACGGGAACCAGTACACGCAAAAGCTACAGCATAGGAAAAACACCAGGAAAATGGCTGCGGCCAAGGGCAGACTCACAGCTTTCAACAGCAACAGTCGCAGGCATCGTAGTGAGAACATCCCTGTGGCAACGGCGACTGGCAGTATCAGAACATTTGTCAGTAATCCACTAAGAAACTCGCGCTTCATAGTTTGCCAAAATTCATGGATCACGGATACGCTTTCCTCTTCTATCAACTTGCAAACCACGCGGTTCAATGCAATCAGGGCGGCTCCCGCTGTAAATACAGGGATACAAAAAAGCAGAAACAGCACATTGCATAAAATTAAGGCTTGTAGGTTATGGAACAGGGACAGGATATACCCCGTTGGCCCAAGATGTTCTCGGTCTTTTATTTGCATATTGCTCCTTAAAATCTTCAGGGATCACTCTTTGTAAAGATTGATCACAGCAAACAGGCGTGCCTCGTCCTGAGGATCGCCGCTAACAGAACCCCATTCAACGCCACCAGTGTAGACGATGGTTGGCAGTGCCAGTTCCGGACGGTGCCAAGTGGTCTGTAACATACCCAAGCTGCCGTGCTTCTTGCACAGCTTGACCATGCTGGCCGCACCAGCTTTGTTAAAGAAGGGGGCATAAACAGTCTGAAAACCCTTACTTTCAAAGAAGTCGATGTCAGCCCAATAATCGCCGGGATCATTGTGTGTCCAGACATTCATCAAGATATCCTTAGGCAGATAATTGGCAGTCTCAGGGGAGCATTTCCACGTTAAATTGTCCATGGAAGAGTAAAGCATATCAGACCACATCACCATGCGGCTGCCCTTCTTGGTCAGATAGTCCCGCAGGAAGCACAGGTGCTTTACAAACAGCACATCAGCAGAAACTATTCGATCTTCCTCTTCAGAGGCGAAGCCGAAGCACTTATCTGCAGAAACATTAAAGAAAGGAGGATTGCGGAATATTTCGATCAAATCATCCATAATACACTTCAGAAATTCCTTCGTCTGGGGGCGCTCTGTGGCGAAGCACCAGCCACCCTGGACATACAGATCTGCCCGCTCTGGGTGCTGATCCAGCATAACATGCTGGCGGGAAGCCAAACGACTCCAGGCAGCGTGGCTCACCAAATTCTGAGTGGGGCAAGGGATCATATGCAGATCGTCAGCAATGAAATCAATGAGCTCCCTGATTTCTTTCCAAGTGTAGGCCTCCGGCCAAGAAGCACCGGGCTGATCACGGAATGGGAACATTCCCCAGAATTGTAGGAACACATAATTATAGTTGGACAAGGCAGCTACGATTAGTCTGCGGCGAACATCAGCCAGTGTAGTGTCATCCTTTTCTGTGCCATCATTGGGGCGGAAAAGCTCCATCTGCACACCGCGGAAATGAATGTCTGGATAATCCTGCACCAATACACCGGTTGTCAGTAAACCAGCTCGCTGAAGTTTTACCACCAATTTAATGCCCATAGCAATGCCCTTTTCGGTATTGGCGGCAATGATGATGGAATCAGTGGTAGAGCAGAGTGCGTAGGCCTCCTCGTCGTCACTTTCCGGGTACATAGCCAAGTCCTGAGGCACCTTGCCCAGCACCACATATAGAGTTCTCAGATCATCGGTAACGATATCCCGCTTCTCAATACAAGTCATTCCGGCCATGCCCAGCAAGTAGTCATAGCTTTCCTTCTGTGACATATTGGTACTGTACACGACCGATCCAGCAACTTTGCAGGTATTGCCGTTGGCAACGATCATGCGAGGCTGGGGAAGAAAGGGGACCTGTAAATTCTTGGTACTCATTTTTAACAATCTCCTTTAAATTAATCTTAAAGCATTTTTACTCTGCCCATGTACTTGTTCAAATACTCCTTGTTTGCCGCATCGCCGCCTTCGGCATTGGCACTGTGCCACACAGGAACTTCGATACCACGGCGGATACATTCAGCAGCGGTTTCCAATTCCAGCCGGTGGGCAATATAGAAGTCCACAATGTTGGAGGTAGGCGCCATGGCTTCGCTTACACCCTCTATATGAGTAGCTGCGTCCCCCACAGGATTTAGATCATCAATGCAGACGTCGGCAAAGTCAAACAGGTTCTTCTTGGAGGGATGGCGGATGGGGCTATCCGCAGGGCTTTCGTTCTGCCAGTGACTGCTGGAAATGGCAATGATTTTAGCACCATCCGACTTAGCTTGCATAGCAGCGTCAATGGTGGCGGGATTGATGCCGATATTATGAAAGATGATGAAAATGTCATCCCTTTGCAGGTTGAAGTACTTAACGATTGCTGCGCCGTAATTTACCGTGCGTTCCAGCTCTAAGTATTTCAGGGCCTGATTGAATACCGAAAGTCCTGTCTCCATCATAGGGTTGATGCAAGCCAATCCACCAGCCCGGAAAAACATCTCGCCCATGCAAAGGGTGGTATGGCCGCCACCTGCGTAAACATGGATGAGCCGGTCCCGCTCAATTGCATCCGCCATCAATGCGGCAGCAGCCTTAAGATTTTCACTCTGGGTCTGTTCCACCTGTTTCAGAGCATCAACGACCGCATCAAGATAACCAAACTGATCGCTCATTAATATTTTCTCCTTTTTCGTTCAGATAGGATGTTCTTTATTTAATGCCAGACATAGCCATGCTTTCAATAAACTTATTCTGGCACATATAGAATACCGACAGCAACGGGATTGTGGCTAACGTTGAGGCAGCCATAACCAGATGCCACTTGGTGCCGCCTTCGTCAGCGAACATGGCCAACCCCAGGGGCAGTGTGAAGTTATCCTGAGAACTCAGGAAGATCAGCGGTTGAAAGAATTCATTCCAGCAGTTGGCAAAAGTGAAGATGACTACTGTAGCAATGGCGGACTTTGCCATGGGCATAACGATCCGGAATACAATCCCCAAGTGAGAACAGCCATCGATTCTGGCCGCTTCCACCAGTTCGTCTGGCACGGTGATAAAGAACTGCCGCATAATGAACAATCCAAACACGCCGGCAGAGCCAAAGATCGAGGGAACGGTCAAACTGGTCAGCTTGTCCACCCAACCGATCTTACCCAAGATGAAGTACAGAGGCACAGTAATGACTTCCACCGGAACCATCAGCCCAGCCAGGAATACCAGGAAAATCAAGTCCCGACCAACAAATTTAACCTTAGCAAAAGCGTAGGCAGTGACGCCGGCAATAATCACAATGCAAATACTATTGATGCCAGACACTAGCAGACTGTTCCACATATAACGGAAGAATTTCATATGACCAAAGAGCTGCTGGAAATTCTCAAAGGTGATCTTTTGGGGAAACAACTCCGGCGGGAACACGAAGATCTGAGTGGAATCTTTCAGGGAAGTAATGACCATCCAATAGAAGGGAAACAGCAGCAAAAGACTAACCAAAATCAGCACTGCATATTTCAGTACCATGGTGATTTTCTGCCGGGTGCGGCATGAGGTTTTATGTTTCATAGAACACCCACTTCTTTCTTGCAAACCACTGAACTGCGGTCAGCACCAGAATGATCAGGAACAAAATGGTGGATATAGCAGAAGCATAACCAAACTTGAAATACCGGAATGCCTGAACATAAATGTAGTAAACAAACACATACGAGCTGGTGGCGGGTCCACCCTTAGACATGACATAAATCTGAGCAAAGACCTTGAAGCAGCCGATAACCGTCAAAATCAGCGCCAGGAACAGGGACTGCGAGATCATGGGCATGGTGATATTCTTAAGCTGTTTCCAAGGGCCGGCACCGTCCAGCTGGGCAGCCTCATAGTACATCTGAGGCACATCCATCAGGGCAGAAATAAAAATCACAGTATTCATGCCCAGACCTTTCAGCAGTGTGACTATCACAGCAATGGGGATAGCGGCTTTTTCACTGTAAAGCCAGTTTACTGAATCAATGCCAAACCAGCCCATGACGACATTGATTAATCCGTTGTCGGTTTGGAACAGATACTTCCATACGATGGCCCAAGCCACCATAGAGGTCACATAAGGGGTAAACAACACCGTTCTGAAAAAGCCTACGCCTTTAAAACTGCGATACATCACCAGCGCCAGCCCCAAACAAATCAACATATTCAAAGGAACAAACAGCAACGTAAAATAAACCGTATTCCAAACCGTTTTCTGAAAGGTTTTGTCGTTGATGAACAGCTCCTTATAGTTGCCAAAGCCAACAAAAGCTCCAGGTTTCAGCAGCGCATAGTCTGTCATGCTCAGATACAGCATAACAAACACCGGCACGATCATAAAAAAGATATAGCCAACCGACATCGGCGCAATCATGGCGTATCCTGTCAGGTTGTTGCGCTGCTTCAGTGACAAGACATGCCTGTGTTTTGATCTTTCCATAGCGTCTCCTCCGAGTGGGTTTCATTTGCCGAGAGTCTCATGGGAATAACAAAAGATTTCTTCCGTAATAAAGGGGGTACTGCATGGACAGTACCCCCTGCCTACCGGATCAGGTATTCGCTCGATTATTTTGCCAGCAGGGTGTTAAAGGAACTCTCAAATTCTGCGGCAATATCAGCGGGAGCTGCATTGCCAGTATACAGCTTGTCAAATATCTGCTTGCCGATCTCGTTGACCTCGTTCCAGTTGGTGGTAGCAGGGTAGACCCGGGTATTGGCTGCAAAAACATCCAGATATAGGATCTTCCGGCCATCAGGAGAAGGCATGGAGGCGGTCTGATTCAGGAAGCCCTCAGAGTTCTTCAGCGATTCTCTGGTGGGGGTGAAGGTGCCTGCCATGGTGGACTGCATTTTCTCGTTGGTAATGTACTTGACCGCATCGACCGCCGCTTCCACATTCTTGGAGGTGTTCATAACACCATACAGTGCCACACCCACAACATTGATCAGTTCACCGTCAGCAGTAGCAGGAACCGTGATGTAGTCCCATTCAAAGTCCACATTCTGATAGTTGGCGCCTTCGGAGGGGTTACCGGGATACATAGCCAGCTGACCGGATTCAAAGGAAATCATCTCGCCGGGAACAACACAGCTCTTTTCAGTGAACATCAGATCATAAAACTTCTGCAGTGCAGCAACACCTGCTTCGTTGTTGATGGTGCACTTTGTAGTGTCAGCATCAAACATGTCAGCACCCATTGCCCAGAAGAAATCCAACAGCACAGGCCAGTTAGTAGGATCCATGGTCTGAACCAGGCTCAGGCCATAGGTGCCAGTGGATTTGTTAGTCAGAGCAGCAGCACATTCCAGCATTCTGTCAATGGTCCACTCGCCTTTATTGTACAGCTCCAGAGGTGTTTCCAGGCCAGCTTCCTTAAACAGAGTCGAATTGTAGAAAAAGGCTAGCGGGTTAGCCGTGAAGGGAATTGCAGTCAGATTGCCGTCTTTGATATAGTTGTTGACCAGGGAAGTGGAGTAGTCGCTAAAGTTGTACTCTTCATCGGTCATCAGTGCATTCATGTCTGCCAAGTAACCGGCCTCTGCGAACATGGGGTAGTAGCGCTCAGTCAGCCAGACCACATCGGGGCCATTGCCACCAGCAGTCTCGGTGAGAACCTTTGTGGCATACTCACTGGAGGCGTAAACCTCCACTTCTACATTGCAGTTGTATTCCTGCTCAAAGGCTTCAAAGTAGCCTTCGAACAGATCCTTCCGGGTGTTGTCTCCCCACATGGCAACACGGATGGTTTCTCCATTGTAGTCCTTCTTCCAGCTTGCCTCAGCGGCAGGGGACGCAGGCTCCTGAGAAACTGCCGCAGATGCCTTGGTGGGTTCGGCCTCTGTCTCCTGCCCACAGGCGCACAGCGCCAATGCCATTGTCATGACCAGTAGTAATGCGACTAATCTTTTCAACTGATTAATCCTCCTTCTGTTATTTATATAGCACATTGTCATGTGCGTATATACCCGTTGTTGCTCTGCCTGTTCCGCCGTTTGAATTTTCAAAACGATCGATGCAAAGCACAAATGAGCGAGCATAATATCCAATCGGTAAGCTCAATATTAAATTTCTTTTGTACTATTTCCATTTAAGATTTTACACGCATATAATATTTTTGTCAACAATATTATATAAGAATATAACATATTTATTAACATTTTAAGATATCCGCCAGCTGTAATTGCGCGTATTACTCCATAGGCGTTTCCATTTTGTCGGTATTTAGTAGTTATTTCTACACAATTCCTGTATATTTGAAAAATTTTTTTGTTTTAGAGCAATTACATATTGCCTTTTTGGAGAACTCATGCTATAACAGTTGTATAATATCTTTTTTCCCATTGTGGAAGGAGGTCAGTTCTGTGCGCCAGGAGGTCTTTGAAAACCTTTCCCGTTCTGCTCAGGAGTGTTATATGCTCCAGAATGAGATTCTCGTTGGACAATACGGTGAGCCAGGTACGCCCTTTATGACAACCCGGGCATTGGCAAACGCCCGACAAATATCCGTGGTGACCGCCCACAATATTCTCTCCGAGCTGTGCGACACCGGCTATCTGGAGCTGCGGGGAAAGAAATACTATCTGGCTCACGCCAGGCTGATGGAGGATCATTACCGCCATACCAAGATCATCGGTATGCTGGTACCTCAGCTGAACAACGAGTTTTTCTCATCCCTCTGCGACACCGTGGTGGAGAGCTTCCGTCAGAAGGGCTATGAGGTGCTGATCCTCAACGCCACCTACTCCGCCGAGGAAGAGCGCAAGCTGATTCAGTTGCTGCTGCACATGTCCGTCGCCGGGATTGTCAGCTGCATTCCCACCACGCCGGAAAAAACCGGGCTTTACCGCAGCTGCCCCATCCCCTGCGTGCTGCTGGGACACGCGCTGGAAAAAAGCAAGTGTTCCTCCGTACAGGTCAACAGCTTTACCATCTCCCAGAAGGTCGCCCAGCATCTTGTGGAGCAGGGCTACCGGGACTTCCTGTACCTGGGCAGCAAAAGCCGTTCTCTGGAAAGCGACATCCGCTTCACCGGCTTTCAGTTGCAGCTGAAGCAAAGCGGCTTCGAGCTGGACAGCCGCAGCACCTTACAGGTCTCCAGCCGGAACCGGGCGGACGACGGTCTGATTGCCCAGCTTCTGGAGGAACACCGGGAGCCGGTGGGCGTCTTCTGCTATCACGATCTCATTGCCGCCCAGCTGTACCGGGTGTGCAAGAGCCTGGGCAGGCGGATTCCCCAGGATGTGGGCATTGTGGGCTTCGACGATCTTTCCATCGCCACCAACCTGTCTCCCTCGCTGACCACGGTTCAGTACCGCATCGCCAGCATGGCGGACATGACCGTCAAGCTGATGATCGACTGCATTCAGAATCCCGATACGCCCTATGACAATTATTACGTCGAACCGAACCTGGTCATCCGGGAAAGCTCCCTGCTTTCCGGGCACCGATAAACGGGAGGAATTTCTCTATGCTTTTAGACCAATATGCCGACCATATTACCGCCGCCATCACTGCCATCCGGGAGACCCAGCGGGAGAAAATCATGCAGGCGGCGCAGATGGTGAAAGCCGTCCTCGTCCGGGACGGTCTGATCTATGTTTTTGGCTGCGGCCACTCCCACATTCTGGCGGAGGAGGCCTTCTACCGCGCCGGCGGGCTGGCCAACGTCGCCCCCGTTTTCTATGAGCCCCTCATGCTCCACGAAGGAGCCGCCGAAAGCAGCCGCCTGGAAAAGCAGCCCGGTCTTGCCCAGGAGGTTCTGAAAAACTGTCCGGCGACCAAAAACGACATTTTCTTCTGTCTGTCTACCTCCGGCGTCAACGCCGTTTCGGTGGAAGCGGCAGAGATCGTCCGCAGCCGCGGCATTCCCACCGTCGCCATCTGTTCCAGCGCCTATTTTGACCAGAGCGCCCGCAGCGCCAGCGGAAAACACCTCTACGAGGTCGCCGACCTGTGGATCGACAACAAAGCCCCCCACGGCGACGCCTGTCTGCTGCCGCAGGGTGCCGCCATCAGGACCACGCCCCTTTCCACCATCACCGGCGCGTTCATCCTCAACAGCATTCTGGCGGAAGCCACCCAGCTGGCTCTGGCCGAGGGCGCGGACGTCCCCATCTATCTCAGCGGCAACATTCCCGGCGGCGCGGAGCGCAACAAGGCCCTTATCGACCGCTTCTCCCCCCGCATCCAGCCCCTGTGAGGTGCCTGTTATGCAGCCGAAACCAGCCATGATCGGCGCCGTCGGCCTTGGCGGCGAATCCGTATTCCTCACCGCAGACCATTTTCACGCCCCCGGCGAGACCCTTTCCGCGGAGAGCATTTTCATCGAACCTGGCGGCAAAGCCTATAACCAGGCCGTCGCCGCCGCCCGGCTTGGGGCTCCGGTCTGCTTTTTCGGTGCCGTGGGCAGCGACTCCGGCGGCGCTCTCTGCCGGGATGTTCTGATCAGGGAAGGCGTCACGCCCATCCTGCAAACCGTCCCCGAAGCCAATACCGCCTACGCCTGCATTCTGACCGACCGCCGGGGCGAAAACCAGGTCACGGTCTATCGCGGCGCGGCTGATTTGCTCAGCGCCGACTTCCTCCGGGCGCAGGAGGCTGTCCTGGCTCGCTGCACCCATCTGCTGCTGGGTCTGGAATGCCCCCTGGACGCCACGAAAGCCGCCCTGGCCATTGCGAAAAAGCACGGCATTTTCACCATTCTGAATCCCGCGCCCGCCATCCCCCTGGAGTTGGATTTTCTGCGCAGCTTCGATCTGATCACCCCGAATCAGCAGGAGGCCGCCGTCCTTCTGGGTCTGGATCACACGCCCGAACCTCCGGAATTGGCAGACCGTCTCCACGCCGCCAACCTTACCAATGCCGTCGTGACCCTCGGCAGCAGGGGTTCCCTTCTGGTGACGCCTACCGAGCGGCTGCTCTTCCCCGCCCTTCCCGTTGCCGCCATGGACACCACCGGCGCGGGGGACACCTTCAATGCAGCCCTTGCCGTCGCCCTCAGCCGCGGCAAGTCCATGCCGGAAGCCCTGGAATTTGCCACCAACGCCTCCGCCTGGAGTGTCGCCCGCCGCCACGTCCTGGAGGCTCTCCCCACCGCAGACCAACTGACCGCCGCCTACCGTACTGTCTTCCCCATTCAGTTGCTATAAAGCCAAAACCAAGCACCCCTTGCCTCTCCCTATGGGAGAGGTGGCTGAGCGAAGCGAAGACGGAGAGGGTATACCAGGGTGCAATGCCCTCTCAGTCACCTTCGGTGACAGCTCTCCCAGAGGGAGAGCCAAGGGGGTGTGCCCCGTTATATACGAGAAATGGAGCGTATCGGTACCGATACACTCCATTCACTGTTTTATGACCACCCATCAAAAGCGGGTGCTGTTTTTTCATGCAAAGATTCATTTCAGGCTGTCACAGGAAGCAGCCGGTCATATT
This sequence comes from uncultured Oscillospiraceae bacterium, assembly GCA_934569225.1. Lineage (GTDB taxonomy): Bacteria > Bacillota > Clostridia > Oscillospirales > Oscillospiraceae > Faecousia. The sequence goes on along the minus strand of CAKTKC010000003.1, from coordinate 24,925 downwards.
GCCGTAGATCACGGCAAAGGGCGCGACAAATAAGAAGCTGTCAAACCTGTCCAGAATTCCTCCGTGTCCCGGAAGAACCCTGCTGAAATCCTTAATGCCAACTGTCCGTTTGATCGTTGACATTGACAGATCTCCGAATTGGCCGACGATGGAAGCCAGAAACAGGTAAAGGATCAGCCAGCCGTATCGCATCTCAACGCCTGCGCACTGGGAATACAGGGAAGCAATCAGGCTCATGAGAATCACGGAGCTGACCATACCGCCCAGCCCGCCTTCCACCGTCTTTCCGGGGCTGATGGTGGGCGCCAGCTTGTGGGTGCCGATGGCTTTGCCGACGAGATATGCCGCCACGTCATTGGCCATGCAGCCCAGTGTGACAAAAATCAGAACGGCAAGCCCCTGGGGCCACTGCCGGATCTCCACCGCGCTGTAAAAAAATATGGGAAGCATCAACGCACAGGGCAGAATACCCCAGAAACCGATGAAATGAATCTCTTTCATGCGGCTCATAAACAACGAGAAAGCTGCAATGGCAAGCACCCATACAAATAAAAGGATCTTCGTGTAATACGGAAGTCTCCTCATACAGACTGCGGCCGCAATCAGACTCAGCAGCAGGACATTGTACCAAGTGCAGCATTTCGCCGCCCGGAGCAGCTCAACAATGCCCATAATGCTGAGCATCGCGGCTGCCGCTTCCAGCACATAGGCATAGCGGGAAAAATATAACACAAGAATCCCCGTCAGCGTGATGACCGCACCCGTCCGCACGCGGATTTCCGATTCTGTTGCTGTTTTCTTCTGGGCTGGACTATAGCCGTCTGTTTCTGTTGTCATTGCTTTTGCTTCCTTTTCTGTTTTCCTTTTCCGACGCTGTTTCTCAGACGCCAACCGGTTGGCGGGCACCTGTGACGCTGTATCCCGTAACGCCGAGGATGGTCTCCCCGTCGATCTGGATGGGCGTGGGGTGGTCAAATTCCACCGAGATCCTATGGCCGGTCAGTACCGCCACCATTTCCTTATGCCGGATATGCTCACCCTTGAAAATGGAGGGGAACACCATCAGCGTTTTCAGCTTTCCCGCACCGAACATCACCATGGTCGATACCGTCCCCTCCGGATTTCGGCGGTTCTGCCCCGGCGTCGGCATCATTCCGCCACCGTAGAACCGGCCGTTCATGGTGGGCGCCAGCCAGACCTTCTGATAGCTGTGGGTTTCCCCGTCCACGGTGACCACCGCGTTCGTGGGCTTGTAGTGGAACAGCAACCCCTTGATGGCAATGGCCGTGTAGTTCACGGGCTTGTCGGATTTCTCCCTCTGCTCGTCTCCCACCTGACAGCAATACCCGTCAATGCCGTAGCCGATGCCGTTGAGGAACCGGTAGTGTTTCCCGTTGACAGTCACCGTCGGCAAATTTCCCAGGTATTCCCCAATGGGAAAGGGGCCGTCCTCCGGCTTGCGCCCCAGGTCACGCAGAAAGTCGTTTCCGCTTCCGGCAGCATAGTAGTATATGTCCTGCTGGATTTCCAGCCCCGACGTGTCGTTGAAAAAGCGGTTGAGGGTTCCGTCTCCGCCGGAAAGGATGATCCGCGTCTCCGGGGGCAGAAGCTGGAAAAACGCCCCGTAGTCCTCAATTTTCGTCATGTCGTGGAAGTCGATTTCCTCTTCAGGGAGGAACTTCCCGATGGCGCGGGTGTTTTCCTCTCCCCGGCCATTCCCCGCGTATGGGTTGTATAATACCGTATATGCAGCCATTTTTCTCTCCTTATGTCTCTTTCAGAGCCGCGCTCAGTTCGTTATGTACCCGCTCCCCAATCACCGACGTCCGGTTGGCGATTACAAATTCCGTGGGGATTGTTTCGATAATGCGGAATTGCACATCACTGCGGCGGCGATACCAGTTCCTGCGAATCTGCTCCGTTCCCTGAATCGACGCCACGACGATGGGCACGGAGGCCTTCTGGGCAATCTTGAAGACCCCATTGTGGAAGGGCAGCAGGACGCACTCCTTGCTGCGCGTCCCCTCAGGGTAAATGCCGACGGACACTTCGTCGGACTCGATCAGCTTTGCCGCTTTCTCTATCGTCATCAGTGCGTTGCGGGGATTTTCCCGGTCGATGGCCAGGAAGCAGCATCTTCTGATGATCCGCCCGAAAATCGGAATCCCAAAATTCTCCGCCTTGGAAACAAACGCCAGATTGCGGTCTTTCATGACCTGCCATGTGAGAATCGGGTCAAAATTGGAACGGTGGTTGCTCACCAGCAGAAACCGGCCATCCTTGGGCAGCTTTTCCATGCCGTCCACGTGAATGTGGATGTGCAGCAGCCGGATACAGCAGGCGGTTGCACCATAAAGCAGCCGGCGGTAGAATGGGCTGTCATGCTCGTATTCCTTCTCGGGATCTACCAGCAAAGCACAGACCGCCAGAAACAGGATATACAGCAGGCACAGCCCAAGCAGGGCCGCAAGAATCCACGGAATGATTTTCCCCATTGCATTTGGCTCCCTGATTCCGGCTTACTCGATGATCTCGAAATCCGTATCCATCGGCTCCAGCTTCCTGACTTCTTTTACGCATTTGGACGCGCAGATGATATAGGACAAGATCTGCACACCGTCGATCATCAGGGACAGTCCGATGAAGATCATCAGCGTTCTGGAGCCTTCAAAGGGATTCATGACCAGCAGCAGCGCAAACGCCACGCTGAGAATCGAAAGAGCAAGGGACAGCCCCCATCCGGGAACGCCCAGGCGTCTTAAATCAATGGACGCCTGAAGCTGAAACAGGCTGTCCACCAGAATCAGAATACCGATAATGACCGGGAGAATCAGGACGACGCTCTGGGAACGGGCAAATCCATATACGCCCATCAGAATATCCAGGATTCCCAGCGGCAGCTCATACACATGAAAAATCGAGCTGAGCCCCCGCTGCACATAGCATACGATCCGGAACACGCCCACAGCCAGCAGAATCGCGCTCATAACATAGCACAGCACCGCTGCCGAGATGTTCGGCCAGATCAGCAGGCACAATCCCAAAAACAGCATGACGACAGAGATAGCTAGGCTGATCCATTCCAGTTTCTTTAACGTTTTCATAAATGTCACTTTCCCTTTCTATCATTTATTTTTCTGAATCAGACGGACAGTTGGAGGTCTGTCCGCTCCCAGGGCATGTCCGCCGCATTGCTCCCGAAGTGACCGTAGCAGGACACCCGGGAGAAAATGGGGTCGGTCAGCCCAAACTTTTCAATGATCGCCATGGGGCGCATGTCCACCGCCTGGAGAACGGCATCATAGATATCATCCTTCTTCTGCCGTTCCGTGCCGAAGGTATCGATTCGGAAGGACACCGGCTCCGCCAGACCGATGGCATAGCCGAGCTGCACCTCGCACCGGTCGGCCAGATCGGCAGCGACAATGTTCTTTGCAATGTACCGGGCAAGATATGCCCCGCTCCGGTCAACTTTGGACGCATCCTTCCCCGAAAACGCGCCGCCGCCATGACGGGCGCAGCCGCCGTAGGTATCCGAAATCAGCTTCCGCCCCGTAAGTCCGGAATCCGCCGCCGGGCCGCCCATGACGAACCGCCCCGTGGGGTTGATGAAGAACTGGGTGTCCTTATCGATCAGGGCAGTGGGAATTGTCGGCAGGATCACATGCCCCAGAACATCATCCCGCAGTTTATGGATGTCAACACCTTCCCGGTGCTGGCTGGATACAATGACCGCCGCCACCCGGCAGGGCCGGTTCTGATCGTCGTATTCCACTGTGACCTGGGTCTTCCCGTCGGGAAGAAGGTATTGCAGCTCATTGCTGCGGCGCACCAGCTCCAGGCGCTTTGCCAGGGCGTGGGCCAGCTCAATGGGCAGCGGCATCCGGTTGACGGTCTCCTTGCAGGCGTAGCCAAACAGAATGCCCTGATCTCCGGCGCCGGTGTTGATCCGTTCCGCCTCGCTTCTGCGGTCAATGCCCCTGGCAATATCCGGAGACTGCCCGTGGAGGTCTACCTGGATCCGGCACGTCTCCGCATCAAAGCCCCGGTTCGGTTCCGTATATCCGATCTCCTCAATGACCCGCCGGGCAAGGCCGGAATAATCCACCTCCGCCTTCGTGGTTACTTCGCCGAAAATATGCACCGCGTCGGTGGTGCAGGTCACTTCGCAGGCGACCCGGGACTGAGGGTCCTGTTCCAGCAGGGCGTCCAGAATTCTGTCCGCAATCTGGTCGCAGACCTTATCCGGGTGTCCGCAGGTGACGGATTCAGAGGTAAAATTGTTTCTGTTCATAACATTCTTCCTCGTGTGACAGGATTGTCATTGTCTGGCGGAATCCCACCTGACAATGATAACTTTACACCTCTTTTCCCGAAATGAACATGGTGGAAAACAGCGGTCTCTCCTAAATAGGAGAAACCGCTGTTTTTTCTTCGATTTTGGGGAAATTGTCGAATTTGTGAGAAATTGGGCGTTCGGGGCATCGGATCACCCCTCCCGCTTCTTGACATTTTCTGCCTTCTATTGTAAAATACAATTAAATATTTAATCGCGTTTATGTTGGGAGGCTTTGGAATGGGTCAGACAGACGTTCTTGCGCTGAAAGGGAAATTCACCGCATGTCAGAAAATCCTGACGGTATTCGGCGACGAGGTACGTCAGCGTCTTCTGCTCCTTATGCTGGAGAGCAATCCCGACGGCGTGCGGGTAGCGGACATTTCGGGCAAAATGAAGCTGACGCCGCCGGCAGTATCCCATCACATGCAGATTCTGAAGGATGCAGGGGTCGTCCATTGCCGCAAAGAGGGAAAGTACATGTACTATTCCCTGGATTCCAGCGGGAAGGATATTGACCAGCTGCTGGAATTGTTCGCGCAGATGAAAGAGATGCTTGCGCGCCGCTGAGCCGTTTTCCTATTTTCAAGAAAGAACAGGAGTAAAAACCCATGGCAAACTACACAGAAAAAGCGATTTTCCGTGCATTTGAGGAGCTTCTGGAGGAAAAGCCCTTCGACAAAATCACCGTATCGGCCATCGTCTCCAAAAGCGAGGTCAGCGCGAACACCTTCTACTATCACTTTCAGGACATTTACGACCTGCTGGACAAATGGCTGGACAGGAAGCGGAATCAGTTTTTTGCACTGACACAGCTATCCGACGGCTGGACAGACCGGTTAAAAATATTGCTTCACGCCATGCAGGCAAATCCGAAGCTCGTCTATCACGTTTCCGATTCCATCACGCGGGAACGTCTGGAGCGGTATGTCTTTACATCGGTGGAGAACCAGTTCTACGATTATATTGAAAAGAACACAAAAGATATCCAGATAACCGATGAAGCCAGAAAAATGATCACCAGCTTCTTCTGCTGCTCTCTGCTGGGCTATGTGATGAAATTCCTCTGGGTAAACATGAAGATCGATATTGATACTTCCGTTGACGACCTGAGTCTCCTGTTCTCCGGCGCTCTGGAAGCCATGCTCCGAAAGGAAATGGCGCAATAAAAGGCTCTTTTCATACTGCAAACCGCCGGGCATTGGAATGCCCGGCGGTTTTTAGGAACTCCTCTTCAAAAATGGCTGTAATGTATCCGCTCTTTCCAATCGCATTCTTTTACCTGGCATTTTCAGCCGTTGAAAAGCTCGACATAAGCTTTGGGGGTGACACCCTCAATGCTTTTGAACAATCTGCTGAAATAGGACTGGCTCTCAAAGCCTACGGCCTCACAGACATCCTGTGCGGACGCCCCGGCGCGCAGAAGGCGGCAGGCATTGTATATCCGTACATGATTCAGATAGCTCATATAGGATATGCCGGTAAGTTTTTTGAAATACGTGCAGAAATAATACTTGCTGTATCCGATAAAGCTGGCCGCATCCTCGATGCTGATCTTATCACAGTACTTTTCCTCTGTCCACTTGACCAGCTCACAGAGCTTTTCATTGCGCGCGATCACACTTTCTCTGCCTGCCATATCACCGGGACGCGCATCTCTTCTCAATATTTCGATCAGAGAAATCATCAGTCCCATACAGCCCAGAAAATCGCCGTCCCGCCGTATCAGCTCAAGCGTGATCTGTTCAACTTCATCGAAATACCGGCAGCGTTCCTGAAAACAGTTCAGATCCGTATTGTCATAGCGCAGAATGTTATTGATGTCAACAAAGCTGCTCAGCACTTCCATGTCCAGTTTTATGACATACTGCGTCCCGTCGCATGGAGATATCTCCGTGCTGTGCAGCACATACGGCGCAATGACAAAAACCTGATTTCCGTCGCCCAGCGAATAGACATTGCTGCCTATGGAAATTTTCCCTTTCAGGTTTTTGCAGACAAGCAGCTCCACCGTTTTTGCATAGTGGATCGGTACAATGTCCTCCGCCGAAAAGCGTTTGACGCGGAGCGTATATGGCACATCCCACGAGAAATCAATATGCTCTTCAAAATTCTCCGCCGTCCTCGGATTGTCATATCTTATTCTGGTCATACCCATATGCTGTTTACCTCACGCGCCGGGTTCCGTTTACTCATCGGTGATCACCCTGTCTACGATCATTTTCCTGAATTCCGGTGACAATGTGGAAAAATATGCCGTGAACCCCGTAACGCGAACCACCAGATCCGGGTAGCGCTGCGGGTCTTTATAGGCCGCACGCAGCTTTTCTCCGTCAACGATGTTGATATTGATCAGCGTACCGCCCTGCTCGAAATGTGTGTCGATAACCGCAGCAATATTTTTCACCGCTTCCTCATTGTCCACCATCGTCAGATCCAGCTCAAGCTGCCATGGAGCCGTGTTTCCGCGCCCCGGCTGAACCGAAGCTATCGCCGCGCCCATAGCGGAAAATGCGCCGTCCCTGCGGAAGCCCGGATTGGGGTTCGCCCCGTGATTGATCGGTTCTCCCGCTTTGCGGCCGTTGGGCGTGGCGCCCACCGTTTTCCCGAACGCGATGGTATTTGCCCAAGAAAACAGCCCCGGTATGGTGAGATATCCGTCCGGAGTCCGTGTATCGGCCACGACATGCGTAAACAGCTCCGATATTTTCACTGCCCACAAGTCGGCAATGCTTCCCCCCTGGCCGTACCTGCACGACGCAGACAGCATTCTGCGGATATATTCCCCTCGCGCGCCTTCAAAATTACTGCGCACGGCCTCTATGCATTCCGTCCATCCGAGCCTGTGTTCCCGCTCGATCCGCTGCTCCAGCGCCGCAAACGAATCGGCGACTACCGCTATCCCGGCGCCGTCAATCGCAATATTATAGTACTGCGCACCGCCGTGGGAAACGTCCAGTCCCTTCTCGATCGGCCCGTGGGACATCAGGTTCAGCACCAGCTCAGGAGCATTTTTGTACTGATTCCTCAGATGAAAATCGATGCCTTCCTTCAGGCAGTCCACCGCCCTGCGCAGATGACGCGCAAAGCAGCAGTACAGCCTGTCCGTACTCATCTCCCCCGCCTGCGCACATTCATAGAAGGCAACCTCAAAAACCTTTGCCATATTGACCTTCACAAGATCATTGAGCGTGTACTCGCGTCCGGGCAGGGACATCCAATTGCAGCCGACAGCAATTCTCTGCCTTGCCAGCTGCTCCGAATACCCATTCTTCATGAAACCGCTGACCAGAGCCTTATCCCCCGAAAAACGCGGGCAGGCATGTTTATCCTCAAGCAGTATCGCAATCCCCCGGTGAAACAGCCGCCTGTCCATTTTGTCGAAGCAGCGTATCGTTAGATTTACAGTTGTCTTCAGGCTGTGCGCCGCTTCAAGAATGATATAGGAAAGCTCGTTTGTGACGTCCTCTCCTGTAACCGCATCCGGGCCGCCGATCTGATAATACGTAGGATCGTTTATAAGAAGACAGGCGATAATAAATCCGGCCTCTTCTGGGCTGATGATCCCCGAAGAAACATCTTTAATATAGTATGGATAAAGCAGTGTGTCAAGCTGGCATCCTGCTCCGGCTCTGTCATAGGTACGATTGAGCATGTTCGCCCACGCGATCCATTGGCACACCTCCAGGAAACTCTCGGGCGGCTTATCGATAATGTTGCCGTTGCATATCCGCATCCGCGCCACGTTGTCCCTGACGGGGCCTTCCGGCAGGCTTGCTTCCAGCTCCGCGAGCCTGTCGACGGTGTGCTGCATCCATATTCTGATTCCGTCGAGTACCGTTCTTTCCGCCTCGTACAGCTCCCGGCTTTCTTCGGACGTATTGACTTTGGCGTATTGCGCAAGCTTTTTCCGCAAACCGCCCCACCCAAGCTCTACGCACATGGCATAGTCCGGAGCAAAGTGGTGCATCTTGCCGATACCCGGCAGCAGATCGTAGCGCTTCTGATCCGCCTTCAGCCATCCATAGTCAAACACGGGCGCCATTTCCATATTGGCATTTGAGATTGCGTTCTCAAATGGTCTCAGCCGCTGAAGAATAAACATCCAGCGGCCGCACAGTGCGTCATTCAGATCTATGTATACAGGGTGGAGCTTCAGCAGCTCCGAAAAATTCTTTGCCCATAGCTTCGCCCCATAAAAGGTCTGATGCTCCGGGTCGTTGAATTCCGGTGTAAAGCGGAAGCCCTCGGGCGGCGGGACGTAACCGTAGTCATCCTCGTCCATCATTGGAACATGTTCGGATTTCCAGCGGGTCTGCTCAAGTTTTTTCGTCCGCAGCGCGGCAAGCCTTCCCGCAAAGCTGTAGTCATCGGCTGCGGGAACGACTGTGGTGTATTTTTTTTCGTATTCTGCCATCAGGTGTACCTGCTTCCGTCAAGTCTTGTTGGCACAAAACCCGCCGCGGCAGCAGCCAGCTCCCGCATCTTCGCCTTCTTCGGAATCGGATGGCTGCGGAGCGCAGGCGGGTTTATGAGCTTCCCCTTGCTCGCCCCCAACGGGTTATATGTCAGCAATTCATAATACTCAAGTTTTTTCATATCCCTCAAAATACGCGCAATTGCGCTTACGGTTTCTTCGTTGTCGTTAAATCCCGGCACAATCGGCGTCCTTATCACATATGGCAGTCCGCTGCGGTCAAGTCTGCGGAGATTTTCCAGTATCGTTTCGTTGCCGATCCCCGTCCATTCCCGATGCAGCGTGCTGTCAACATGCTTTATATCCGCAAATACCATATTCAGGGACTTCAGAACAGACTCATATCTGCTCCACGGCAGGCTCAGGTTTGTCTCTATCGCCGTAGCGATGCCGTTTTCTGCGCATCTGCGGGCAAGCTCTGCCGCAAATTCATGCTGCATCATCACTTCTCCGCCCGTCAGCGTCACGCCTCCGCCCGATTTTTCATAGATAAGCCTGTCCCGGAGTATCTCCTCCATGAGCTCGTCTGCACTCATCGTTCTGCCGCACGCCTTCACGGCGCCGGAAAAACACACGTCCGCGCACTTGAGGCACTGCCTGCATTTCGAAGCGTCAAAGCTGTGGCCGTTTCCTGAAAAAGTGTGCGCGCCGGTGGGGCAAACCTCTGCGCAGCTGCCGCAGCCTATGCAAAGTTCCGGCCTGCACAGAAGTTCGGGCCCGGAATGGATTCCCTCCGGATTATGGCACCACAGGCAGTTCATATTACAGCCCTTGAAAAAAACAACCGTTCGTATTCCGGGGCCGTCCTTCGTCGAAAAGCGCTCGACATCGAAGAGAAGTCCCCGCTCCATCAGTATTCTCCTCTGAGGCACTTCGCAATATGCTCGTATGCCTGGCGGTTGTATCTTGCCGGGTTGTCCGTAAATTCCAGTTCAACGGTCAGGTTCCCGTCATAGCCCACCGCCCGCAGTGCTCTGATAACCTCGGTATAGTCCGTTATCCCGCAGCCGGCAGGGATATTGCCCCGGCTGTACATATCGTGATCCTTGCAGTGGACATTAAAAATCGACTTTCCGCCCAGCATGTGGATCGCAAACTCAGGATCGATCCGCTGGGCAATAAGGTGGTTTGTGTCGAGCTGAATGCCAAAGCTGCCGTCGCCGATCTCTTCAAGCAGCCTGAGCATGGCGTGGGGTGTGCTGACCATACTGAATATGAAGCATTCAATGGACATCCGCAGTCCGTGTTCCTTTGCAATGCTCAGTCCCGCGATATAGTTTTCCCGGAGCCGTGCCCAATCGGCTTCAAAATCGTAATCATCCGGCAGGTGAAAGGCTTCCTTCTGCGCACAGGCGCGCGGATTGAGCCGCCAGGGCACAGCGCCGAAAGCCTTGGGCGCCAGCGTACTGACAATGCCGCAGCCGATCAGCGAGGCCGCTCTTGCGCAGCGTTCAAAATTCTTCAGAAGGTGCTCTCTGACCGAGGCGTCGGGGTGGTTCCACGGCTTCGACGCCTGATAGACCATGACATTCGGCTCCAGGCCGATGTCACGGGCGTGCGCTCCCAGGCGGCGGCAGTTTTCATCGGTGAACCAGCTGTCAAGGGATTCGTCCGTAGCCAGATAATCTATCCCCTCGAAGCCTATCGCTCTGATCTTTTCGGATATCTCAAGCAGGGAATCGCCATGCGGCGCGTCCTCGGGTATCGGGGTCCACCCCCATGCTGCGTCAGCTATTTTCATTTTGTCCTCCTCAGTAATCTCCGGCAAGGCATTTGACTATGTGCTCATAGGCCTGTCTGTTATAGCGCACCGGGTTGTCCGTAAACTCCAGTTCAACGGTCAGATTCCCGTCATAGCCCACCGCCCGCAGTGCTCTGATAACCTCGGTAAAATCCGTCACCCCGCAGCCGGCAGGGATATTGCCCCGGCTGTACATATCGTGATCCTTGCAGTGGACGTTAAAAATCGACTTCCCGCCCAGCATGTGTATCGCGAACTCCGGGTCGATGCGCTGGGCAACAAGATGGTTCGTATCCAGCTGGATGCCGAAATTGTCCGAACCGACCGCTCTCAGCATATCCAGCATTGCCTGAGGCGTGCTGACCATGCTGAATATATGCCCCTCTATCGAGCAGCGCAGTCCATATTTCTCTGCGGCGGCACAGCAGCGCCTGTAAGCCTGGCACAGTCTCTCCCAATCCGCCCGGTAATCATAATCATCCGGCAGATGGAACGCCTCCTTCTGTGCGCAGGCGCGGGGGTTGAGCCGCCAGGGCACGGCGCCGTAGGGTCTGTGCGCCAATGTACTCACGATCCCGCAGCCGATAAGCGAAGCCGCCCTGGCCGTCTGTTCAAAGCCGCGCTCAAGCTTTTCCCGGGTCTCGCTTCTCGGATCCGAAAATTTCTCCGCCGCCTGATACACCATTACATTCGGCTCAAGTCCTATGCTCCGCGCATAGCTTCCGAGCCTGCGGCAGCAGTCCTCGGAGTAGAACTCTGCCAGGCTTTCGTCGGTTGCGAGAAAATCCACGCCCTCAAAGCCGATGCTCTTTATATCGTCAAGTATCCCGGTCAGTTCGTCCCAGTGCGGAGTCGTCTCCGGCGTCGGGAGAAAGCTCCACACACAGCCTGCAAGTTTCATTCTGTCCGTCCTCCGTGATTTTCGTTATCCGGATCGGAGCACAAATCGTAATACGTCCGTGCAAAGGCGTGGGCGCCTATTTCAGACAGTGCCCTTATCCCCTTCTGTCCTATGCTCCAGCGGCCGATTCTGATGATCGGCAGCGAAACAAGCTTGCTGGCATAGCCGACCTCATGAGCTTCCAGATAGTGAAAGAACTCATGGCTCAGAATCAGGTTTGCCGCAGTGCCGTAGTCCAGCGCGTTCTGTCCTGCCCACAGCCTGACTGCGGCAGCGTACAGCGTCACCTTGTCCGATCCTGTTTCGTACACCGAAAAGTAACGTCTGCCGCCCGCCACGTTATCCGACTGCACCGTATTTATCTCAAGGCCCCGGCTTTGGAATATTTTTCTGAAATCCGGCTCTTCCCCGGTCTGCTCATACACCTTCCTCGCGGCGGCAGCGCCAAAGTCCCATGCCTCGTCCCGCAGCCGTTCAAAGTCCTCCGGCCTGAGCGCCGCGGATGCCGGATCGGCTTTCAGCTCCCGCATGGCCAGTTCCTTATCAGGAAACGGAAATTTCATTTTATCCATTCTGGTTCCATCCACCCTGTCACAGCTTATCCCGCCGCACCGAGATCACAATGATCTTTTCGTCCTTCTCACAATCGGAGCACTCGATCTGCGCAAGGGAGAACAGCTGCGCCTTGTCCATGACGCCGGTAAAATCGAGAAGTTTTCTGCCAATGATGATATACACACCCGGTATCGACTCCCCGCTGTCGTCATAGCTGGTCATCCGTTCTACGTTTCTGTCAAGGCACCCGCGTATTTCCGCCGCAGTGCAGCTGTCAACAGCCGCGTCCTTTTTCTTCAGACGAATCACGCCCTCGTCATCAACGACACGCACGGCGTTCGTCTTTCGCTTGATAAGCCCAAAAAAGCTTTTTTTCTCGGTCTGGCAGCACAGTGCCTTCAGGAAGCCGTTGTCTGCGGCAAGGGTGACATGCTGCGGTACGGTGTCCATGCTGTCCGCGGCGATCTTCAATATCTCCTCGCCGCTTTTTTTCTCGCCCAGGGTCTTGCTGCGGATCTCGGTCGCGCCCACCGCTATGGCTCTGAGCAGATTCTTCTGGGGATCGACCTCTATCGTCACCTCAACGCTTGCGGGGTTCGCCCCGTTCTCGAGAACCTTCGCGATCACTTCCCTGCGTATGGACGCGATATCCTGTTCGGTCGGGTCGGCGACCGTGCGCTCCACACATTCGCGGATCATGGCAAGAGCTACGCCTATTGTGGAAATGATTGCAGCGTTCTGCGCGATCTTATGGTCAACGCCGTTGGCCTTTGCCAGATACGGCACGACCACCGCGCCGCCACCGCCTCCGCCGACAAAGCGGCTCTGGCTGAGATCGATCTTATAGGAAGCCGCCATCTCGTTTACCGCTGCCATGACCTTTTTCGCGGCCAGGCTCAGCGCCTTGTCGGCAGCTTCCTCGACCGTACAGCCCATCGCCCGCGCAAGCGGCTGCCAGGCTGTCCGTGCCGCCTCCGGATCGGCGTAAGCGTAATCCTCGGGACGCACACATCCGGCTATGATCGCCGCTCCGGAGAGCGTAAGGGCATAGCTTTTCTCCCCGCAGATAACGCAGGCATAGTCGCTGTCGCCCGGCTTCGGTCTGACGCTTGACAGCACTGCGCCGCTGACGGCCTCCGGAGCGGTATACGCTTCGTATTCCATGTTGGCGATATGCGCCGACCTCGGCCCCACGTCCGTGATGCAGCCATTGCCGTCTATGGCGATCATGCTTCCGCCGCCGATACCCACCGTGTGAATGTCGAGACTGTTCAGATATGTTTTATGTCCGCCGACCTCGGCGTATTTGATCATGACCTTGCCGTCACGCACGCAGGAAATGTCCGTTGACGTTCCGCCGACCTCGAAGAAGAATCCGTCCGTCAGCTTTTCATACATCAGTGCTCCCGCGACGCCGGCCGCCGGGCCGGAAAGGATCGTGAGTATCGGTCTGCGCCGCACTTCGTTCATAGTCATCACGCCGCCGTCACAGCGCATGATCATCAGCTGACTCTGTATCTTCGCATCATGGATTGACTGCTCCGTCATCAGCGCCGTTTCCAGCATACGCGGCATGATCGAGGCATTGACCACAGCCGTGCGGGTACGGATTTTCAGCCCGTAAAGCTTGGAAACATCATTGGTCGCCGTCGCCGGTATCCCCGCCTCGCTGCACAGTTCCAGGACGCGGTTCTCGTGAGCCGGGTCATCCACGCTGAATGCCTCTGCCGCGACAATGCTCCGGGCGCCTTTTTCCCGAAGCTCCTCCACAGCCGCCGCGGCGGCCTTCTCCCAGTCCTCGGCAGAAGTATCCACATAGACATTATAGCTGCTGAGCTTCTTACCGGGCGCAAGCTCGATGGGCGGTATGCTTGTGTCTCCCTTGCTCTTCAGCCCCTGCAGGCCGCTGCCGAGCGTCACAACGCCGACATCCACAACGTCGCCTTCCAGCAGGGCGTTTGTTGACTGCGTCGTCCCGTGAGCAATGAACACAACATCCTCCGGGTTTATGGAGTTTTCCTCCATCACCCTGTGCAGTGCCATCACGATGCCCTCGGCAACGCCGCCCTTCGCCGCATGGGTCGTCGGTATTTTTACCGTCCCGACAATATTGTATGTGGCGTCGTCAATTGCAACGGCATCCGTAAAGGTACCGCCTACGTCTATTCCTATGCGTACTTTCATGCTGTTTCCTTTCTGTGCTCCCTGGGGACTGTCCGCCGTCTCCATATTCTTTCGTGCGCATGGCCGGGTCACCGGCCATGCGCACTGTTTTCCTGTTAAGCTGTGTTTGCCGCAGTCAGTGTATCAGAAGTAAAGCGCCGCGGCGATGATGGTTCCGATAAGGCAGCATACCCACTGGTACGGAAGCATGGACTTGAGCATGCTGTTGACGTCGGTACCGCAGAAGTTTGCCGTCCACATGTTCTGGCTGTTGGAAGGCTCCGCAGTCGCCTGAATTCTTGCGACGGAGAGGAAGCCGCCCATAACGATCATGGGATTGACACCCGCGCCGATGACCAGTGCCGCAATACCGGTGCCCATTCCGAAGAGATTCATCGGGCCGCGGTAGAGGCACAGAGGCGCAAGCAGCGTGAAGAAGATCACAAACATAATCGCGGTCTTGGGGAATACCGCCATAAGTACCGGCTGAAGCAGCGCCACAACGTAGCTGTGCATGACCGCCTTCAGGATAATGCCCAGAGCGATGAACAGCGCCAGCGCAGGTGCCGCATCCTTGATGCCCTCATAGAGCGTCTTGAGCATTGTGTTCATGGCGTGAACGAAGTTCTTGCTTGTGAAGATCGCAAGCCAGACGATGCCGCAGAGGAAGCAGCAGACTGCCGTGAACTTTGCAAACCATGTGAGGCACACCACAAGGATGGGCGTCAGGCACGCCATGACCATCCGGAAGCCCTTGACACGGTAGCCGGTCTCCTCCACCGCCGCATCCTCGACAGGGGCGGAGAATGCGAAGCGGATGCCCTTGCGCTTGAATTCAATGATGATATAAAGGGCAATGGCGATCACCGAAACGATCGAAAGCCACAGGCTGTAGCCGCGGATCACCGAAACGTCCAGGCCGAATATTCCGGAGAAGGTGGTCAGTTCGGTGACGTTCTGCGTCATGCCAAGGCCGAAAGCCATCAGGAAAACGCTGCCCGCCGTTGTTGCTGGCACGCCGACAGCCATAAGAATCGGCAGGACAATGGAGCCGATGATGATAACCGCGCCCAGGCCGTGCAGGGAAGTGAACAGGACCGCAACGACCGCCGCCATGATTGCCGTAACGACAACGGGCTTATCGCCGCCCAGCTCAGCGCTCTTCTTGATGATCGTTTCCGTTACGCCGCTGACCTTCATCATCTGACCCATCCACGAGCCGAAGATCAGAGCCAGCATAGCCGATGCCATCCGGTACGAACCGGCTTCAATCACCGTTGACAGCCAGCCGATATCGTTGCCGTCGGCGTCTCTGCCTATTGCGGGGACACCCGCAATAACGCAGATGAGGATTGCCAGAGCTATCAGTGCTATCGGGGTGGGGACTTTTCTTGCCATGATCAAAGCGACGAGCACCAGGAACACGACAAGGATTGCAATGCATTGGAACATTTTGTTTTCCTCCCTTTGTAATATATGAGCATGCCGTTCCACCGGCATTTTCTCCAATGTTTACAGCTCGCTGCGGAATACTTCGCGCCCTTCCGCGCACGATCTGTAAAAAAGCTCCAGCGCCGCCGTAACGTTCAGCGTCTCTTCCGGCTTGACGATGAGCGCTTCTCCTCTGAGCAGATGTGCCACCGCATTTTCAATCAGGTAGCAATGGCCCGGGAACGGCATGTCCGCATATTGATTCAGCGGGAAAACCGTGGGTTTTGTGTCGGTCATCCGGCCGTTTCCGGTTCCGTAATATGTCAGCTCCGGCAGCACGAGCCCGGACTTATCGCCAAGGACGCGTATACTGCGCATCGCCGGCATATTTGCGTTCCACGCGATACAGAAATTGACGCTTGCATCTCCCTCGAGCCGGATCAGCCCCGAGGCGAATTCCTCGACGTCGCAGCTTTCCGCATCCGCGGACACGGATACTGTGCCGCCGTATGCGCCGCTGTCCTTCGCGCTGTACTGTATCCCCTTTTCGCCGTGAATAATGCTCGCAGAGCTGAGCCCTGATACGGCAAGGATCCTCGGAGAGCCCATGATCCACAGTATCGCGTCGATAAAGTGCACCCCGATATCCGCAAACGCGCCTCCGCCGTTCAGCCTGGAGCTGAGGAACGCACCCCTCATAGGCGCTCCGCGTCTGCGCACACATGTGCAGTCGCCAAAGCTGACCTTGCCGAGGCTTCCGTCAAGGACGCTCCCGCGTGCAGCAATGTACTCGGCATTGAAGCGCAGCGTCTGGCAGGCCTCGAGCATAAGCCCTTTCTCCGCAGCCAGCGCAAAAAGGTCTTCGGCTTCCTTCAGAGTCAGCGCAAGCGGCTTTTCGCACAGGACGTTCGCCCCATATTGCAGCGCAAGCGCCGCATCCGCCGCATGTCTCATGTTCGGCGTGCAGATACTGACGAGGTCAAGACTGCATGTGCTCAGCATCTCCTCCGCTGACGTAAACCAATGCGGTATCTTGTATTTTTCAGCCGCCGCACGGGCACTGCTCTCATGTCCGGCACATATTGCAGCGATCTCGACCTCTTTGCCGAGTTTGCGGTATGCCGGAATGTGCCCATCCTGTGCGATCATTCCCGCACCAATAATTCCGACTCTCAGTTTTTCCGGCATTGGTGTTCCTCCCTGCGTCAGCAAATCTCTTTCTTCTGTCACAAATTATAACTTGACCCCTTTTTCCCGTCAAGGCCACATATTTCTTACTTATTGCCCGATATTGCGTTTTTCCGCTGTATTCCGTTTTTTCTATCCTGATTCACCATGTTTTTCGTCAGGTGCTTTGATAAACTGTGCTTGGCAAAAGCTCTAAAATTGCGCAAGTGGTCTCTGATTATTTTGTTCTCTTATGCTCAGATTCATGGTCTATATGCCGTCTGCAAGGCATGATCAAGTCGTGAGCTCCAGCATTTCAACAGCTCCGCGTATATAAAAATATTGCGGTCTGCCGCGCTTTCCCCTGCGGTACAGCCGTGCTTTCACGCCCGAAACGGTATTCCAGTCTGCTTCCCATTGGTTTGGAACCCATTTGATTCTTCACATTTACCCTCCATATTCCCCGGCACCCTTTTTTCGGGCGCTTGTGTTCGACTCTAAAAAAGCCGGGATCCTCATGGCACCGTGCCACAAAAATCCCGGTTGATTATCAAAAGCGTGGCGTTCCAGATTTTTGTTTCCTTGCTGTTTTGCATATAGATATCGCCGCGGCGATATGTCCAGTTCTCCTTCAAGGGCACGGACTCCTTTCTGTTTTGGTATGTACAGCCCTAATTTGTCCTTGACACCCCAGAGCCGTGGGAAATCATCAGGCGGCGGCTGGCTGTGCCGCTCCATGGGATTTGAATCCCTCCGAGGATCGCTCCGAGCTGCCCCCATTGCGTGAAGAAGCTGTGGCTGGACAGAAGTATCGTTAGCCCTGCATACAGTCATGGCCGGATCGGGAACCACCCGATCTTTCCAGTCGGCTTTATCGCTCGTTCACGGAAGCTGCGCTGATTGGATGTTGTCCGCACTCGTGAATGTCTTGGCGCACCGCTGTGCTGGTTTGTGCTCTCGCACATATGCAGGAATGTACCTGATGAATGACTATGGAATTTTCAAGGAACAGTCAGCTTTCGCTGTGATTTAATTTTAGAAGACCATGGGCAGGTTTTGAATATAACGTTGGTAACATCTGCGTTACCATTAGTAACGTCAGCTACAGCCGCTCCCTGAATTTCTCCAACTGCCCGATCAATGTCTGAATATCTGCTTTCAGCGCAGTGGAATCCGGCGCAGTGTATGTGATAGTTCCGGGAACAAGGTGGTCGATGGATACACCGAACAGGTCTGATAGCACGATCAACACATCAACTGAGCAGCCTTTCCTCCCTGACTCAATGAGGCTGATAAAACCGCGGGAAACATTCATGTGTTCTGCCAGATCATCCTGTGTGAAGTTCTTTGCGATGCGAAGCTCACGAATCTGCGCTCCGCTGGCCTTCGTGTTGTAATACGTAAAAAAACTCCGTGAATTTGAAATGTGGGAATTTCAAACTCACGGAGGTGGAGAACGGCAGTGAAGCCCTAAAGTCGCAGAAAAGCCCGCAGCATGATTGCTGCGGGCAGAATGGGGCGATATGAAGTTGTGGTAGGGCGGCGCATCCGGAAGAGGCTGAAAAGATAGCGGGGCACAGAGAATGTGTCCCAACAAGGTACAGCTTTGTTCCCTAAATTTGAGGGATGATGCGCCGAAGCCGTACATTTTTCCAAACGTAGAAAAAGCGCAACTCAAATCCCCCGCATCTTGAATTTGAAAAGGATAAATTGTTGCACTTTTGCTAGGGAACCTCTGATTAAATCGGCAAGAGCTGTGAGCGAGAGATTTTTTGACCAATCGAGGTATCGAAAACGGCGGAATACTGTATGTATTTCCCGTTTTTGATACCGAAGAGTGGACGAAAAAGATCCGCTCACGGCCGCAGACGATTTATTCAGAGGTTCCCTAGATTGCTACCAAACAGAAGTTGTGAATGCAAACCTCAAAGCAGTTTGCTCCCTGCACGCCTTCTATCCTACGGCCTGCGTCAGCACGCACGCCGTTGTGCTTTGCGACATGAACGGCAGGCAAATGCCGCTCTCACCCACGCCGACCAGTAGCTCTGTGCCGCTCGGGCTGATCAGGAGGGGATACGTCTCACACAGATACATCGGGCCGTCCGTGACGCCATAGTTTTTACCGCCCACAAGCGACAAGCTGAGCGTCACATAGCTCGGCCCGTCCGGAATGGTCTGAATCGCCCAGAAGCCGCTCCACATTTCCGTAAAGTCGTCGCTGCCTTCGTATGACCAATCCAGATCGACCGTGCCGCCTGTCTCGTCTTCCGGATAGAAGCGCAGCGAGAAATGGGCATAGCGGTTGGTTTCCCCTGCCATGGTCTCTGTGATCCAGCCCATACCCGTACTCTCTGACCCCGCCAGGCCGAGCGCCGTCATGCCTGTCCAGCCGTCGGCAAGCCATGCCGCGAACGCGGGCGGGGCAGAATACCATGCGTACTCCGTGAAGTCAAAGGAATGATAGTCTCCGCCTTCCGATACACACGGCGCAAGATGGCTCGTCGCGTCGAGGGACGGCTCCCATTCACAGGTATTTCCGCTGTTGTCGGTGATAAAGACCTGGGTGTCGGCCTCATATGCTACGCCGTCCAGGTTCGCAAAGAGCAGCACCGGCTCGCCGCTCTCTGACCGGTAGAGCACCTCCGTGACCTCGTCGGTCTGTGTTTTTTCGTTCCACTGCACACGATTGATCGCAACAGTCGCGTTCTCGTCGACCGGCACGATGCAGTACAGATGCCCCGCACCGCCGATAATGTGCTCCTCGTCGATCTCAGCGATGAAGGGGTATTCGAGGAGCATTGCCTCATTGGTTTCCCACAGCCATGCGGGGAAGCCCGCCTCGAAGCCCGCCTCAAACAGGCCGCCGACATAACCGAGATATGCCGCGCCAAACATGGTCATTGGAAAGTCGATCCGGTCTCGCAGCCATCCAAGCGAGGTCTCGGCCTCCGGCGAAAGGGTATCCTGCGCCGGCCGGGTTTCCGGCGCTTCTCTGTCCGTCTCAGGGGGCAGCGTTACCGCTTCGGCGCTTCCCTTCGGGTCGTTGGATTCTTCCTGCCGCCTCCCTTGCGCACAGGCGCACAGGGAAAGCAGCAGAGCCGTCGCCAGCAGCAGTGCGCCTACCCGTTTGCATATTCCTTTCATGGCCGCGCCCTCAGAATTTTCCGCTCCGGCCGGAGCCTCCGCCGCCGGACTCGCTTTGGCTGCTGCTCCCGCCGGAAGAGCTGCGCTCGATCTTCCGACTGGAGGTCGTCTTATGGGTGAAATGATCTGTTTGCTCCGTAAGCCGGAGTCCCGCGGAGACGTAGGCGTTCGCGGTTGCTTTTTCTGATACAGTGTCCATTTTCTGCCATATCACGGCGACGACCGCGGCTGCTGCCAGCAGGGAAAGACCGATCACGATAAGGAGCGGATAGAACAAGCTCGCCCGGACGGGCTTTCCTGCGGAAGCCTTTTCCAGATAGACTCTGCATTCTTTGACGTAATCCTCAAAGCCGCCGTACCAGTCGTTCTCGCCGAAATTGTCGAGGAAGACCTTTTCCAGCTTCTCCTGCCCGTAGCTGTTGAATGCGTATTCGCAGCGCTTGCCATAGCAGAACATCGCCCAGTCGCGATCATCCATGCTGAGCAGGAGCATAATCCCGTCGCGGTTCGGCCCCTCGCCCATGGTGTAGTTATGATAGATGGTATAGGTTGCCTTGTAGACGCCGTCGGCGTGATAGTCCCGGAAATCCTCCACCGTCACGATGTAAACGCCGACACGGTATTTCTGAGAAACCGCTTCCGCCATTTTCTCCAGCCGCGCACGTTCCCCTTCCCTGAGAAGTCCGGCGGCATCCGTCACATAGTTCAGCTGCGCTCCCGTCTGCGCTGCCGCAGCTGCGCTCACGCAGAGGGCAAGCGCCGTCACGAGCACCAGCAGGAGGCATAATAACCGTTTCTTCATGTTCTCACCCTCCTACCGTGCCATAAGCAGAATCGCCGTCACGCTGATAGCCACAAGCGGCGCCGCGATCGCTGCAAACAGACCGATCACCCGCTTTGTGCTGACCGGGAGGTTGCCGACCAGCTTGCCCGTCTGTCCGTTCATGGCAAAGAGGAAGTCCTTGCCCTCCCATCTTGTGTTCAGGATCCAGACGGGAAGCAGCGCGTAATGCACCTTTCCGCGCTTCAGCTGGATGCTCCGGGCCGTTTCATTGCAGGAGGCATAGCCGGTCACGGTTTTTTCCAGCGCATCCGCCAGCGAGCCTGCGCAGCGCCGATCCGCCCGATCCCGGCTGTCTTCCACGCTTACATCATATTTATCCGCCAGAAATCCGGGCAGATACGCCGTGGAAAACGGCTTTAGCTCTGCATAATCGTACGGTTCGATGGAGTCCATGTAATCGTCCGGCATTTTGCTGGATGCATCCACCGGGATTTTTTCAAAGGCAATGGAACCGGCGCGTCGCACATCGTAGTGGCTCGTCTCCGTGATCTCATAATCTCCCGAGGTGTATTTATGTACCGTGGTGGCATGAAACCGGACGCTTCCGCTGGCCTCGCCGTCGTACATCCAGAAGGGTACATACACGCCCTTGATCTCCTCCAGATGGTTGGCTTTGGAGAACGTTGACGGCAGCAGGGGCTTTTTGAGATAGTGCTTCTTCAATGCCTTGATGGCATCCTCCTTGCTCAGCTTGAAGGGAAGCACAAAGTCGGGCTTCAAAATGCCGGCGAACTGCCCCGGAAGTACCGACGGGTTTCCGCAGTACGGGCAGGACGTTGCCGCAGTCGTCGCGTCGCAGAGCAGCTCCGCACCACACGACGGGCAGCAGTACGCTTTTATGCTGCCTGCGTCTGCACCCCAGTCCTCGCTCAGACCGGAGGTGTCCCAGTCGGAGCCGTCTGCGGTGGCCTGTTCCGCTTCGGCGGCGTTTTGCGCCGCTTCTGCCGCATTCGCTTCTTTTTCCCCATAGAGCGCCTCAATTTCCGCTGTATTGAAGCTCGAACCGCAGTAGTCGCACTCCAATCTGCCGGATTCTCCTACAAAATGGAGTGGTCCCGTACAGGCGGGACATTGATAATTTGTTACTTGTGTTGCCATGTTCCTTCCTCGTTTCCTGTGTCGGTGCCTGACGGCACCGTAGCCCTACTCTCTGTGGTAAGTCAGCCCGCCGCCCAATATGACCGCGTTTTGTGTATCGTACAGGACGTGCAGATCCGCCGCCGCATGGTCGCTGTTTCCCAACACGATCTCCTGCAGGTGTTCCGCCACATCCTCACTGTATTGGCCGCCAGAATACGGCGTCTGAAACGCGGACTCGACGCACAGCTCCCAGCCATTCCATTTCTGCTCCGTTTCGTCGAACCACAGCTCCGCCGCACGCAACTCGCTCCCGTCTGCGTCCGTGGAAAACGCATATTTTTGCAGACCATCCTCGGAGATCCATGTGCCCTCGAGCAGCGCAAAAACATTGCGTGTCTGCTCATGCTCAGCGCTCTCCCGCTCTGTTTGCGCCTGCCGCTCCGCGTCGCTGTAATACCGCGCCTCGTCGCCCAACGTCATCCTACCGTAGTCCAGCCAGAACGTATCCGCCAGCCACGCAAACTGCGGGGAGTCCAGATAGCGCAGATGATAGATAACATCGTGCGCCCTGTCCTCAATCGTCAGTCCGCTGATCTTTTCGGCAAAATCCGCCCGAACCGTCAGAACGCCGTTTCGAAACGTATGGTCAAACGAATCGCCCAAATCCTCAAAATTCCCGTCGTAGCAGCGGATGGGATTGTCCTTGAACTGCCCGCCGCGGTAATAGAGCTTCATGATCCCCGGGCGGTAAACGGTTTTTTTAATGTGGAAGTCGTCAAAAAGGACCGCTGTTTCCGGATACGGATAGGCGCGCTCACCGACACCGCCGCAGGCGGTCAGGCCGATCAGCCCCATCCACAAACCTGCCATGATGAGGAACACCTTGCGTTTCATGGCACCACCTCCGTTTTTTGCGAAAAGCCGGATTCTCCCGCTCCAAAATGGGGCGGGAGCCGGTTTTCATATGGTTTTCAGGAGGACGACCTTACCTGAATGACATGTTGCTGAGGATGATGTCCGGCATCGTTCCCGGGACGCAGTCCATATTCCGAAGGCCGACGGAAAGGGCGCGCGTGTCATCTATCTGAGCGATATACTGAATCCAATCATAGCCGATGTTTCTGTAGGTACGGCCGCGGAAGGTGAAGCCGCCGATCACGCGGTCTTCAATATCCTGATAGTTTTCAAAACTGTCCTTGTAATAATCGAAATCCTCCACCTTTGCCCTGACCTCAAACTGGATGGTGCCTGCGCCGAATGCGGTAGGATCGTCGTTTTCCACCAGGCAGCGCTTTCCATCGTCGAAGGACCAGCCGGATACCGGGATCTTCGTCATGATCTTGATCTTCACGTCATCGTGGGCAAACTGGGTAATCTCCACGGAGAAGTCCTTCATCTCGGCGTTGGCGGACGCGGCCTTGTTCGCCTCGGCCGCCTCAGCCTTTACGGTGTCGAGATACTTCGCGATGGCCTCCTTGCCGGAGAAGCCGCTGGTGTTGAAGCCGCTTACCGTATAAACGCCCGGGGTCTTCTCGCGGAAGTTGACATAGAGAAAATGGGAATCGTCTTCGTTTGAAATCCACTTGTAGTAACGGTAATTTGACTTCATGTGGTCGCTGTACTCTTCCTTGACGAACTGGCCTTCCACGCCGAAGTAGGCGACAATGTCCTCGTAAGCAGCGTCAAAAATGTTCTTATTGACCTCGTTCATCCAGACATAGCCCTTTTGCACCTGCGCCTCGGTCACAATACCGGTTCCGCCGGATGCCGCGGCGTCCGTCTGGGTGAGCGGGGCGCTGTCATGCGGATTGAAGTCGTTCGCCGGGTCTTCCCCGATGGCGTCCGGCATGGACATGCCCGCATCAATCAGCGGCAGGTACCAGTCGGTATAGTAGTAGGGATAGCCGCTCTCGTCCATGTCATCCCAGTACAGTCCCCAGGGGCGCAGATAGATGTCGTAGTGGAAGGTGTCGTCGCCGTTTTCGTAGTCGCCGTCGATCCAGATCAGGTCGTCATAGTCCAGAAGGCCGGGATCGACGATCCAGTCCGCATGTGCCAGTGCCGTGTCCGTGAACCAGCCGCCCTCGGACATGACCGTGCCGTGCTCGCCGGTTCCGGCTTCATTCAGGCTGACGGAGGCCAGCGCCATGGGGTCGGCTCTGGTGTAGTCCTCATCCCAGAGTGTGACGCTGCCCGTATAATCTGCGCCAATGGCAATCTCGCCGCAGACATCCCACCATTGCCCCTCCATGCTCTCGTAAGAGCCCGAGCAGCCGGTCATTTTCCACCAGCCGTACCATGCGCCGTTCCACCAGTCGAGCAGCGCGTCGCCGGTCGCGGCGGTCAGCCCGCCGTCCTCCGTCATGCCCGTCTCCGCGGCCTCCACGCGGCTGAGCGTGGTGGGGTCGACGGTGATCTTGCCGCTTTTCTTGCCGAAGATCTGCTCAAAGGTCGCCTCCACCGCAGCGGTCGGGTCGCGCAGCACATAGGCCGTCTGCACCTCAAGCGTCGTACCCGGCGCGATATCCGTGAACTGGCTGCTTATCACGGTTTCATAGCTCTCGTAGTCGGCAACGACTGTCGCGACCTCCAGCTCCGTGCCGTTCTGCATAACGGTTTCGTTGACACTCCAGAGATACGAGGCGTTTTCCTTGCCGTTGTTTGTAAAGTCCAGCGTCAGAACAATCGCGTCGTTTCCCTCCGAATCCTCCATGATGCATGCGCCCTTATAGCGCAGCTCGTAGTCGCCGAGCTTGATCAAGTCGGGGTCCGCCGCCTTGCCCTTGCCGCAGGCGGTAAGGCTGAGCAGCATCGCCGCTGCAAGAAGCAGGCACAGAAGCTTGGTCTTCGTCTGTTTCATAATTCCCTCCCAATATCCTCAGGGATGCACAGGTTTGCCGATCAGCGGAAAACAACAGATCCTCCCGGCAAAACCAGCAGTGCATACGCAAGACGGTTTGCTTTCCTTATTTCTTTTCCCGCCGGATCGCGTTTCCGTCCTTGTCGGTAAACTTGCCGCAGATAATCTTGATGAAGTCTACCAGATATCCGATGCCGAACAGGCCGCCCGTCAGCAGGTAGAGGAT
>CAKTKC010000002.1 GCA_934569225.1 uncultured Oscillospiraceae bacterium | reverse complement strand
GTCCGTATGCACTCCGGATACCGTCAGCTAACAGTTGATAAGTGAATTAGTTCCTTATCACTGTTAAGCCAAAGCATCCGGGGACTTTACCTTTAATGTGTCTCTTTCAGAGGCTTGATATACTGCTCGCGGCGGCGATCCTTTTCTGCAATGTAGGATGCATCGTTGCCCGCGTGGATTTCCCGGAGATAATCGTAGTGATTTTGCAGGATGCTCTCGTTGTTCCGCGCCAGCATCATCACGGCGATGGAGGAACACTGGTCGGAAGCACGTTCCAGATAGGTCAGCGTCTCCATGAACACCAGGCCGCTGCCCACGGAGCAGGCGCCGCTCTTCAGGCGCTTGGTGTGGCGATCCCGGAGGATCATCACCATGTCGTCGATGGTTTCCTCCAGCGGCTCGATCCGCTTGGCGGCCTCGTTGTCGCCCTTGGCAAAGGCGTCCACGGTAATGGTCAGAATTTCATTGACGGCGTCAAAAATCAGCTTCAATTCCCGCTGCGCCATGTCGGAGAAGGTCGCGTTATCCGCAACCAGCCGCTGGGACAGCTCCACCAGATTGGTGGCGTAGTCGCCGATACGCTCGAAATTGGGCACCGTCTGCATCAGCATATCCAGCTGGCGGTCATCCCATTCCGTCTCCACCGCCTTGGATAAGCCGATGAAGAACCGGTCTGCCCTGTCCGTGAACTCGTCGATGCAGTCCTCGTCTACGTCGATCTCGCCGGCAACGGCGGGATCGTATTTCTCCAGCATCCGGCAGCCCTTTTCAAAGTTGGTCTTTGCCAGCGTACCCACATCCGCTACGGCCTTGATAGCAACAGACACGGCGAGGGCAGGAGAATTGTACAGCTTTTCATCCAGGGTATGCAGCTCAGGATGGCGCAGCTGCTTCTGCTTGTCGTCTTTGACGATGACCATGGACAGCTTCACCAGCTGATCGGCAAAGGGAATCAGCACCACGGCAGTGACCAGATTGAAGATCGTCTGGAAATTCGCAATGTTTCCGCTGTCCACACTGCGCACCCAGAAGCTCTCGCCGAACACAGCCAGCTTCCGCAGAACGGTCATGAGCAGCAGGAACAGAATCGTTCCGATGGTATTGAAGGCAATGTGGACAACGCCCGTCCGCTTGGCGTCCTTAGACGAGCCAATGGAGCAGACCATGGCCGTGGTGACGCAGGTGCCCAGGTTGATGCCCATGATGACCGGATAGGCCATGGCGAAGGTGATCCCCGCCCCCGGCACGGAGGCCACCGTCTGGAGCATACCCACCGTCGCCGACGAGCTCTGGACAATGACCGTCAGGACAAGGCCAAAGAGGATGCCGAACAGCGGGTTATTCAGGAAGCGCACAAAGGCAATAAACGCATCCGTTCCCACAAGGGGTTCCACGCCGCTGGTCATCAGATTCAGACCCACAAACAGGATACCGAAGCCGATGCAGATATCGCCGATGGTATTGGAGCGCTTGGACTTGATGAACATCAGCAGCACAATGCCGATGATCAGAGCGATGGGTGCCAGCGTATCCGTGTCGAACAGCCACAGCAGCCAGCTTCCGTCGGACTGAATAGATCCGAGACGGATGATCTGCGCCGTGACGGTGGTGCCGATATTGGCGCCCATGACGATGGACACGGCCTGCCTCAGGTTCAGCACGCCCGCGCCAATCAGGGCAACCGTAAGAACGATGGTAGCGGTAGAGCTTTGGATCACGGCGGTGACAAGTGCGCCTGTGAGAACGCCCATCACAACGTTTCCGGTGACCTTTTCCAGCACGCGTTTCAGTGCGGCGCCGGAGCTGTTTTTCAGGCCGTCGCCCATCAGCTCGATGCCGTACAGGAACAGGGCAAGTCCGCCCAGAAGCTGCACGATGGCACTTAAAATCCCCATATGAAACTCCTAATATCTCTTCCGTAGTCGCCCCAACAAGGCTCAATCTTATTATAAAAAAAGAAGCCTAAAAAGTACAGTGACAAAATTTGCATAAATTTTACACATACTATGCGCAAATTTTATAAAAAACGCCAGTTATTTGCCGGTAGAGCCAAATCCTCCGGCATTTCTGTCCGTATCCGTCAAAGTATCGGCGGCTTCGTAGGCAGGTTGGAGTACCGGCGTGATCAGGAGCTGGGCGACGCGTTCGCCGTTTTCAATGGTCTGGGGGACGCTGCCGTGGTTGTGGAGAACCACATTGATCTCCCCCCGGTAGTCGCTGTCCACTACGCCGACTTTATTGGCGGGCGCAAGCCCCCGTTTGCAGGCAAGGCCGCTGCGGGCGTACACCAGTCCGGCGCAGCCCTCGGGAACCTCCAAAGCGATGCCCGTGGGGATGAACACCGTCTCCCCCGGCCGGATGGTCACCGGCGCGTCAATGCAGGCGTACAGGTCAGCCCCCGCCGCCCCGGCGGTGCCGTAGGTGGGAAGCTTTGCCCCGTCACGCAGGATTTTCACATGGATTGAATTCATTATTTCATTCCTCTCTTTTCCCCCTGCCAGTCCTGCCAGAGAATGGTTTTTCCCGCGGCCAGGGATGCCGGGACGTCAATGATCCGCTGGTTTTCCGAACCCCGGAATCGCAGGGACAGGTTTTTCTTGGCTTCCACAAAGGGGCCGTCCACAAGGACGTCCAGGTAGCTCAGGTATTCCCGGGTATCCCCCAGCCGGCCGGAGAGGATATCCTTTTCAAACAGATAGCCGGAGAACGCCCAGATGCTTTTCTTCGGCATTTCCCGTTTGATCTGCCGGAGCAGCTCCACGATCGCCCCCTGATTTTCCGGCTCAAAGGGCTCGCCCCCCAACAGTGTCAGGCCGCGGATGTAGTCCGGGCGGAGCATGTCCAGAATGGTATCAATGGTCTGCTGGGTAAACGGCTCGCCGTAGCCAAAATCCCAGGCCACTTCATTAAAGCAGCCGGGGCAGTGATGGGTGCAGCCGGAGACAAACAGACTCACCCGCACGCCGGGGCCGTTGGCAATATCGCAGTTTTTGATCGTCGCGTAATTCATATTCTTCCCCCCTGAAGCGCATTTATATTAGTATACCACAGCTTGCCCCGGATTTCCACCATTATCTCACAAAGGCGCCGCCGTGAAGCTTCACGGCGGCGCAACGGTCAGCATGAAATTATTTCTTTGATTCCTCATCGGGATAATCGGCCTTGTACTGCTCCCAGACCTCGATCTGTCCTTTTCTGTCCAGACCACGGCGAACCAGCTTTTTTACGGTGTCATAGATGACCGCGAACAGCGGCACGCCGATGACCATGCCGAAGACGCCCCACAATCCGCCGAACAGGATGATGGTAAACAGTACCCAGAAGCTGGACAGACCCGTGCGGTCGCCCAGAATCTTCGGCCCGATGACGTTGCCATCCAGCTGCTGCAATGCCAGAACAAAAATCACGAACCAGAGCGCCTTGATGGGGCTTTCAATCAGGATCAGCAGCGTAGAGGGAACCGCGCCGATGATAGGGCCAAAGAAGGGAATCACATTGGTGATGCCCACGACGGCGGAAACCAGCAGCGCGTTGGGGAATCGCAGAATCGTGCAGCCGATGTAGCACAGCACGCCGATGATGGCGGAATCCAGGATCTTGCCGTCGATAAACCCGCCGAACATCCGGTCAATGAACGCGACCTCGTCCAGCAGCAGCTCCGCCCACTTGGGCTTCAGAGCGCTGCGGATGATCAGGACGCTTTGCCGGGCAAATTTCTTTCGACTGAACAGCAGATACACGGCCACGATCAGACCGATCAGCAGATTATACAGGAACATCAGCACCTTCCACACGCTGCTGCCCACGCCGGAGACGATGCTCACCACACTGGAAATGTATGGCGCCAGCGTGTTGTTCGCCCAGTTTTGCAGGTCTGTGTTCACGGTATTATAGACGGTGTTGAACAGGGACACCAGCTTCTCGTTCTCCCCGAAGGTCGCCATTGCCCAGGTATACAGCTTGGATATCTTGTCGGGAAGGCTGAGCCACAGGGTCTGAATGCTGGTAAACAGCTGGGGCGCGATCATGATGATCAGGGCATACACGATCAGAATGCCGGAGATCATGCTGAGACCCACCGCCAGTCCGTTGGCCAGCTTTTTCAGTTTTTTCGGCAGATGCTTCTGAAACAGCCCCTCGTAGAGATTGCACAACGGCCGCAGCAGATACGCCACAACGCTGCCATAGGCAAAGGGCGCCAGAATGCTTCCCAGCTTATTCAGTGCGTCGCCCACGCCCTTAAAGCGGTAAACGACAAAAAACAGCACGATACTAAGACCGATCCCGCCGAATATGGACAGCATCAGATAAAAGTACCGCCGCTTGACAGGGTCCTTCAAGTTCCCACCCCCAATTCTTTATATAAAAAGTATATCAGCATTTATCCCGCTCAATATGAATAATTTGTGAATATTCCCTGTTTTTCTCCCGCGCCCGACAAAAAGTTTACAAAAATCTCACGGCCGCCCTCCCCTCCCGGCCTTGCCATTTTTCCGGGTTTGGGATATAATAAGGAAAAGAAAATCCCGTCAGGAGGTTCGTTATGCCCTACTACTATTTTGACTGGACATATGTTGTCCTGGTTCTTCCCTGCGTGCTGCTGTCCCTCTGGGCGGGCGCCAATGTCAATTCCACCTTCCGGAAATATTCCCGGCAGTATTCTTCCCGCCGCCTCACCGGCGCGGAGGCCGCCCAGCGGGTGCTGTCCGCCAACGGGGTTTACGGCGTGCGCATCGAGCGCATCAGCGGAAATCTGACCGACCATTACGACCCCAGAACCAACGTCATCCGCTTGTCCGACGGCGTGTATGACAATACTTCCACCGCTGCCATCGGCGTGGCCTGCCACGAGGCCGGACACGCGGTGCAGTATGCCGAGAGCTACGCCCCCATCAAGCTGAGAGCCGCCATCATCCCCATCACCAATATCGGCTCCAGACTGGCCATGCCCCTGATTCTCATTGGCCTGCTACTGTCCTACGCGGCGGATGTTTCCTATTTCTTCGTATATCTTGGCATCGCCTGCTTTGGTCTTTCCCTGGTGTTCCAGCTGGTGACCCTTCCCGTAGAATTCAACGCCAGCCACCGCGCCCTGGTCGCCATTGACGAGGGCGGCCTGCTGACGGAGGAGGAACAGAAGGGTGCAAGGAAAACCCTCACCGCCGCCGCGCTGACCTACGTCGCGGCTACTGCCACTGCTCTGGCGCAGCTTCTGCGTCTGCTGGTGATCTTCGGCGGAAATGGCCGCAGAAGAAGAGACTGAGAAAGGCAAAAGTCCTACAAATTCCCACGATCTGACCAAATTCTTCCGTCCCGGTATTGACAACCGGGACGGTTTTTTGTATAATCCGCTGGTGTGAAAAGTATGAAAAATATGATTGGAGGCGGTTTCATGCCTGGAGGCAAGCATGTCCTCGGCAAAATCAATCAGCAGCGGGTCTTCGGCACCGCAAAAGTGGGCGACCGGGGGCAGATCGTCATTCCTAAGGAAGCCCGGGAGCTGTTCGGCATCAAGCCCGGCGACACCCTGCTCATTCTCGGCGAGGTGGAAACGGGGCTGATCGTGTCCCGCCCGGACGTTCTGAATAATTTAGCAGACGAAATACTGAACAATGTGAAAAAAGAGGATTGAATATGGACGAATTATTGGAGCTTTACGAAACCATGGGGATCTCCCCTGCGGTATACGCCTACGGCGAGCGGACGCTGGAGAAGCTGAAAGACCGCTTCGCCGCCATCGACCAAGTCGCGGAACACAATCAGGCAAAAGTGCTGTGGGCCATGCAGAAGAACCGGGTCTCCGCCGCCTGCTTCGCCGCTACCACCGGCTATGGCTATGACGACTTTGGCCGGGACAATCTGGAGCGGGTCTACGCCGACGTGTTCCACACCGAGGCCGCGCTGGTGCGCCCTCAGATCACCTGCGGCACCCATGCCCTCACCGTCGCCCTCAGCGCCAATCTGCTGCCCGGGGACGAGCTGCTCTCCCCTGTCGGTATGCCCTACGATACCTTGCAGGAGGTCATCGGCATCCGGGAAAGCCCCTGCTCTCTGGCGGAGTACGGCGTTACCTACCGTCAGGTGGATTTGCTTCCCGACGGCAGCTTTGACTACGACGGCATCCGCGAGGCCATCAACGAAAAGACGAAGCTCATCACCATTCAGCGCTCCAAAGGCTACGCCACCCGCCCCACCTTCTCCGTCAAGCAGATCGGCGAACTGATTGCCTTCTGCAAGAATGTCAAGCCCGACGTCACCGTCATGGTGGACAACTGCTACGGCGAATTCGTGGAGACCATTGAGCCTTCCGACGTGGGCGCGGACATGACCGTGGGCAGCCTTATTAAAAACCCCGGCGGCGGCCTTGCGCCCATCGGCGGCTACATCTGCGGCACGAAAACGTGCGTTGACCGGTGCGCCTACCGGCTTTCCGCCCCCGGTCTGGGGCAGGAGGTCGGCGCGAATCTTGGGCTGATGCCTGCGCTGTATCAGGGCTTTTTCCTCGCCCCCACGGTGGTGGCAGGCGCGGAAAAGGGCGCGATCTTCGCCGCCAATCTGTATGAACCTCTGGGCTTCCGCTGCGTCCCCGGCGCGGAGGAAAGCCGCCACGACATCATTCAGGCTGTGGAACTGGGCAGCGAAGCGGGCATGGTCGCATTCTGCAAGGGCATTCAGGCGGCGGCTCCCGTGGATTCCTTCGCCACCCCCTATCCTTCCGACATGCCCGGCTACAACGACAAGGTCATCATGGCCGCCGGCGCCTTCGTTCAGGGCAGCTCCATCGAGCTTTCTGCCGACGGCCCCATCCGTCCGCCCTACGCCGTGTATTTTCAGGGCGGTCTGACCTGGAATCACGCAAAAATCGGCATTCTCATGAGCCTGCAAAAAATGGCGGATGCCGGACTGGTAACACTATAAATTAGAAAATGAGGTAGAAAAATGAGTTGGTTCTGGTTTTCCATTATTGCTTTGCTGTGCTGGTCAGGCTCCGATTTCTTTTCCAAAATCGGCTGCCGGGACGCAGCGGACAAATACAGTCAGTATAAAATGGTCACGGCTGTCGGCGTGGTCATGGGCATTCATGCCGCCTTTGAGATTTTCGTCGGTGGCGTGGAAATCTCCTGGCAGGTCATCTGGACGTACCTGCCCGTCTCCCTGCTGTACATCGGCTCCATGACGCTGGGCTATGTGGGACTTCGTTACATTGAGCTGTCCATTTCCTCCCCCATCTGCAATGCCAGCGGCGCGCTGGTCGCCATCATCGCCATTGTCAGCGGCACCGCCGGAAAAATGGCAATTGCCCAGTACATCGCCATCTTCCTCGCCTGTGCCGGTGTCATCGGTCTGGGCTTTGTGGAGGCCAACGAGGACGACGAGCTTCGCGCCGCCCGGCAGGAGGCTTCCAATTACAAGTACGCAAAATCCTGGCTGGCTCTGGCTCTGCCCATTGCCTACTGCATTCTGGACGCGGCGGGAACCTTCGCCGACGATCTGGTGCTGGAAACCCTGAACGAGGATTCCGCCAACGTCGCCTACGAGCTGACCTTCCTGGTCGCGGGCATCGTCAGCTTCGTCTACACCGTCATCATCAAGAAGCAGAAGCTGCTGCCCAAGGCGGAAGGCCCCAAATACGTCGGTGCGGCCTTTGAAACTGCCGGTCAGCTGGCCTACATCTACGCCCTTGCCAGCGGCGAGTCCGCGCTGGCCGCCCCCATCATCGCCTCCTACTGCATGGTTTCCGTCCTGTGGAGCCGCCTGTTCCTGAAGGAAAAGCTGAGCTGGAAGCACTACACCTGCATTCTGGTCACCTTCGCCGGTATCCTGATTATGGGTATTTACGACATGTAAGCGATCGTTAAGCCCTCTGCAAAACCCTCGTAAAACTCTTCCGGAGGGCTTGCTTTTCATCAGGCGGGATGCTATAATTTTGCGGAAAGACGAAAATGACCGAAAAGAGGCATATCCCATGAAAAAGGCCGCGCTTAATTCCAATCAGCTGAAGCTCATCGCCATTGCCGCCATGACCCTCGACCATCTGGTCTGGACGATCTGTCCGGGGTATTCCCGAGTCTGGTGGGTGTTGCTGGCGCACATCATCGGGCGGCTCACTGCGCCCATTATGTGGTACTTCATTGCGGAGGGCTACCATTACACCCACGACGTCAAAAAATACGCCGGGCGGCTGTTCCTGCTGGCGCTCATTTCCCATTTTGCCTATAACTTCTGCTTCGGCATTTCCTTTATCCCCCTGCGGGACACGGTGTTTAACCAGACCAGCGTGGCCTGGTCGCTGGCATGGGGACTGGTGCTGCTGTGCGTCAACAACAGTGACAAGCTGAAATCCTGGCAGAAAACTGTCATCATCCTGCTGGTCTGCGTCATCACCTTCCCTTCCGACTGGAGCTGCATCGCCGCCATGGCGATCCTGTTCATCGGCTCCTACCGTGGCAATTTCCGCAAGCAGATGCTCTGGATGATGTTCTGGACGTTCCTCTACGCGCTGGTTTATTTCTTCTTTATTGACCGGGTTTACGCCCTGGTTCAGCTGGGCACCTGCCTGACCATTCCGCTGCTGCGGCTGTATAACGGCGAACGCGGCTCCTGGAAGGGTATGGGCAAGCTGTTCTACGCCTACTACCCCGCCCATCTGGCCGCCTGCGGCATTCTGCGCGTTGTGCTGTGGGGCGTTGGCTTCGTCACCGCCGCCGGGAACTTCTAATACGATTTCTTTATTAGGCGGTGTCAAATATGAAGACCTTGTATTTGATTGGCGGGACAATGGGCGTTGGGAAAACGGCCGTCAGCCAGCAGCTGAACAAGGATTTGGCGAACAGCGTTTTCCTTGACGGCGATTGGTGCTGGTATGCCAGTCCGTTTCAGGTAACCGAAGAAACAAAAGCAATGGTGCTAGATAACATCTGCCATCTGCTGAATCAGTTCCTGCATTGCTCCGCCTACGACAATATCATTTTCTGCTGGGTCATGCACCAGCAATCCATTATTGATTCTATTCTTGACAAGCTGGATACGAAAAACTGTACAGTAAAATGCGTCTCACTCATTGCGGACGAGGAAAGCCTGCGCGAAAGATTCACGGCAGATGCGCGGTGCGGCGTTCGCAACATCGATGACATCGATAAAAGTCTGGCGAGGCTGCCGCTTTATCGGTCTCTAAAATCTATTCAAATTGACACCAGTAATAAAAGTATCCAGCGAGTAGCCGATGAAGTCCGGTATTGCAGTCCATAAAATGGCTGCTCTGCTGTTCCGTATTCCGGACATACCCTTTATTGCAGCGATCCCCTCCGCACTTGTACGGAGGGGATTCATTTTGGAATATCGTTTTCGGGTGCGCCCGTCCATCGGTTACGGCATTTCCCCGATCAGCGCCAGCTTTTCCGCCCGGGAAAGCTGCTTGATCTCCAATTCCCGCTTCAGGGCGTCGGAGTGGGTGCCGCAAGCCTCCCGGTATTTCAGCGCCAGCGGCGATCTTCCCCGGGTGTACTTTGCGCCTTTTCCACTGCGGTGGGCTTCCAGCCGCTTCTCCACATCCGTCGTGATGCCGGTGTAGAGCGAGCCGTCGCCGCATTGCAGAATGTACAGATACCACATTCCGCGACCCTCCTACTTGCGCCTTACAAACCGCTTTTCCAGCAGCTTATCCAGCAGGAAGAAGGTCACGTTCCCCAGAATCAGGAGGACAATCAGCATGACCACGCCGATTTCTTCAAAATCCTCCGCGACCTGGGCAAGGCCGAATACCCGCAGCAGCAGCCAGTACATCACCACCACGGACACGTTGAACAGCAGCCCTTTCCACAGCCAGCGGAGTCTGGTCTTGTCCAGCCGGGGCTTGACAATGGGATAGTAACCCAGAAACGCGAACACTGCCGCGGCTTCCTTGTCCGGGGCGAGCAGCAGTGACAGAATCGCCACCGCGCCGTACCACGCCCAGGCAATCCGGACGCCGCAGGCTTTCAGCACCGCTTGCAGAAGCAGCGCGCAGAGCATGGGGCAGACATAGGTTGCAATGGGGATGATCGTCCCCAGGCTCATAATGACCACCGCCAGCGCCGCAAGCACCCCGCCCAGCGCCACCGACGAGGCAGGCGTCCGCTTATTTGCCATTGGATTTCAGCAGGTCGTACTTGATGTCCCAGAGCCTCTGGCTCAGGTCGACATAGTAGGTCTGGGGATTGTCAAAGCGCTTGACCTCGTCCCACAACGTGTCCACCTGGGAAAGGCAGTAGGTGCGGATTTCCTCCAACGAAGGCAGCTTGTAGACAAGCTTGCCGCCCTTGAAAACGGGAACCTGCAATTCTCTGGCTGTGAAATTGTAGACCTTCTTGGTCTTCCAGGTGGCGTCCGGGTCGAAAATTGTCATGTCTTTGCTGTCGTCCACCACCTCGTCGTAAACCGTCAGGTAGTCGGCAATGGCCTTGCCGGTGCCCTTGGCGTAGAAGCGGTACAGCTTCTTGTAGTGGGGGTTGGTGATCTTCTCCACGTTTTCAGAAATCTTGATCTTGGGAACCACCGTGCCGTCCGGCTCCTCAATGGCGGCCAGCTTGTACACGCCGCCGAATACCGGCTCGCTCTTTGCGGTGATAAGCCGTTCGCCCACACCGAACATGTCGATCTGTGCGCCCTGCCGGAGGATGTCCCGGATGATGTATTCGTCCAGCGAGTTGGACACGGAAATTTTGCAGTCCGTCCACCCTGCCTCGTCCAGCATTTTCCGGGCTTCCCGTGTCAGATAGGCCAGGTCGCCGGAGTCCAGACGGATGCCGCACTTTGTGATGCCCATGGGCTTGAGCACTTCGTTGAACGCCCGGATGGCGTTGGGGACGCCGGATTTCAGGGTGTTGTAGGTGTCCACCAGCAGCGTCGCGTTGTTAGGGAACATCTTCACATAAGCCTTGAACGCCTCATACTCGCTGTCAAACATCTGCACCCATGCGTGGGCCATGGTGCCGCCCGCGTGGACGCCGTACAGCTGGTCGGAAATAGTGCAGGCCGTGCCGTGGCAGCCACCGATGTACGCGGCTCTCGCGCCCAGGATGGCGGCGTCTGCCCCCTGCGCCCGGCGGGAACCGAATTCCAGCACCGTGCGTCCCTCGGCGGCACGGACAACACGGTTGGCCTTTGTGGCAATCAGGCTCTGATGGTTCACGCACAGCAGCAGATACGTCTCAACAAGCTGCGCCTGAATGGCAGGCGCGCGGACGGTGATGATCGGCTCCCGGGGGAAAACGGGCGTTCCCTCCGGCACCGCCCAGATATCGCCGGTAAACTTGAAATTGGCCAGATAGTTCAGGAAATCCTCGCTGAAGCACTTCCGCTCCCGCAGGTAGGCGATATCCTCCGGGTCAAAATGCAGCTCCTGAATATACCGGACGATCTGCTCCAAACCGGCCGCGATGGCAAACCCGCCCCCGTCGGGGCAGCGGCGGAAGAACAGGTCAAAATAAGTTATGCGGTCGGCATAGCCGTTGGCAAAATACCCCGCGCCCATGGTCAGCTCGTAAAAATCGCAGAGCATCGTCAGATTCAATTTGTCGCTCACAACCATTTCGGTCACCTCATTTTTATATTTGCGGCTATTATACAAAACCTTTCGGAAAATAGCAACCTTTTTCGTTGACACCTTCCGGAAGTTAGAGTATTATTAAGGCAGCACCACACAATTCGGCAAGTGCTTTCGGCGAGAGATTTTGCCGCAAGCCAAGGTTTGGAAAACGCAGGAATACTGTGTATGTATTTCAAGTTTTCCAAACCGCAGGATTGTGGCAAAAGATCCGGCGAAAGCCGCCGACGCAATTGTGTGGTGTTGCCTTAACTAGAAAGGTCGTGATACCCTATGGGAATTACCGTTGGCATGAAGGGCGTGGCCGAAACGCTCTGTGAGCGGGAGGACACTGCCATGGAGGTCGGCTCCGGCGATCTGTTGGTCTACGCCACCCCCTGCATGGTCGCGCTGATGGAAGGCGCAGCCTGCGACGCCGTGGCGGAAGGGCTGGAAGAAGGCCAGACCACCGTCGGCACCGCGCTGAATATCGAGCACATTTCCGCAACGCCGGTAGGACTGGAAGTCCGGGCGGAGGCGGAAGTCACCGCCGTGGAGGGGAAGGTCGTCACCTTTGCCGTCCGTGCCTTTGACGAAGCCGGTGAGATCGGCCGTGGCACCCACCAGCGTGTGGTCGTCAGCAGCCAGAGATTTCTGGACAAAGCATACAGCAAGCTGTAATACGATTTCTTAATAAAATGATTTCATCATTTTATTAAGCTGTTTCACAGCAGACTGCCTGTCGGCGGTAAGAAATGTATTGACTTCGTTTTTTAGCGGCAATGCCGCTGGCCGCAATTCTGCGGCCTGATAAAACGCTTAAAAGCGTTTTACTAAAAACTCGTATAAGGAGGTTATTGAGTATGCAAGACTATGGCGCAATGATCCGCAGCACCTTTGAACTGGGCAGCGTCCGGGACGCGGAGCTTCTGTTCGAGACCATCGTCAAAAATGCGTTCCCCACCTATACGTTCCGCCGTCTGGAGCTGATCCGTGTCCAGCAGGACACGCCCTATCTGGAAGGCCGGAGCTGGAACCACGTTTTTGAGATCACAAAGGGTGAGCTGGATAACTTCCCCGTCTGGGAAGTCAACTGCCACCGCGTCACCATGGGCAAGACCCCGGATAAACAGGTGTATCTGGACTATCTGACGTTGGACTTCATCCGCTACCGGGAGACATAATGAGCTGCACCCCTTGCCTCTCCCTCTGGGAGAGGTGGCCGAGCGCAGCGAGGACGGAGAGGGGAAACAGGGGTGCAATGCCCTCTCCGTCACCTTCGGTGACAGCTCCCCCAAAGTGGGAGCCAAGGGGCTGTACCTCATTTTACATAGCATGTTAGTATGAAAAATGGAGCGTATCAGAACTGATACGCTCCATTCACTGTTTTACAATCACCCATCAAATCAGGCGGGGATTCGTGTCAAATCACTCTTCTTCGTCTTCCAGAGAAAACTCCAGCGTCTCGCCGCAGTTGGGGCAGACGATGCTTCCCTTTTCCAGAGTCTCCTCGTCAAAGTCAACCACTTCGCCGCAGCTGGGGCACTCCGCCTCATAAATGGTGGTCTCCTCGTCGCCGAACTCGAAGCCCTCGTCGGAATCCTCGTCGTCATCCCACTCGTCTTCGTCGTCGTAATCCTCGTCGTCATCGTCCTCATCCATGATGAAGTCCTCGATGGCGTCCAGATCTTCCTCGATCTCATCCAGCTCGTCGGAAATGGCAATGGTGGTCTCCTCGATGTCGGTGACGCGCTTGGCCATGTCCCCCAGCAGGTCGACAATGGCGGCGATCATCTTGCCCTCGTTGGACTCAGTGTTCAGGTTCATGCCCTCCATCAGGCCCTTGAGGTAGGCGGACTTTTCGGAAATCGTCATAATGATCCTCCTTTACACGTAATTGGAAATTGGAAAAGAGGGGGCGTGACACGTCCCCTGCTTTTATGGATTTAAGCCTTGGAGCGGCCCAGATACTCGCCGGTGCGGGTGTCGATCTGGATCTTGTCGCCCTCGTTGATGAAGAGGGGCACCTTCACCTCAGCGCCGGTCTCCACAGTGGCGGGCTTGGTGACGTTGGTGGCGGTGTTGCCGGCAAAGCCGGGCTCGGTCTTGGTGACCACCAGGTCGGCAAAGTTGGGAACTTCCACGCCGAACACCTTGCCCTTGTAGCTCATAATGGTGCAGACGTCGTTCTCCTTGACGAACTTGAAGGAATCGTCCAGAGCGGAAGCGTCGATGGGCTCCAGCTCGTAGGTCTCCTGATCCATGAAGTAGTACAGAGCGCCGTCGTTGTAGGAATACTCCATCTTCTTGCGCTCAACGAACGCGGTGGGGAACTTGGCGGTGGGGTTGAAGCTGGTCTCGGTGACAGCGCCGGTGATGACGTTCTTCATCTTCACACGGACGAACGCTGCGCCCTTGCCGGGCTTGACGTGCTGGAACTCCACGACCTGCATAACCTTTCCGTCCATATCAAAGGTAACGCCGTTTCTAAATTCGCCTGCAGAAATCATTGTATTTTTCCTCCTAAACTACCTCCCCGAACCGGGGGGCGCATTGAATGCACAAAACTAGCGCATATAGTATACCGCAAGAATTTTATTTTTTCAAGGGGGAATCTGCTTTTTTTACAGAATTATCAGATTTTTCGGGCTTCCGGTAATGTCCTCGCAGCCGTCCTCGGTGATAATGGTCACGTCCTCAATGCGGACGCC
This sequence comes from uncultured Oscillospiraceae bacterium, assembly GCA_934569225.1. Taxonomy (GTDB): domain Bacteria; phylum Bacillota; class Clostridia; order Oscillospirales; family Oscillospiraceae; genus Faecousia. The sequence goes on along the minus strand of CAKTKC010000002.1, from coordinate 139,930 downwards.
GAATTTTCCGGGCAGATAGATGCCGGGTTCGGCGGAGCAAACCACGCCCGCGGGCAGCGGTTCCGTGTTGCTGGCGTTTGGGCTGGGATTCTCATGGATTTCCAGACCCAGGCTGTGGCCGTAGCCGTGGCCGAAGTATGCGCCGTAACCGGCATCGGCAATGACCTTCCGGGCAACGCCGTCGATCTCCTTGCCGGGGACGCCCGCCTTCGTGGCGGCGATGGCGGTCAGCTGCGCCTTGAGAACGGTATCGTACACGTGCTTCATCTCGTCGGTGGCGTAGCCCACGGCCACGGTGCGGGTCATATCGGAACAGTAGCCCATGTAGGACGCGCCAAAGTCCATGGTGACGAAGTCGCCCTTCTGAATGACCCGTTCCCCGGCGACGCCATGGGGCAGGCTGGTATTGGGGCCGGATACCACGATGGGGTCAAAGGCCAGGCCGGTGCCGCCGTTCTTGTACATGCAGTAGATCAGCTCCGCCTGAAGCTCCAGCTCGGTCATGCCGGGCTTGATGCGGGTGATAACCTCGGCAAAGGCTCTGTCGGTGATGGCCTGCGCCTTGCGCATCAGCTCCAGCTCCCAGTCCTCCTTGGTGGCGCGGAAGGCGTAGATGGGCTTGTGGAAGGGCACCAGCTTGGCATTCAGCTTCTCGGCATAGTGGAAATACTCCTCGGCGGTGAGATAATGCTCCTCGTAGCCCAGAGCGGTCACGCCGAAGTCGGCAATGGCCGCGTTCAGGCGCTGGATGTAGCCGATCTCCCGGTTCACGTCCAGAACCTCAAAGCCCTTCAGGTTCTTCTCGGCGGACTCGATGTAGCGGCTGTCGGTGAAGTAGCGGCAGCCCTTCTTGGTGACGATGGCAACGCCCTCGGCGATGTCGAATTCCGCGCCGTAATGGCGGCTGTAACGGGAGGTCAGCAGCAGGCCGTCCACTTCCCCATCCAGCAGGGTCAGATACTTGTCCAGGTTTTTCATAGTCAGATTCTCCTTTTCTTTGCAGGTAAAATAAATGGCAGTTCCAGCACGTGACGTGCTTTCAGCCAGAAATTGTGATTGTTGATGGCGCTGACCAGAATGGAGGTCACGCCGACGCAGTTGGCGCCCAGGGTATCGGTGTAAATCTGATCGCCCACCAGCGCGGCGTTCTTTGCCGGGATGTCGTATTTTGCCAGACATTCCCGGATGCCCTTGGAAAAGGGCTTTTTCGCGTGGGTGATGCAGTCAAGGCCATACTCCTGACAAAAGCGGGGCACCCGATCCTTGTGGCTGTTGGAGACGATGCATACGGTGATGTCCGTCTGCTTCATCCGGTCAAGCCACGCCGTCATCTCCACCGTGGGGACGTCGGTGGTGTAGGGCACGATGGTATTGTCAAAATCCAGCATCAGCAGCCGGATGTCACGGGCGTGCAGCAGCTCCGGCGTTATGTCGGTGAGGCGGTTTGCGATGATTTTGGGCAGAAGAGAAAAGGGCATAATGTCCTCCCGTGGTTCGTATAGTGATCGTAGAGCGGGCAGCCCCCGCACATCGGCTTATATTATATCACGGAAAGGAGGATTTGTCCATGGCGATTCGTCCGTTTCTTGCCATGACGGCGGCGGAAATCCGGGGAACAGAGACGCTTCCGCCGAAAAATGCCTGGATGGCCTGTCATTTTTCCCCCTATTCCACAGGGCTTTCCAATCTGCCGAAGGCACTGCCCCCCGGCTCCATGGTGATTCTGGACGACATCACCCCCATCCATGGGCATGACGCCGAAGCCATCACCGCCCAGCTGCGCCCCCGGTTGGAAGAAATAGAATGCAGCGGCGTTCTGCTGGATTTTCAGCGGCCAGGGTATGAGGAATCGGGTCTCTTGGCGGGGCAGCTTTCCGAAGCCCTCCCCTGCCCCGTTGGCGTGTCCGCGCTTTACGGGCGGGGGCTGAACTGCCCGGTTTTTCTGCCGCCCGTGCCGCCGGATGTCAGCCTTGCAAATTATCTTGCCCCCTGGCAGGGACGGGAAATCTGGCTGGAGCTTGCGTTGGACGGCGAAACCATTACCCTGACGCCCGCAGGCGCTACCACAGCTCCCCTGCCCCCGGCGGCGCAGCTTTCAGGCGGACACCGGGATGAAAAGCTGCACTGCCACTACCAAATCCACATGGACGCGGACAGCGCCCGCTTCACCCTGTTCCGCACTCCGGAAGACTTGAACGCCCTGCTGACCGAGGGCGAAGCGCTGGGCATCACCCGCGCCGTCGGCCTATATCAGGAGCTGCACGGCATCCCCCAATTCCTGACCGCCCCAGAACAATCTTAACACAGCAATGCCCCCTCCCGACCGGGAGGGGGCATACTGCTATTTACGACACCTGAAACTCTACATCGCCGTCCAGAATGACGGACGCAATTTCGTTCACGTCGATCATGCGGTTGAACATCAAGGTGACGTCACGGTCGGTGTGTCCTACCGCAAACATATGGTTGGCAACATTCTCGTCCACAACCACGTACTCCGTGCCGTCCTTGAAGGAAATCTTCACCCGTCCAATGCATCTTTCCGGATAATCCTGCATTTCTCTGGTATCCACGCAGATGGCAATGGGCGAAACCTTGATATTCCCGTCCGCCAGAGTCAGATTGCTCATTTCTCCCAGCGCTTTTTCGGGGATCGTGATTTTCTCCGGGCAGTCAAACCGCCCATCCAGCCGCTCGTACACAAGTCTCTCATATCCGATATCCACGATTTCCTCACGGGAAACCCCAGACGCCACTTCCTCGTATTCGTCGCCCAGCGCCTGCTTCAGATGCTCTATCGCCTCGTCCTCGCTGAACTCCTGCTTGACCTGCTCCTTGGTCTGCTTCCACAGTTCCTTATAATCCGGCAGACGGATCGGCGCCCATTGGGTGAAGCTCAGCACCAGATCGGTGCTTTCCGGGTTGTCCAGCCGGTAGTAAAACGCCGCCGTCAGCTTGGTGTCCGTGGACTGATCGGGAATGATGTAGCTGTAGCCGTACTGATTGATGTCCAGGATTTCCCCCTCCGGGAAATAAATTTCACCGTTCTCCTGTAATGCATAGTCGGCAATGCCGTCAGGCTTCTCCAAAGTGTAGGTCAGCACGCCGCATTTGGTCACCTGATCGTACATATTGGCGTCCACCGTCAGGGTGTAGCCCTCCCAGGAAATGGTCTGCCCCACGGGGCTGACCAGCGGCACCGCCTCGGACGCCGCCACGCTTTCGTCCACCGGCACCCGGTCATAGGCCGGGATGTCGTAAACCTCGCCGGGCTTTTCGGGGTCTGTAAAATGCGTCACATTCTTGTGGTCATAGCCCGTTTTGTCGCCGAACAAGCCGGATATCATGTCCTGGGGGCTGTCGAAGATCACAAAGCCCGCCACCGCGTATGCCGTCACGGCCAGCGCACTTACAATCAGCGCCGCCACCAGCAGATTCCGGAGAATCCGGGAAACGTTTCTGTTCTTCATTTTGGGTTCCTCCTGTTCCCTTTGACCGGAGGGTCTGGCAGCCGTCAACTCACTGCGCGTCAGACGGCTGGATTCCACCTCGCAGATGGCGAGAAACAGTTCTTCCGCTTTCATACCGTATAGCCCTCCTGTGTCAGATAATTTTTGAGCTTCTGCCTGGTGCGGGAAAGGGCGCGCAGCACCGTGGCAGGCTTCATGCCGTACCGCTGGGCAATCACGCCGCTTTCCTCCACGAAGAAATACCGCCGCAGGAAAATATCCTGCTCCCGCGCCGGGAGGGTGTTCAGGAACGACCGGATGGCCTTGGCCAGCTCCTTGGCGTCCATGCTGTCCCCCACACAGCCGGGCGCGGCAATGCAGTCGTCCAGCTCTTCCAGCACCAGTGTCATCTCCCCGCCGCCCCGTTTTTCGGCGTTCATGCTCCGCCAGCGGGAAAAGGCGAGGTTCCGGGTGATTTTGGCGAGGAACATTTTGAAGATGCCCGGACGCTTGGGCGGGATGGTGTTCCAGGCTCTTAAATATGTATCACTCACGGTTTCCTCCGCATCCTGATCGCTGTGCAGGATGGAATTGGCGAGGGTGAAGCAATAGCCGCCGTATTTCCGGTCGGTCTCCGCCACCGCCTGTTCATCCCTGGCAAAATACAAGTCCAGAATCTGTTCATCGTTCATGCTGTTCCTCCTTGGGAAGCCCGGGTCTATCCCGGGGCGTCCCGCTTCTGTGAAAGGCCCTTCTGCTCTATAAGACGCAAAGGACGAATCCGTTCGGACAGATAATCAAGAAAAAAGTCCACCTTGGCTCCCCCTCTGGGGGAGCTGTCGCCGCAGGCGACTGAGAGGGTACCCTCTCCGTCCTTGCTTCGCTCGGCCACCTTTCCCAATGGGAGAGGCAAGGGGTGCTCATACAAGAACAGGCACAGCAGAGATAATCCCACTGTGCCTGTTAAGTGTCTGATGCGGCCTGCTCATTGCAAGGCGGCGCTATTTTGTGAAACGTACAACGTCATTTGGCGTGCAGTCGAGAATGGAGCATATCTTTTCCAGGGTCAGCAAAGTGATATTGCCGCCCTTTTTGAGCGTGTCCAGCGTCTTGTTGTCCACGCCGCATTTCAGCAATCGGTATTGGCTGACTCCCTTTTCTTTCATGGTCGCCCACAGGGGCGAATAATCCAGCTTGCTCATCGGAAATCAAACAGCTCCTTCGGCGTAATTTCCAGAACCTCGCACAGCCGGAAAAACACATCCAGCGAGACACCTACATTCCCCAGTTCTATCGCGCTGATATGGCTTCTGTCAATATCCACCAGCTCCGCAAGCTGTAGTTGCGTAAGCCGTTTCCGTTTCCGATAGCAAACCACGTTCAGACCGAATTTTTCATACAGCGCTTTATACTCCCGCTTCAAGTGTCTCACCCCGTATAATAATCTTTACTGCCTGAGCGCCTCCAGCGCCAGGGCATTCTGCGTCTTATACAGCTCGGCGTAAATGCCGCCCTTCCTGAGCAGCTCGTCGTGGGTGCCGCATTCCGTGATGACGCCGTCGGAAATTGAGATGATGCGGTCGGCGTTGCGGATGGTGCTTAAGCGGTGGGCGATGACCAGCGTCGTCCGACCTGCCGCAAGCTTGTCAAAATCGTGCTGGATTTTTGCCTCCGTCACGGAGTCCAGCGCGGAGGTGGCCTCGTCCAGAATCAGAATGGGCGGGTTTTTCAGGAAGATACGGGCGATGGCGATCCGCTGCTTCTGCCCGCCGGAGAGAAGGGTTCCCCGCTCGCCCACGTAGGTGTTGAAGCCATCGGGCATGGCCTGAATTTCGTCGAAAATCTCCGCCTTTTTGGCCGCGTCAACGACCTGCTCCATGGTGGCGTCGGGCTTGCCGTAGCGGATGTTTTCCAGAATGGTATCGGCGAACAGGAACACGTCCTGCTGGACAATGCCGATATTTTCGTGAATGCTTCGCTGGGTCACGTCCCGGATGTCCTGACCGTCAATGGAAATGGAACCGGAGCTGACGTCGTAAAACCGGGGGATCAGCTGGCACAGCGTGGATTTTCCGCCGCCGGAGGGGCCGACAATGGCAACCGTCTCCCCGGGAGCGACGGTCAGATTCACGTCGTGAAGCACCGGCAGATCACTGTCATAGGCAAAGGAAACATGGTCAACCCTGATTTCGCCCCGGACGTTTTTCAGCTCTCTTGCGTTGGGCTTATCCTGCACGGTAGGTTCGGTGCGCATGACGTCCACAAAGCGCTTCAGTCCCGCAAAGCCGTTGGCAAATGTCTCGGAGAAGCTGGAAAGCTTGCGCATAGGGTTGACGAAGGAGGAAATATACAGGCAGAACGTCAGCAGGTCACGGTAGTCCATTTCCCCCTGCATGACATAAAAGCCGCCGAAGCCGATGATAATCACGTTCAGGCTGCACAGGAAGAACTCCACGCTGCTGCTGAACATGCCCATCGCTTTGTAAAAATCCCGCTTGGAGACCCTGAAAGCGGCGTTTGCGGCATCAAACCGGGCAGTTTCCACACTTTCGTTGGCGAATGCCTTGGCCGTGCGGACGCCGGACAGGCTGCTCTCGATCTCCTGATTGATATGGCCGATCTTCTCCTTTGCCACGGCGGATGCCCGCCCCATCCGGCCGCGCATAGCCATTGCCACCGCCAGAAAAATTGGAATGGTCAGCGCTACAATCACGGCAAGCTGCCAGCGAATGGACGCCATCACGATCAGCGCCCCCAGAATGGTCAGCATGGAGGTAATTAAGTCCTCCGGGCCGTGGTGGGCAAGCTCCGTCAACTCGAACAGGTCGGAGGTCAGCCGCGACATCAGCTTACCGGTGCGGTTGCGGTCGTAGAAATCTACGCTCAGCTCCTGCATATGCCGGAACAGGTCACGGCGGATGTCCGCCTCTACCCGGATACCGAAGGTATGCCCGTAGTAGGCGACGACGTAATTCAGGAACGAGCGCAGAATATAGCACACCGCCACAATGGCCATGATCGTGAAGAACGTGCGGTACATCTGATTTGGCAGCATGTCATACAGGGCGCTTCTGGTCACCATCGGGAACAGCAGGTCGATCGCCGCAATGCCCACGGCGCAGGTCACGTCAACGGCAAACAGCCGTCTATGATTCCTGAAATAGCTCAGGAAAATTGTCAACGCTGATTTTTCCCGGTAATCTTGTGTCGTCATGTCAAAAACCTCCGTTTCTTCGTTCATTATACATGATTTTACAGGAAATTCAAGCGTCTCCCTTTCGGAATCCGGAAAACTGTGCTATAGTAGCGTCACCGTCAGCTGAACCGAAGGAGGCTCCCAAATGGAGATTTTATTTTACGATAAAGACCTGGCTGTCTGCGTCAAGCCCGTTGGATTGGATTCCGAAGCCCAGGTTCCCGCAGAGCTGAAAAAGGCGCTGGGTGGGGAAATTTTCCCTATCCACCGGCTGGACAAAAATGTGGGCGGTGTCATGGTCTACGCCCGCACAAAGCAAGCCGCCGCCACCCTGTCCAGGGCCGTGCAGGACGGCGCCATGGTAAAGGAATACGTGGCCATGGTTCATGGCACGCCCCCGGAATCCGGGGACTGGGAAGACCTTCTGTGGAAGGACAGCCGAAAAAACAAGGTATACGTGGTGAAGCGGGAGCGGGCAGGCGTCAAAAAGGCACGGCTGGAATTCACCCGCCTTTCCGCCGGGGAATGCAGTCTCGTCCGGGTTCGTCTCCACACCGGACGAAGCCACCAGATACGGGTGCAGTTTGCCTCCCGGGGGTATCCCCTGGTGGGCGACCACAAATACGGCTCCCGGGACGAACGCACAGAGCCAATGCTGTTTTCCTGCTGCATCCGCTTCCCCTGGCGCGGAGAACAGCGCCGGTTTGAGGTTATGCCTGATTTTGTGAAAACTCCTTAACCCAGAAACGCCGCCGATGGGTAAACCATCGGCGGCGCAGCGCATTATGAGGGGACATATTTACTCTGCCATTTCCCCGAAACCATCCGGGGGATGAAGAAGGAAACTCTGCACACCCAGTCAATGATCATGGCAATCCAGACGCCTATCGCGCCCCATCCCATCTGAACGCACAGGATCCAGGAGCAGAGAATGCGGAACGCAACCATGGAGCCGATTCCGACCCGCATGGTAAACCGCACGTCATTGGCCGCCCGCAAAGCGTTGGGCAGGACAAAGGACGCCGGCCACAACAAAATGGCGCAGCTCTCGTGAATAATGACCAGTGTCTTCGTCAGCTCCACCGTCTCGGGGGACAGAGAACTGTAAAGAGAAATCAGATCTTCAACAAATACGATAATCAGAACATTGCACACGGCCATGGACAGATACGACCAGAGCATGAGCTTTTTGACATAGTACCTGACCTGCCCCGGGTCGCCTGCACCCACGCACTGGCCGATCACCGTCACCATGGCGAGACCCATGGCCTGCCCGATGATAATGCCCATGCTGTCCAAGGTGTTTGCCACCGCGTTGGCGGAGGTCTGCACCGTGCCGAACAGGGCGATCATGCTCACCACGATCAGCCGTCCCAGCTGGAAGAAGCTGTTTTCACAGGCATTGGGAACGCCGATTCTCAGGATACTTCCTATCATTTTGCCGTCAGCATGGCAAATGGCGCCCCATTTCAGGCAAAGCTCCTGCTTGGGGTTGGCCGCGAGGAGCAGAATGACCACCGCCGCCACGCACCGGGAAACCACCGTGGGAACGGCGACACCGGCCACGCCCATTTTCAGCACAAAAATGCAGACGGCGTTGCCCACCACATTGATGCCGTTCATCAGGAGACTTACCTGCATGGACACCTTGCTGTTGCCCACGCTGCGGAAAATCGCCGCGCCCGCGTTATACAGAGCGATGAACGGGAAGGAAAGCGCGGTAATGCGCAGATAAATCAGTCCCGCCGCCATCACGTCGTCGTCGATGGAGCCAAAAAACAGGCGCATCAGATTTTTGGCAAACACAAGGCACAAGGCCGCCGCGGCAACACCCAGGACTGCCGCCATCAGCACCAGCTGCCCGGCACTCTGCCGTGCCTTCTCCCCCTGCCGTGCCCCCAGGAACTGGCTGGTGACAACTGCTCCGCCGGTAGCCAGCGCGGCAAACAGCACCAGAATCACGTTGTTGATCATGTCCACCAGAGAAACGCCGGAAATCGCCGCCTCGCCCACGGAGGAAACCATCACGCCGTCGCACATGCCCACCAGAATGGTCAGCGCCTGTTCGATGACCAGGGGGATGATCAGGCGAATCAGTCTTTGGTTGGAAAAGAGCCTCTGCTCTGTCAACAATCTCACCTCTTTCTATATCTTCAGCGAGTATACCACGGAAAAAGACATTTTTCAACAAGAAAATATCACACTTTTTCGTTATTGTTGACTGTTTCAGAGCATTCTTTCCGGCGGTCGCCCCGGATGAACGGCGCCCGAATCGCCGTCTCCGTAAGAATCCCGTATTTTTCCGGGCGGCGGTAGGCGTTGCCGTGAACCTCCCGCTTCCGGTATTCCCGCAGCATGTCTAAGTTCAGCTCCGCCAGATAAATTCCTTCGCCCTCCCCTGCTTCCAGAATGCAGGTGTCCCGGGAGCCGGAAAGCTCCGGCAGATAGGCCACGCCATCGAATACGGTGGAATGTCCGTTGCAGTCCGGATGGGGCGACGGATAGTTGCAGGTGGCAATGGCGACCATATTTTCATAGGCTCTGCCCCGGAGCTGGGACAGGCGGTTGATCTCCATGGGGCAGGCGTTGGGCGTGAGGATCAGTTCCGCGCCCTTCAGCATCAGAATCCGTGCGCTTTCCGGGAATTCCCGGTCGTAGCAGATCATGGAGCCGACCTGCACGGTACCCTCTTCCGTGTCCAGCGAAGCGACGAAGAAGTCCTCCCCCGCATCCAGGCGGCACTCGTCCCCAAAATCGCAGGTGTGTACCTTGGCGTAGGTGTACAGCCGCCGCCCGTGGCGGTCAAACAGGCTCACCGCATTTCTTGGACGCTTCTCCGTCCTCTCCAGAAACGGAATGGCAATCGCCATATTGAGTTCCGCCGCAAGCTTCCCGAATCCGGCCACGAATTCTCCATCCGCCGGAACCGCCGCGCGCTCCAGGGCTTCCACGTCCTCCGAGATGTCATATCCGCTGCTCCACATCTCAGGAAACAGCGCGATATCCGCCCCCAGCGCCTTCGCCCTCCGGCACGCCTCCACGCCCTTTTCCCGGTTCCCGTCCAGAGAACCGGTTGGCAGAATTTGCAGCAGTGCAATTTTCATAGGGCGTCAGCCTCCGAAGCAGAGCTTCATGATCACTGCGAGTACCGCCAGATGTACGGGATAGAACAGGTAAAATCCCAGCTGCACCCCCCGGCTTGCTGTAGCTTTCCTGCCGGAGTACAGGCAAATGGGGATCATGGCAAACAGGGCAAACAGCTCTATGGGAATCTGAATGACGCCAAAGGAGATCGCCACGCTGTTCATCATCAGGCACAGCGCCGCCAGCCCCACAAGCTGTATCATCCGGCGGTTCGGCAGCTCCCGCGTCAGCCAGAACAGCGCGACTATGGCCACGCCGTATCCGCCGTAATCCGTTTTCAGCCACTCCGCCGCGAAGAAAAACGGCACGACGGCCAGCAGCTTCATCCAGTATTTGGGACATTTCTTCATCAGCTCCACCATTCCGAAGCCCAGAAGCAGCGTCACCATCACGCTCTGATTTTCCCACGTCCACCCGCCGAACAGGGCAAAGTCGAACCCCGGCTCCGACAGCAGCGCGCCGATGAACAGGCGGAGGGCATACTTCCTGGGGTCATGGGTGTAATGCGCCCCCTCGGCCAGCAGAAAGCAGTAAATCGGAAACGCCACCCGGCCAATGATCCGCATGGCAAAATACAGGTAGTAGATCCCATCGGATGGCGTTACCAAAAACTGCGACTCCACCACGGTCGCGCCCACATGGTCGATCAGCATGGTGACGCAGGCAATGATTTTCAGCGTTTCCTGAGAAAGGCCGGATTTTTTCATAAAGCACTCCCCTTCGCCGTCCGCGGCGTAACAATGTTTCCGCCATTATAGCGCACCCCGGGAAAAACTGCAAACGTTTTGTTGCTTTTTCAGGGAAGTCGGGATATAATGACAGAAAAAGGGGGTGTACGGGATGTTTCTCAGCTTTGTGGTTCCCGTCTACAATGCGGCGCGGTATCTTCCCGAATGTCTGGACTCACTGCTGGCGCAGGATATTTCCGATTACGAGATCATCTGCGTCAACGACGGCTCCAGAGATGCCAGCCCGGAAATTCTGGGGCAGTACGCGGCGGAGCACGGCAATATCCGCGTGATTAACAAGGAGAACGGCGGCGTGGTCTCGGCGCGCAACGCCGGTCTGTCGGCTGCTCAGGGGGATTTTATCTGGTTCGTGGACGCGGACGATTTTCTGCTGCCCAACATCCTTGGCTTCCTCAAAGACAAAGCAGCGGAAACCGCCTGTGACCGGCTGATCGTCGGCGGCTATCAGTTCACCGACCGCCTGACCGACGAGGAGATTGCCCTGTCCCGGCAGATGAAGCTGCCCATCAATTCCCAATGGTATGATTCCGTGGTGTGGAGAAGTCTTCTGCGCCGGGAATTTCTGCTGGAAAACGGCCTGAACTTCCGTTATCCCGAACTGACCCACGGCGAGGACGGGTTATACATGTACGAAGTCGGTCTTTGCGCCCCGAAAAGTGTCGAGATTAAGCTGGCGCTGTATTGTTACCGTGAGCATTCCGGTTCTGCCGAAACGACCGTCAGCCTGGAGAATTACCACAAGAAAATCCGCTCCTACATACGCATTTCGGAAATCCTTCTGGGTTATTACCGTGATGGCCGTCAGGATCCCACCACTGCCGACAAGCTGATGGTCTTTTTATGGTTTACCCTGTATGTAACCGCCTCACTTCCCCGCAAGGATGCCGCCGCCGTATTGCGTCAGCTGCGTCAGAGAGGTCTGTATCCTTTCCATCGTCCTCCGCAGTGTACGCTGACCCGCGCCTATATGACCCGCCAGACCGGCTGTGTGGGAACATTTCTGGATTGTCTGTGCCGCCACCTGCACACCCCCTGGGGCTTCACTCTGATGTGGCTCCTGCAGCGCCCCGTGCAGTGGAAGCGTCTCTTAGCCGCCCGGGCGAAAAACGCCTAGCATATCAGAACCATACATTTTCTGGTTGCAATTTCCCGACGGATGGTGTATAATGCCCTACAGGCATCCGGGTGTGGCCCAGTTGGTAGGGCACTTGATTTGGGTTCAAGACGCCGGGAGTTCGAATCTCCCCACTCGGACCAGAACCGCCAGTTTTCAGGAAGAAAACTGGCGGTTTTTGACATTTTACGCTCACCGAACGCACCGTGCTGCTGCTCCACGGCGAGTTTCCGTGGAGCATTTTTCAAAGTGCGACAATTTCCGTCGCCACGTTTTCGCAGAAGGCTTTGTCGTGTTCCACAAACAGGATCGTCGGCTGAAACTGGATCAGCAATTCCTCGATCTGCATCCGGGAGATCACGTCGATATAGTTCATCGGCTCGTCCCAGATGTGCAGGTGGGCCGGTTCGCAGATGGATTTTGCCAGCAGAACCTTTTTCTTCTGCCCGGCGCTCAGGCTCGACATGTCCTTCTCCATCTGCGCTTTCGGCACATCCAGCTTCGCCAGCATGGCAAGGAACAGGCTTTCTTCAATGCCGCTGTCCCGGGCAAGGTCAGACAGGCTCCCCCGCAGATCGGAAGTGTCCTGACTGACATAGGAGATTTTCAGGCCGTTCCCCCGCCAGAATTCCCCCGTATAGGGGATCTCCTCCCCGCAGATCAGTTTGAGAATGCTGCTCTTGCCGGAACCGTTGGCACCCTGCAAGGCGATCCGATCCCCCTGCCGGATGGTAAAGCTGACAGGCGCACATACCGGCTCCTGACCGTAGGCGATGGTCACATCCTTCAGCTCCACCAGCTGTTTGGTATGATACGGAGTCTGGAATATCTTCAGCGCGTCGCTGCGTTCGACGTTTTTCAGCAGCCTGGACTTCTCCTCAATCGCCGCCGTCTGCCGCTGCTCGATCGCTTTCGCCCGAGCCATTGCCTTTTTTGCCTTTGCACCCTGCAGCGGGCGCCAGCCCTTCACATTGTCTACATCCATCGGCCCGCTGCGGAGCTTTCTGCGCTCAGCGGTATCCGACCAACTGGCTTTCTCTCTGGCGGTTTCCTCGAGGCGTGAGATTTCTTTTCTCAGTTTATCATTCTCCGCCTGCTCGAAAGCATCCTGCCGCTGCTTGTTTTCCATCCATGTGGAAAAATTGCCCTTGCAGACCTGGATGTCCGATTTGTTGATGGAGAGAATGTGATCCACGCAGCCGTCCAGAAACGCCCGGTCGTGGGACACCAGAATAAAGCCCTTTTTCGTGCTCAAATATTGGCTCACCAACCCCCTGCCCCGGATATCCAGATGGTTTGTCGGCTCGTCAATGAGCAGAAAATTGTTCTCTTTGGAAAACAGTACCGCAAGCTGGAGCTTCGTCTGTTCCCCGTTGCTCAAAGTGCCGTAAGGACGATAACGCACCTCGTCGTCCAGCTGCAATTTTGCCATTTCCCGCTGAATCTTCCAATATTCGTAGTCCGGATACATGGCTTCCACCGCGTCAATGGCCAGGACGCTCTTGTCTGCCACGAAATACGGGAAGTAGGAAAACTTCACAGAGGCGGAAATCCTGCCCAGATAATCGTACTTCCCCAGAAGCAGATTCAGAAAGGTGGTTTTGCCCCGGCCGTTCCTACCGGTGAAGCCCAAACGCCAGTTTGTGTCGATCTGGAAGCTGACGTTCTCAAAAATGTTCTCATAGCTGCCGTCATAGGCAAATGTCAAATTGGAAACTTGAATCAAAGACATAGCTGCCCTCCAAATATAAGAAAAATGGCCGCAGGAAAGCATCCCGCAGCCAACATGATCTGCCGCCCCCATGGGCATGGCAGTACTATGTCAGTTGATCCGGCGCACACCTTCCTGCATCAGGGCATAACAAACACAAGCGGCCGCTTCGCCGCTTTTTGCATTGCCCATCGATCAGCAAGAAGTATTGCGCATCCTTTCAACTCCAATCTTTTTCAGTTGTTTGGATTATAGCAGAAAAAACGCATTCTGGCAAGAGATTTCTGAAAAACGATTTTCTATTACATTGTCGTTCGTATACCCCTGGTCTGCCTGCTTTCCTGTCTTGGCTTTGGTCTGAATGGAATTATGGCGGCGGTGCTGGTCAGTCATGCGGTGGAAAGTGTGGCAGCAGGGGCGGCGGGGACAATACTCTTGAAAGACGACAAAATATAAGATATGTTTTTCTCAGCTATTGACAGATGTGCCTTACAAGAGTATACTATGCAATATACATTTATCAATATGTATCAAGCAATCTATTTTAAAGAAAGAGAATGTATGATTTATTCAGAGCTTCCCTGAAGAAGTCAAAATGCCAGACGCTCAGACGCAGTGCAATCCGATGGAATCGGTTTGTGCCGCGTTTTTTGCTTGTAAAAGAAAACAAATAACGTTCAATAGGAGGAAATATGAATCAGGAAAAAATCTCAGAAATGGAAGCTGCCATTGCAGCGGATTACAGCAACATCGCCGGCATGGTCGTGCTGAAAGACGGCAAGGCCGTTTATGAAAAGTATTTTGGAGGCTGCACCCCGGAAAGCCGCATCCATGTTTTCTCGGCGACAAAAAGCATTGTTTCCATTCTGTTCGGAATCGCACTGGACAAGGGCTGTCTCAACAGCATTGACCAAAAGGTGTTGGCGTTTTACCCGGAATACACGGTCAAGCGTGGTGAAAAGACGATCCAGCATATTACGATCCGGGATATGCTCACCATGACCGCACCCTATAAGTACAAATCCACCCCGTACACAAAGTATTTTACAAGTCCGGACTGGGTGAAGTTCTCCCTGGATGTATTGGGTGGAAAGGGACAGATCGGGGATTTCCGTTATGCGCCGCTGATCGGGCCGGACATTCTGACCGGCATCCTTGCAAAAGCAACCGGGCGATCCGTCCTCGACTTTGCAGGAGAAAACCTGTTTGAACCGCTGGGGATCACCGTGGCGCAGAACATCACGTTCCATAGCAAAGAAGAACAGATGGCGTTTTACAAAGCGACCGACATGAGCGTTTGGGTCGCTGACCCGAGCGGCGTGAACGCGGGCGGCTGGGGTCTTACCCTTTCGCCGATGGATATGGCAAAAATCGGTGAGCTTATCCGGAATGGCGGCGTTTACGATGGAACGCGCATTGTATCCGAAAAATGGGTGCGTGAAAGCGCCTCCGAGCAGAGCCGATGGGCAGAGCAGGATCTTCCCTACGGCTACTTGTGGTGGGTTCTCGAGCAGGAGCATGGCTGCGCGGCCATGGGTGACGGCGGCAATGTCATTTATGTCAGCCCGGATCAGAATATGGTCGTTGCGATTGCCTCCCGCTTTCAGCCCAGAGTGAAGGACAGAATTGAATTTATCAGGAAGTATGTCGGGCCGGTATTCGATTGAAACGGAAAGAGCCGATAATCCGTGAGCCAGCAAGCAGCACGGGTTATCGGCTCTCTTTTTGTTTTCTTACGGCGCGTTTGTACGCGTCAGCGCAGCACGGTGCCGTCGGTCAGGGTGATGGTGTAGCCGTTGAAATTGATAGTACCGTTGTTGGTGAGACTGGTGAGGGTGCAGTCGCCGGTGAGCGTCCAGGTGCAGCCGCTTTCGATGGTGATGACCGCATTGTCGCTGACGGCGGCGCCGCCCTGGGCATTGTCCGTGATGTTGACGGTGCCGGTGAAGCTGCTGCCGTTTTTCAGGGTCATGGTCAGAGTGGAAATGGTGTCCACGATGATGTCTCCCGTAAGGGTCTGGGCATCAGCGGTGAATTCCACCTGCGCTCCGTTGCTGCCGGCGCTGCCCCAGCCGCGGCTGGCGCTGTTGCCCGTTACCCGCAGAAGATACGCGTCCGCGTTGTGGATCGTCACGCCGGAGAGGGTCAGGATGCAGTGGGTGTTGGTGACGTAGAACATGTCGCCGTTCTTCGCTGTCAGACTGCCACCGGTCATGGTGAAGGTGGATGTGCCCACATCGGCGTCGCCGCTCATGGACTGGTAGATCATTACGTTGTGAACGTTCTCATCGGAGCTGGCGCCCTGAGTGTCGCTCATATTGCCGGTGACGGTGCAGTCTTCCAGAGAAATGGAGTTCTTGCCCTCAATGACCAGGGCTTCGGAATTGTTGGCGATGAGGGCGGCGTTCTTCACAGTGATGTCGGCGGTGGAATAGACTGCGGGAGAGTTATAGCCATTAGAGGTGTAGCTGCCGCCGTTTACGTTTACAGTGCCGCCGCCCCGGTCGGAACGGATGGCGGCGGAGGAGTTGCCGGAGGTTTCGACCGTCAGATTCTCCGCGTTGGTGGTGCCGCCGCCGGTGGTCTGGATGCCGCCGGAATTGTCCGCCGTGGTGGTGATGGTGGAATTGGAAATGGTTACGGTGGTGCCGCTGCCATAGCTGAAGACGCCGTTGCCATTCTGAGCGGAGGAGGTGACGGCGGCATTTTTGATGGTCACAGTCGCTCCGTCGGTAGCCAGCAGCGCGGCGTTGACGCCATAGAAGTCGCCGTTTTCGGTGTTGGAGGTGGCGCCGGCGCTTTTGTCCACGGTGATGCCGTCCAGGGTGACGGTCGCGCCGTCAATGCGCAGGGCGTTTTCGTCGTCGCCGGTGGAAGTATAGGCGGCGCCGGAATAGGTTCCATCTTCGGAAATGGTGTTGGCGCTGTCGCCCTGGGTGACTTCACTGCTGCCGCCGAAGCCGCCGGGGCCTCCCTGTCCGCCGCCAGGGTTGCCAGGATTGCCGTCGGGAGCACCCTGGCCGCCGACAGTTACGATTTCGGCTGCGGTGACGGCGGTGCCGCTGCCTACGGTGGCGGTGACGATGTCGCCCACCGCCAGGTCAGAGAGTGTCACGGTTTCGCCGTTTTTCGTGATCGTTGCTGTGGAGAAGTCCAGGGTCGCGGTGTCATCGCCCGCTGTGAAGCTGCTGCCGGGGGTGCCGGGGAAGCCGTCGCCGGAGGGCATATCCGGCGGGGTGCTGCCGGAATCCTCACCGTCAGGCTTTGCGGGCGGCTGACCGTTGGCATTGCCGGGGGTGGAATTGCTGCCGCCGTTGGGGGCGTCCGGGGGCGTCTGGGTGCTGTTCCCGTTGGGAGCGTCCAGGGGCGTCTGGGCGTTATCGCCGCTGGGGGCGTCGGGGGGCGTCTGGGTGTTATCGCCGTTGGGAGTATCGGAGGGTGCCTGACCGCCGGGGGCGCCGTCGGGCATCTCGGGCGGGGTGTTGGTATCCTCCGTCAGCTCGCCCAGCTGGAGCGTGACGGCGCTGCCGTCTATGGCCGTGACCTGACCTGTGAGGGTCTGGCCGGAATACGTTTCTGCGGCCTTGCTGTCGCAGGCGACCGAGGTAAAGCTCAGCAACGCCGTGCATAACAGGGCAATCCATTTCTTTGCGTTCATATCAATGACCTCCTTGTGTGGTGTATGGACTGTTCTGGAAATCCGGTGGGGATTTCCTTGTGACGCGGTTATCATAAAGCCCCAGCCTAAAGGGAACTTAAAAGATTTGGAATAATAATTTTTAGGTTCTCTTTAGGTTGGAACAGTATGCTGTTCACTGGCAAGGTGGGCATTTTCTGACTGCTTGCAATTTACAGCCCCGTTTGCTATACTACAGAAAACAAAAAAGCGGGTGAGAAAATGAAACTTCTGATTGCGGAGGATGAACTGGATCTGGCGGAGGCGCTGACCGTCTTCTTTGAGCGGAACCATTTCGCGGTGGACGCCGTTCATAATGGCTTCGACGCCTATGAATACGCCGTAACCGGCGCTTACGATGCGGTAATTCTGGATGTGATGATGCCGAAAATGAACGGCATTCAGGTGCTGGAGCGGCTGCGCGCCGAGGGGGTCAAGACCCCCATTATGATGCTGACCGCCAAGGGGCAGAAGGAGGATCGCATCACCGGCTTCAACGCCGGGGCGGACGACTATCTGCCAAAGCCCTTTGACCCCGACGAGCTGCTGAGCCGGGTGCGGGCGATTCTGCGGCGGAGTGAATCCTATCAGCCCACGGTGCTGGCCTTCGGCGATCTGACCCTTGACCCCGGTACGGGAGATCTGGCCTGCGGCGGAAAGTCCATCCGTCTCAGCGGCCGGGAATTTCAGATCATGGAGCTGTTTCTCCGGGCGCCGAAGCAGGTGTTTTCCGCGGAGCGCATTATGGAAAAGGTCTGGGGCTGGGATAACGACGCCGAGATCAACGTGGTCTGGGTGAATATCTCCAATCTTCGGAAAAAGCTGAAAAGTCTCGGCTCCACGGCGGCCATCCACGCCAACCGCGGGCTTGGGTATCTTCTGGAGGAAGAAGCATGATCAACCGTCTGCGAAACCGCTTTATCCGGATTGCCACCCTCTCCGTGGCGGCGGTGATGCTCCTGCTGACAGCTATCCTGAACACTGCCAATTTTATCTCCACTGACCGGGATCTCCGGAACACCCTGACATTGATTTACGAAAATGAGGGAACGATCCCCACCGCGTCCCGTTCCGGGCAGACGCCGCCGGAAAAGCCCGACGCGCCGCCCGCCGATGCCCCGGCCGGGAAAGAACGTCCCAGCGGCCCCTTTACAGAGGAAACCCCCTATTCCACCCGCTATTTTGTCCTGCGGTATCTGGATGACGGCACGCTGACCATGGCCGACCTTGACAAAATTGCCGCCGTCACCGAGGCGGACACGGACGAATATCTGGCGGCGGCTGTCAGCAGCGGCGCGGGGTACGGGTATTACGGGCAGTACCGCTTTTTCGTTGCCCACACCGGGGACGACCGGAACATGGCCATTTTTCTGGACAGCTATCAGGCGTTCCGCTCCATGAGGCTGATTCTGGTTTGGTCGCTCATAGCCGACGCGGCGTGCATTCTGCTGGTGCTTCTGCTGGTGGTTCTGCTGTCCCGCAGGGCGATCGACCCGGTGGTACGCAGCGCCGAGCGGCAGAAGCAGTTCATCACCGACGCCAGCCACGAGCTGAAAACCCCCATCACCGTCATCACCACCAGCCTGAAGGTGCTGGAAATGGACGTGGGCAAGCAGAAGTGGATCGACAAAGCCCTCGGCCAGACGGAAAAGCTGACCGGCCTTGTGAATTCGCTGGTGACGCTCTCCCGGATGGACGAGGAGACGTCGCCCCTGCGCATGGCGGATTTCCCCGTCAGCGACACCGTCCGGGAGGCGGCGGAGTCCTTCCGTGATTTTGCCCGGGAAAAAGGGCATGGTCTGGAGCTGTCGGTGACACCTGACCTGACCTATTGCGGCGACGAGTACGCAATCCGCCAGCTGGTGTCCATTCTGCTGGACAACGCCATCAAATACGCTCTCCCCGGCACGCAGGTGTCTCTTTCTCTGGAAAAGCGCCGCCGGGGCGTCGCCCTGCAAACCACCAACCGCTGTGACATCTCCCAGCCCATTGACACGGCCAGACTGTTTGACCGCTTTTACCGCGCCGACCCATCCCGCAGCACCACCGGCGGATTCGGTATCGGTCTCTCCATTGCCCGCAGCATCGCGGAGGGGCATAGAGGACACATTTCGGCAGGGCTGGACGGCGACCAGATCACGATCCGGGCGGAACTGGGTTGAGCGGCGGCACTCAGAGAAAACCTTGCGGCATTGACCGGGTCGAGCATGTAACAACGCCGGAATCCTACGAGCAGAGCGGCGATTTTGATTGGGCGGCGGAATTTAACTTTTGATTAAGCCGTCTCTCCCTCTATTGACAAACGTACCTTTCATTGCTATAATCGTTGGCGTATATTGAACGATATACATTCTATGCTATACTTCAAGAAGGCCGCAAGTTCCGTCAAATAAAAAATGACATGCCAGACGCTCAGACGCAGTGCAGACCATGAAACGGTTTGCACTGCATTTTTTGCGCAGAGGTCACGGCGGAACGCACCGGCTTCGGCAGAACTATGCAAAAATCAATGGAGGTAACTATGAAATTTACAGAAAACAAAGCGATCCTGACACTGCTGGCCGCGATGCTGCTGACCGGCATGTTTATGACGGGATGCACCCGTCTGACGGAAGCGAAGAAAACGCCCGCGGAAACCGCGGTGACCACCGTGGAGACAACACAAGCGCCCACGGAGTCCACGGCAAACGGCGTGTACGTCAAGCTGGCGCGGAACGACGTCAGCACCATTTCCCTGCATGGCAGCAGCTTCACAAAGGCCTGCGAAAATGCGGACGGCTCGACGCTGAAGGCCGGTGAATGGATCTTCACAGGCGATGACATTGCGCAGCTTTCGAGGAATGAAAACAGCTCCGTCCTCTTTACCGTTCGCGCGTGGAACGCCGATGATGCGCTGCTGGGCGAAGGCACCTTTCTTTACGACGCGGTGCAGGAAAAGCTGTATGTGACAATTTCCGCTGACGGCGTGACCTGCTCCACTGCCCCCGACGCCCCGGCGAATGTGCCTCCGGTTCTGACACTGCCCATTCTGGACGAGATCGACGAAAGCGTCACGATCGGTGTCTCCGGTTCTTCCCTGTCGGCGGTGCAGGCGGCGGCGAAGCTGCTGGACTGGGGCGTGAATACCGGGCTTGACGTGGACGAGATCAGCGAAGCGGCGTTCACGTGGCTGGCCGCGAAGATCTCCGACCTGCCGGAGTTTCTGCAAAAGCTGGAAATGGTGGACGACGCCTATCAGAAGCTGCTGACCAACGACGCGCGGGAGCTGCTGGACAGCGCCGGGTGCGCTGACGTGGCGATCACCTGGGGCACCGAGCCGGTGGCGCCGGTGGAGGCCATCATGCAGACGGCCGGACTGCGGTACGCCGATAACGCGCAGGAACCCGCCATCGATAACACGCAGGCAGCCGCCACTCCCACGCAGAGTGTCACTGACGATTCGTGGAAAGCCGCATTTGAGCAAAGTCTGCTGGAAAACTATGGCGTCACGCCCGACCATTACGAAGATCTGGGCGGCGGCATTTATCAGGTCTATGTGAAGATCAACGGCCAGGTCGTCCCCTACGTCGCGGTGGATTCCGCCACGGGGGATTACCACGGATAACCGTCCCCCATATGAAAATTGCCGTCATTGCACCGGGTTTCGAAACCCGTGTGCAATGACGACTTTTCTTTATTCAGATAAGTACAGGTTTAAGCTTTGCAGCGCCTTGTCTGCCGCTTCGGCGGGGGTGAGTTTCCCTTTCAGGCAAAGCTCAGCCTGTTCCTCCACCAGATTGCGGATGGTGCGGTCGGTCAGCGCGGGGGTGGTCAGCTGATCGACCCAAGTCTTCAGCTGCTGCCGCTCGGCGGCGCTGGGATAGCGCGCCTTGAAAGAGATTATTTCGTCGCTGTCATCCGACGAGGACGCAAAGGTGGCGTCCGACTTCTTGTCCTCCTGAATCTGCCGGTCAAAGACCGCCCGATTTACCGGGAAGCCATAGCCCAGCTTGTCCTGCGCATCCTCACTGAGAACGAACCGCACAAACTCCTTGGCGGCCTCGCTCTCCTGCGTCGTTGCCAGAACACCGTAGAGCTGCCGGGGCAGGAACACGCCCTCCGCCTGCGCTTTCAGGGGCAGAAGCGTATAATCCTCCAGCTGGTCGTCCCCCGCAAGCGCGAATGACCACAAGTCCATGCTTTCCAGCGTACCGACGGAAATGGAAGCTCCGGACAGCACAATATTCATCGCGCCGCCGATGCCGGTGTAGTCGCCCGGAATGATGCCGTCGCCCTGTTCCTCAAATACCTTCAAGCGGTCTGCATGCTGCTCCCGCAGGGGCGCATCCATGGCGAAAAGCTGCTCCATGGCTGTCAGGAACTGTTCCAGCTTTCCCGCGTCCAGCGTACCGTCGGCATTTCGCCATGCGGGGGAACAGCTGTCATAGAGGTTGTCGACCACCAGCTTGGGAACAATTCCATTCATCAGGCTCGTCGCCTGCTCATTTTCCTCCCGCGCCTGTGCGGCCACGCTGACCAGAGAATCCAAGTCCGTGATCTGAGAGATCAGCGTCCGGGGGCCGTAAATGGCGGGGATGGCAAATCCCGCCGGGATAACGCTCACCTTTTCGCCGGTGGCAAAGCACTTCGTGACCTGTTCCAGCGTTTTTGTCTCTTGCAGCAAGTCGGACAAATCCATGAAAACGTCCTTTTCCAGATAGCTGTCCAGAGACATACCGTCCAGCCGGAGAATATCCGGGCCGGTACCCGCCAGAATTTCCGTGTTCAGCGTGCGCAGGGCGTCCGCTTCCGTCACGCCGTCCTCCCCCGTCAGGCCGATCTCCAGCGTCACGTCCGTGTCGGGGTGGGATTTCTGGAAGCCGGAGGCGATCTGACGCAGGTCATCATCGTCGTAAAGGCTGTAGAGCTTCAGCTGCTTTGTTGCTTCCAGGGGCATGTCGGGATCAAAGTCATATCTGCACAGCACGGCCTGACCGTTCAGCCGCCCGAAGATGTAGAACGTGCCGTTCTCCGTTCCGGTCAGCGCACGGGGTACGAAGCTGGGGTCGCCGAAAGAACTTTTGGACGCGCTGATCAGCTCCTCCGTGACGCTGCCGTCCGGCACGAAGCTGTAAAGTCCCTCGTCGGTGGTGAAGAACAGATAGCCCTGATCGTTCTGCCAGAATACGATTTTACTGTCGCTTCCGCTGGTTGCCGTCGCGGACGCCGCCAGCTGTTTGCACATCACGTCGGGCAAGTCCGTCTGCTTGCCGTCCCGCACAACAGTGCAGACCTCATCGCCCCAACCGCTGTACAGGTAGGTGTCCTCCCCCGCGCAGCCCATTCTGGCCACAGAAAGCACCGCACTCTGCTCGTTCAGGTTCTTGCTGAGACTGCCATCGGACAGATTGATTTCCCGCAGATCTTCAAGGTCAAACAGGAGCATCAGTCTGCCGCTGTCGGTAAAGTCCGCGCCGCCCAGCAGAAAACCTTCTTTTTCGTCAACCTCAGGGTAGGTTATGGGAATTTCCCGGAACTCCCCCGTGGGGGAACACAGCTGGAAATGGTAGGCGTATGTCCCGTCTCCCTTGTTCTGGATGAAGGAGAAAAACGCCGACCCGTCGGGAGAAAGCCGGAACAGATCACAATCCCCGTTCGCCTCCCGTATACTGTCAGGCAGTGTCACGTCCTCCGTCCAGTCGCCGCTAGGTTCCCGGGTGAACACCTTGTACGCGCCCTCCCAGGTTATCATGCCGACACGGAGCCGTCCGTCCGACAAAAGCACCATATCCCCGGGATACCCCTCAATTGGAAGGGGAATTTCCGATTCCACATAGCGGCCTGTGGCGGCGGTGGCCTCAGGCAGCTGTATCTCCTGTTTCCCGCAGCCGGTCAGCCCGGACAGCAGCAGGGCGATCGTCAGGAGAAACGCCAAAAAACGTTGCATTCTTTTTTTACTCCTTTCTGCCGGCGGCATTCTCCGCCGGTGATGGAACCAGAGTACGTCTCCATTCTCTATTTTGTCTCTAGCTTATCTCTAAGAAAACTCTATTTTACAGGTAATTCCAGAATGAACATAGCGCCACCGTGGGGATTATCCTCCACCCAGAGCCTTCCGTGGTGGCTGGATACAATCTCGGACGCCGTGCTTAAGCCAAGGCCAAAGTGATTCCGGTCGGAACGCGCCGCTTCACTGCGGTAAAACCGCTGGAATATCCGCTGTTTTTCCCCGTCCGGCACGCCGGGGCCGGTGTCCGTCACCGTAAAGCGCAGCCGTTTTCCCACGACCCGAATTCCCATCGTCACCTGCCCGGAGACGGGGGTGTAGCTGAGGGCGTTGTCCATCAGGATGGACAGCGCCTGACTGAGCCTGTCCGGGTCAGCGGTGATAGTGGGAACGTCCTCCGGCAAATCCAGAATGAGCTTGATCCCCTTTTCCCTCGCCTGCGGCGCGTAGGCTTCAAACAGCTCCAAGGCCAGCACATCCGGCTCCACTGTCTTCGGCGATATCCGCCAGCCGCCGCTGTCGGCGCTGGCAAGGTTCAGCATGTCGCCGATCAGCCGCCCCATGCGGTGTCCCTCCCGCTGGATGACCTGCGAGAAGGTTCTTTTTTCCGTTCCCTCCGCCCGTTCCATGGCGGAAGCGGCGGAAAGCATGGCCGTCAGGGGCGTGCGAAGCTCGTGAGACGCCGCGGCGATGAACTGATTCTGCTCCCGGCGGCTCTGTTCGACGGGCTGAAGCATCCGCCCCGTAAATTTCCAGGAAAACAGCCCCAGCAGCCCCACCGCCACCGCGCTTCCCAGACCGACGATGAAGCGCCGGTGTTCCAGTCCCCGCTCCATGTCCCGGAGAGGATACAGGCACGTCAGTTCCAGATATCCCTTCGCCTTGGGTATCTTCGCCACTCCGGCAAAATAGCTTTCTCCCGCCTCCGTCATGGGGAACACACAGCTGTACAGCCGGTTTTTCTCCGGCATTCCATGCTCCTGCCGGGCAATTTCCCCGGCCTTGACGGCGGCGCTGCCGCCGCGCTCCGGAACCAGTCCCGCGGAAAACAGGGGTGCTCCACCATCCTGAATGGTGATCTGCAAATTCCCGGCGGATTCCAGCTGCTCCAGCCAGTGCAGGCTCAGCCGATCCTGCCCCTGCAAATAGAGGGTCGCGGCAGTGAACTGGCCGTCAAAGCTGCGAAGCGCGTCCGCCCGGCTGCTCTTTTCCGAAAGCACCAGACACAGAACCGTCATGCACAGGAGGATAATGCCGGTAATGAACGTGTTGAAGGCAGTCAATTTGATCCGCAGACGTTTCACTGTGGTTTTTCCTCCATTCGATAGCCCACGCCCCGGACGGTGGTCAGGCACAGGGTACTTCCCACCTTCCGCAGACTGCGGCGAAGAAAATAGACGTAGTTATCAAGATTTCCGTCCTCGACCTCCGTCTCCATCCCCCAGACCCGCAGTAAGATCGTCTGCCGGGAGAGGGTCTGGCCGGGATTTCGGACGAACAGTTCCAGCAAATCCCCTAGCCGCTTGGAAAGCGCCGTGGACAGTTCCCCACGCTGCAAGATCAGGCTGTCCGGCCTGTATACGATGTCCCCGCAGTGAAGGGCAGCGGCGTCCGCAATCAGTCCCGGTCGCCGCAGAACACAGCGAATCCGCGCCAGCAGCTCGTCGTAGGCAAAGGGCTTCACCAGATAGTCGTCCGCCCCGGCGTCCAGTCCCTGGGTTTTGTCGCTGACCTGCCCCAGCGCGGTCAGGAAAATCACCGGCGTGGCGATCCCCTCCCGGCGAAGCTGCCGCAGGATCGTCAGTCCGTCCTTTCCGGGCAGCATCCGGTCAAGGACGATCAGGTCGTGGGCCTGCTGACGCGCCCAGAGCATTCCCTCGTCTCCGTCCCGGCAGATATCCACTTCAAATCCGTCCTGCCGCAGCTGGTAGCTCAGCGACAGGCACAGGCTTTCGTCATCCTCAATGAGCAGCAGACGCATGGCGCGCCCTCCTTCCGCCCCAGACCGCCGCAAGCGTCCCGGCCAGGGTACATATAACCGATTTTACCATATCCAGTTCCATTTGCAATGCCCATTCCCCGGGACTTGCCATTAAGATTGCTGTAAGATTTTTCCTATGGCTCTGAAACCAGCTGCCCCAGAATGAAAAATCCGACCACATGGAGGGAATGGCGTCCTTCGGGACGATCACCCGGCTGCCCAGCAGAATCGCGCCCACCAGCGCCGCCAGCCAAGCAAGGCATTTCCTTTTGTCGCCGATTCTGCGGCACGCAAGCGCCAGAAGCGCCCACAAGGGGAGTAAGGTCAGGTTTTTCGTGAAAATAAGCAGCGGGTAAAAATTCAGGATTTCTCCGGTCAAACTGTGCCGCAGAAGAAATTGTTCTGCCATCTGCGCCCCGTTCTCGTCCCATCCGGCGAGGCTGCAGTGGTCTAAAACCGCATCCTCCCCCGCCGAAACCAGCGCCGTGGGCGTTCGCAGAGGGGCAGTACCCAGCGCCGTGTGGGTCTTCCCTTCCAGTGAAACCTCCTGAGCGCCCAGATAGTCGGTGCCGAACAGGGTTTGCGCTGTCTGCTTATCCAGCAGACAGCCCTCCTGCCACGAAAGCGGCTCCGCCCCCAGCAGCCCACCATTGCCGTACAGCGGCACCACCGTCACCTGCGCCGTTCGTCCCGTGTCCGGGCAACGGATAGTTGCGTCCTCGGAAACGGCATAGAAGCAAAAGCCCAGGGGTTTCTCCGTTTCCGGCTCCCGCCGGGAAATCTCCGCCGCTTCCGCCGCCGTGACACCCCTGTCCAGAAGCAGGTAAATTCCGTTCCCTTCCTGTTCTGCCGTGTGAGCAAACAGCAGCGAAGCGACGTAAAGTGCCGCCGCCAGCACCCAGAAAATCCGTTTCATTCCACCCGCACCCGGCTTCCGCTGTCCACTGCCCGGTCGGCGCTGACGATGACCGGTTTATCCCCCAGTCCCCCCGCTTCCAGCGCCGCCGTCGTGTCGTTTTTGTCCAGCACTGTCACCGATACCTTCACCGCCTGGGTCTGCATTCCCAGAACCGTGTTCACGGTTTCCACCGTCAGAATATAGGGCTGGTTCCGTGCATCCATGTGGAGTGCCGTCAGGGGGACGCAGCAGGCATAGCCCTGGGATTTCCGCGTAAAGCTCAGCTCCATTCCGGCACCCAGGGGAATCTCCGCCGAGGGGACGGAAACCGTGATCGTCGCGCCCGATTCCTTGGGGGAAAAGGCGATGACCGGCAAGTCGCTGTATTCCTTCCCACTGCTTTCCAGCCGCAGCGTCACCTGATCGCCGGTGCCGATGTACTTGCTCTGCTCCTGGGTCAACTCCGCCGTAAACTTCCAGCCCTGGCTCGTATCCGCCAGCAGAAGCGCCGTGGTGTCCGACGTCATCTGGCCAGTGCGGACACAACAGGCCGTGACAACGCCGTCCGCGGGCGCGAGGACTTTTCCCTCCCCGTCCCGGAGGTCTTCCAGCTTTTGAAGCTCCGCCGCCATCTGGTCATAGGTGATCTGGCCGATCTGGGCGCTGTTGCTGCTGCCGTTCGGGAGGGACGCGGTCTGCACCGCCTGACCGTAGGTTCTTTTCGCTTCGTCCAGTTCGTCCGACGCCTGTTCATAGGCTTGCTTCGCCCGCTCCAATGCGTCCAGAAGCTCCTGCTCCGTGGGGCGTGCGCCGGGGGTGTAGCTGTCCAGCGCCTGCCGCGCCTGAGCCGCCGCTGTCTGGGCATCGGAGAGCTTCTGCCGGGCGGTCTGGATGCGGGGCGCGTATTCCGCCTCCACCTGCTGCCGGATGGCTTCCTGCTCCTCCGGGGTCAGAGGTTCTTCTCCGGTGTTCGCCTGATCGATGGCCTGCCCAATGGCCGTCTGGCACTCCTGTTCCAGCGCGGTCAATTCGCTCTGCGCCTGGGTGACGGCGGCTTCTGCTTCCTGACACGCCTGCTTTAATTTTGCTTCCTGTTCCGCATCTCCGGAGACGCCGGCGTAATAATCATCCAGCGCTTTCTGGGCGTTGTCCAGCGCCGTCTCCGCCTGAGACAGATTTTTTCCCGCGCCGGATACCGCCGCATCGTAGTTTTCCTCCGCCTGAGATTTGGCGTTCGCCCGCTGCTGCGCCATGGCGCTGTTCTGGCTCCATGCTTCCTGCACGGTCAGCTGCTGCTTGCGAAGTTCCTGGGTCTGGGTCGTGATCTTCTCTTCCAGATAATCCATATCAAGGCAAAACAGCACGTCCCCCGCCTTGACCTGCTGCCCCTCCGACGCCATCACCGCACCGACCCGCAATCCGGGCTGGGTGATGACCGCGATATCCTGATTCTGGGCGGTTTTTCCCGTCACGCGAATGGAATGGTCGATGGTTCCTCTGGTGGGTAGAGCCGTCCGCACCGCCGCCGTTCCGCTCTGATACACGGCTCTGGACAGCAGCGTAAACAGCACCATCACGCCGAAGAAAATGCCCACGGCTTTCAGAAGTGTTTCCTTTTTCATCATTCTTTTCCTCCCGGCAGTGCAATTCCCTGCTCCAAGTCATCCTGACACAGCCCAAACAGCAGCAGCGCCGGAATGAGCATCAGAAACGCCGACGCAAACCCCAGCCCGGCATCGGACAAAGTCGTTTCCGGCAGAAACAGGGACAGCGGCCAAAGTGCGCGATCCTTCAAAAACGTCATAGGCTGCTCGATCAGATTCCAGATATCCAGAAAGCTGAGAATTCCCACGCTCAGAAGCCCCGGCAGACCCATGGGCAGACCGATATAGCGGAATATCTGCCACTCCCCCGCCCCGTCCAGCCGCGCCGCTTCCAGCACTTCCTCCGGCACGGCGCGAAAAAAGCGGCTCAGCAGGAAAACCGGATAAGCAGAGAAAATTCCCGGCAGGATCACCGCCCATAGCGTATTCAGCAGTCCCAGCGCCCGCAGCACCAGATATTCCGGGTACATCAGCACCTGAAAAGGCAGCAGCATGAGAACCATATACAGCCCGCCCAGCTGCTTTTCCCCCGGCAGATGGAGCTTCGCCAGCGCCCAACCCGCCGGAACCGCAAAAAGGAACTGCCCCAGCAGCGTTCCCACGGCAATGACCACAGAATTCCAGAACATAGGGAAAAAGGACGGGCTGTCCAGCAGCACCTGCACCAGAGAGCGAAGCGTGGGACTCCGGGGCAGCACCGTCCACCGGGCAAAGCCCTCGCCGTCCGCCAGAACGGGGCGCAGGTTTTCTTTTAGCTCCCAGGATGCCGAAAACGTGCCGGTCACGGCGATCCAGATCGGCAAAAGCAGGCATAGCGCCACCAACGCCAGCAGCAAAAACAGGATGGCCTTTTTCATTTCTATTCCTCTTCCCTCCAGCTGCGCCGCAACAGCGCAATCAAGCCAAACACCACCACGCTCACCAGCACGGAGGCGGCGGCGATTTTGTCATAGTCCAAATCACGGAACCAGTTATTGTAGAGGTGCTGCACCAGATACATCCGCTCCTGAGGGTAGTCCCCCGCCACGAGCCATGCCTCCCGAAACACTTTGAAAGAATTCAGCAGGGACAGCACGCCGATGGAATAGGCGTAGCTCTTCAGATTGGGCAGGGTCATGTAGAAAAAGCTCTGCATGTCGCTTGCGCCGTCCACCCGCGCCGCTTCGTAAATGCTGTCGGGGACTGCCCCCAGCGCCGCCGTCCAGAGCACCACCGTATAGCCCAGATTCTTCCACAGATAGCTGATGACCAGCATCCAGAAGGAAGCGTCGGAACCCATCCAGTTGACCGTTTGCAGATGAAGCCCCTGGGCAAAGGCGTTCAGAAGTCCGTTCTGATGAAAAAGCAGCTTCCAGACCAGCACCACGGAGGCAGCGGGCACCGCCATGGGCAGCAGGAATGCGCCCCGCAGCTGCCGTCCGCCCCAGACACGTCTCAGTCCCAACGCCAGAAGCAGGGACAGGCACAGCAGCAGCGGAATGCACACCACCATGAACCGCCCCGTATTCCAGGCAGCCAGACGAAAGGCGCGGTTTTCCGCCACGGTACGAAAGTTTTGCAGTCCGACCCATTTGCCGCCGATGGCCGACCGGAACGCCCCCACCAGCACCTCCAGCATGGGAACCAGCGCGAACACCGCCACGCCGAGAAGGTTCGGCAGCAAAAACAGCCAGCGCCCCCAACCTTTTCTTTTTTTCACGTTCTTCTTTCCCCGCCCTATACCAGATTTCGGGGTAAGCATACCACGGCAATCTCTAAAGCGGCTCTAATCCTGTATTGCCTGCAAAGCATCCGCAAAAAGAAAATGCCGGAACAGCCTGAAAATCGAGGCCATTCCGACATTTATAAGCAGAATTGTTGGAGGACGACTCCCTGTACCGGTGCGAGGTTATGTGTTTCCCTGCCAGGAAAGTCTTGGCTCGCAGTACGGCAGACCATATTCTGTCCGGTAAGTCACTCTGTTTCCGACAAATTGAAATCCCCCGTCCTCCAAAGGTCTAACCGTCAGCTCATGGGCAAACAGGCAGTCTGTTTTCAGATCGGTGGACAGCATTTCCACGGTCAGAGTGATCGTTCCGTCCCCGTCCGTCTGACAGGCCGTTACTTCCGGTTCGATCATGTAATAACGCAGAAATACATAGTCATTAGTGTCGATTTGCCGCCAGGGGTAATAATCCCCTTCCCCGCTGTAATGTGCCAGCTCCCGGAACGTGTCCAGATCAATATCGAAATAGGGCAGAATTACCTTCTCAAATTCCGCCGCCGGTATCTCATAGCAGCACTGCTCCTTGATATAGGCGTATCCATCCGGCTGAAAGCGCTCGCCATAAGTATCGTAATACAGGTACTCCCACATATCATTGAAGCTGAGATTTTCAAAGCTTTCCTCGTTCCAGTCTGTGAGATACATATTCGTGCCAATGTACCCCCCTGCCATAACGTACTCCCTGTTCAGGCTCCACAGCTCCGGGTCGGGTGCTTCCAGCCGGATCAGAGAAAAGTCGGCATAGTGCTTGTCCTCAGCCGGATAGAGCCGGTAATAGAAATTTCCTTTGTCCGTCAAATCCCATTCCAGGATTTCGTGCTCCTCATAAAATGATTCCGAGCCGCCATCCATCGGGTAATCCATGCTGTAAACACAGGCGCCACCGTCCCGGCAGGTAAACAACTGATAGGTAAGCGTGCCGGTTTCCCTGACCGTAATGATCTCCTGCTCCGCCGGTTTCCCGCTCTGAACGTTCTGCCAGAAATACCGGAATCTATCTGACGTCATCAGGTAAGCGGGGCATCCCTCGCTGGTGTCTATTACGTCCAATTCGGCATCATACAAAGCTGCTTCCATTTCATCAATGGTGCCTTGCGAAAGGGTCTTTCCAAAATCTGTTCCTGTCTCATTGCAAATCGACGCAATTTCTTCGCATCGTTTCTGAAGCTGTTCCTGCATAGGGTCAGTTTCCACATTTGGCTTCTGACCGCACGCAGTCAGGAACAAGGCTAGAAGGAGAAATATTGCCGTATTTCTCAAATTCATGAATTTCAGCACCTTTCTGTTCCGCAATTATGAAACAAGGCCGGTTTTCACCGGCCTTTTGGTATTTCAGTCTGCCCGCTGCACCTCTTCCGTCATAATAACGGCGGCGACGGAATTCATGCCCACGTGGCAGGCGATGCTGCACGGCAGGTTGGTGTAGCTCACCTTCGCAAAGGGAAATTCCTCCTGCACCTGCTGACGCCAGTGCTCTGCCAGTTCCTCGCTTTCCAGCGTTCCCGCGGTTTCGATCAGGAGGCGGGACTCCGGGATATCTTTGAAGCGCGCTTCCCGATCGTGATGGATGGCTTCGATCATCTTGCTCTCGGCAAGCTTCATGCCCCGCACCTTGGCGAAGGCGTCCAGCCTGTCTCCCTGAATGGTCAGCACCGGCTTGAGGTTCAGCACCGTTGCCAGCGTGGCCGCTGCGGGCGTGACCCGGCCGCCTTTTTTCAGGTACTCCATGGAATCCACGGTGATGTAGATGCTGGCGTCATAGGCGTGCTTTTCCAAAAAGTCCCTGATCTGTCCCGCGTCATACCCCTGCTCTGCCAGGCGGAGGGCGCTGATGACCGACTCCTTCTGGGTGACGGAGATGCGGTGATTATCCACCACCTGCACCTTGCCGTCATAGTCTTGGGCAAACAGGGCAGCGCTCTGACAGGAGCCGCTCAGGCCACTGGACATGGGGATATACACGATCTCATCATAGCCCTTTGCCAGAATCCCGTCCCACAGCTCCATAAGCTGCCCCGGCGACGGCTGGGAGGTGGAAACATCCCGGTGCTGCCGCATGGCGTCATACAGCTGCTCCGACGTGATGTCCAGCCCCTCGTAGTGGATGGTTTCCTCCAGATTGACGGGCATGGCCAGGACATAAACGCCCAGCTTTTCGCCCTCCATGGCGGTAATTCCGCTGTTGGTATCCGTTGCGATTGCGATTTTCATAGTGCGATAGTGCCTTTCTTCCTGCAAAACGACGCGGCTGTCAGCCGTTGAGAATCTTCATGAATTCCTCACCGGTGATGGTTTCCTTTTCGTACAGGTAGCTTGCCAGCTCATCCAACTTCTGCCTGTTTTCCGTGAGAATATTCTTTGCTTTTTCGTGCTGCTGCTTTACCAGCGCGACTACCTGCCGGTCAATGCTCGCCTGCGTCTCCGCGGAGCAGGCCAGAGACGCGTCTCCGCCCAGATACTGGTTCGTGACGGTTTCCAGCGCCACCATGTCAAAGTCCTCGCTCATGCCGTAGCAGGTGATCATGGCCCGGGCCATCTTGGTGGCCTGCTCGATGTCGTTGGATGCGCCGGTGGAAATGGTGCCGAACTTGACTTCCTCCGCCGCACGACCGCCGGTGTAGGTGGCGATCTGATCCAGAATCTCCTCCCGGGTCATCAGATAGTGGTTCCCCTGCTCCACCTGCATGGTGTAGCCCAGCGCGCCGGAGGTACGGGGAATGATGGTGATCTTCTGCACCGGGGCGGAATGGGTCTGCATAGCCGCGACCAGCGCGTGGCCGATCTCATGATAGGAGACCGTCCACTTTTCCTTGTCGGTGAGGATGGCGTTCTTCTTCTGATAGCCCGCGATGACCACCTCAATGGACTCTTCCATGTCCGCCTCGGTGGCAAATTTCCGTCCGTCCCGGACGGCGCGCAGCGCCGCTTCGTTGACGATGTTGGCAAGCTCCGCGCCGGACGCGCCGGAGGCCATCCGGGCGATCTGCTTGAAGTCCACATCGTCGGCAATTTTGATCTTCTTCGCGTGTACCCGCAGGATGGCTTCACGACCCTGAAGGTCGGGCAGCTCCACCGGCACCCGGCGATCAAACCGGCCGGGACGGGTCAGGGCGGGATCAAGGGATTCCGGGCGGTTGGTGGCGGCGAGAATGATGACGCCGGAGTTACCTTCAAAGCCGTCCATTTCCGTGAGCAGCTGGTTCAGCGTCTGCTCCCGCTCGTCGTTGCCGCCCATGGTGCCGGTGTTCCGCTTCTGACCGATGGCGTCAATCTCGTCAATGAACACGATGCAGGGGGCTTTTTCCTTCGCCTGCTTGAACAGATCGCGCACCTTGCTTGCGCCCATCCCCACGAACATTTCCACGAATTCGGAGCCGCTGATGGAGAAGAACGGGACGTTCGCCTCACCGGCGACGGCCTTTGCCAGCATGGTCTTGCCGGTACCCGGAGGGCCTACCAGCAGAACGCCCTTGGGCATGGAGGCGCCGATCTCCCGGTACTTGTCCGGATTGTGGAGGTAATCCACGATCTCCTGCAGGCTTTCCTCCGCCTCGTCCACGCCCTCCACGTCGTCAAATTTGATGCCGTCGGAGGACTGGACATACACCCGGGCGTTGGAATTGCCCCCGTTGAACATCATGGAGTTGGGGCCGCCGGCTCTGTCCATCAGCTTTTTGGACATAAACTGCCCCAGAGCGACGAACAGCACAACGGGCAGCACCCAGGTCAGCAGGATGTTTAAGAGCGGAGAGGTTTCCTCCACAATCTCACCGCCGAACTGCGCGCCGGAATCGTGGAGCCGGTTCACCAGATCAGGATCGTTCATCAGGCCGGTTTTGTAAACCTTGCCGTCCTTGCCCTCAAAGAGAATCTGGTTGTCCTCCACCTTTACCTGATCGATTTCCTTATTTTCCGTCATGGTGATGAAGGTGCCGTAGTCCACCTCAATGATCTGCTGCTCGGCGATCCAGGGAACCAGCAGGAAGTTGAACAGCACCAGTGCGACCATGACCAGGGTATAGTAGAAAATCAGGGGTTTCTTTGGCCGTTTGACTTCATTCATATCCGTTTCTCCTCCTTTTGCCGCCGACCCGGATACCGTCGGCAGATGTAATTTTTTCTGATTTCAGGCACTCAGGCCGTTTCCTCCCGCTTGGGAAGCTCCACGGTAAAGGCCGTCGAACCGCTGCCGCTTTCCACCGTGGCGGTGCCGCCGTGGAGCTGCACCACCTGCTTCACCACGGCAAGGCCGATGCCGTTGCCCTCCGAGGAATGGGACTCGTCCGCCTGGTAGAATTTCCCCCAGATTTTGCTGACCTTGTCCTTGGGAATGTCGGGGCCGTAGTTGGTAATGGTGACGGCCAGCGTCTCCGGCCCCTCGGAAATCCGCACCCCGATCTCTCCATAGTTGGGGGAATACTTGATGGCATTGTCCAGCAGATTGATCCAGACCTGCTTCAGCAGTTCCTCGTTGGCGCGGATGGTATATTCCGGGAACTCCAGATCCAAATCCAGCTCCTTGCGGCTCCACTTTTCCTCCAGCAGCAGCGCGCAGGCGCGAATCTGTTCCGACAGGTTGAAGGTGGTCAGATCCGTTAAAATCGTCTGGTTTTCCACCTTCGTCAGGTTCATTACGTTGGTGGCCATGGCCGCCAGCCGGAGGGATTCTTCCTCGATGATGGCCAGGTATTCTTCTTTCTGCTCGTCGGTGAGATTGCCCCGGCGCAGGAGCTTGGCAAACCCGGCAATGGAGACGATGGGGGTTTTGAACTCATGGGAAAAATTGTTGATGAAATCGCTTCGCAGCATCTGGGTGTTTTCCAGCTCTTCTGCCATGGCGTTAAAGCTTTCCGACAGCTCCCGGAAGACGGGATTGCCCCCCATGGCCTTGCTGTAGTGCATTCTGGCTGAGAAATCCCCCTCCGCGAGACGATTTATATTGTTGATCAGCCGGTTAAAGGGGCGCAGGGGAATTTTCACGGTGCCGATGGCAACCACGCTGCCCACCAGAACGCTGATAAGCAGCATTACAATCAGCATGGCAAAGCCGGAATTTCTGGGAATGCCAAGATTATCCAGCACCCCCAGCTTGGTCAGAAGAAAGGACAGCGCCGCCGTAATGAGAACCGCCGCCAGCTGAATGAGGAAAAACGCGGTGGAGTAGAGCAGCGTCAGCGACCAACGTCGCTTTCCCGGCTTTTTGCTCATGCCTTCTTCACCGCCTTATAGCCCAGCCCCCGGACGGACTCAATGGTGAATTCCGGCCAGTCCTGAAAACGCTTGCGCAGACGGCCTACGTGTACCGTCACGGTCTCCCAGCCGGTGTCGGAATCCGCACCCCAGATCTCGTCCATAAGCTGAATGCGGGTGAAAATTTTGCCAGGGTAGGACAGTAACTTATACAGAAGCAGAAATTCCTTCTGGGGCAGCTCCTGCACTTCCCCCTTCCGGCTTACTGTCAGGCAGTCGTAGTCCAGCACCACGTCCCCTACAACGATCCGGCGCTCGCTGGCAATTTTCGCCCGGCGCAGCAGCGCCTTGATCCGCCATAGCATTTCCTCTTCGTCGATGGGCTTTGTCATGTAGTCATCGGTGCCGACCAGGAAACCGTGCTTCTTATCGGAGGGCAGCTCCTTGGCGGAAACCATCAAAATGGGCAGGTTGTTGTTCGTCTCCCGCAGGGTTCTGGTAAACTCGTAGCCGTCCATTTTGGGCATCATGATGTCCAGCACCACCAGATCGACGTATTCCGAGTCCATCAGCGCCAGGGCTTCCTCCCCGTTTTCAGCGGTGAGCACCTTGTAGCCGTCCGCTTCCAGTACCGCCTGCAAAAGTCTGCGGGTGTTTCGGTCATCGTCCACGACCATGATCTGAAACATGCCTTTTCCTCCCCTCTTTTCTGTTAAGTCGCCGAACGCCGCTTCTCCCAGCGGGAAGCCCAGTAGCTCTTGCCGTAGGCGATTCCCTCCGCCAGCAGGGAAACGGGCAGCGCCACGAAGAAATCCACGGCGGAATGCTGCTTGATAAACATGGTGGCAAGGCAGATGAACGCCACCGCTACAATAATGAACGCCTTGAACCACCTGGACACGTTCTTTTCCTTCAGCCACGCCGACGCAATGCCCATGGAATAGGCCACGTGAAGCGACGGACACACGCCGGTGGGAGTATCCGCCCGGTAGATGAAACCAATGCACGCCGTAAGGAAGTTTTCTCTGGGGAATACCTCCGGACGCATATCCTGCCGGTTGGGATAGATGATATAGATCGCCATGGCCACCACCTGGGTGACGATGATGAAAATCTGGAACTGCTTGAAGCCCTCCACGTGGTACAGCATCAGATACAGCAGCGTAAACACCACCAGCAAATACCAGAATACGTAAGGAATGAGGAACCACTCACAGAAAGGAATCAGATCGTCGATCCAGCAGTGGACAACATGGCAGCTTTCCTCGGGGATCAGGTTCTCCGTCAGAAAATACATGATAAAGTAGCCGATCCAGCCGCCCAGAAGCTTTAAGTGCGCAAACTGCGGGTCGTTGAGCTTGGACAGCCGAAAGGTGCGGTAGTCAATTTCCGGTTTTCTCATGAACTGCCTCCTGAGGGACATTGTAAGGATATTGCTTCCTGGGTATGTTGGGATAGGGCACGACAATGTGCCTTGGCAGCGCCTGCGCCATTTCGGTGACCTGCTCCATTAAATACTCGCAGATGCGTCCGCGCTCTTCTTCCAGGGGCGCGTCGGGCTGAAAGCGGATGGGTTTGCCCAGATACATGGTTTTCAGCTTAGGCGCCAGATACTGCGGCACGAAGGCAAGCGCTTTTCCCGTGCGCTTGTAGTAGAGCTTCGCCACGTCGATGAACCTGTCCTGGAACTCGCAGATAATGTTGTTTCGCGGCACGTGATGCTCCGGAAAAATCACCACGCTTGCGCCTTCCTGAAGCGCCGTCACCGTCTTTTTGAAAGTTGTAATGATTCTGGCATCGTGGTACACGCCGATGGTGTTGGCGTTGGTGAAAACCAGCTGGGACAGGGGCGCGATGATGTAGGACAGCAGCTTGTAAAACCAGCGGACGGCCTTCGGCTTTTCCGACCAGAAATCCTGATAGGCGTAGGCAGGCACTTCCTTTTTGTTCATCATCTCACCGGCGCACCAGATATAATGCTCGCCGGGGGTGTACAGCTCGCAGGCGATGGGGCCGTTCATCTGGCTGTGGTTGCCCACATACACCACCGGCTCCGGCGGAAGATTCTCCTCCCCCACGACCCTGATTCTGGGATACACCGCCCGCACGGTGGCCTTGATTACCCGATACAGCGGAGAAATATTCCGTTCTCCCATCTGCTCACTCCTTTTTTCAGGGATTTCCTACAAATGTTTCGCCAAGAATAGCGCAGGAATCTAAACCGAAAATAAACAAAGTTTCGTTTCAGTTTAGATTCGCATGGTATACGGGTGCTATAATTATCGTCGAAAAGGCGGAATCTTTCAAGGGGCAAAACCGCATAAATTGTCGCGGCGGCACGGAGAAGATTTTTATCTCCCCCCAGGATTTCAGAAAGAGAGTGTACTTATGGCAAAAAAATTCGGAGACAGGAAAGACGGCGTAAAGCTCAGGAACATCCACGCCATGCACCTGGTCATGCCTTTGATGTATCCCAACCGATGTGACAATGAAGCGTTCATCAGCGAGCGGATCGACCTGACCAACGTGCTGGCCTATCTGGACAAAAAGAACGCCTCCAACCCGGACTACAGATATAACTTCTTTCAGGTGATGGTCACCACCATGCTGAAGATCATCACTCTCCGGCCGAAGATGAACCGCTTTATTGCCAACAAGACCATGTATCAGCGCAACGAGGTCTCCGCGGCCTTCACTGTGAAAAAGGAATTTGCCGACGACGGCGGCGAGGCGCTGGCCTATATCCACTCCAGGGGCACCGACACCATCGACACCATTCATGACGAAATTTTCCGTCAGATCTCCATCTGCCGCAGCAGCGACGAGGTGGATAAAGGCACCCAGAGCCTGAACGCAGTGCAGAGCCTGCCCGGTTTTCTCGTGCAGGCGGTGGGCGGCATCGCCCGGTTCCTGGATCGTCACGGCTGGATGCCCCAGAGCGTCATCGCGGGCGACCCCTACTATTCCTCCGTGGTGCTGACAAACCTCGGCTCCATCAGGCTCCACGCGGGCTATCACCACCTGACCAACTGGGGCACCACGTCGGTGTTCTGCGCCATCGGCGAGATCAAGAAGCGCCCCTTTTTCAATGACGACGGCACCTTCGAGATGAAGCCCAGCATCGATCTGGGTCTGACCATCGACGAGCGCATTGCCGACGGCTATTATTACGCCAAAACCGTCCGTCTGTTAAAAACGCTGCTGGAAAATCCCCAGCTGCTGGACGAACCATTACAGGAAGAGGTAGATTACTGATGGAAACAATCACTGCGAAGACCCCCTGGGCAGGCTCCATGGGCAGTATGCCCATGCACCTTGATTACTTTGAAGGCTCCATGTTTGAGGCCGTGGAAGCCATTGCCGAAAAGTACCCCAATTACGTTGCCTTTGACTTCATGGGCAAGTCCACCACCTACAAGAAGCTGGTGCAGGAGGTGGAAACCTGTGCTAAGGCGCTGAAAACCATCGGCGTCCGGGAGGGCGACAAGGTCACCATCGCCATGCCCAACTGCCCCCAGGCCATTTACCTGTTCTACGCCATCAATCTGGTAGGCGGCATTGCCAACATGGTGCATCCCCTGTCTGCCGAGAAGGAAATTGAGTTCTATCTCAACGAATCCGAAAGCGTCACCGCCATCACCCTGGATCAGTTCTACAACAAGTTCGAGTCCGTCCGCAAGAACACCAAGGTGGTCAACATCATCATCGCCAGCATCAAGGACGCTCTGGCGCAGCCCATCAAGGCGGGCTACATGTTCACCCAGGGGCGGAAAATCGAGAAGATTCCCGAAGACGCCCCGGTCATCCGCTGGCAGGAATTCATGCGGATGAGCCGCTATTGCTTCTATGACTACAAAATCAGCCGCACCGCCGACGATCCCGCCGTCATTCTCTACTCCGGCGGCACCACCGGCACCACCAAGGGCATCGTCCTGACCAACAAGAACTTTAACGCGCTGGGGCAGCAGGTCATCGCCGCCAACCCCATGTTCCGTCCCGGCGACAAGATGCTGGCCGCCATGCCCATCTTCCACGGCTTCGGTCTGGGCGTGTGCATCCACACCATGCTGACGCAGGGCGGCCGGTGCATTCTGGTTCCCCGGTTCACCCCCAAGAGTTACGCCAAAGATCTGGTCAAGCAGCGCTGCAACTTCATTGCGGGCGTTCCCACCCTGTATGAAGCGCTGCTCCGTCTGCCGGATATGGAGGGCACTGACCTCAGCTGCCTGAAGGGCGTTTTCTCCGGCGGCGACTCTTTGTCCATCGAGCTGAAAAAGAAGCTGGACAAGTTCCTGTACGACCACAAAGCCTCCATTCAGGTGCGGGAGGGCTACGGCACCACCGAGACCGTCACCGCCTGCTGCCTGACCCCCAGCCACATGCACAAGGAGGGCAGCATCGGTCTTCCCTTCCCCGACACCTACATCAAGATCGTGAAACCCGGCACCGAGGAGGAGCTTCCCTACGGCGAGGAGGGCGAAATTCTTCTGGCCGGCCCCACGGTGATGAAGGAGTACATGCACCACCCGGAGGAAACCGCGAAAACCTTGCAGCACCACGCCGACGGCCTGACCTGGGTCTGCACCGGCGACCTGGGCACCATGGACAGCGAGGGCTTTGTGTATTTCCGGGGCAGAGCCAAGCGGATGATCGTCACCTCCGGCTACAACGTCTACCCCGCCCAGATCGAGAACATTCTGGACGCCCACGAATTCGTGCAGATGAGCTGCGTCATCGGCGTGCCGGATTCCTACAAAATGCAGAAGGTCAAGGCCTTCGTCAAGCTGGTTCCCGGCGTGGAAAAGAACGACGAGACCAAGCACGCCATTATGGAGTATTGCCGGAAGTACGTTGCCAAATACGCCATGCCCTACGACATCGAGTTCCGGGACGAGCTGCCCAAGACGCTGGTTGGCAAGGTAGCCTACCGGGTTCTGGAGGAGGAAGAACTGAAAAAGCTCCAGGAAGCTGCCTCTGTCAAGTAAAATTACATCCCCTGCGGCAGGTCAAAATGCCGCAGGGGATGATTTTTATACGAGTTTTTAATAAAACGCTTAAAAGCGTTTTATTAGGCCGCAGGATTGCGGCCAGCGGCCACTGCCGCTAAAAAACGAAGTCAATACATTTCTTACCGCCGACCAGGCGGTCTGCCGTGAAACGGCTTTCATAAAATGATGAAATCATTTTATGAAGAAATCGTATTATTTTCGTCTGACCAGCTCCAGGACCTCTCTCATTTTTCCGCAGATGGCGTTGTAGTTCTCTCGGCGGTGGGGTCTTAAACAGGCAGAGCAGTCCTTGATGCCATTCTCCGTATACCGGAACGCGCCGCCGCATTTGTCCCCCAGGCAGTACAGCGGGCAGTAGCAGAACAGGCAGCTGAAGGTCTCCGGGTCAGCGCCCTGGTGGCAGGGAAAATATTCGCATTCCCGGTTCTGGAAGAAATCGTAGTGGGTCTGGCGTCCCAGGTCAATCCAATAGCGCTGCTCCACCACGCCGTCCACTTCCACTTCGTTTTCCAGAACGCCGCCGTTGCGCCGGATGCTCCTGGCCGAGCCGATGTTGTCCTTGTCACAGACCATCAGCACCCGGTCGATTCCCAGCTTTTTGCATTCCTCCAGCGCAAGAGCGATCATGCGGGTGGCGACGCCCCTGTGCCGCTGGGAGGGCAGCACGCCGTCGCCGATGTGGCCGCCGTCCAACAGCAGCCTGTCATTCAGGCGGTGGCGGATATTCACCGCGCCAACGAAAATATCCTGCTCCGTATCCAGGCAGAAGAAGGTGGAGTCCGGCACAAGCGCCTCCGTCTCCTCCCGCACGTCCAGATTGGCAAGATAATTATCAAAATCCCGGTAGTCCAGCCGCCGGATGGCATAGGGGATGATTTTCTCCCCTGTCGCGTACCACTGGGACATCATGTCATTCAGGTGCCGCCGGTACTTTGGCTCCAATTTTACAAGCTTTAACGTCATTTTTCTTCCTCCACTCTTTTCAACGCCGGAAATCTATGGTATAATTCTTCCGAATTCCGTCCATGGGAACACGGCGGGCGGTTCTTTGGAAAATTCCACCCATTCCCCCGTCTCCGGGTGATAAAAGCCGATTTTCGCCGACCACAGGGCAAGTTCGCAGGGGTCGTTCCAAACGGCGTACTTCCGCTCCCCCACCAGCGGCATTCCCCGGCTGGAAAACTGCACCCGAATCTGATGGGTGCGCCCGGTGTGGAGCCGCACACGCACAAGAGACATGCCATCCGCATATTCCAGAACACGGTAGGAAAGCGCCGCCTCCTGCACGCCCTTCCCCGGCGCGTCCGCCACGAAGGTCATCCGTCTTGCCTTGTCCCGCGCCAGCAGGTCGCGAAGCGTCCCCTCCGGATTCTCCGGCTTTCCGTGGACGACGGCCAGGTATTCTTTGCGGAACTGGTCTTCCCGAATCTGTCGGGACAGCTCCGACGCCGCGCGGGCGTTTCTCGCCAGCACCATGACGCCGCTGACCACCCGGTCAAGCCGGTGTACCGTGCGCACGTCGGCATCAGGGTCGCCCAGAGCTTCCCGCACCAGCCCCGGCAGTCCCCCCGGCTCGTCGGTGGAGAGTACCCGGGCAGGCTTGATGCAGACCAGAATATCCGAATCCTGATACAGTATTTCCATTGCGCACCCCACACAAAGCGTTTTCCCTATCCTATCAAAAATACGCCTGTTTTGCAAGGAGGAATTGCCATGAAGATCGTCATTCTCGACGGTTACGCCTTAAATCCCGGCGATTTGAGCTACGAGCCTCTTCGCCAGTTCGGCGAACTGACCATTTACGACCGCACGGACACCGAGGACGAAGCCATCGCCCGCATTGCGGATAGTGAGATCGTGCTGGTGAACAAGCTCCCCGTCACCGGGCGGCTGCTGGATGCCTGTCCCAGCATCCGGCTGATCTGCGTTCAGGCGACGGGCTACAATACCGTGGACTGTGCCGCCTGCGCCCGCCGGGGCATTCCCGTGACCAACGTCCCCACCTACGGCACCGCCGCCGTAGCTCAGTTCACCTTTGCGCTGATGCTGGAGCTGTGCCACCGGGTCGGCCATCACGACGCGCTGGTACACGAGGGCAGATGGGGTAGCTGCGGCTCTTTCTGCTTCTGGGACACCCCGCAGATGGAACTGGCCGGAAAGACGCTGGGCATCGTCGGCTTCGGGCGCATCGGTCAGGCCGTGGCGAACATCGCCCGCGCCTTCGGCATGAACGTCCTCGCCTACAGCCGCACACGCCGTCCGGGCGGGGAAGTGCTGGCGCAGTATGTCGATCTGGACACCCTGCTCGCCCAGTCGGATTTTGTCTCCCTCCACTGTCCCCTCACCCCGGCGACAGCGAAGCTGATCAATGCCGACACCCTCGCCAAAATGAAGGATGGCGCTATCCTCATCAACACTTCCCGGGGCGGTCTGCTGGATGAGGCAGCGGTAAAAGCCGCGCTGGAAAGCGGCCATCTCCGCGGCGCCGCTGTGGACGTGGTATCCGAGGAGCCCATCACGGCAGGCAATCCGCTCCTGGCCGCCCCCAACTGCATCATCACGCCCCACATGGCCTGGGCGCCCCTGGAAAGCCGCCAGCGGCTTCTGGACTGCGTCATCGAAAACATCCGCTGCTTCCTGGATGGAAAGCCCCAGAATGTGGTGAATCTGTAAGGAAAAGCAAAGCCCTCCGTATGGCAAACGTCATACGGAGGGTTTGTTGTTCCAGCACAGGGTGTACATTTTCTGATTCACCGAGCCGTCCACGTAGACGGCAAAGTCCGCAATGCGGCGGAAACCGCATGCTTCGTGGACTTCCAGAGAGGGCAGGTTCCGCTTGTCCACGTGGGAGTAGAGCTTCGTTTTTCCCGCAAGGGAGCACTGTACCGCCTGTATCAGCGCGGCGGCATAGCCCTTTCGCCGCTGCTCCGGGGCAGTCTCCAAGGCTTCCAGCAGAAGCCCGTCCCGGTACGGCTCCAGGCGCAGAGCGCTGACATACCGCCCGTTTTCCTCCCAGACGGCATAAACCGCCCCCGGCGTCTGGAAGAACACCTGGCTCAGATAGCGGTAAAAATCCTCTTCCGCCAGCTGAATCTGACGCATTTCCGGCTCCTCCGGCCAGAATTCCCGGCCGTTTTCCCGGTTGGACTCCTCATAGACCGCCATCAGGCTGCCAAAATGCAGCTGAGATAAGCTGTGTGCAAGATACAGCATTTTTCCTCCTTACACGGCGTACTGGCTGGTGTAAAGGTCGTAATAGAAGCCCTTTTTCGCCAGCAGCTGAGCGTGAGTCCCCTGCTCCACAATGTGGCCGTGATCCAGCACCAGAATGCGGTCGGCGTCCACGATGGTGCTTAAGCGGTGGGCGATAACAAAGCAGGTTCTCCCCTTCATCAGCTTGTCCATGGCCTTTTGCACCAGAATTTCCGTCCGGGTGTCCACATTGGAGGTGGCCTCGTCCAGAATCAGCAGCGGACGGCTGGCCAGCAGCGCCCGGGCGATGGTCAGAAGCTGCTTCTGCCCGCCGGAAAGATTGGTGGTATCCTCGCTGATCAGGGTGTCATAGCCGCCCGGCATGGTGCGGATAAAGTGGTCGCAGTAAGCCTCCCGGCAGGCCTGTTCGATTTCCTCCCGGGTGGCGTCCGGCTTGCCGTAGGCCACATTCTCGGCGATGGTACCCCGGAACAGCCAGGTATCCTGCAAGACCATGCCGAAATTCCGGCGCACCTCATCCCGGGAAAGGGACTTGATATCCTGCCCGTCCAGCAGGATTTTCCCGCTGTCCACGTCGTAGAATCGCATCAGCAGATTGACGATGGTAGTCTTTCCCGCGCCGGTGGGGCCGACAATGGCCACCCGCTGGCCGGGATGGACGCTGAGATTCAGATTTTCGATCAGCGGCTCGTCCTTGGTGTAGGAGAACGCGGCCTTGTCAAAGACGACCTCGCCCCGGCAGGCTTCCGGAAGCGTTCCCTTCGGCTGCTCCTCTTCCTCCATGTCCATTATCTCAAACACCCGCTTGGCGGAGGCTTTGACGTGGCTCAGGTTTGCAAACCCCGATGCGATCTGCTCCAGAGGCGAAGCAAACTGCCGGGCAAACAGCACAATGGTCACCACAGTCCCCACGCTCACGCCCCGGCGGACGATCAGCCATCCGCCGATGAGGTTGATGCAGATATAGGCCATGGCGTTGGCAAATTTGATCAGCGGCTGCACGACAGAGCCGGTAAAGTTGGCCTTGGACACAGCCTTGCGCAGCTGCTCGTTGACGGCGGCGTGCTTCCGCACCGTGTATTCTTCCAGATTGTAGGCTTTTGCCGTGGCGAAATTTGTAAAGCTCTCCTCCACGATTTCCGTCAGCTCTCCGGACTTTTTGAACCACTCGTCATAGTATTTCCCGCTGGCGCCCGCGATTTTCGAAGAGATCCACATGGAAATCGGGGTCAGCACGATGACGAGACAGGCCAGCACCCAGTTTGTCATGAACATGGCGACGGCGATCATGGTGATCTGAAAAACGCCCTCCACCATCACGTCAAAAATCTGGTGGATGTAGTTGCCCATGGCGCTCACATCGTCGATCATCCGGTTCAGAACGTCGCCCACCGGGGTCTGATCGACGAATTTCACCGGAAGCCGCTGGATTTTGTCGGAAATGGCGATCCGAATGTCACAGGTAAAATGGCGGCTCACCGTCCGGTTCATCAGCTGCATGTTCAGATAGCGGAACAGGCCCTGAGCCGCGTACACCGCCGTCAGCAGAATAAGGCCGCCGACAAGACTGTCCCGGATGGGCGTCTGCCGGTCGCTCAGGCCGAAGTCATAAAGCGCCTGTATCAGATTCCCCAGGATTTCCGGCGCGGCAATGGAGCACAGCACCGCGAGAATTCCCAGAACCGCGCTGACCGCGACCCATCCGGCAATGCCCTTCGCCTCCCGGATGATCCTCCAGGTGGTCTCGTCCAGCATTTTATTTTTTTCATCCATTCAGGTTCCCTCCCGTCTGGGACGCATAGATTTCCCGGTACACTCCGCACCGTTCCAGCAGCTGGGCGTGGGTGCCGCTGTCCACCAGTGCGCCGGCGTCCATGACGAAGATCACGTCGCAGTGCATGGC
Organism: uncultured Oscillospiraceae bacterium; assembly: GCA_934569225.1. Taxonomy (GTDB): domain Bacteria; phylum Bacillota; class Clostridia; order Oscillospirales; family Oscillospiraceae; genus Faecousia. The sequence goes on along the minus strand of CAKTKC010000002.1, from coordinate 95,342 downwards.
AGAGGTCACCCGCTGGGTGATGATCAGCTGGGTCTTCCCCGCCAGATTCTGGTTCAGGGTTGCGCGGAGCTTCGCTTCCGTCAGGAAGTCCAGCGCAGAAAAACTGTCGTCAAAAATATAGATGGGCGCATTTTTCAGCAGCGCCCGGGCAATGCTCAGCCGCTGCTTCTGTCCGCCGGACAGGTTCTTGCCCGACTGGCGGATCATGTGGTCGATGCCGTCGGTGAAGGAGTTTACAAACTCCCCGGCCTGCGCGATTTCCAGCGCTTCCCGGATCTCCACATCCCCCGCTTCCAGCCTGCCCATGCGCACATTGTCCCGGATGGTACCGGAATAGATGGTCGCGTTTTGCAGTACGCAGCTGATATTGTCCCGCATGGTGCGGCGGCTGAGTGTCCGGGTGGGCATTCCGTCCATGCGAACCTCGCCGGCGGTGGGCATACGGAAGCCCAGCAGAAGCTGCACCAGCGTGCTTTTTCCAGAACCGGTGCCGCCGATGATGGCCGCCTTCTGCCCCTTTTTCACGGAAAGGGTGATGTCCTTCAGGGCAGCCTCCGCCGCGCCCTCGTAGCGGAAGGTCACATGGTCAAAGTCGATATCCCCGGACAAGGTGATGTCCTGCCGCTCGATAGGATCTGCCATGCCCTTGGCATGGAGCACCTGCCCGATGCGCTTTGCCGCCACCTCTGCCTGGGGGAAGCTGATGATGGCAAACGCACCGGTGACAACGCCCGCGGAAACCAGAGACACATACTGGACGATGGCAAAAATATCGCCGCCGGTCAGGCCGGTGGAGGTCTCCATCCGCCAGCCGCCCAGGTACACGATCAGCACCGCCGCCACATTTAGCAGGAAGGTCGCCAGTGGGGAAATGGCGCCCATGGCCACATTGCCCCGGATGAAGCTGTTCGCCATAGTGCGGGTGGCTTCGGACACCCGCTCATGCTCCCGCTTCTCGGAGTTGAACGCCCGGATGACCCGGATGCCCCGCAGGCGCTCCCGCATGATCTCATTCTGCCGGTCAATGAGCTTGTCGGACACTTCCCAGATGCCGTCGATCTTCTTTCCGATGAAGATAACGATCGCCAGGATCACAGGAACGAAGGCCAGCATGGTCAGCGACAGCGCCACGTCCTTCCGCAGGGACAGCACCACACCGCCAAAAAACAGCACCGGGATCATGACGACAGTGCCGGACAGCTCTGCCGCGATCCAGCTCACCGTCTCCACATCGTGGGAGCAGCGGGTCACAAGCGCCGCTGTCCCCAGCTCGCCGAATTCCTCAAAGCTCATCTGGTTGACCTTGCGGAACACGGCGGCGCGGAGGTCGGCGCAGAAGGACGCCACCACGTCGTTAGAAATTTTCGATCCCAAGAGCACCGTTCCCAACCCCACCAGCGCCACCGCCGCCATGACGGCGCAGCATCTGACGATGTAGGCAAAATCCGCCTGATAGACACCCTTGTTGAGAATTTCGCTCATGATGGCGGGCAGCAGCAGGTCGCAGACTGTGGATATCGCCACGGCAATGGTCGCGGCGATCAGCCCCTTCCAGTAGGGCTTCAGATAATGCAGCATTTCTTTCATTTTTCTACCTCAAACAACAAAAAAAGCACAGGCCGAAGCCTGCGCCGCACAAACAGCCCATGCCGGTATTCCTACCGCACGGTTACCCCCGGAGCAAGTCTTCTGCCAAAAACGTTCAAGCCGTTCTTCAACATATTCACTTCCTCCTTCCTTATAATGTGAGTGTATGATAACATGCCTGTTCCGCTTTGTCAACCACTTTCAGAACAGTTTCAGCAGTGGATAAACCGGAATTATGCACACCGTTATACACAGTTTCCACAATTTTATCCACAGGCGATATACATAACACCTGACAAAATCCGTTATGCTCCGAGAAATGTAACGTTTTTGTAATCTTTAGTTACAGTTTAGTTTACATTCCCCGTATATTCGTCGATATTCATGCAAAAGGGGGAGACTTCCCGTCTCCCCCACATTCTATAGTGCTTCCCCCAGAATGGACTTGGTGGCGTAGGCGTTCAGGCTCATGTCGGCCACATGCCCCGCCTGATACTCGTAATACGCCTGAGCGCCGATCATGGCGCCGTTGTCCCCGCACAGGTGAAGCGGCGGCAGATAGACCTCCGCCCCCAGCTTCTCCGCCGCCGCGAGGATGTCCGCGCGGATGCGGGAGTTTGCGGCAACGCCCCCGGCCACGGCAATTTTCCGATAGCCGGTCTGTTCCAGCGCCATCACCGCCCGGGGCACCAGCGTGTCGGACACCGCGGCGGAAAAGGCGGCGCAGAGACTGGGAATATCCAGCTCCTCCCCCACCTGTTCGGCATGGTGGATCAGGTTCAAAGCTGCGGTTTTCAGCCCGGAAAAGCTCATATTGTACGGATTTTCCCCGGGTTTGCTCCGGGGAAGGACGTATTTTGTCTCGTCCCCCTGCCTTGCAGCTCTGTCCAGCGCCGCGCCGCCGGGATAGGGCATCCCCAGCACCCGGGCGACCTTGTCGAAGGATTCCCCCGCCGCGTCGTCCAGCGTCGTGCCGAGGATATTCATGTCCGTGTAGTCCTTGACCTCCACGATCATCGTGTGGCCGCCGGACACCACCAGACACAGAAACGGCGGCTCCAGCTCGGGATAGGCGATGTAATTGGCGGCGATATGTCCCCGGATGTGATGAACCGGGATCAGTGGCTTCCCCAGCGCCAGCGCCGCCGCCTTGGCGAAGTTCACCCCCACCAGCACCGCGCCGATCAGCCCGGGGGCGTAGGTCACGGCCACGGCGTCGATGTCGCTTCTTAATAGCCCCGTCCGCGCCAGCGCCTGATCCGCCAGGCCGTAGATGGCTTCAATGTGCTTCCGGGACGCAATCTCCGGCACCACGCCGCCGTAAATGCGGTGCAGATCGACCTGGGACGCGATGCAGTCCGTCAAAACCTCCCGTCCGTCCCGGACAATGGCAACAGCGGTTTCGTCGCAGGAGGACTCCACAGCTAAAATATTCAAATTTCCCACTCCTTTCTCAGAATGAGAGCGTCTTCTTTGGGATTTTGGTAGTAATTCCGGCGGGTTCCCACATGGGCAAAGCCCAGCGATTCATAAAGGGTGCGGGCAGGGACGTTGGACACGCGAACCTCCAGGGTCAGGCAGCGGCTTCCCCGCTGTTTCAGTTCCCCCATCAGCGCCAGAATCAGCCCCCGGGCGACGCCCTTCCGCCGGAAGTCCGGATGGACGGCGATGTTCATCATATCCGTCTCGTCCATCACCGTCTGGGAGCCGACATAGCCCGCCACCATCTCGCCGTCCAGCGCCACCAGCCAGCAGGAAAGAGGATTTTCCAGCTCGGAAGCAACGCTTTTTTCGCTCCACGGGTCGGAAAAGCAAACTTTTTCCAGTGCCGCGACCTGAGGAACCTGCTCCGCCGTCATGTGCGCAATTCTCATTTTGCCTCGTACCAGCTCTTTCCGAATTTTGCCTCCGCCGTCAGCGGCACGCTGAGAGACGCCACGTTTTCCATCTCCCGGCTGACCAGCGCCGCGACCTCCTGGGCAATGGCCTCCGGGCATTCCACGATCAGCTCATCGTGAACCTGCAAAAGGAGCTTTGCGTCGGGGTATTTTTCGTTCAGGGCATCTTCCACCCGGATCATGGCCAGCTTGATCAAATCTGCCGCCGTTCCCTGAATAGGCGTGTTCAGCGCGATACGCTCCGCCCCGCTGCGGACGTTGAAATTGCTGCTTTTCAGCTCCGGAATATACCGGCGGCGGCCGTACAGCGTCTCGGTGTAGCCCGTTTCCCGTGCATCCGCCACCACCTTGTGCATGTATTCCTTCACGCCCCGGTAGTTGTTCAGATAATTGTCGATATACGCCCGGGCTTCATAGCGGGAAACCCCGATATCCTCCGCCAGAGAGAACTCGGAAATGCCGTAGACAATGCCGAAATTGACAGCCTTGGCATGGCGGCGCTGCAGGGGGGTGACCTCTTCCACCGGCACGCCGAACACCTGCGCGGCCGTAGCCGTGTGGATGTCCACGTGGTCGCAGAACGCCTTGCGCATGGCGTCGTCACCGGCGATGTGCGCCAGCACCCGCAGCTCGATCTGGCTGTAGTCTGCGTCCACCAGCACGCAGCCGGGCTTGGGAATGAACATTTTCCGGATTTCCGCGCCCAGATCCGTGCGGACCGGGATATTCTGGAGATTCGGCTCCGTGGAGGACAGCCGTCCCGTCGCCGTTACCAGATTCTGGAAGGTGGTGTGAATCCGCCCGTCCTCCCGAATTTCCTTCATCAGGCCGTCGGCGTAGGTGGATTTCAGCTTGGTCAGCATCCGGTAATCCATAATTGCCGGGATGATGGGATGCTTGTTTTTCAGCTTTTCCAGAACCTCCGCATTGGTGGAATAGCCGGTTTTCGTCTTTTTCACCGGGGGAAGCCCCAGTTTTTCAAACAGCAGTTCTCCCAGCTGGCGGGTGGAATTGATATTGAATTCCCCGCCGGAGTAGGAGAAGATCAGGGTCTCACAGTCGGCAATTCGCCGGGAAAGCATGTCGCCGAACTGCCTTAACTGCTCCCGGTCGATGCAGATGCCCCGGTTTTCCATGTGGTAAAGCACCCGGCACAGGGGGAATTCGATCTCCCGGTAGAGCCTGTCCATGCCGTTCTTTTCCAGCTCCCCGGCAAGCACCGGGCGCAGGTGCCACACGGCCTCGGCACAGGCCGCCGCGTCGGTGTCCTCCACGCTCAGCCCCAGATAATTGGTTGCCAGCTTGGAAACGGTATAGTCGGAAGACGAGGGATTCAGGTCATAGGCCGCCAGCGCCGTGTCAAAGACGCAGTCCCCCGCCTGTATCCTCAACTCGTCCAGCCGGTGCATGGCGGTTTTGCTGTCGTGGAAGATCAGTTTTTTCCCGGCAAGGGACAGCTGCCCCATTTGGGCTTCCATAGGCGTCAGGGCGCAGACTCCCTCCGCCCACGCAAGGCCAACGCTGCCGTCCCCCGCAAGGTACACGGCGCAGCTGTCCACATCGGCGGGCATGTCCTCCCGCCGGGGAAGAGACTGCACCTTCTGCTCCGGCTTGGGGGCATCCGCCGCCGCGCCCCGCAGACCGTATTTGTCGATCAGCCGCACAAATTCCAGTTTCTGGAACAGCTGGTACAGCTCCAGCCGGTTATAGGGCTGAACAATGGCATCCTTCGGCGCAAAATCGATGGGGGCTTCCGGGCGAATGGTGGCAAGGTCGAAGGAAAGGTAGGCATTCTCCTTCCCCGCTTCCAGCTTCTCCCGAAGCTTGGGGCGGATGGAGGGGTCGTCCAAATGGGCATAAACCCCGTCCAGACTGCCGAATTTCGCCAGCAGCTCCTTGGCGGTCTTGGGGCCGACGCCCGCCACCCCCGGAATATTGTCGGAGGAATCCCCCATGAGGGCTTTCAGGTCGATGAGCTTTTTCGGCTCGAAGCCGTATTCCTCCCGGAATTTTTCTTCGTCGAACAGTGTCGTCGTGGTCTGCCCCGGCTTGGAAATCACCAGCTTGACATGGACATTTTCGTCGATCAGTTGGAGTGAATCCCGGTCGCCGGTGACAATCACGCACTCCCAGTCCTGCTGAGAGCAGATTTTGCCCACGGTACCGATGACATCGTCGGCTTCCCAGCCCTGACACTCATAGATGGGAATATTCATCGCCCGCAGGACGTCCTTCATAATGGGCATCTGCTGCGCCAGTTCCTCGGGCATGGCATGGCGGGTGGCCTTGTAGCCCTCGTATTTTAAGTGCCGGAAGGTGGGGCCGTGGAGGTCGAAGGCCACGCACACCGCTTCGGGCTGCTCCTCCTTCTCCATCCGTTCCAGAATGTTGAGAAAGCCGTAAATGGCGTGGGTATACAGCCCGTCCCGGGTGGTCAGGGGCTTGACGCCGAAATAGGCGCGGTTAATGACGCTGTTGCCGTCCAGAATCAGCAGCTTCATACTTTTCTCCATTTCGCGCCCTGGGGCGTGTCGATGATCTCAATGCCCCGGGCTTTCAGCTCGTCCCGGATGCGGTCTGCTTCGGCGAAGTTCTTCGCCTTCTTTGCCTCGGTTCTGGCGGCGACCAGCGCATCGATCTCCGGATCGGCGGATGCCTGCTCCTCCTGCGCCTGCTTCTCTCGCAGCGTCTTGGCGGCGGACAGCAGATTCAGGGACAGCACCTGGTCAAAGTCGGCAATGGCCGCCAGCTTGGTGGCGTCATTGCATTTGGCCTTCAGCACATCGTACAGGGCGGTGACAGCCACGGAGGTATTCAGGTCGCCGTTCAGCGCTCCCACAAAACGCTCCTTCAGCTTGTTGAACGCCTCGGCGTCCACCTCGCCGTCGTCCTTGAGGGCGGCGATCTTGGCAATCAGCTTGTCGTAGGCCGCGACGGCGTTATCCAGATTTTCCCAGCTGAATACCAGATTCCGGCGGTAGTGGCTTTGCAGGCAGAACAGACGGTAGGCCATGGGGTCATAGCCCTTCTGCTCCAGCAGGCTCACGGTGAGGAACTCGCCCTTGGATTTGCTCATTTTGCCGTTGTCCGTATTCAGATGGTGGACATGGAACCAGTAATTGCACCACTTGTGACCCAGATAGCTTTCGGACTGGGCAATCTCGTTGGTGTGGTGGGGGAAGGCGTTGTCAATGCCGCCGGCATGGATGTCCAGATACTCCCCCAGATGCTTGATGGAGATGCAGGAGCATTCGATGTGCCAGCCGGGATAACCCACGCCCCAGGGAGAGTCCCATTTCAGCGCCTGATCCTCAAACTTGCTCTTGGTGAACCAGAGGACGAAGTCGTTCTTGTTCTTCTTGTTGGTGTCCTCTTCCACGCCCTCCCGGACGCCCACCGCGAGATTTTCCTCATCGTGGTCGTTGAAGACGTAATACTGCTTTAAGGTAGAGGTATCAAAGTACACATTGCCCCCGGCGAGATAGGCGCATCCCTTGTCCAGAAGGGTCTGCACCATGTGGATATACTCGCTGATGCAGTTGGTCGCAGGCTCCACCACGTCGGGACGCTTGATGTTCAGCTTGTCGCAGTCGGCAAAAAAGGCGTCGGTGTAGTATTTCGCGATCTCCATGACGGTCTTGTGCTCCCGCCGGGCGCCTTTGAGCATCTTGTCCTCGCCGGTGTCGGCATCGGAAGCCAGATGACCCACGTCGGTGATGTTCATGACCCGCTTGACGCTGTAGCCCAGATACCGCAGGGACTTTTCCAGCACATCCTCCATGATGTAGGTGCGCAGATTGCCGATGTGGGCATAGTGGTACACCGTGGGGCCGCAGGTATACATTTTCACCAGATTGGGGTCGTTGGGAACGAACAGCTCCTTTTTATGGGTCAGGGAATTGTACAGATACATGTTTCTTTCCTCCATTTATTATAATGTAGCGCGTACTGATTTGTTTTATACCGTTGCAAAAAGAAAACGCCCCTTGTAACTGCATACAAGAGGCGGGCAAAGCTCGCGGTTCCACTCTCATTTATCCCTTTTTGCTGACGCTTTCGCTCCCGGACGCACTTTCCCGCGCACAGCACCGCCCGGGCTTTCAGCCGCCGACCCGGACTCTCTTTGGGTGCGAAGCACGGTACTCTTTCCGTTCATCGCGATATTAAATTCGGGAGTATTTTACCATTGAACAGGTACGATTGTCAAGCCTTGGCAGGAAAATTGCCGCTTTCATTTTCTCCGCCAAACCGCCCAAAACCGTGGAAACAGATGGAAATTACATTAAGAAATTCTTATCCTATTGACACTTCCCCCCTTTCTCGCTATAATATGTTAGAGAAATGAGACGAAAGTGAGGTTACGCCATGAATTTCTCCAACGCTTGCAGGCTTAAAAAAGGTTTGAGCCTGATTCTGATCGTACTTATGGTAGCCGGTATGTTCTCTGGCTGTAAGAAAAACAACTCCGAGACCGAGCCGAACACAGCTCCCTCCCTCAATCTGGATATCTCGGACACCTCCGCTCCCACCCAGGAGACGGTCCCCCCCACCACGACGGAACCCATCGTGTATAACGAGAATATGGGTACCGTCACCAACCAGATCAGTGTCCGCGTCATCCCCAGCAAGGACGCCAACGTCACCGGCACCATCGACGCCGGCACCGTGGTAGAGATTCTCCGTCAGGAGACCATCGCCGAGATCACCTGGGGCATGATCAGCACCCCTGTCAGTGGCTGGATCTGCATGGACTACGTGAAGATGTTCACTTCTCAAAACGGCTCCGCCAGCAGCGAGACCGATCCCAATGCCTCTCAGCCTACCACCCCCGCGGAGACGACCAACAGCGGCACCACCGGCGGCAACAACACCCAGAACATCAAGGGCGTCATCAGCGCCAGCAATCTGCACATCCGGGACGAGGCCAGCAAGGCCGGCAAGATCGTCGGCTCCTATTCCAAGGGCGACGTAGTCACCATTCTGGAGACCAAGGACGGCTGGGGTCGCACTTCCAAGGGCTGGATCAAGATGGAGTACGTCAACACCACCGGCACTACCACCGGCGGCAACACCACGACGACCACCACCGGCAACAATAACAACACTGCCGGCAACGGCAGCACCACCACCGTGGCCAAGGGCATCGTCAACACCCAGGAGCTGAACATCCGCAGCTCCGCCGGTACCGACGGCGACCGGGTCGGCAGCCTGAAATACGGCGACCGGGTGGAGATTCTGGAAAAGAGCGGCGATTGGGGTCGTATCTCCAAGGGCTGGATCTCCCTGAACTACGTCTATCAGGACGGCACCACCGGCGCCAAGTCCGCCAAGGGCATCGTGACCACCGACGGTCTGCGCATCCGCAGCGGCCCCGGCACCACCTATGAATCCGTCGGCTCCTACAACAGCGGCGACCGGGTCAAGGTTCTGGAGCAGTTCACCTACGGCAACACCACCTGGGGCTGCACCGATAAGGGCTGGATCTCCATGGGCTACGTCTATCAGGACGGCACCGACGTGGGCAAGACCGTGGAAGGCATCGTCACCACCGACGAGCTGAACATCCGCGGCGGCCCCGGCACGGGCTACGATTCCGTGGGCAAGCTGTATACGGACGAGGTCATCAAGATCTTCTATCAGGTCACCGTGGGCGAAACCACCTGGGGCTGCACCAACCAGGGCTGGGTCTCTCTGAAGTACGTCAGCCTGGAAGGCTAAAAATTGATATAATACCGGGACTTTCAGCAGAAAGTCCCGGTATTTTTCCCGCAGAATATCCCACATGACCGGTATTTGCTTGGCAAGTACGTTCAACTTGCTCAATTTTTCCGGATTGTAACTATTTTTTTATTGCAAAATCACGGAACATGTGCTACAATTCGTCCTGTGAGGAGGGCGTCCGCGCGGAACGCGCTGACCCCGCTGAAATACATTTAACTGGAGGAACAATGATGAAAAAGGTTTTTGCACTGCTTTTGGTTCTGAGCATGGTCTTCGCGCTGTGCGCCTGCGGTAAGGACACCGCTCCTGAGACCACCGCCGCCGCTCCCAAGACCGAGACCGAAGCCGCCCCGGCAACCGAGGCCGCTCCCGCCGAGAAGGCCCCCGAGGACTACACCGGCAAGCTGGTCGTCTACTCTCCCCATGATGCCGATCCTCTGAACGCGGGCGTTGCCCAGTTCGAGGCCAAGTACCCCAACATTGACGTGGAAGTCATCGCTGCCGGTACCGGCGAGCTGTGCCAGCGTATCGTCGCTGAGGCCGCCAATCCCCAGGGCGACGTGCTGTGGGGCGGCGGAGCCGACACCCTGGCCGCTTACAACGACTACTTCCAGCCCTATGTCTGCGCCAACGACGAGTTCATCGGTGATGCCTACAAGGATGCCGACGGCTACTGGATCGGCGAGTCCCCCCTGCCCATGGTCTTCATCTACAACAAGACCATGCTGGACGAGGCCGACGTCCCCACCACCTGGGAAGGCCTGTGCAACGAGAACCTGAAGGGCAAGATCGCTTACTGCTCTCCCTCCAAGTCCGGCTCCGCCTACACCCAGCTGTGCACCATGCTGTTCAGCCAGCCCTCCATCGAAGAAGGCTGGGATCTGGTTGGCAGATTCATCGCCAACCTGGACGGCAAGCTGCAGGATTCCTCCGGCAACTGCCACAAGCTGGTTGCTTCCGGTGAGTACGCTCTGGGCGTGACCATCGAGAAGTCCGCCGTTCTGTACGCCGACAACCCCGACATCGGCTTTGTCTACCCCGAGAAGAACTCCGCCGTTCCCGACGGTGTTGCTCTGATCAAGGACTGCCCCAACGAAGAGAACGCCAAGCTGTTCATCGACTTCGTTACCAGCGCTGAGTGCCAGACCGCTCAGAACGCCGACTGGGCCCGCCGCCCCGTCCGTTCCGACATCACCCCCAAGGGTCTGTGCTCTCTGGACGAGTGCAACGTTGGCAACTACGACTTCAGTTACGCTGCTTCCAACCGTGACGCCATCAAGGAGCAGTTCAACGATCTGGTCGCAGGTTAATTTTCCCTTATCCTTTACTGCGGGAGGCACCCTCCAGGGTGCCTCCTTGCGGTGTATCGCCCACGGCTGAAAACTGTGTCGGACGCTCCGGCATGGTTTTGAACCGCGCGCAACATATCTACACATACGGGAGGACACCACATGAGCAATCGAGTCATTATTCAGAACGCCGTAAAGCGCTACGGCAATTTCACCGCGCTGAACGGCGTTTCGCTGGACATCCATGAAGGCGAATTCTTTACCCTTCTCGGCCCCTCCGGCTGCGGCAAAACCACGCTTCTGCGGATGATTGCCGGCTTTAACTCCATCGAGGGCGGCGACTTTTACTTTGGCGAAAAGCGGATCAACGATGTTCCCGCCCACAAGCGTGACATCGGCATGGTTTTCCAGAACTACGCCATCTTCCCCCACCTGACCGTCCGGGAAAACGTAGCCTACGGTCTCAAGGCGCGAAAGATGCCCGCCAAGGAGATTAAGCCCAAGGTTGACGAAGCGCTGGAACTGGTGCAGATCTCCCATCTGGCAGACCGGAAACCCAACGAGCTGTCTGGCGGCCAGCAGCAGCGTGTGGCTCTGGCGAGAGCTTTTGTCATCGAGCCCAGCGTTCTGCTGATGGACGAACCCCTGAGTAATCTAGACGCCAAGCTGAGAGTGCAGATGCGTTCCGTCATCAAAAAATTGCAGCGGCGTCTGGGCATCACCACCATCTACGTCACCCACGACCAGGAGGAAGCCCTCGCCATCTCCGACCGGATCGCCGTCATGAAGGACGGCCACATCATGCAGATCGGCACCCCCCGGGAAATCTACGCCAAGCCCCAGAACCCCTTCGTCGCAGGCTTCATCGGCGTGAGCAACTTCCTGGACTGCGAAGTGAACGCTTCCGAGGCCGGCAACGCCGCTGTGAGCATCAAGGGTGAGTTGGACATCACCGTCCCCGTCTCCCGTGCCTATGTGGGAAGCGGCAAGATTTCCGCCCGTCCCGAGCAGCTTTTCTTCTCCGAAAGCGGTATGCCCGGCACCATCCTGTTCTCCACCTTCCTGGGCGATTTCATCGAGTACGAGGTGCAGCTGAACGACGGCCAGAACCTGATCGTCAACGAATACACCAAGGACACCACCGAAATCCACAGCGACGGCGAGCTGGTTCATCTGAGCTTTGACCCCATGCGCATCAGTCTGTACGACAAGAACGAGGAGGTGCTCAGTCTGTGAACAAACGGCTGAATTCCCACTGGAGACCGGATTTCTGGTTCTTCACCAAGCTGTTCGTGATTCTGGCAATGTGCCTTTTCATCGTCTACCCCTTCTATACCATCATCACGAAGAGCGTGTTTTCCAGCAAGGTAGAGGGCGTGACGCTGTATAACTTCAAGCGTTTCTTCTCCAAGCCCTACTACTATCAGACCCTGCTGCGATCCATGGTCGTGTGCTTTGCCACGGTGCTGACCACGACCCTGGTGGGCGTTCCCGTTGCCTATCTGATTACCCGCTACAACATTCCGGGCAAGAAGATCCTGCACATTTTCATCATCATGAGCCTGATGAGCCCTCCCTTCATCGGCGCGTACTCCTGGATTATTCTGCTGGGACGTAACGGTCTGGTGGCGCGGGCGCTGGCGAAGATCGGCATGACCGCGCCTACGATTTACGGCCGGGGCGGTATCATCTTCGTGTTTACCCTGCACCTATTCCCCTACATCTATCTGTACACCTCCGGCGCCATGAACAGCATTGACAGTTCTCTGGAGGAAGCCTCCGAGAATCTGGGCATGAACAAACTCATGCGTATCTGGACGGTGACGCTGCCCGTCATCCTGCCCTCCATTCTGGCAGGCTGCATCATGGTGTTCATGACCTGTCTTGCTGACTTTGGTACCCCCATGCTGCTGGGCGAGGGCTATACCGTGCTGCCGGTTCTCGTGTACAACGAGTATATGTCCGAAAGCGCCACCGACCCCTACATGGCCTCGGCGCTGTCCGTCATCATCGTGTTCTGCTCCCTGGTCATGCTGGGCTTCCAGAAGCTGGTGGTGGATAAGCGGAACTACACCATGAGCTCTCTGCGTCCCCCTCAGGAGACGGAGCTTCACGGCTTTAAGCGCTTCCTCGCTTCCCTGCCCATCTACATCGTGGTGGGTCTGGCGTTCCTGCCTCAGATCGTCGTGGTGTGCCAGTCCTTCATTGAGCGGAGCTTCTCCGGCGTCATCAAGGGCGTCAACCTGAACAACTACCGCACCATCATGTCCCGCCTTGGCCGGAACATCCGCAATACCTATGTGTTCTCCATTGTGGCCATCGTGTTCATCATCTTCATCGGCATTCTGGTATCCTACGTTCTCGTCCGGAAGAAGGGCAAGGTCGCCAGCCTGATCGACACGCTGATCATGTTTCCCTATGTCATCCCCGGTTCCGTTCTGGGTATCGGCCTGATCGTAGCGTTCAACCGCAAGCCTATCGTTCTGGTGGGCACCGCCGCCATCATGATCATCTCCTACGTCATCCGGAAGCTTCCCTACACCGTCCGGTCGGGCAGCGCGTTCCTGTATCAGATGGATCCGTTCATTGAGGAAGCGTCCATCAATCTGGGCGTGTCGCCTATGAAGACCTTCTTCACGGTCACGGCGCGGATGATGCTGCCCGGCATTATGTCCGGCGCGGTTCTCAGCTGGATCACCTGCATCAACGAGCTGAGCAGCTCCATCATGCTCTATTCCGGCAAGACATCCACCATTGCCGTTGCCATTTATCAGGAAGTCGTGCGCATGAGCGACGGCACCGCCGCAGCCCTGGCCACCATTCTGACCCTGACGACGATCATTTCGCTGGTCATCGTGTTCCGGGCCACCAAGGGAAAGGTTAAGATCGTCTGATGATCAAGAACATCATTTTCGACATGGGCAACGTTCTGCTGCGCTTTGACCGGGACTATTTTCTGGACGCCGTGGGCGTTCAGGGTGCGGACAGAAAGCTGCTGCTGAACAATGTCTACCTCTCGCTGGAATGGGCGAAAATGGATCGCGGCTCCATGACCGAGGCTGAAGCGGCCGAGAGCATGTGCCGCCGCCTCCCCCAGCGGCTTCACGAGAAGGCGCATCTGCTGGTTGACCGGTGGGATCGTCCGATTCTCCCCGTCGCCGGTATGGAGCAGCTGGTAAGCGACCTGAAAAAAGCGGGATACGGCGTGTATCTGCTGTCCAACGCCAGCTACCGCCAGCACGAATACTGGCCGCGGGTACCCGGCAGTCAGTATTTTGACGGCACGCTTATTTCCGCCGACGTCAAGCTGGTCAAACCGGAAGCAGAGATTTACCGTCTGCTGTACAAGACGTTCCAGCTTGTCCCTGAGGAGTGTCTGTTTATCGACGACGCCACCCAGAATATCGAGGGCGCGGAACGCACCGGTATGCCGGGCATCGTCTTCCACGGCGACGCGGACGAGCTGCGCCGGGAAATGCAGGCTTTCGGCGTTCAGGTTCCGTAAATACAAAAGATCGGCTCCGGGAGAATTCCCGGAGCCGTTTGCAGTGTCAGCGAAACCGCGAACTTTTACTGACAAATGGCTTGCCGTCTGCGGGTGGCTTTCCTCCGAATGCTTTTTGATACGCCGAACCGGGAAAAGCAGAAGCCTTTCCCGGTTTTTTGCAGTTCCCCGCTCAGTTTTCTTTCCGGCTCTCCATATGCCCCGACTGGATGACCGGCGGCTTGGGGTCGGCCACTTCCCAGGACAGGGGCTTCTTTTCGTCCTCTTTCACGGCGTTCTCACCTCACCGGTAGTATGCGCCGCTTCGCCAAAAAGATACAATCTGCCCCTGCGGCGTAATGCCGCAGGGCGCATCAGACAGTGAACATGCACAGCGGAATAATCCGCTTAAATTATTTCAATCGTGCAGACACCCCTTGCCTCTCCCTCTGGGAGAGGTGGCTGAGCGAAGCGAAGACGGAGAGGGTCAGGCTGCACCCCCCTCTCAGTCACCTTCGGTGACAGCTCTCCCAAAGGGAGAGCCAAGGGGCTGTTCCGATATGCTCCATTCGTTGTTTTACGACCACTCATCAAATGCCGCAGGAGCGGGTTTCGATTAAATTATCCCAGAACCGATTCAAAAACAGCTTTGACCGCGTTGATCCTTCCCGCCTCGAAGGGGCTTTCCAGGCCGGCGCTGTCCAGGAAGGCCAGGAAATAGGATTCCTCCGTCGTCAGATTCTGTTCGTACAGCGCCAATCCCGCGCCGCTCTGCTCCTGCTCCATTTGGTACAGCTGCATGGCCGCGTCGTTGCTGACCACATAGCTGAACACGTACATGGGATTCGTGTAGAAATGGGTTACATCCACAAACTCCCGCCGGTCGTAGCCCACGCTGTCGAAGCCAAAGTCCTCCGCCACCTGCTCATACAGCGCGTACAGCCCCTCCGCAGACAGCGCGTCCCCGGTCAGGCCGTACATCTGCCGCTCAAAGCTGGCATACGCTCCCTGCTCCACATAATTGCCCAGACTGTCCGCCATCTTTGCCCGGGTCAGGTTTTCCCCACCGTAGCACAGGCTCAGATACTCCATACCCGTGGAGAAGAATTCCGACACATCCACCCCGGCGTAGCTGCCGTAGCTGGCATAGTCGTTGCAGAAATGGCCGAACTCATGGGCAAGCACCAGCTTGTCGTAGGCTGTCAGCGTGGCGTTCATAAAGATAAACGGCTCCTGATAGCTGGTCAGGTATTGCTCAAAAGAGGAATTGTACTTGTTCTCCCCGTAGCCGGTGTCGTAGAGCTTCGCCGTCTTCATCAGGTCATGGGCTTCCTTTACCGTGCCGCCCATGCCCTCTGCCGCCGTGGCTAAGTAGTCGAGGGTCTCCCTCTCCGAAGCGTACTCACCGGTCGCCTCCCATGCGTCGGCGTCCAGCTCCCGGTACAGCGGCACCAGCTCCCAGCGGATGTCCTCCAGAAGCTGCTCCTCCTCTGCGGCGGTGTAGTCCCGGTAGAAGTAAAAGTCCTCGGCAAACTGGGGGTAATCCGAATAGCCGCAGTATTCCGCTATCTTCTGCCGGACGGCGATCAGCTCCGCCAGAAGGGACGCCATATCGTCCCCACAGTTGTCGTAATAGCCTTCCACATCCTCCGGATAGTCCGCCGCCTGGGAAGACAGCTCGTAATACCGGGTTTGCAGCCGGGCTTCTTCCTCCAGGATGTCAGTGAAGGTCTCGTCCCAGAGGGTTTCCTCCCCCTCGTAGCTGTCAAAAAAGCCCTCGCCGAAATAATCCTGCTCCAGTTCCGCCCGGGCGGGGGACTGGGCAAGCGCCCGGTAAAGCTCCTGTAAGGCGGCGTCCACCGTGGCCGCATTCTGGGCGCAGTAGTTGTACTCGTCCTCCCAATAGGTGTCCGTCAGGTCTGCGCAGTAATGGATGTCCGCCAGCGCGTAGTAGGTGCTGAACCAGTCATAGGCGTCGTAAAAGTCGTATATCCCATCCAGAATGGCCGAAACATCGTCCCCTTCCGCCGCCTCACAGGCGGCGTCCAGCGTCTGCTGGAGCTGGGTCATATCCGGGCGCTCGTAGGTCATGCTCTCGTAGGGGACAATGGCGTTCCCATCCACCAGTGAACGCACAGCGCCGAAATACTCGCCAAAGTCCACCATGCCGCAGCCGGACAGCAGCACCGCCGCCGTCAGCACCAGGGCAATCAGCCGCAAAAACTTCATTTTCATTTTCTCTTCCTCCTAAACCCTTACTTCCGGTTCCATGCCGCACTGGGCAATGCGCCTGCGCAGCCAGCCCCCACGAAAATAGACGATTGCAAACACCGTCGCTGCCAGCAGCCAGCTTAAGGGATAGCAAACGGCCAGCAGCTCGATTCTGTGCCAGGTTCTCACCACCGTGAAGATCCACACCACCCGGAACACGCACACGCACATGCAGGTGATCACCGTGGGAAGCACCGAACATCCGGTGCCCCGCATAGCTCCGGCGAACACCTCCACCGGCATGAACAACGCGTTGAACGGCACCGTCCACGCCATAACATACGCCCCCAGCCTGATCACCGCCGGGTCGGTGGTGTAAATTTCCAGAATGAAGGGGCGAAAGGTGATGACCAGCGCGCTCATCGCCCCCGTCAGCGCCACGCTCATGCCCATGCAGACCCAGACGCTCTGACGAATCCTGTCATATTTCTGCGCGCCGAAATTCTGCCCGACAAAGGTTGTCACCGACACGCCGAAGGCGCCGGAGATCATCCAGGTCAAGCTGTCGGTTTTCGTGTATGCCGTCCATGCCGCCACCGCCACGTCCCCGAAGGAGTTGATGCCGGACTGGATCAGCAGATTGGCGAAATCAAAGGTCACGAATTGCAGTCCCGCCGGGACGCCCACGTAAAGGATGCGTTTCAGCAGCCCGCCCTGAAAACGGAGCCTTTTCAGGGAGAGCCGTGTTTCCTCCGGCTGGCGGAGCAGGGCGACCGTGACCATCCCCGCGCTGACCAACTGAGAGAAAACCGTCGCAATGGCAGCCCCCGCCACGCCCAGCTTCAGCACCACCACGCACAGGATGTCCAGCACGATGTTGACCCCGCAGGCAGCCATCAGAAACATGGTAGGCCGTCGGGAATCACCCATAGCCCGGAGGATTCCCGCGCCCATGTTGTAAAGCATGGAGGCGATCGCGCCGCCAAAATAGATTTTTATGTACAGCACAGCGTCGTCCATGCAGCTTTCCGGGGTGTTCATCAGCCCCAAAATCCTGGGACCGAGGGAGTAGCCCAGCATCATCACCACCGCGCCCAGCACAAGCGACAGCGCCACGCCGGTATGGAGGGCATCCTGCACGCCCTGCTTATTTTTAGCGCCGTAAAACTGGGACAGCAGCACCGTCGCGCCGGTGCTCAGTCCGATGAAAAAGCCGTTCATCAGGTTCAGCAGCGCGGAGGTAGAACCCACCGCCGCCAGCGCCTGGGTGCCGACAAACCGGCCGACGATGATGGTGTCCACGGTATTGTACATCTGCTGGAAAAAGCTCCCAAGCAGAATGGGAAAGAAGAAGAAAAGCAGCTGCTTCCAGATCACGCCCTCTGTAATGCGCTGCGACGGTAATTCGCCCTGCATAAAAAGTGCCTCCCGACGGATATACTGGGACGATTCTACCATAGAAGAGGCTGCCTGTCCATTGATTTTTTCAGGCAAAACGCGCCGTTCCGACAAATGAGATGCCAAAAAAAGAAATAACCCCCGGTCAACTGTCACAACAGCCGCCGAGGGTCATTTCTCTGCGATCTTGGTATCTAACATCTGTTGGTTAACCTCTCTTTCTGCGGAGTAGACGCCGGTGTTCCGCCTTACAGATTTGGAATTCCTCCCGTAAAAATTCCTTCTTTACATTTTCCGAAGACCATATGTAATCGGGAGATTTACCTTGGGAAGCCGTCGTCTCTGAGAAGATTTACCTGTACATTGGTATCACCTCTTTGTGTCTATAGAGTAACATGGTTTCTCCCAAAATGCAACCCGGAATTTTGTATAAAATATACCGTTTTGTTTACTGCATAACATAGAATTCCGGCGTAATAGCCAATTTTCTGTTGACATATTCCATAGGCTATGTTAGCATAAATATGTTGGGGTCGGTCTGCGAACTGGCCTTTTGCAGACTGATGGCGGGGAAAGCGCCGCATAGGCTTCCATAGCCGCAGCGTTCTGCGCCAGCGCCATGGCGAACCCAATGGGCATTTGCTGAAAATCCATGCTGACTCTCCTTTCCGCTGCCTTACGCCGCCGCGTCCAGCATATTCTCAATAAAAATCCCATACCCCGTAGTCGGATCGTTCACCAGCACATGAGTACGTCCATAATACCAACGAGAGATTTTTTGGGGGGGAAGTTTGGGATAAAGGTCGATTTCGATATTCCCATCCTTCCCTTTGCGGTACTCAATCTTCTCTAAAATTGTCTTTAAGATGGCATTTCGCTCGGAAATGCTCATTTCTTCGTAACATTCAAGAAGTGCTGTGGTTTGTGGAATCAAGCTATTTCTGCTGGCCTCATTTTCCTCGTAATCATGCAGAAGTTTTTCTGCTTGAAGCTGCCGGTCACGGGCATCAGCAATAGAACTGGTCAATGAATCTCTGCGCTGCTGAAAAATCTCAAGTGTGTAAATTCCTTGTTCAACGAGGTTGAATGCTTTCGTCAGCTGCGCATTCAGTTCCGAGGCTTTCAATTTTCTCATTCAAGCCGTCTATCGCGTCAAAAATCTCTGACGCGTCCACTGTGGCGGAAATGTGGGAAAGAACGTCCTGCGCGATTTCTTCTTTCATTTGCTCCATTTCCCGGCGGCGGTTTGCTTCATCAATGTTGCAGCTATTCAGATACATCATTCTAGCGGAGTCATAACAGATTCCCAGCGTGCGGCTTAGCTGAACAGCGGAAATCCCTCTTTTGTCCGTTGCGCACAGATAGATCGCCCAGAACCAGAGTGTCAGAGGCAAATGGGTACGGTGCATAACCGTCCCTGCGGTAACAGAAGTCTGGTGCCGGCAGGAACGGCACTGATAAATGTTGCGGCCATGAACGGGATAGTATTCCACGCAGCCGCACTTAGGGCAGACAAACCCATTGGGAAAGCGCAGGCGGAACAACTCTGCTCTGCAAGCGTCCTCGGTATTGTAGCGACGGCGAAACTCTTTGAAAGTAATCTCAGCTGTACGTGCCATGATGATGTTCCCCTTTTTGCTTTTGGGAACATTGTAGCATTCTATCTGTCCAATAAATCGGACTTTTTCGAGATGTTGTGGCTTGCTGTGTTAGAGCGTATCTGAAAACTCGTATAAACGCACAATCCGGCAAAGACTTTCGGCGAGAAGTTTAAGGGAGGTAGGAACCGTGAAAAGGGTGTTTGCATGGCTGACCATCTGCCTGCTGGCCGGGTGTCTGGCCGGATGCGACGGGGAGAAGCGGGTCGTCACTTCGGACACGCTGTATGTTCCGAGGATTGAGGGCATGACCGAAGCCTTTATTCTGGGCATGGACGCCTCCATCGTGCCGTCGCTGGAGGCGGGCGGCGTCCGGTACTATGATTTTGACGGTAAGGAGAAGGACGTTTTTGAGATCCTTTCCGAAAACGGGATCAACTACATCCGGGTTCGGGTGTGGGTGGATCCTTACGACGGCTCCGGCCGGGGCTACGGCGGCGGAAACTGCGACATCGGCACCGCCCTCGCCATCGGCAAGCGAGCCACCCGGTACGGCATGAAGCTTCTGGTCGATTTTCACTATTCCGATTTCTGGGCCGATCCCGGGAAGCAGATGGTTCCCAAAGCGTGGGCCGGTATGGAAATCGACGAAAAGGCCGATGCCCTGAACCGCTACACCACGGACTGCCTTCGGCAGCTGAAGGACGCCAAGGTGGACGTGGGCATGGTGCAGCTGGGCAATGAGACCAACGGCAGTCTCTGCGGGGAAACCGCCTGGGGGAGCATCTGCCATCTGATGGAGGCCGGTTCCCGAGCCGTCCGGGCAATTTTCCCGGAGGCGCTGGTGGCCGTTCACTTTACAAATCCGGAGAACGCCGACGCCATGGGTTTCTACGCGAAAACGCTGGGCGATTTCCGACTGGATTACGATGTATTCGCCACCTCCTACTACCCTTACTGGCATGGGACGCCGGAGAATCTCGCCGCCGTGCTCTCTCAGGTTGCCGAAGCCTACGGCAAGAAGGTCATGGTAGCGGAAACCTCCTACGCCTACACACCGGAGGATACGGATTTCTTCGGCAATACCATCGGCGAGGGCGGCAGCTATGCCAAACCCTATCCCCTTACCGTACAGGGACAGGCCGATGCCGTGGCGGATGTCGTCCGTACAATGGCGGAGGACACGACAAACGGCATCGGTGTCTTCTACTGGGAGGGCGCATGGATCAGCGCCGGAGGCAGCAGCCGGGCGGAAAACAGCCGGAAATGGGAGCAGTACGGCTCCGGCTGGGCCAGCTCCTACGCCGCCTCCTACGACCCGGAGGACGCGGGCAAATACTACGGCGGCAGCGCCGTGGACAATCAGGCGTTTTTTGACAGCACGGGGCGCGCGCTGGAATCCCTGAAGGTATTCTCCCTCCTCCGGACGGGAACCCACTGAGACCCGTACCCGACGCAGTGCTGAATGCTGATACGATTTTCGGATGAAAAGTTCAAAGGCGGGATCACACATGAAAAAAATTCTTCTTCGCGCCGCGACGCTTCTGCTGGCCTTGGTGCTGGCAGGGTGCGGCACGGCCTCTCCGGCGGAGACCGTGCCCACGGAGGCCGACAAAACGGACGACAACTACCGGGTGTTCTATGAGATTTTTGTCGGCTCCTTTGCCGACTCCGACGGGGATGGAACGGGAGACCTGAACGGAATTCTCCGGCACCTGGACTATCTGAACGACGGGAATCTCCTGTCGGATACCAGTCTCGGGGTACAGGGGCTGTGGCTGACGCCGATTTTCGCCAGCCCCTCTTATCACAAATACGACGCAACGGATTACTACCGGATCGACTCGGACTTCGGCACCGAGGACGATCTCCGGGCGCTTCTCGACGCCTGCCATGCCCGGAACGTGAAGGTGATTCTCGATCTTGTCATCAACCACACTGCCCGGAACCACGAATGGTTTCAGTCCTTCTGCCAGTCCCACGCCGACGCCAATCCCGACGATCCCTACTACGATTACTACAGCTGGTACACCGGCCAGACGCTTCCGGCCGGTGTCACCTGCGAAAAGATTCCCGGAACGGCGGACGAATATTACGAGTGCAACTTCTCCCCGGACATGCCGGAGCTGAACTATGACAATCCCGCCGTCCGGGAGGAAATGCTGAACGTGGCAAAGTACTATCTGGAGCTGGGCGTGGACGGATTCCGCTTTGACGCCGTCAAGTATCTTTACTATGGAGAAACCGGCCGAAGCGCGGCGTTCTGGAAGTGGTACACCGATCAGCTCCGAGCCGTGAAGCCGGAGGTCTATCTTGTGGGCGAGTGCTGGTCCGGCGAGTCGGAGATCCTCGCCTACTATCCGGCCATGAACTGCTTCAATTTCTCCGCCGCTCAGGCCGAGGGCGTCATTGCCTCCGCTGCCAAGGATCAGGACATCAACCGGTTCACGAGCTACATGTGCGCTTTTCAGGACAAGATTTCTCAGGTGAACCCCGACGGCATGATGGTCTCCTTCCTTTCCAACCACGACATGGATCGCTCCGCCGGGTATCTGATGCTGGCGAACCACTTTCCCCAGATGGCCGCCAATCTCTATCTGCTGTGCGGCGGCTCGCCTTTCCTGTACTACGGGGAGGAGATCGGCATGAAGGGCGTCCGAGGCTCCGCCAATACCGATGCCAACCGGCGTCTTGCCATGCTCTGGGGAGACGACAGCAGTCCCCGGGATCCGGAGGGCAGCACCTATCCCTCTTCCAAGCAGACCAACGGAACCGTAGAGTCTCAGCTGGCACAGGAGGGGAGCCTGCTGCGCTACTACTGCCGCCTGATCTCTATAAGAAACCGCTACCCGGCGATTCCCCGGGGCACCTATACACAGGTGAATCTTGGCAGCGCCAAGTGCGGCGGCTTTCTCGTGGAATACGAGGGAAGCACCCTGTGTATTCTTCACAACATCAGCACGGACATTCCCTTTACGGTAGATCTTGCCGATACGGACATTCCCTGCCGCTCCATTCTGGAGGTCATCGGCATGGGCGAAGCGTCTCTGGAAGGCACCGTCCTGAGCCTTGCCCCCCAGACCTCCCTGATCCTCGGCTCCGCCGCTCCCTGACCGCCATCGCCATCCAGAACCGCCCGGATGCCATCGTCACCGCAAATCTCCCCCGGCAGTACCGAAAAATCGGTACAGCCGGGGGAGATTAAACATGTAATCTTTTCCCGCACTTGCGGGGCTTCCTGTTATGCAAACGCATAGCAAAATGGATAATACTATTTCTTAATAAAATGATTTCATCATTTTATTCTGCCATTTCACGGCAGACCGCCTGGTCGGCGGTAAGAAATGTATTGACTTCGTTTTTTAGCGGCAGTGGCCGCTGGCCGCAATCCTGCGGCCTAATAAAACGCTTTTAAGCGTTTTATTAAAAACTCGTATAACGTGCCATTTTCCAGCCCCTGCGGGGGCTGGAAAAGGATGCACAAAACCTTCATGCACTGGCTTTTGTGCAGTTTTGGGGTGCGGTGCTCACGCGTAAAGCCTTATCCGTAGATCAGATTCCGCTCGGTTTCGGGATCGAACAGGTGCATGACTTCACCGGGGAAGCTCACATGGATCTTCGCGCCATTGACCAGCTCCGCCCGTTCCTGTCTGCGCAGACCGAGGGTGGGTACCCGAACCACCAGCTGGGCGCCGTCCTCCGTCTCCGCGTGAATGTGCAGCTCGCTGCCCATCATTTCATTTACGATAATGGTACAGGGAATCGCATGGGGGCCCGGCTGGGACAGGGTGATGTGCTCCGGACGGACGCCCAGAACCACACTGCGGCCGTCCACCGCCTTTGCCGCCAGATTTTCACCGGTCTCACCGTCCACCTCAATCCGGCTTCCGAGAGGCGTCACATAGTACTTGCCGTTCTCCCGCACCAGCTCCGTGCGGAAGGTGTTCATCTGGGGCGCGCCGATGAAGCCCGCCACGAACAGATTCACGGGATGCTCAAATACCTCCGTGGGGGTGCCGACCTGCTGGATGAAGCCGTCCTTCATGATGACGATCCGGTCGCCGAGCGTCATGGCCTCGGTCTGGTCATGGGTTACATAGATAAAGGTCGTGTTGATCTTTTCCCGCAGGAGAATGATTTCGGCACGCATCTGATTGCGGAGCTTGGCGTCCAGGTTGGACAGCGGCTCATCCATCAGAAACACCTTGGAATCCCGAACCATGGCACGGCCGATGGCCACACGCTGCCGCTGGCCGCCGGACAGCGCCCGGGGCTTCCGGGTCAGATATTCGGTAATGCCCAGCACCTTCGCCGCTTCCGTGACGCGCCTGAACACCTCATCGTTGGGAACCTTCTTCAAACGAAGGCTGAAGGCCATGTTCTCAAACACCGTCAGGTGGGGGTACAGGGCGTAGTTCTGGAACACCATGGCGATGTCCCGATCCTTGGGCTGGAGGTCGTTGACCACCACACCGTCGATCTCCACGGTACCCTCGGAGATTTCCTCCAGACCCGCGATCATCCGCAGGGTCGTGGATTTGCCGCAGCCGGAGGGGCCGACGAAGACCACAAATTCCTTATCCTTGATGTCCAGGTTGAAATCGTGAACGGCCACGACCTTCTTGTCGTAGACCTTCTTGACGTTGGTTAATTTTACAGATGCCATAGCTTTCCTCTCTCCTTATCCTTTCACGGCGCCGCCGGTGACGCCTTCCACATAGTACCTCTGCAGGAGCATGAACAGGATGGTGACGGGAAGTGCCACCACCACGCCGCCCGCGCAGAACATGGTATAGTTGGTGGCAATCAGGGTCTTCGAGGAGATCCAGTATTGCAGACCCACCGCCACATTCATGCCCACCTCCGTATTGTGGGAGATATACTTGGCAAACATGAAGTCGCCCCACGGAGCCATGAACGCAGTGAGAACGGTATAAATGACAATGGGCTTGGACAGAGGCATGATCACCTTGTAGAACACCTGAAAGCGGGAAGCGCCGTCCACCCGAGCCGCTTCGTCCAAGCTCTTGGGGATGGTGTCGAAGAAGCCCTTGGACACATAGTATCCCATGCCGGAGCTGGCGCAGTAGACGAGAATCAGTCCCGGCACGGAGTTGGCTCCCGTCAGCCCCATGCCGCTGAGGACCTTATACAGCACGATCATGGTGACGAAGCCCGGGAACATGCCCAGAACCAGGCAGGTGTTCATCAGCAGCTTTCTGCCCTTGAAGCGAAGCCGGGAGAGAACATAGCTGACGCTCAGCACCATAAGGGTTTGCAGCACCGCCGTAGCCAGGGCGGTGATCAGCGTATTGCGGAACCAAATGGGGAAGCTCGTTTTGGTCCACAGATTGATGTAGTTATCAAAGCCCCACTGCTTGGGGATGATGTAGCCCACACGTCCGGTGGATTCAGTCCGGAAGGACTCCAGCAAGATGCACGCAAAGGGCGTTAGCCAGATAATGGACATGAGGACAAGGATCACATAGAGCACAGTATTGGAAACGGTACTTTTCGTCCGGATTCCCATGTGAGATCGATTCCTGCTCATTACGAATAATCCTCCTCATTTCTGGTAGACGGGATCACGTTGTAGACGATCAGGGAAAGAACCGCGACAACAACGAAGATCATGATGGCAATCACGGCGGCCAGCTTATAGTTGCTGGTGGCGCCGGTGGTAATGTTGAACAGCCAGGTGATCAGAAGATCCGTAGTTGTGGCACTGCCGCCGCTGGTTACAAGATCCGGACTTGCCGGGCGGCCGTTGGTCAGCAGATAGATTACGTTGAAGTTGTTGATATTGCCGATGAACTGGGTCAGCAGGTAGGGACCCGTGACGAAGAGCATGTACGGAAGCGTGATCTTCACATACTGCTGCCAGACACTGGCACCGTCAATTTTGGACGACTCGTACAGATCCTGCGGAATATTCATCAGAATGCCGGTGCTCACCAGCATCAGATAGGGGATACCGACCCAGATGTTGATTACGATGACGAGGATTCGGGCGGAGGTGGTATTCTCCCAGAAGCGGATGGCCTGATCGATAAAGCCCAGCTTCAGGAGCATGGCATTCACGACGCCGTTGGTATCGAAGAGCTTGGAGACATACAGCAGGGAAATGAACTGAGGCACCGCGATGGTCAGAACCAGAATGCCGCGCCAGAGCTTTTTGAAATGGATTCCCTTCTTGTTGATGAGGATCGCCACCAGCATTCCCAGAAAATAATTGGTGAATGTGGCAAAGAACGCCCACATCAGCGTCCACGAAAGGATTTCGCCGAAGGTGTAGCTGAGGTTCGCGTCCGCGCTGCTGGAGCTGATCAGCTCGTTGAAATTGCTCAGCCCCACCCATGTAAAGAGGTTGCTGTAGCCGTCGTGAGCGCCGTCATAGTTGGTGAAGGCAACGAGGATCATGAACAGAATCGGGATTACCGTGAAGACAAGGATGCCCGTGATGGGCAGCGCCAGCAGCGTCTTGTGGAACTGATCGTCCAGCACGGAACGAAGGTCGTCCTTTCCGCTTTTGAGCTTCTTGCCCGTGGCAAGGATCTCCTCCGAGATCCGGTTCTGCTTCACGTTCAGCCGCCATGTGTAGACAAAAGCGATGATGAAGAGAATGGTCAGGAGGCCGTACAGCAGAATTTTAAAAGAGTCGTCGCCGTTGACCCGGACGTAGGTGTCCAGCACCTCGTTGTATACCTCTCCGGGGGGCACATCGCCCAGCGTGCGGAACTTGCCCAGCCAGTAGCTGCCGGTTGTGACCATATAAACGATGAACACAGATTCAAAGACAAGGAACAGCAGTCCCCGCAGCACCTGACCCCGGGCAATATTGCCGAAGCCCATCACAAGGTAGGATACCTTCGTTTTCCAGCTGCCCCTTGTAAAGGTGGTGGCGCAATCCGTCAGCTCGTTTCGGATGCCCCTGAAAGCGCCTGCGATCCCGTTCCCGACGGCTTTGACCAAAGAGGCCAGCCAGCCGGGGATGCCGAGAACGAACAGGACAATGTTGTACCACAGACGCTGAAACGTGTTCAGCCTGAGGTATTCCAGATCCGTCAGTTTCTTCATGATCAATCGGGATAAACCTGCGTTTATCCGCCTACCTCCATTCTTTTTGGATTTGGCTGTCTCCGGGAACCGTTTTTCGCTTTGGCGGGAAATGCTGCCCGCCCAAAAGCCGGTTGCGGAGACGTCCATTTGTTTCCGGTGTTCCGCCCAGAAAGGATGCCGGCGGTGCCGGGACTCATCCTTCTTCGGCGGGACACCGGGCCGGAACAGGGAACGCGCTCCGAATCCCGCAGGGATCCGGAAGGCAGCGGCAGATAGACCTCAAAGGAGCCGCCCGGGCAAACCCGAGCGGCTCCCCCTCTCAGAACTCTATGTCACTGCGTTTGCGGACGGAAGCCTGCCTTATTCGGCGGGAACCAGCTCCACGGTGCCTTCTTCGCCGTTGAGGGTCAAACGGACTTTGTAGGTACCGGCGGTCTCGACCACAAAGTTATTGCCGTCGGTGCCGTAGGCAACGTCCCAGGCCTTGCCTTGACGAACCTTGAACTCAACGCCGGCATCCATCTGGTAGGCCTCATCGGTCAGCCAGCTGCCGTCGTCCTGCTTGGTCATGGGAAGATCCACGGACCAGCCGTCGCCGTTGATGGAGCCGATGACCGTAAAGGCCTCCCGCTCCTCGGCGGACATGGAGAACAGACCCTTAATGGAGGTCTCATAGCTCTCCAGCGCGGCCTTCAGCTCTTCGTCGGTGGTAGCCTCCTTGGCAGCGGTGGCATAAACCTTGGCGATATCCCACCAGGAGCCGTCAATCTGTCCCTGAGGCGTAGCGTAGGCACTCTGAGCAGCCAGAGCGGCCAGAGCAGGATCACCGGCAACCTTTTCGGACTGCTGGGCAGCCTTGTTGGAGGGACCCCAGCCCACGGCGTCGAACCGGGCAAGCTGGCACTTCTCGTTGGTCAGGTACAGGGCGAGCTTCTGCAGAACGGCGGTCTTCACGGGATCGGTCTGGGGCTTGACACCCACCAGCTTGTTGCCGGAGAAGGAGCCAAGGTGGTAAGAGTTGCCGTCCACGGTGAAGCTGGGCAGATCGGTGCAGGCGTAGTTGTCGCCCAGAGCGGCCTTGGCGGAGCTGGTGCCCCAGGTGCCGACGATGACGACGGCGGCGGGGATGGCGGCGGAGAAGTCATCGGCAGAGCTGGAGGACTTGTAAGCGGTGGAGTTCAGCAGCTTCTTCATACCCTTCAGGGCGATAACGCCGTTGTCGGAATTGAAGTCGTCGTCAACGCTCTCGAAGCTCTTGCCGTCGGCGGACATGGTCCAGTTGGAGTGGCAGCCGGTAGCGAAGAAGAAGGCGACATTGTACCACGCGGAGGTCTCAAGCTCCATGGAGAAGCCGCGGCCGGCGGCCTCGCAGTCGGCAATGATGTCTTCCAGGCTGTCCAGGTGCTCAGCGGGAATCACGCTGCTGTCGTAAATCATGAAGTAGCCGTTATCGGAGGTCATGGGATAGCACCACATATCGGAGCCAATGGTGGCGGCCGCAACGGCGCCGCTGTCGTTCAGCTCGGTGACTTCCGCGGCAGCCTTGGTGCCAAGCTTGGTCAGGGCGCCGGCCTGCACCAGACGAGCCAGCTGATCCTGCGCGAAGCAGAACAGGTCGGCGCCGTCCTCGACGGAGGTGATCATCTGGGTGGCGGACTCGGACTCGGTGACGCCCTCAATGGTGGCGTTGATGACGATGCCGGGGTTCTCTTCCATAAAGTCCTTGATCTGCTGCTCGGTCAGTTCCTTTACACCGGCCATCTCGGAGACCCAGACGGTGATGTCATAGGTGCCGTCCAGAGAATCGGCCGCGGCAGCGGCGGTGGGGTTGGCAGCGGCGGCGGTGCCGGCGGGGGTTGTGTTGCTGTTACCGCAGCCGGCAAACAGGCCAAGAACCATGCCGACAGTCAGAAGCAGCGCGAGAATCTTCTTCATTTTACATTTCCTCCTTGATATTATGAATTCGCTGGCTGATCCCGCAGACCGGAAAGCGCTTTCCGTAGGGACAGACGGAACGGGAAAACACCCGGGTATTTTCCTGTGTCCTCCCATTGGAATCGTTTCCAGAAAGCCGGAAAAAACAGAGGGAGTGCTTGATGGGTTATTTCCTTCACACTTCCCTTTAAAAAAAGAATACTCGATTTTTCATAACAAGTCAACTGCGCAGTATGTATAAAAAGTTGCATCAGAAATTGTTGAAACTGCCAATGTCCAGGGGAAATACCGCCGGCAACGCCCTTCCGCGCGCTTCCCGGCTTGCTTTCTTTCCGGTTTTCTCAGCCTTTTGCTTGATTTCCCCGCCGTTTTTTTCTATAATACATTTGTCGCTTCCTGATTCTCCCCCTACCGGAAGCGGAAAGACTACCCGCGGCGGAAAACCGCAGTATTTCCGCCGGAAGCCATCCGAAGGCTTCTCTCGCACCGCCATCCGCCCCTGCCCCGGCAGTTTCCGGTATTGGGCCGGATGATCCATACAAAAAACAAAAAACGGAGGAATTGTTATGTCTGCATCCTGGCTTCGTGACGCCGTATTTTACGAAATATATCCGCAGAGC
Source organism: uncultured Oscillospiraceae bacterium (assembly GCA_934569225.1). Lineage (GTDB taxonomy): Bacteria > Bacillota > Clostridia > Oscillospirales > Oscillospiraceae > Faecousia. The sequence continues at coordinate 66,542 of CAKTKC010000002.1, read as the reverse complement.
TTCCGGGACTCCAACGGAGACGGCATCGGCGACCTTCCCGGCATCACCGAAAAGCTGCCCTACGTGAAGAGCCTCGGCTGCAACGCCCTGTGGATCAATCCCTGCTTTGACTCTCCCTTCAAGGACGCGGGCTACGACGTCCGGGACTATAAGAAGATTGCGCCCCGCTACGGCACCAACGAGGATATGGCGCAGCTGTGCCGCCGCGCCCACGCGTTGGGGATCCGGGTTCTGCTGGATCTGGTTCCCGGCCACACCAGTGAAGAACACGAATGGTTCCGCAAGAGCGGCGAGGCCGAGCCAAACGAATATTCCGGCCGGTACATCTGGACGGATCATGCCTTTGCCGGGGGCGACGGTATGCCCTTCATCGGCGGCGAATACCCTCGCAGCGCCACCTATATCATCAACTTCTTCAAATGTCAGCCCGCCCTGAACTACGGCTACCGGGAACGCCGGGAACGCTGGCAGCAGAGCATCACCAGTCCTGACGCCCTTGCGACCCGGGAGGCCATGAAGGATGTGATCCGGTTCTGGCTGGATCTGGGCTGCGACGGCTTCCGGGTGGATATGGCGGAGTCTCTCGTGAAGAATGACGGCACGGAAAAGCTTGCCACCATGGAGGTCTGGCGGGACATTCTGGGTGCCATTCACAAGGAATATCCGGATGCCGCCTTCGTTTCCGAGTGGAATCATCCGGACAAGGCTCTGCGCTGCGGCTTTGACATGGACTTTTATCTCAACTGGGACGGCAACGGCTACAGCACCATGATGCGGGACTACACCCTCCGGGACGGCTGCGGCAGCTACATCGGCAATACCGGCTTCTTCTCCCGGGATTCCGGCACCGACGTGAGCCGGTTCCTTGCGGACTACCTACCCCAATATCACGACAGCCGCGACCACGGCCTCTGGTGCTTCATTACCTGCAATCACGATACCCCCCGTCCCGCCGCGGGGCTGACAGACGCGGAACGGCGGCTGGCCTTTGCGTGGATCTTCACCATGCCCGGCGCTCCCTTCCTGTACTACGGCGATGAGCTGGGCATGGACTATCGGGTCATCCCCACCAAGGAGGGCGGCTACCACCGCACCGGTTCCCGGACGCCCATGCAGTGGGATGCAGGCCCCAACCTCGGATTCTCCGAGGGCGCGGCAGAGGATTTGTACCTGCCCGTGGAAGCCGACGCGCGGCACACCGTGCAGGCGCAGGAGCTTGACGAGAATTCCATGCTCTCCCATGTCAAGCGGCTGATTGCCCTGCGTCACGCCGAGCCGGAGCTTCAGAACTACAGCCCGTTTGCCGTCTACGCTGCCCGCGGCCGCCTGTTTGCCTACAAGCGGGGGAGTCTGCTGGTCGCCATGAACCCCGGCAGCGGTGAGGAGACCTGCCAGCTGGACGGAGCCTATATCCCCCTCTTCGCCGTCGGAACCCCCGCCATGGAGGGAGATATGCTGCATTTGCCTGCCCAGAGCTTTATCGTGCTGAAGCCCGAGGAGAAAGCCGCCCCTGCTCACGCTTAGGAAGCCTCTGATGCTAGGGAAACTCTGAATAAATCGGCTGCTGCCGGAGAGCGGGCAGGGTTTAGCTGAAAACCGTCATCATGCCAGAACAGCGAGGAATTTCCGTCTGCTGTGTACCATTTTTTCTTGCAATACACAAAGTATTCCCGCGAAAAAATGGCTTCATCAGACGGAAAATCCCTCGCTGTTGGTCATATTTCCGGTTTTCAGATAGATCCTAGCCGGTTCGCCCGACAACTGCGTTTTTTTGACGTCCCTTGGGACGCTTGCTTTGCTGCGCTTTTTTTGCCCCGGAGTTGCCTCCGGACCCTTAATGATGTTTTACGGTACACCTCTTTTAACCAGCCGCGTCCAGCATATTCTCAATAAAAATCCCGTACCCCGTAGTCGGATCGTTTACCAGCACATGGGTCACGGCGCCGATGAGCTTGCCGTCCTGCAAAATGGGACTGCCGGACATGCCCTGTACAATGCCTCCCGTGGCTTCCAGCAGCGTTTCGTCCGTCACTTTCAGGAGCAGATTTCGCCCGTCTGTCCTGTCTTTTGGATAAATTTTCAGAATTTCCACAGAATACTCCCGTGGCGTATCGCCGCTGACCGTGGACAAAATGGCGGCTTTGCCGGTGTGGATGTCTTCTTCGGAGGCGGTGGGCAGCGGCTCGCCCTTCCAGCCCCGCTTCGTCACGCCGAAGACGCCCTGGGGCGTGTTGCGCAGAAGCTCCCCGATGACGGTGTCCGTGTTCGCCGTGCCTTTCAGCTGCCCCGGTTCCCCACATTTGCCCTTTTTCACGGTGAGAACCGCGGCGTCATAGGCGTCGCCGCTTTTCATGTGCAGAAGATTGCCTTTTGTGTTGCTGACGCCGTGACCCAACGCGCCGAATCTGTGGGTGTCCGGGTCATAAAAGGTGATGGTGCCGATGCCGGCGATACCCTGCCGCAGATAGACCCCAAGCCGCGGCCCGGAATCGCTCTGCCGGGTGGGAACGGTCAGCGTGCAGCGGCGGTTTCCCCGGCGGACGATCAGCTCGGCGTCATCGTCGCAGCCCTCAAGCGCCCGGCGGACGTCCTCGGTGCAGTCGATGGCGGTGGTGTCGATCTGGACGATCTCGTCACCGATTTTCAGCCCGGCGGTTCTGGCCTCGGCGCCCAGAACGTCGTCAAAGGCAGCCACCGTGACCGTGTTGTCGCAGAGCTGCAAGCCCACGATTTTCCCCACGGGGATCAACAGCTCGGCAGCCTGGGCGTTTATAGGAAGCAGCGTCATCGCGACAGCGAAAATCGTCAGGATTTTCCCGATTCGTTTCATTTTTTCAGCCCTCCTCATGTTCGTGCCTGCCTTTTTAATATGACCCGGCCAAAGAAACATAACCGCTGTAAATGTCGAAAAATGAGGAACAGAATGGGGACTTTGGCGTTTTTTGACTTGATTGCGATTTTTTATTTTGCCTATTGACAAAGTAGGTTGGTGATGCTATATTACCCATAGACTTACTAGGTAAATACCTCAGGAGGAATCAACAATATGCAAGTTTATGCTGATAACGCGGCAACAACGGCCATGAGCCGGACGGCTATCGACGCCATGCTGCCCTATCTCGACAATATCTACGGCAACCCCTCCAGCCTGCACTCCGTGGGTCAGAGGGCAAAAGAAGCCCTGGATGCCGCCCGTGAGACGGTCGCCCAGTGTCTGGGCTGCGAGCCCCGGGAGATCATCTTCACCTCCGGCGGCAGCGAGGCCGACAATCAGGCCATCATCTCCGCCGCCCGCTACGGCGAGAAGAAGGGCAAGAAGCACATCATCACCACCGCCTTTGAGCATCACGCCGTGCTGCACACCCTGGCGAAGCTGGAAAAAGAGGGCTTTGAAGTCACCTATCTGGACGTCCGGAAGGGACACAACGTCACCGCTCAGCAGGTGAAGGACGCCATCCGCCCCGACACCTGCCTGGTCACCACCATGTACGCCAACAACGAGATCGGCTCCGTCCTGCCCATCGCGGAGATCGGCGCCATCTGTAAGGAAGCGGGCGTGCCCTTCCACACCGACGCCGTTCAGGCCGTCGGCCACCTGCACATCAACGTCAAGGAGCAGAACATCGACATGCTCAGCCTGTCCGGCCACAAGTTCCACGGCCCTAAGGGCGTGGGCGCACTGTACGTCCGCCGGGGCTTCCCCCTGGTGAGCATCATCGAGGGCGGCGCGCAGGAGCGGGGCAAGCGCGCGGGCACGGAGAACATCCCCGGCATCTGCGGCATGGCGGCAGCGTTGAAGGAAGCCTGCGACCACATGGACGAGAACATGCCCAGAGTCGCCGCCATGCGGGATCGGCTGATTGAGGGACTGAGCAAGATTCCTCACAGCGCCCTGAACGGCGACCGGGTGAACCGTCTGCCCGGCAATGTCAGCTTCTGCTTTGAGGGCATCGAGGGCGAAAGCCTGCTGCTGCTTCTGGATATGAAGGGCGTGTGCGCTTCTTCCGGCTCCGCCTGCACCTCCGGCAGCCTGGATCCCAGCCATGTGCTGCTGGCCATCGGCCGGGTACACGACGTTGCCCACGGCTCCCTGCGGCTGTCTCTCAGCGAGTACAATACCGACGAGGAGATCGACCACATTCTGAAGGTCGTTCCCGAGGTTGTTCAGTATCTGCGGAACATGAGCCCCGTGTGGCGGGATTTGCAGACCGGCAAACGGCAGTATATCCTGTAACCGCCCACAGTGAAAAATTTTGATAAGGAGAATGCATTATGGCACTGTACAGTGAAAAAGTTATGGATCATTTTCAGCATCCCAGAAACGTGGGTGTGATCGAGGACGCCAACGGCGTCGGCGAAGTCGGCAACGCCAAGTGCGGCGACATCATGAAGATTTACCTGAAAATCGAGGACGACATCATCAAGGACGTGAAGTTTGAGACCTTTGGCTGCGGCAGCGCCATCGCCTCTTCCTCCATGGCCACCGAAATGATCAAGGGCAAATCCATCCACGAGGCCATGGCGCTGACCAACAAGGCCGTGGCGGAGGCGCTGGACGGTCTGCCCGCCCACAAGCTCCACTGCTCCGTCCTGGCTGAGGAAGCCATCAAGAAGGCACTCCAGGACTATTTCGACCGCAACGGTATTCCCTACGACGAGAAGGACTTCCCCGCCTGCGAGCACTGCGCCCACTGCGAGAGCGTATGATCGTATCCACGAAGGGGCGTTATGCTCTGCGGGTGATGGTCTGCTTTGCCCAGCGGGGCGGGGACGAGTACATTCCCCTGAAGGAGATCGCGGAGTCCGAGGGCATTTCCCAGAAATATCTGGAATCCATCATGACGACCCTGTCCAAAGCGGGATTTGTGGACGCTGTCCACGGCAAGGGCGGCGGCTACCGCCTGAACCGTCCCCCGGAGGAGTACACCATCGGCAGCATCCTCAAGCTGACGGAGGGGAGCTTAAGCGCGGTGTCCTGCACCTCCCTGGGCGCGTCGGCCTGCTCCCGGACGGAGTGCTGTCAGGCCAAGCCCATGTGGGACAAGCTGGACAGGATGATCGACGGATTCTTTGAAGGGATCACCCTTGCGGACCTGCTCCACGACGGCGTAACGGCATAAGATAACCCGGCATGACGAATCATGCCGGGTTTTGCTGTAAAATGGAAGGTTACATCTGGAAAATGTTTCCGAGAACCGCGCCGTTGTTCTCCGGCTCTCGGGGGCGGAGGGAATCGTAGGCCAGGGCGTAGGTGACTTCTACCCGGTTGCGCAGGAAATAATAAATGACGAACGTCGCCGCCAGATACGCGCCGAAGAACAGGAAGTAAGCGACCGTGTCGGAGAAAGGCAGGGTGATGCCCAGCGCGGGCAGGAGCTGATCGCCGTAGCCGATTGCGGTGGACACCAACACGGCAGCGTAGTACCACCACATGCTCAAATCCAGCCGGAACAGATTCCAGCGGCTGCCCTTCGTCATCATCCGGCTGTCCCGCAGAGCCGCCAGAGCGCCGGTGGCGGGGCGGTCAATGATGATATAATCCGCCATGCGGTACCGGTAAAACACCGGCGCGGCAAGGGCGAGAAACAGCACGCCGAAAATTGCCATGGCAGGCGTAGTTGCGTCCATGAGCTGGGCATAGGTGGCGTCGTCCAGCGCAATGCCGGAGGTGCCTGCGTTTTTGACAAGGGGCATCAGAATGTCCACCGCCGAATTGGAAAGGGGCGTCATCATGTAGATCATCATGGCGACGTACAGACTGGCCATGGCCACGCCGCCGAAAATCAGCCCCTTCAGCAGCGTGCAGCGCAGCAGCACCCAGAACCGGTCAAAGCCCAGCCGCATTCCGTTGGGAGAAGCGTACTGCCCCCGGGCAATGCGGAGCATGGCGGACAGGTAGCCCAGCGTCAGGCACATGAGAAAAACCGCCTGCGCGATGGGCAGCAGCGTCTGGGCGGTGGTCAGGGCGGAGCGGATGCCCAAGCTGCCAAGGCCGCCGGTCCTGGCGATCTGCTGGCTCAGAGCATAGCTGAGGGCGGTCGCCGCCGCCGACACGGCGACGGTGATCAGAGAATAATACAGAACAATTTTCTGCCCATCCCGGGCATTGGCGAGCCGTTCAGCAGAAAACTCTTTCAGCTGACGGGTGTTTCGGATATCCATAAAAATACGTCTCCGTTTCAAAACTGTCTTTATGAATGTTATAAACGAAATTCTCCAAAATAGCAAATGAAATTTTTGTAACAGTGGAAAAACGAGAAAAAGCATGGTATAATCCATTCGACTATGAAAGCGGAACGGAGGGCAGCTATGGAGCTTGGAGAAAAACTGCGCCTGGCGCGTCTGGAAGCGGGACTGTCCCAGCGGGCGCTTTGCGGGGACGAGATCACCCGGAATATGCTCTCCCGCATCGAGCACGGTGCCGCCCGGCCGTCCATGAAAACGCTGGGGTATCTCGCCGCGCGGCTGGGTAAACCTGTGAGCTATTTTTTAGAGGAAGACACCGTCTGTTCGCCTAATCAGGAGATCATGACCGCTGCCCGGCAGCTGTTTGACGGGAAGGATTACGCCGGGGCAATGCAGGCGCTGGCGCAGTACCGCGCCCCGGATGAAATCTACGACCGGGAGCGGCAGCTGCTGGAGATCCTCGTCCGGCTTTCCCTCGCCGAAAAAGCCATCGAAGCCGGCCGGGAGCCGTATGCCCTGGAGCTGCTGGAAGCTGTTTCCGATTTGGGAAAATCTGCGGCCTATTATTCTGCGGATTTGGAGCGGCGCAGACTTCTCCTGCTTGCCCGCATTCCGGGGCAGACCGCCAGTCTGCCCGGCCTGGACGAAGCGCTGACCGTGCAGGCCGCGTCAGCGCTTGCCGGAGGAGACGTCCAACGCGCCGCCCACCTTCTGGACGGGGCGGAAGACCACACCGCCCCCCGCTGGAACTTTCTCCGGGGAAAATGCCACATGGCGCTGAAGGAATTCCCGGAAGCGGCACAATGCTTCCTCGCCGCTGAGGGGAAATACAGCGTCCTCCGGGAGCTGGAAATCTGCTTCCGGGAAATGGGCGACTACAAAAATGCCTACATTTACGCCTGCCGTCAAAAAGACGCAAAATAACAAAAACGCCGTGCCGCTGGGAAAGTTCCCGCGGCACGGCTATTTTTATGATTTTACGCTTTTTCCATGACCCAGAGGTTCCGGATCTGTCCTTCGATCTGCTCATAGCTCCACAGCTTCTCGGAGTTGACCACACTGTTGGGGTCGTTGACCTGAAATTCGCCGTTCTCCACGCCCCGCAGAACGATGTAATGTCCCGTGGTGGTGAAATCTCCCTCTCGCATGGCGCAGATGATGGGCTTGCCCGCCTCCAGCGCGTCCACCATCTTTTTCTTGACCAGTGGGATTTCCGTGGCCTTCAGCCCCAGCTGCCCGCTGCCCTCGCTGATGAGCGTCCACGAGGAGCCGCTGCCCCGGGAATAGTAGCCGTTTTCCTGCGCGAACTGGGCGATCTGCCGGGGATTCATATTTTCGTCGCCGGTATAGTAGTAGCCCACCATAGCAAGACACGTCGGGCCGCAGCCGGTGACCGCAAGAAAGTCCTTTCCGTACTTTTCGTAGCCCCACATGGGATTCCACTGCAAAAACAGCGGCACGGTCTGGCTGTCCTTCCAGGCGCTGAGATCGACCCCCGTGTCTTTCCGGAAGGGGTAGTTCAGCACAAAATCCTTCGTCTCGGGGTTGCGCTCGTAAAGGTCGATCAGACTTTGCGGGTATTCGCCGTAGGAGATGCCCTGTTCCTCGGCAAAGGCTTTCACCGTTTTCTCCGCCTCCGTCCGCTCCCCGTGGTAGAAGGAAATATCCCGGTACAGATTATATGCGGGCTTGGCTCCCAGAATTGCCGCCGCAAGAAGTACAATGACGGCCGCGGCGATCACCGCCCGCTGTTTCGTTTTCATCATAACCACATCCTTTTTGACTTTCCCCATTATACCACGGCATGTTTAGGAAGTCTTTTCGGAGAGGTTAAGAATTCCTTATTTTTAGGGAAACTCCGACTAGAGCCTATCTGAAGCAAGTATCAGACGCACAAAATCCGCCCGATGCCGTTGGCATCGGGCGGATCCTCAACTTCCAGAGAACTCCGGCCGGCAATCAGTCCTTCTTCGCCTTGTCGGCCTTCTTTGCAGCCTTGGCCTTTGCCTTGGCTTCCTGCGCCTTCTTGGCCTCTGCCTTGGCGGCCTCAGCAGCGGTCTCGTTGGAGGAAATCGCCCACTTCTCCAGCTCGATACGTACCTGATCGGCGCTGGTCTCGATGACGATGCGGCTTTCCTTCACATCCACAACGACGCCCACAATGCCGCCGATGGTGGTGATCTTATCGCCCTTCTTCACGGCGCCGCGCATCTGCTCGGCCTCTTTTTTCCGCTTGTTCTCAGGACGGATCAGCATGAAGTAGAAAATCGCGATCATCAGTACCAGCATGATGACGGTGCTGCCCATACCGGCAGAGGTGGTTCCAGTCAAAACATTCATTGGGAAAACTCCTTTTGTGTTATTTCTTGTTCATTATACCATTATTTGCGTAAATTGCAAGGGGGGCTTTTAAGTTCTTCTTAATATTTTTATATCCTTCTTCCCAGCTTCTCCGAATACTCCCGGCGGAAGTCTTCAAAGCGTCCCTCGTCCAGCGCCTGACGGATTTTTTCCATCAGCTTGTTGTAAAAATACAGGTTGTGCATGACGGAAAGGCGCATGGCCAGCATTTCCTCCGCCACAAACAGATGGCGGATGTAAGCGCGGGAATAGCGGCGGCAGACCGGGCAGTCGCAGTGGGGGTCAATGGGGCTGTCGTCGGTGATATATTTTGCGTTTTTCAGGTTGATTGCGCCCTCCCAGGTAAACAGCCGGGCATGGCGGGCATTCCGCGCCGGCATGACGCAGTCAAAGAAATCCACGCCCCGGGCAACCGACTCGATGATGTTGCTGGGGGTTCCCACGCCCATGAGGTAGCGGGTCTTGTCCACCGGCATGTGTTCCTCCACGGCCTCGATGATGTCATACATCTCCTGGGTGGTCTCCCCCACCGCAAGGCCGCCGATGGCGTAGCCGGGGAGGTCAAGTTCGGCAATGCGCTTCATGTGATCCACCCGGATGTCCGTATACGTGCCGCCCTGGTTGATGCCCCAGAGCATCTGCTGGGGGTTCACCGTGTCCGGCAGGGCGTTCAGACGGGCGTTCTCCGCCTTGCAGCGCACCAGCCATCGGTATGTCCTGTCCACGCTTTTCTGGACGTAGTCACGGGGTGAGGGGTTCTCGATGCACTCGTCGAAGGCCATGCACATATCGCTGCCCAGATTGGACTGGATCTGCATACTTTCCTCCGGCCCCATGAAAATCTTATGGCCGTCGATGTGGGAGGCGAAGTACACGCCCTCCTCCTTGATTTTCCGCAGGGAGGCCAGGCTGAACACCTGAAATCCGCCGGAATCCGTCAGGATGGGGCCGTCCCAGGTCATGAACTTGTGCAGCCCCCCCATCTGGCGCACCACCGTGTCCGTGGGGCGCAGATGCAGATGATAGGTGTTGGACAGCTCCACCTGGCACCCGATGTCCTTCAGATCCTTTGCGCTCAGCGCACCCTTGATGGCGCCCTGGGTGCCGACATTCATGAACACCGGCGTCTGGACGGTGCCGTGAGCACAGGTAAATTCTCCCCGGCGGGCTTTGCCCTCGGTTTTTTTCAGTTCAAACATGGCTGCTTCTCCTTGTCAAAATGTTTCATCGGATTGTACAGAACGTACATCCTCCCTGGCTCGTCAACGCCCCGCGCGGTGGACGTGACCACCTTTTTCAGGAACCGAAAGCCGCACTTTTCCACCACCCGACGGGAACGGTCGTTTCTGTCAAAATGGCCGCAGGTCAGGTAGTCGAAGGACTGCTCCCGGAAGCAGTAATCGATCACAGCCCTGACCGCTTCCGGCATCAGTCCCCTGCCCCAGTAATCCCTGCTGAGAACGTAGCCGATCTCGCGCCCCTGCAACTCCTCCGGCAGCCCCGCGTCCTCGTCCCGGGGTTCCAGTCCCAGCGAGCCGATCACCTTTCCGTTTTCCTTCAGCTCCAGCGCAAAGGTCTTCTTTCCGCTGATAAAAAAGCCAAGTATCCGCCGGGATTCTTCCATAGACTGGTGGTGATTCCACCCGGCCATCTCGCCAACGCCTTCCACGCTGGCATATTCATAAAAGTCCGCCAAGTCTGTCTCCCGCCAGGCGCGCAGGACAAGGCGGTCGGTTTCAATTCGGATATTGGTCACGTCAACCGGTGCATTCATATTCGTTCCTCACAAAGTGCATTTCTGAAAGCGTGCTACCATTCTACCCTTTCTTTTCCATCATGTCAACATATTCCACGTCGGCGCGGCCTGTTCCGTCCGCTTCTGTTCCAACTCCGCTCTGAGAATAATTCCCAATGTCAGGCAGTAATCCGGGTCTTTCAGGTCGCTGCCCAGCATAGCAGTGATATGCGCCAGCCTGTCAAGGAGCGTGGAGCGGTGCAGGAACAGCGCCGACGCGGTTTTCGTGACGGAGAGGTTGTTGTCCAGATACACCCGCAGGGTATGCAGATACGATACCTGAGAATTGTCGTCATGCTCCTTCAGCCGTTTCAGCCCTTCCGTGTAATACACCCAAGTCGGTCTGCCTGCCAGCGCGCCGCTGAGAAGCTGAGGAAGCAGATAGTCCTGAAAACGGAATACGGTGCCGCCCTGAGAAAGCCCGTTTTGCAGGGCGGCAGAAGCCTGAAACCATGCGTGATTTGCGTCGTACAGGTTGGTAAAGGGTGAAGAAACGCCGCAGACGACCCCCAGCTTTTCCAGCACCGGAATCAGCGCATCCAGCGTCTCTTTCTTCGCCTGATCGGTGGAAAGGAACGCGGCAACGGAATCCACAAACTCAAAAGCAATGGCTCCCGGATGCCGTTCCTCCAGGGCGGCGGAGAGATAAGCCCCCGGAAGATAGGTGCTGCCGGACTTGGGAATCAGCTTCACGCAAACCCAGTCATGCTTCCCGCTTTCCACACTCATGGCGCGGCGGTACTCAAAGTCAATGCTCTGCCCGGAAATGACACTGCGCAGTGCCCGGCGCACGGCAGTGCGGGTGCTGGCCAGAACAGGATTCTGCTGAACCGCCTGCCGCAGAAGCTTGGAAAAGAAAACCGCCAGCGTTTTATCCGAGTCCCGGAACTCCCGATAGCTTTCAAAGGCGGTCAGGCAGCCCAGATATTCCTCCTGATCGAAAATATTGACGGAAAGGGTACGCTTCCCCTGCAAATCCAAAAGGAGCGGCTCCCGGACGTGGGTGGACATATCGTGCAGGGACAGGAAGGTCGCCATTTTTTCCACGTCAAAGGACTGGGTATCCAGCTGCAAGCCCAGCTTGCTGCGCAGGTAGTCCTCCTCCGTAACCCCCAGATAGCGGAAATCGGAGCCGATCAGAAGCATGGGATTTTCAAAAATTCCCCTGCTGGTCTCCAGCATCTGTGGGAGGTTCCCGCCGTGACGTAGAATTGTCCCCAGCTGATCTTCCCAGCTGTCGTACCGGTTGAAAATCTCCTGCACCAGATTGAACACCCGGAAAATATCCCAGTTCCCCTCCACCAGAATGACGCTGCACCGGTCATAATAGGCGCTGAGATTCCAGTGCTGCCCCAGACAGATCAGGCACACATTTTCCTCCAGCTTCGGGCTTTGGGGCAGATGATCCGCTGAGCAGACGTACACCCGGTTCTTCTCAAAGGACTGGGAACGATCCAGATAAAATTCCGGCCGGTTCAGGGTAAGCGCGCTGCCCCCCTTACCCCGCTGGGTGACCGTCGTCAGCTTTTCCTTCAGCCGCCAATAGAGAATATCCGCGCACAGTTTCATGCCTTCCGCCCTCCTGAATTGTTCTGAAAATATTATAATTTCTCCCCGTACAGCTGTCAAGGTATCTCCCATACATTTTGTATGGGAGATGTCAGCTTTATGGGGATATTTCACAAATACAGCACCTATAAATTGTATGGTTTGTAGGAATACAAAATGTATGACCGCACCCTGTCAAAATCCGGCCTTTTGTAGAATTTCCGCCGGGACGCTTTTCCGTTATAATGAATCCACAGCAATACAGGATAGGAGGAACACCATGCTGAAAGAAAAACTGGATTCCAGAAAATGCTTCGCCACCGCTTGGGGCAAGCTCATCACGGAGGAGGAAGCCTACCGGCAGCTGAACCGTCAGATTGCCGCCATGACGGCCAACCTTTTCCAGGTCATGCGTATTTTCGAGCCGAGCTGGGAAAAACGCACCGCAGCCATCTGCGACATTGCCAATATGATGAATATGGCCGTCGCGGGAACGCCGGAGGAACAGAAGGACTACGTCAACGCTTCGCTCTATGAAGCCTTCAACATCCCGGAGCTGTGCGAAAAGTCCAGCTGGCTGGGCGGCATCACCGGCGACTCCGGCGACGAGTGGGAGAACATGGCCGGCCGTGTCGTGCAGTTTACCCGGAACCGGGTGGAAAAGGAGCTGGACACCTGCCCCTGGGACATCGTGGGCAGCGAGCTTTGCAACATGACCACCAGTATGTTCACCGCCAACTTTGACCTCGCGTCCTCCAACGGCACGGAGAACGAGGTGGCGCTGAATATGTGCCAGGCCCGTGGCTGCGGCAACAAGCATTGCCGGGTGGTCGCGGAGCGCCGGGATGTTTACAACCTGCCGAAGCAGGACTGGCTGGAGCACATGCAGCAGCCGGTAGACCCCATCCACGATACGCCCAGAGAGCGCATGGTCAAGGAGGGCCAGTGCCTGCGCAACGGCCAGTACACCCAGAATTTCGGCGAGGAAACGTCGCTGGAAAAGGCGTACCACTGGGTTGCGCAGATGGGCTGGGTCTGGTCAATTCAGTTTCCCATGATGGCCATTAAGGACATGGCTCCCGACGAGGACGAGTTCCTGCGAGTATTCCGCATCGTTTTCGCCACAGCGGGCAAGAACCAGTTCATCGACCCCTTCGCCAAAGAGGGACTGCGCAGCTTCCTTGGCATCCCCCACGAAATGGACGAAAACGACGGTCGCATTCTGGGCGGCTACATCCGCTATATGCTGGACGTGCAGCAGGTGCCCTATGAGATGGTGCGCTGGACGAAGGACGAGACCTGGATCAAGGTCAAATCGGAAGACTTTACCGCCCGCTATGAAATGGCGCCCCTGGACGAGCTGGTGGACGCCTACGAAGCCCAGTGGAACGGCGCTGCAAAGACGCTTGTCAGTCCCGAATGGTCCTGCGTGATCGAAGACCGGGACGAGGAAGATATGTACATTAAGGTCATCCGCAAGGAAGACCTGCGGATGCTGTAAGGAGGTGCCGGAATATGCTGTTTAAGGAAGATACCGTTGCCCGCGCCGACGCCATGGCCATCCGTAAGGGCGTAGGCTTTTACCGCTGGACCCACGATCTGGTGGAGGTCACCGGCAAGGACGCGCTGGAAGTCCTGCAAAAAATCTACATCAGCGACATTTCCAAGGTCGCCGTCGGACGCTCAAAGTACACCGCTTCTCTGGATGAAAACGGCGAGATCATCGACGACGTGATCGTCATGCACATGGCCGAGGGCTTGTATTGGGTCTCCGACCTCTACGGCCCCCGTCTGATCCCCTGGATCGAGAAGCACAAGGGCGACGCGGACATTCAGGCAAAGATCATCACCTACGACTGGGATATGTATGCCGTGCAGGGGCCTGACAGCCTCAAGGCCATGAACGCCATGCTGGACGCGCCTGTGGACGATCTCAAGCGCTTCGCCATCTGTGAACGCAAGCTGGGAGACATTCCCGTCTACATCCACCGTTCCGGCTTCACCGGCGAAAACGGCTACGAAATTTACTCCGCCTTCGACAAGAGCGCAGAAGTCCACGATCTGGCGCTGAAAGCGGTGGAGTCCGTAGGCGGCCGGGAGCTTCAGACGCTGGAAGTCTACGTCCGCTCCGTCCCCATGGAGAAGGGCTTCCCCCTCAAACAGGATTTCAAGCACCTGAGTCCCTACGAGTGCGGCCTGGGCTGGGCAGTCGCTGCCGACAAGGACTTTATCGGCAAGGAAGCAGCGCTGGCGCGGAAGGCGCACCCCAAATATCGGATGGTCGGTCTGGAATTCTCCCGGGAATCCACGGAAGATATCTCCATCTGGGAACGGGTGTACTGGTACGGCGTAGAGGTCGGCCGCTGCGCCCAGACCATCTACGGCTACACGGTGGAGAAGAACATCGGCTTCGCAACCGTTCGCGCGGACGTACCTGACGGCGCGGAACTGACCGTGGGCTGCAACGATTCCCCGGCTGTCGTAGTCGGCAAGGTTTTCTGCTAAGGAGGAAATTATGGGAAGATTGGAAAATAAAGTCTGCATCGTGACCGGCGCGTCTGCCGGTATTGGCCGCGCCACGGCGGCACTGTTCTGTCAGGAAGGCGCGAAGGTTGTGGCAGTTGCCCGCCGGGAAGATCGCCTGAAAGAGCTGGCCGAGGAATGCAAGGACGCCCCCGGCGAACTTGTCTGGTATGCGGGAGATGTCGGCGACCCGGCGTCAGCCGTAGGAATGGTGAAAAAGGCAGTGGAGACGTTCGGGCGGCTGGACGTTGCCGTCAACTGCGCGGGCGTGATGGACGACAACACGGCCATCGCGGATATGTCCGACGAAATGCTGGAAAAGACGTTCCGCATCAACGCCTTCGGCCTGATGTATGGCCTGCGGGAGGAATGCAGGCAGTACCTGAGTCAGGGCGACGGCGGCGTGGTCGTCAACGTCTGCTCCGTCGGCGCGACGCACCAGACCGCAGGCGCGGCCTACTGTGCCAGCAAGGGCGCTGTTCTGGCGGTGACAAAGAACACGGCGTTCATGTATATGGAGCAGGGTATTCGCTGCAACGCCCTTTCTCCCGGCGGCGTCGTAACCGACATTCCCCTGGTCATGCCGCCCTCCGACGAGTTCGGATTTGGCAGAACCAGCAAGCTGCTGGAGTTCTCCGGAGAGCTTGCCATGCCGGAGGATCTGGCGGATGCCATTCTGTTCCTGGCCAGCGATCAATCCCGCTACGTCAACGGCGAAGAGATCAAATGCGACGGCGGCTGGACATGCTTCTGAGCAAAATGTAAACACAGTGCAGGCGGCTCCGGACGAGCCGCCTGTGTCATATCAAACAAGGAGGAGCCATTTATGAAGAAAACAATTACGGTCGTGACAGGCGGCCACGGCGGCATGGGAAAGGCAATCTGCAAAGAGCTGGGGAAGACCTCCGCAATCGTACTTGCGGGGCGGAACCTTGCCAAAATGGAAACGGCCAAGGCCGAACTGGATGAGTTGGGCGTGGAAAGCTGCCTCTGCAAAACGGACATCGCAGACCGTGCGCAGGTGCAGGCGCTGGCTGCGTTTGCCGCTTCGCTGGGCGATGTGAAGCAGGTCATCCACACCTCCGGCGTCTCGCCCAGCGATACGGCGACGGAGAACATCATCCGGATCAATGCGGTGGGCACCGTGAACATGGTCGAAGCGTTTTATCCCGTTCTGGCCGAGGGCGGTGTAATGATCAATTTCTCCTCCGTGGCTGCCTATACCATGCCACAGACAGACGAGTGGACGGAAGCGTTTGAAGCGTGGGATGCGCCGGATTTCTACGACCGGCTGCTGTCTCTCGCCGGAGAGGCGGAGGATGAGGAAAGCGAATTTTTCCGTGCGGGATTGGCTTATGCCATGTCCAAGAAGTTTGTGATCTACTTTACCCAGAAAAACGTATCCAGATTTTCGGAAAAGCACTGCCGCATCCTGTCCATTTCTCCCGGCTGCTATCTGACGCCGATGCATCAGAAGCTCATTGACAATCAGCCGGAAACCGCCGAAAATCAGCTGGAGCTGATTCCTGCGGGACGCTGGGGACATCCCTATGAAATGGGTGCGCTGACCGCATTCCTGTGTTCCTCCGGTGCAGGATACATCAATGGCGTGGACATTCTCGCCGACGGCGGCCAGAACGCCGGGATTTTCGTCCCGCAGATCTGATACAGCGTAAAAACGGGCGGTTCTCCGATTGGAGAACCGCCCATTTTGCGTACAAAGTCAGTCGCCATCCAGCGCGTCCGTTTCCCAGACGCTGCTCATGCCATAGTCAAAATAGATGATCTGGCCACTCATATAGGAAAAAATCTGACTGCCGATGGCAACAAGAGGATATCCCATTTCCTCCGCCGTCGCCCAGCGCCCGTTCCAACTGTCGAGGAAGATTGCCTCAATGACGGCCTTGCCCTCGTCAGCGTTTCCGCTGGGGGAGGTGTTCCGGTTAAAGTCGTCCGTCAGACCCGTAAGGGTATTTCCGGGATTGATGGCGTTCAGACGAATCTTCCGGTCAATGTATTCTGGCGCGTGAACCATCATTTTGACATATGCGCACAGGCACTGCTTGGAAAAAACATACCCGTTCTGGATTGTTTCCGGGTGCGCCGCGTACCAATCAAGCGCCGCCTCATAGCTGGGCGCATTCACGACCGCCGCGCAGTCCGCAAAGGAATCCTGCCATCCAAAGCCGCCGGTCGAAGCAATGATGTTGACAGAGCCGTTGTCCACGACCTTGGGCAGCACCTTTTCCAGCAGATATTTGTGTCCGAGGAAATTGACCTTCTGCACCTCCAACGCATTGGAAGCATCGGCTTTCAGCGCGATCCCGTGGCAGAGAAATATGGCGTCGATTCTTTCCGGAAGCTCGCCCGCAAGCCTGTCCAGATCCTCCTTCACGCCAAAATCCGCATAAAACTCCCCTGCGACAGGGAAGTCAAGCTGATTGTGCCGTCCATTCCGGCGGCAAATCGTATAGACACGCGCACCAAGTTCATGCAGCAGTCGCGCCGCGGCCAGCCCCATGCCGGAATAAGCGCCGGAGACGACGACTGTTTTGCCTTCATATCCAAACAATTCTTTGATATCCATAATATTACCCCTTTCCGGAATACGAAAAGGAGCCTGACGTCAGGCTCCTTTTCGCGGACAGCAATTACTCAATTGCCTGAAGTTCTTTGTCCAGTTCCTCCAAATGGGGCTTCAGAAACGCAGACTGGGGAAAACTTGCCAGCTTGCGCAGCGTCAGGCCGCCGACAAGCTTCATCTGGGGGTTCTTGGAAGCATCGGGGCTGTACTTATCCAGAACAGCCGCTGCGTCCGGGTTTTTCAGAATGTCCTTTACTTTGCTGTCGAGAGAAAATGCCATGATAGTTACCTCCTGTTTATTGATTTGTAGTAATATTATACAAAACAACGCACAGAAATGGTAGCCTGCAAAGTGCAGGATTTACAAACTCCCCACCCCGTCAATCTGTCCGGTCGCAGAACACCGTCACCCGGGTTTTGCCGCCCTTGGTGCAGGTGTAGAGCACCAGATCGTGGCCGCTGTTCTGGACGGCGTCCACCGCATCCGGATTCAGCGTTTCAATTCGCTGGATGCTGTAGGTGTTGACGATGCCCTCCATGTCCGTGAAGATGACGGTGTCGCCCTCTGACAGCTCCTTGAGGCGGCCAAAGTGCGTCGGGTAATTGTGTGCGGCAATCACAAGATCGTCCGTCCTGGACGAGCCAAACTGGCGGCAGGGGGCAATTTGCAGTCGGGTATAGTCCCACGTGGACATGACCGGCAGCTTTAATTCCAGCGTGGGAATCTCCAGATACCCCACATATGCATAGCCGTTTATCACGGTCGTTGGCATTTCCGGGTCGAGGGGCGGCTCGGTGGGGACGGTCTCCGTCTCCTCCGGGGCGGTTTCCGCAGCCGCCTCCGTCGGCCGTGCCGCAATGGCCGCCTCGACGCTCGCCAGCGCGTCCTCGGACTGCTGACCGGCGCGGGCGTCCTCCCAGCGGTTGTACATGAGCAGAAACAGTGCTGACAAAATCAGCACTGCTCCCACTGCTATCACGGCAATGCCCAATTTCTTAGGCATTTTTCCGCTCCTTTTTCTTTGCCAGCATCACGATGCCGAGAGCCACCAGAACAAGTCCGGCGATGCCCAGCACCCAGATGGGTCGGTTAATCTGACCGGTCTGGATCAGGGGATCCTTGGATGAGGTATATTCCTCCGTGATGAACTTCCAGTCCACCTCTCCCTCCTGGTTCGCGGCGGTGTTGTCCGCCTCGATGTCCATGGTCAGGGTCACGGTCAGGGTCGTCCCCTCGCCCTTGCGGAAGGTGCCAAGCAAACAGCCGGTGCCTCCGAAGGTGCCCACTTCATTGGGCGCGCCGTCGAAAATCACCTTGCCGCCCTGTTCCACGGTCATGTTGAAATTGGAAAGGAACTCGTTCATGGCGTCCACGTCGGTGATGTGCTTGTCCACGGGGATGTTGCTCTCGCCGTGGGGGACGGCCACGATGTACAGCTTCACGTAATTGGTGCGGGCGGTGGTGCTTTCGTTCCGGAAGGTGACGGTCTCGGTCTTCGAGTCGCCGGGCATCACGGCCTTGAAATTGCCGAACAGGTCGGTGCTGGTGTGATTGCCGGACTTCGGGGTGATGATGAGCTTGTTCTTGCCCTTGTAGACGATGTCCGCGCCGGACTGGGCGCTCTGGGCGAAGGCGGTCATGGTCAGGCTCGAGACAAGAAGCAGCATCAGAACCAGCGAAAAGATTGCTCTATATAGCTTTTTCATATTGCCGCCCCCTTAATTGAACGATGAGGGTGTGACGCCCCATGCTTCAGATATCGCGTTCGCAGGTTCACTCTGAACGGCGGTCGCCAGGATTTCGACGGAAAGTGTGTATTCCGGGTTCGCCAAATCCTGCGGATACTCGACTGTACAGGTCAGCAAGCTTCCGTCTGTCAAATGGTCGGGAGCGACAGGATCCGGATAGTAATAATAGTCGCCGATTTTTTTCCATTTGTTACCCGGATTTAGCGTAAGTGAGTAACTGTACCCATCAGGGACGGAAGCGACAATATTCCCATCCGTGTCCAACCAGTTTATAACGTATGTTGCCCGGATGTATGCGCTGATATTGCCCGTGTTCGTAACGTAGACATCCTTCTTCGTCGTTCCGTCGAAAGTTTCCCCCACATCGCAGGAAACCTTGCCGTACTCGAAGGTGTTTGCTACACCGTCTGTTTTTGTGATCAGGTAGGCGACGGTGGAACCGGCTACCACGCCGATCAGCATGAGAATGGCCATGAGCAGAACAGTCGCTCTGTTCATGCGAACCTTTGACTTTCTGCGTCTTTTCACATATGCTCCTTGATACATAACTGCCGCCTCCTTTCTCACCTATTCACAAATTCGTTCTTCTTGTACGCGTCGCCGCCCAGCCACTTGTCGTTGCTACGGATGTTCACAAAATCAACTTTGTTATCCCCTGTGGGCTGCAAGGTTATGGACTGAGTGTTTCCTCCATTCGGAGTATAGCGCCAGCTCCATTCGGTCACTTCTTTGACGGTATATTTACCGATTTTCAGTCCCTTGATGGTCACGGAATTATTGCCATTGATCACGACTTTGCCCGTATATCCGTTATCGCCCTTAACTTCAAAGATGAAGGACTGGTTCTCGTCGATACCCTCACAGCCAGTCTTGGTGATGGTCAGGTCTGCCACATCAGGTTCAAACTTGGCGTAGTAGGTCGCGGCCTTGTAGCCCATGATGTCCTTGCCGTCCTTATCCACACCAAATTTCTCGGTCTTCTGCGGGGTCAACTTGTTGTTCGCGTCAACCCAGCTGCTATCAACAGCCTGCGTGCA
This sequence comes from uncultured Oscillospiraceae bacterium, assembly GCA_934569225.1. Taxonomy (GTDB): domain Bacteria; phylum Bacillota; class Clostridia; order Oscillospirales; family Oscillospiraceae; genus Faecousia. The sequence goes on along the minus strand of CAKTKC010000002.1, from coordinate 46,759 downwards.
GGCTTCGTCCTTGTACCAGCCGACGAACTTGTAGCCGGATTTCGCCGTGGGCGTGGAGCCGTTCACTGTGCCGTTGATGACCTTGATCTGAGATTCCTGATAGGGATTCAGCGTGCCGCAGCCGGTGGGGTCTACGACCTCGTACTTGATTTCTACCGTCTGCTCAGTGTAGTAGAAGATTCTAACGTTCTTGACCGCCGTTGTGCCGTCTTCGATGGCAATGTCGATGTACTGATTCTCCGCACTTACCAGCGTGTAGCCGGGAATGTCCTTTGCCTGCTGCGTTACCCGTGCCTGATAGCGGGCGCTTCCGGTAACAGGTTCAGCAAACTTTGTATCCGTCCCCTGCTCAAGGAATCTGAATTCGTAGGGGTACTCAATGCGGTCATAGTACAGATTCAGCACAAGACCTTCCGGAGTCAATTTACCCGAAGCCTGCGCGGGATATCCAGTCATCGGATTCTTCGGATCCGCGTTGTAGTTAAAGCCCGGAATCGTCAGCGAGGCTTCGGTATACGTCTGCCCGATCACGCCGTTCAGGTTCGTGCTGCTCTGATACTCGGTGTAGCCGTCGCCCGCGATATTCTGCGTCCAGTGGATGATCTGCACCGGGGCGTGAATCTCATCCTTGGTATACCAGAAGATGATCTCGTTTTCCTCTTCGTTAGCAGACAGAACCAGCCGCTTCTGGTAAGCGTCGGGAGCATAGCCAGTGATCTGCTTGAAGGTTTCGGTCACGACTGCGTCGGTGGTTTCCTTCTTCTTATCCGGCGTGGAAACACCATTCACAACAACAGGTTCGCCTGTTGCCTTATCCAGGTAACGGACGGTGTACTTTACGCTTGCCTTTGGAACGTAAATAAAGGTGAATTCATTATTTCCGTTGATATCCATGGTGAGAGAATGGCTGCTGGTCTTGGGGAAATAGCCGGTCTGGTAATCTGCATTCAGTTCCATGCCGGTCTTGGCATCGAAGGTCTTGGTGCTGCCAGCCAAAGCACTGCCAGTGGTGTCATCCGCAATATAGGTGAGCGTGCCATCCGCATTTTTTACGGCGTACTTGATGGTATAGGCCACCAGCTTATTGGAGCTCCACTTGGCGTAGAGGCCGAGATCGCGGTTGACAGGCATGGAGAAATCAAACGCCTTTTCCACGCCATTGTCCTTGTAGAACCAACCGACAAAAACGTATTCACCGTTGGTGGGGTCAGCGGGTTTTGTGGCCTGGGTGCCGTGGGCAACCGTCTGCACGTTGGAGTCGGTATCCCCAACATTGACAGGCGTTTTCATCTCATTCGTCAGCCAGGTCGTGACCTTGTGGGTCTTTGGCGTCCACTTGGCATAGAGGATCACATCAGAGTCGGGCATGGTAGCGTCAATTTTGGCCTCGGAACCCTCGTAGCATCCCGCCGTGGTGTACCAGCCGTCGAACACATAAGCATTCGGCTCAAGATCAGCGGGATAGTCCGGCTCGAAGTAGTAATTCTTCAGCGGCTCTTCATACTTAACTGTCTTTGTTTTTTCATCAATCACACCAGTACGGTTAAAGAATTCCAACTTATGGCTGTTACGAATATAGTAGAATTTCGCACCGCCAAAACTGCTTCCATTGGATGTTCCTTCTTTGTAAGTAAAACCTTTAATTTCGTAATGATCCTCATCAGTTACGGTGCCGCTGCTGGAACTGGTATCCTGATGGTGGAGTTTATACAAAACACCATTATGGTTTATGCCATTTTCGCCTGGCAGTACCTCCACATAAAACGATGCAGTATATGAGCTATTACCGCTCTTGGGGCCGTAGAAAGAAGCACCGCCAACTGGCATCACCTGAATACTGTTTTGCCACACGCTACCACTGCTTGACACATACCAGCTGGAACTTCCATTGTGTGTAGGCCATTTGTTGAGAATATTCTGTCCCCATTTTGCGGTGATCCGATACTGCGTGTACTCAGTCGGATTTCTATCACGAGTGAAGAATTTAACATCATACTCTACGCGGTCGTAATACACGTTGATGATGGTTGTGCCATCGGCTGCAACCGTTACTTCATCGCATTTTACGAGCTTCCAGAGTGTCGTATCCATATCCAGCGGAGAAGTATAGCAGTTTGCATCATGCTTATGAGCCGCCTTGCCGCAGGAGTAGCAGGAATCGGTATGGGTGTGTGAGCAACTCATGCCACTGGCATTGATTTTGTACTTGTAATAGTAATCAGGATAACTATTCGTATTGTCACTGGTGCTACCAACCTGATCACCTTTCAGTTTGTTGAACTGCCTCTCGCTCAGTTGATAATACGCTCCGTTAAATCGCAGGTAGTAATTATCTTTAGACGATACCATTGCGTTTTCATCGTCGTAGTAAAGGTAGCCATCTTCAATGCCGAGCTGTGCAAAATAGGTTTCAGGCTTGCTATCGCACCACCATGCTGTTTCATCATTGGGGTTACAGCTTTGGGCATTCGCACGCAAGCCGTAGCAGGTCAACGTGTGCACATGGTTACAAATCTGCGTACATCCGGACGCTACGTGGTCATGCTCCTCCTTGTCACAAATCAGGATATTGGTCAAGTTATCCTTTGTCAGGGTTGTTCCGGGCTTTGCCAGAATTTCGGAACTCTTGATGTAGCTGTAATTTTCATCATCCGCGTTTTCGCCCCAGACAACAACTGTGACCTTGGCTTGACCGTCTACTGTCCACTTCGCCGTAAAGGTCGTGTTCTTCGCGGGCATGGTAGCGGGAATCGTCTCATCCCAGCCGCCGAAGGTGTAGCCGGGTTTGGTGGGGGTGCCTACGGTGATAGGCGTGCCGTAGCGGGCGTAGATGGGTTCTACGCCGTAGCCGCCGCCCAGATCGAAGTTCATCAGATAGTAGTAGCGGTCATACTTAATTTCGACTTCCGTGCTGCCGTCTGCCGCGATTTTGGTCGTGGTATCATAGAGCAGGGAGTAGAAGCCTTCGTAGGTTGTGGCAAGGTTTGCGCCAACCGCGTCTTCGGTAAAGCCCTGCTTTGTCTCCGTCGTTTTTAGCGTGTAATCGTCGTTGGTGACATTCTGCTGGTAGTGCTTGACTATGAAGTTTACCGTTGTGGGTTTGTATATAACGGTGTAGGTCTTATTTTCGTTAATATCGGTTACATCAACCTTAACCGTCTTTTGATCAGGCTCATAGCCGACCACAACAGGGCTTTCGATTTCCTGGCTGTAGCTGCTTCCGGCCGCAACCGTGGCTGTCCAGGGGTTTGCGGCCTGCGAGTTGTCCTGGAACACGTAATTGATGATAATGCTATACGTGGTCGGGGTGGCGGGGGTGTCGCCGGTGCCGTTGTCCTGGGGGGGTGCTTCTGGCTGGGCAGACTCGTCCCCTTCGACGGAATCGGCCGCCTGGGGCTGGTCGGCTGCCTGGACGGTGTCGTCCGCCGGGGTCTGGTCAGCCGCCGGGGCGGCGGTCTGGGCGGGGATGATGATCGGATCGCCCAGGGCTTTCGCTTCGGAAGTGACCGTCCCGATGGCGGGAGACATGGCGGGCGCCTTGCGCACGGCCGTGTCGGCCTGAATCTCCACCGTTACCACATTGCTGTCCAACGTTTTGCCGTCGGTGGTCATGCGGCAGCGGATTCTGGCGGTGTTGTTCAGGAGGAGGCTGGCAACAAGGCCATAATTGAGGGTCAGGGTCTTTTCGTTCGCGCCGAGAATGTTGACCCAAACACCCTCGCCTGCCTGAATCTGCCACTGATAGCGCCCGGTGAGTTCTCCAGCGTCGGCTGTCAGCGTCTTCATTTGCGTTGTCTTCAGAGAAACCGTGTCCGCATCGACTTTCAGCTCGGTCTCGGCGGCAAAGGCCAGCGTCGCGGGAAGCAGACCGATCACCATCACGCAGCAGAGGAACAGCGCGAGAATTTTCTTCTTCATATGGCTTCGTCCTCCTTTTTACGGTTTCGGCCAGCCCTGAGCGTTCAGGGCGGTTTCGCCATTGTTGGCGGTCTGTACCGCCTGGGCGTAGACGTCCACAGTCGCCGTGGCGTTCTGGTATTCGTTGCCCATGGACGCATTGAACGTCACCGCGCTGAATACCGGCGCTGTGACTTCTCCAGGCTTGAGGGCCTTATTATAATAGTAATAGCCGTCTTTTTCCGTCCAATTGGCGGTGTCCAGCGCCAGCTCCACGAGGTCGGGATTGACTTCGCCCTCGCCCTTGAGCTGGATGTTCTTCTCCACCTTCACACGCACCCAGGCTTCGGACGCGCCGGTGTTTTTGATCTCCGCAATTTTGGTGACGGTCATGCCGGGCATGATGCCGGTCAGGTCTTCAAAGGGCTTTGTCTTCCCCTCGTCCGCCCACTCCTGGAGGGTGATGTCCACACCGCCGGTGGTGATGACGTTGTGCGCCGTACCTTCTGAGGTGAAGTACGCCAGGGTTCCGGCGGCAAGGGTCGCGACACAGATGACCAGCACCGACAGAATCAAGAGTTTTCGCTTCATAGTTCTTGCTCCTCTCAAACTGATATTGCTAAATCTCCCGGAAGGAGGTAAAAAGTCTTTATGATCGCGTCAGACCATATGACAGCATCCGGGGTCGCCGGGTGCTCTCATATGGTCTGCACCCCGGGGGGTGCAGACCATATAAGAAGAAAGTAAGAAATTACTGCCAGTTGGTAGCAGCGCCGCCCCAAGGATTGTAGTTGGCGCCGAACGCAGCGGTGATAGCGTCGGAAGCATTGTCAAAGCCCTCGGCCTGCACGGCAACCGCAAATACGGGATATTTGACCGTGCCTTCCAGAATAGAGAGATCGGCGTCGGGGTGGCGGGGATCGATATACTTGCCGTCCTTCATATCCACGTTCTTGTCCAGATACACGCCGCAGATGAACTGCTCGGTGGTGTCACCGGCCGCGACAGGCTGGTAGTAGTCCGCAAAGTAGACGTTGTAGCTGACGCCGTCCATCACAGTCTCAAAATACTGCCATTTGCCGTTATTCTTCCACTTCCACTCGTTTTCGTAGGTGGTAACACCGTTGTTGTTGCCGAAGTTGCCGTGCAGAATGTTCATGCCAGCATTGAAGCTTTCACCGAAGCCATCGTCCAGAGCGGAGGGAACCGCATAGTAAGCACGAATCCAGGCGGCGGATTTGCCGGTATTCTGAATCGTTACGACCTTGTCGATGTAGTTCGCGGCCTTGGGCTGGCCGTTGGGGTAAGTTTCTCCCTGAGCGGAGCCGACGATGGGCATGAGAACCTTATCTCCCTCGTAAGGAACAAAACCGGTATGGTCTTCATTGCTCTGCTCCTCAATCAGTTTGATTTTTACGCCACCGGCGGTAAATGTGTTCGTGGCACTGTCTGTGTCGGTGAAGTACGCCAGAGATGCGCCCGCGATGGCGATGGCTACCAGAGCCACGCACAGGAAAATTGCGGTGATTTTCTTCTTCATGATGTACTGCTCCTTATCATTATTGTTTTTTCTGCGCCCTTGCGCAGGGGGTTACTCAGGCATTGGCGGCAGCCCATGCGGCGGCAGCAGTGTCCATGCCGTCCTTCTGGACAGCGTAGGCCGTGAAGGTCAGCTTGGGCTGGGTGCTAGTGAGGTCCTTAATGTCCTCTTTGGTCAAATCCTCGCTGACGGTGACTTTGTTATCCGTAAGAATACCGAATTCTGTATCAGCAGTCACAGCGCTGACTTCACGATAATAGACGTTATCAACACCAGTTACGCCAGTAAGCTTCGTCCAGCCGTCAGCCACGGAGTAAGTTACCTTACCGGCAACAAACGTACCTTCTTCCTCGACCTTGACGAACAGCCAGCAGGCTTCGGAGCCGGCCTTAACCGTCACCTTCGGGTCTTTCTCGATATCCACACCGGGGATAATCTTGGCCTGCCGGTTTGCGGGCTTGGTTTCGGTCAGCTCGATGTTGATATCACCGTATGTAAACGTATTGACAACGGGGTCAGTCTTGGCAGTCAGCCATGCGATCGTTCCGCCTACTGCGCAGCCGAACACCAGCACCAGTGCCAGCATCATGACGAACATTTTGCTGCTCACGCTGCGGCGCTTTTCGTAATGCTTCATTTCACTCTTCCTCCTTTCCTAAGGATTTTGCGGGGGTATTTATTTCAACAGATTTTATATCTGTTGGAATCTAATGTCAGGGATTGGCGGCAGGCTTGCCGAAGGTTGCGTTCCATGCGGCAAGAGGGGTATCAAAGCCGTCCTTCTGCACAGCGTAAGCGGTGACGGTTACCTTCGCACCATTGAGGTTACCCCAGCCGTCCTTTGTGTTAGCGTCATCGGCAATCTCGAACTCGCTGAACACAACAAGGTCAGTAGCCTCCGTGTCGTTCTTGGTGTATTCCTTATAATATACATTAGAAGCACCATTCAAAGCCGTCCAGCCCCTTGCTGCGATCTGGTCTTCAATTTTATTGGAAGAAACCACATAGTCGTAAATGCCATTTTCGACCTTCACGAAAATCCAGCTATTTTCGCTACCAGCGGCCACATGGACAGTGGGATCTTTGATGTACTTATGGCCGGGCATCAGCTTGTAGTCGTTTTTCTTGACACGGTCAGCGTTCGCAACCACAGTGCCGTCAGTGTTAACCTTGGCTTCGTCCAGCGTGATAGCCACAGAGCCGACGGTGAAGGTGTTTTCCACACTATCAGTCGAGGTCAGGTACGCCATTGTTCCCAGCACAGAGGCGGCCACAAGCAATACCGCACAGAGTGTCAGGAGCAGAGCTTTGCTTCTTGTTTTCATTTCCGAAAACCTCCTAAAATTGTATATAGGGAGCCTTGCGGCATTGCCCTTGAAATGATGGAACGGCTTACTGCTGCTTCCGTTCCGCTTCCCGCCGGATCAGGAGCTTCCGAAGGGACTCCGCGGCGGCGTCGTTATACTTCCCCGCTTCGATCAGGCGGCAGAGCTTTTCGACTTCTGCGTCCGTCAGCAGGCCGTCGGTCTTCCGGCGGATCTCATCGGCCAGGGTTTCTTTCGGTTCCTCCCGGGGAGCTTCGGGAGCCGGGGCATCCTTGCCCTTGCCCTTCCGGGGCTTCTTCTCGTCCTTACCGTCGTCGGCGAAGACGTCCGGCAGGAAGACCAGCAGCAGGAGCACCGCTCCCGCAGAAATGGCTATGTACATTCCGGGGGGATGCTGGATATAATCCGCTATGTAGCCCAGGTACGGAATGGAGAAGATGGGCGTGCCGATGACGTTCTTATAATGAACCAGGGAGCCGTCCTCGGCGTCGTTGGCGTCGCCCTTGGTGCGGAAGCGGATGACGGTGGGGTCTTCCTCGTCCGGGACGATGCCCACAACGCGGTGGGTGGCGATGGTGTCCTCGTCCAGCATGAAGGTGATGGGCTGACCCTCTTCAATGGTATAGGGGTCAACCTTTTTCACATAGATCAGGGAACCGGTATGGTACGTCGGCTCCATGGAGCCGGACAGCACGGTGAACACCTGCAATCCAATGACCCGCGCCCCCACCAGCAGGAGCGCCAGGATCACCACCAGCGCCACCAGAATGGTGCTGACGGTGTTCCAGATTTTTTTCAGCGATTTGCTCATATCTATTCCTCTTCCAATACCTCGGCCTTGACGTGGGGCACGACGAAGCTGTAAATCTGCTCAAACGCCCACTGGGTGGTGGCCTCGCTGTTTTCCAGCTCACCGTTCAGAACCCGGGAGGCGAAGAACAGCATGGTGGAGAAAATCTGGTGGATGAGCATGTCCATGTTCGTCCCCGGCAGAAATACGTGGCTCGCCCGCTCGATCAGGGGCTTATAGCACGCCAGGTGCATTTCATAGGCATGGGCGCGGCAGCTGGCGGAATAATAGTAGCGGATGTAAAAGCCGCAGTCGTCAGGAATGCCCAGGATATGCTCCCAGCTCCGCTTCCAGAGGATATACGCGCGCTCCCTCCACAGCAGCCCCGGCGTGCGCATGACGGGGAGGGTCTTTCCCAGGAAGGTGGAAAAGCGGGTGTCCTCCATCTGAAACGCCTCGCTGAGCAGCTCGTCCTTACTGGGGAAGCATTTATAAATGTAGGCTTCGTTCAGCTTTGCTTCGGCGGCGATGGCCTTGGTGGTAGCCTTCTCCACGCCGTCCCGCGCCACGACGCGGACGGCGCTGTCTATAAGCGCCTGTTTTATGTTTTGCAGTTCCAAATTGTCATCCTCCGTCGAAAATAAGTGGACACTTACGCGAACCACCAGAAAAATGGCAAACCACTGCCCCTCGGAGGGTGATCAATTTGCCAAAGTATCATGCGTTCTTTCATCGTGGAGTTTGTCCCTCCCTGCGCGGGGGGCGCTCCATCCACGGGTGATGTCCACATTATACCATAGGCTTATCAAAAATGCAACAGGTTTATACTATTTTTTGAATCGTAGTTTTTTCCCTCCGCCCCGAAAACGGTCGATTTATGGCAGGGAAATGTTGCATTCCGGGTTGCCTGACACAGAAGTCTGACTGCGCAGTTTAAAATCCCACCGCTTCCAGCTTGCTCATGTTGTCCCGCTTCAGCTCCATCGAGGAATGGACGTAGCGGTCGAGGGTGATGGTCGTATTGGCGTGTCCCAGTACCTCCGAAAGAGACTTGATCTCAAAGCCGACCTCCACGGCGCGGGTCGCGAATGTGTGGCGGAGCGTGTGAAAATGAACGCCCTCCAGACCGCAGTCGCGGGTGTATTTCTCCATGCGGTACTGCAATGCCCGGGGCTCCATATACGCCTCCGTGCCGGTCAGGACGTAGGCCGCCTCGCTGCCGGGACGCATTTTCCCGCAGAGCGCGGCCGCGTAATTCGTCATGGGGATCGTTCTTACGGAGGTGTCGCTTTTGGGCGTGCCGATCACGATCCGGGTGCGGGTGGTTCCGGTCTTGTCGGTGTCCCGCAGACGCTGCAATGTGGCGGCGATCCGGATGGTCTTATCCCGCATGGAAATGCACCCCCATTGGAGCGCACACAGCTCCCCGATCCGCACACCGGTGAACAGCGTCAGCAGTACGCCGAATTTGCATGTGTCCATGTCCGTCAGCAGGTACGAAATGAATCGCTGCTGCTCCTCCCGGGACAGGACGCGCATCTCTTTGCGCCCGCATTTGGGATAGTTGATCTCGACGACCGGAAAGATTCCGGGGAAGCGTGTCGCAGTAAATTTCAGAACGCCGTGGAGCACAACGAGAATGTCGTGCACGGTTTTCGGGGCAAGCTCGTCCTCAAGCAGCAGTTCCCTTGTAAAATCGTCGATCAGCCCGGTGGAAAGGCCGAGGGGAAAGCAGCCGCCCAGCTTCGGCTTGATGTGTTTTTCCAGCGCCGTATCATATTTAATGTAGGTTGCTTCCTTTAGCTTCGCTTTTCGCAGACGCAGCCACTCGTCGCAGTAAAACGCGAAGCGGTGGCGGGAGCCCACGTCCGGCAGGGGCGAGCCGCCCACCATGGCCGCTTTGAACTTCGTGACCTTCTCCTTTGCTTCTTTGTAGGTTTTGCCGTAGCAGAACCCGTACCGGATCTTGCCGGAAAGCTCATAGCCCCGGATATACCGGGCTTCCCAGCGGCCGTCCTTCCTTTTGAAGATGTTTTCACCCTTTGACATTTGTAAAACTTCCTTACAATATATATGGCGGCTGAAACAGCCAAGCCTTCGTTTTGCGACTGCGCATCTGACTGCGCTGCGGCGGCAAACCGAGCCGGATGCGCGGAAATCTGGAAGCAAAACCCGCCGCGCTTATAAAAAATTTAAAACTTATTTCAAAAATTAGCATAAACCTGTTGCATTTTTGAGAAGGCCGTGCTATAATGCAAGCGTTGAATGTAGGTGGTATCCCCCCGTAGAGGGACAAACTCCACGAAATATCGGATGAAAAGTTTCAAAAATAAAATTTCGGCGTACCGCAGCGGTACGCCGAAAATTTTGTATAAAGCAACGGCAACCGGCCTTTTCAGCCGGTTGCCATTTATGCGTAAGAAGTTCTGTTTTTTACAAGCTTATAGAATTTTATCTTAAAACAAATTCTAAAAAATAAGCATTGCGTCGCCAAATGAGAAAAATCTATATCTCTGCTTTACCGCTTCTTCGTAGGCGTTCAGCACATGCTCGCGCCCCGCAAACGCGGACACCAGCATGACAAGGGTACTCTCCGGGAGATGGAAATTCGTAATCAGGCCGTCCATGGCCTTGAAGGTGTAGCCCGGATAAATGAAAATATCCGTCCATCTGGACTTAGCCTCAAAAGTGCCGTCGTCGTTTACCAGGGATTCCAGGGTGCGGCAGGAGGTCGTGCCCACGCAGATAATGCGCCCGCCGTTTCGCTTCGTCTCGTTCAGCATGTTCGCGGTTTCGGCGTTCATCATGCACAGCTCGGAGTGCATGTGATGTTCGGTCACCTCCTCCGCCTTTACCGGGCGGAAGGTGCCGAGTCCTACGTGCAGGGTCACAAAAGCTTCGTTTACGCCCTTTTCCCGGATTTTTTCCAGCAGCTCCTTAGTAAAATGCAGTCCTGCCGTGGGCGCGGCGGCGGAGCCGACCTCCTTAGAATAGACGGTCTGATACCGTTCCTGATCCTGAAGCTCCTCCTTGATATAAGGCGGCAGGGGCATTTTTCCCAGGCGTTCCAGCACTTCCAGGAAAATCCCCTCGTACTTAAATTCCACCACCCGGTTGCCGTCCTCCTGCACCTCCCGGACGACGGCCGTCAGCTCGCCGTCTCCGAAGATGACCTCATTGCCGACCTGCATTTTCCGGCCGGGCTTGCACAGGCACTCCCAGCACTTGTTCCCCAGGTCCCGCAGAAGCAGCACCTCCACCACGCCGCCGGTGGGACGGTGCCCCATGAGCCGGGCGGGCAGCACCCGGGAATCGTTCATCACCAGACAGTCGCCGGGGTTCAGATAGTCGATGATGTCGTAAAAATGTTTATGCTGAATCTCCCCGGTTTCCCGGTTCAGCACCATCAGCCGGGAACCGTCCCGCCGCTCCAGCGGCGTCTGGGCGATCAGCTCTTCCGGCAGATCATACCAAAAATCATGTGTTTTCATGGTTTCCCTCCCTATTCTCTGTGCCCACAGTATAGCCCATTTTTTCCCGTTTTGCAACAGACAAAATACATTCCCCCGGCATAGACTGGCGTGGAGGTATCAGCCTATGAAACAACCATTCTTTACAGGAGCCTGTACGGCACTCGTCACCCCTTTCCTCGGGGGAAAGGTCAACTATCCCATGATGGAGCAGCTGCTTCGCCGTCAAATTGACGCGGGCATCGAGGCCGTGGTGATCTGCGGCACCACCGGAGAGTCCGCTACCCTGTCCGACTGCGAAAAACTGGAGCTGTTCCGCCGGGCGAAGGCATACGCCGGGGACAGCTGTCTCATCATCGCCGGAACCGGTTCAAACTGCACCGAGCACGCGGCGGCTCTGAGCCGGGCGGCGGAGGGTGCGGGAGCGGACGCGCTGCTCGTGGTCACGCCCTACTACAACAAAGCCACACCGGAGGGTCTGCTTGCCCACTACAGCGCCGTCGCCGGAGCGGTACATATCCCGGTCATCGCCTACAACGTTCCCTCCCGCACCGGCGTCGATATTCCCGTGGAGGTCTACGGCCGGTTGTCCCGGATTCCCAATCTGGCAGGCGTCAAGGAGGCGTCTTCCAGCATTTCCAAAATCGCAAAGCTCTGCGCCGCCTGCCCGGATTTCCCCGTCTGGAGCGGCAACGACGATCAGGCGGTAGCGGTGATGTCCCTGGGCGGCCAGGGCGTCATTTCGGTTCTGTCAAACGTCGCCCCCGTGGAGACCCAGGCCATGGCACGGGCGGCGCTGGCGGGCGATTTTGACACCGCCGCCGCATTGCAGGCGGAGCTGCTGCCCCTGATCGAGCTGCTGTTCTGCGAGGTCAACCCCATTCCCGTAAAAGCCGCCATGCAGCTCATCGGCTACGACTGCGGAGGATGCCGCCTGCCGCTGACTCCCATGGGCAGCGAAAATCTGGAAAAGCTGAAAAAGTACCTGCTGTAACGAAAACGCCGCCCTTTCGGGCGGCGTCCAAGAAACTGCCAGGCCGTCCGCAAACACACGGACGGCCTGTGTTTTCTATTACAGCTTTCTCTGCATTTCCAAACTGCGAACGGTAAAGCCGCACTTCTGGTAGAAGGCCACGGCGGCGTCATTCTGGGGATAGACCCCCAGCTGTAAACTGGTGCAGCCGAAGCTCTTTGCCAGTGCGCGGACATCCTCCATCATCTCCGTGCCGACGCCCTGACCGCGAAGACTTTCCTCCACGGCAATTTCGTCAATCCGCAGAACCTTCCGCTTTTTCAGACCCAACCCGTCGAAATTCCGGATCATCAGGTTCATATAGCCCACCACCGCGCCATGCAGTCGGGCTACATATAAAGACCGTTCCGCGATCGCTTTCTGGAACCGCTCCTCTGGGTACATTTCCGGGGGCATTTCGTAAGTCTCCGGCAGCCAGCCAACGTGCATGGCGTGTACCTGACAGGCCAGCCGGTTCACCGCTTCCCGGTCGGTCTCCACTGCAAGTTCCAGCATCAGGCCAGCACCGCTTTGTGGAAAACCTTCTTGCCCTTTCGGATCTTCACGCCCGCTTTCAGCATCTCCTCCGTCACGGCAAACTGGGCACTGGGCACCTTCTCGTCGTTGACCAGAACGCCGCCCTGCTCCACCAGCTGCCGCGCCTGCTTGTTGGAGGGCGCCAGTCCGCAGGCCACCATCAGGTTCAGAATGCCGATCTTGCCGTCCACCAGCTTGTCGGCGCTGATTTCCGTGGTGGGCATGTTCGCGTCGTCACCGCCGCCCACAAACAGCGCCTTGGCAGCCGCTCTGGCCTTTTCGGCTTCTTCCTCGCCATGAACCATCTTGGTCAGCTCATAGGCGAGAATTTCCTTGGCCTCGTTGAGCTTGGCGTCCGCCCAGGTGTCCATCTCGTTGATCTGCTCCAGAGGCAGGAAGGTCAGCATCCGGATGCACTTCATCACGTCGGCGTCGCCCACGTTCCGCCAGTACTGGTAGAATTCAAAGGGAGAAGTCTTGTTGGCGTCCAGCCAGACGGCGTTTCCGGCGGTCTTGCCCATCTTGTTGCCCTGAGAGTCCGTCAGCAGCGTGATGGTCATGCAGTGGGCGTCCTTGCCCAGCTTCTTGCGGATCAACTCGGTGCCGCCCAGCATGTTGCTCCACTGGTCGTTGCCGCCGAACTGCATGTTGCAGCCAAAATGCTGGAACAGGTGGTAAAAGTCGTAGGACTGCATGATCATGTAGTTGAATTCCAGGAAGGACAGTCCCCGCTCCATGCGCTGGCGGTAGCAGTCCGCCCGGAGCATGTTGTTGACGGAGAAGCACGCGCCGACTTCCCGCAGCAGCTCCACGTAGTTCAGGTCCAGCAGCCAGTCGGCGTTGTTGACCATCTGGGCTTTGCCCTCGCCGAACTCGATGAAGCGCTCCATCTGCTTCTTGAAGCACTCTGCGTTGTGGTTGATGTCCTCTTTGGTGAGCATTTTCCGCATATCGGTACGGCCGGAGGGGTCGCCGATCATGGTCGTGCCGCCGCCGATCAGGGCAATGGGCTTATTGCCTGCCATTTGCAGACGCTTCATCAGGGTCAGCGCCATGAAGTGGCCGGCGGTCAGGCTGTCGGCAGTGCAGTCAAAGCCAATGTAGAAGGTAGCCTTGCCGTTGTCGATCATTTCCCGAATCTCTTCCTCGTTGGTCACCTGAGCGATCAGGCCGCGGGCAACCAGTTCATCATACAGTTTCATAGTTCATTTTCCTTTCTTATTTCATTTCTTATTGCGCTGCGCCGCAGGTGATAAATGTGATCAGAGCCGCGCGCAGAATATTGACGTTTGTTTCTTCCAGAACGGTGTCTTTGGGTGTGTGGATGCGGGACAGATACAGCGTTTTCCCCTTTTTCCGTAGTGCGCAGATGCCCACGCCGTAAGGGAAATTCGCCTGATCGGAGGGGTTGGCGGAAAAGCCCTTTTCGTGAACCAGCACGTCCTTTTTCCCAAAATAACCGCAGGCTTTATAGAGGGAAGTCAGCTTCTTCCGGTCTTTTTTCAGCTTTTTCGTTGGGAACATGCGGATATAATCTCCGTCTCCCACGCAGTCCAGATTGAGGACGAGCTGACCGTCCGACGCCTTTTTATGCGCCTTGCGGTAGGCGGCGGAGCCGATGAGTCCCGCTTCCTCCAGATCGAACAGGACGAAGCAGACCTTTCCCCGCTGGCCTTCCGGCAGGGAGCGGGCGATTTCCAGCAGCGTGACCACGCCGGAGGTATTGTCGTTGGCGTTGTGCTTGTTGGCAGGGCCGATCATCACCAGCGCGATCATCACCCATACACAGAGGAACCACACATAGTACCCCACGTCGAAGCTCCCTGTAAGCAGACCTGCCAGCGCCCCCGGAATTGCCGGGACAACGAGCATCAGCAGCATCACGGCAAGCTGATATCCCATAAATGCCCAGAAATTGCACGGCGTAATCAGATTGGGAATCGGCAGCCGGGCGCAGGTGTCATAGTGAGCGGTAATCAGGTACTGCGCCGTCTCCGGGTCGCCGATCACCACGTTCCGACAGCCGAGGCTTCCCTTTTCGACGCTTGCCGAATAGCCGAACTGCGCCAGATAAGACTGCACTGCATCCCGGAATTCCTGCTTCTGCTGTTTGCTTTTCCGCACGGGAAACGCAGTCAGGATATCCATAGGGCATGTCAGCATAGTATCCCCTCCTTTTCATGAAAAAACGCCCTCTATCCAAACGGATAGAGGGCGTAAAATACGCGGTACCACCTCTAATTCGGCACTTTCTCACGAAAAATGCCCTCACGGCGTCCAGCAACGCCTCTCGCTGTACCGGGCGAACCCCGTCCTTCCCTACTACCGTTCAGAAAGGCCACTCCGGGAGGTATTTCGGCGCTTTTCCCCGCTGCCTTGCACCCACCGGCAGCTCTCTGGCAGGAAATCGGGCGCTTACTTCTTCCCATCACTGTGTTACTCGCTCTATCCTAACAAACAGAACAAAATTTGTCAAGGGTAAACTCGCAGAAATTTCACGGGCCGCCGGCTTACCCCCGCAGCATTTCTTCCGCGCTTTTCAGCGTGGTTTCGGTAATCGTCGCGCCGCCGATGATCCGCGCCAGCTCCCGCTTTCTGCCCTCCAGATCCAGAGGCGTCACAGAGGTGTATGTCCGTCCGTTCCGCTCCTGCTTGGCAATCAGCAGATGGTTGTCCGCCAGCGCTGCCAGCTGGGGCAGGTGGGTGACGCACAGCACCTGCTTGTGGGCGGCAACGCTTTTCAGTTTCTGGGCGACCTTCTGGGCAGCCCGGCCGGAAACGCCGGTGTCCACCTCGTCGAAAATCAGCGTCTCCACCTGGTCTTTTTCCGCCAGAACGTTCTTCATTGCCAGCATGATTCGCGCCAGCTCGCCGCCAGAGGCCACCTTGCTCATGGGCTTCAGGGCTTCGCCCGCATTGGCGGACATGTAAAACGCCACGGCGTCCGCGCCGGTGGCTGTCAGCTCCGTCTCCCGGAACTCGCAGGAAAACTGTACTCTCGGCATATCCAGCTGGGTCAGCTCCGTCAGGATGCGCTCCGACATGGCCCTTGCCGCCGTTTTCCGGTTCTCCCGGAGGGCGATCGCCGCGTCCCATGCGGCTTTTTCCGCTTTTTGCAGCTTCCCTTTCAGCCGTTCCAGATGGTCGTCGGCAAATTCGATGTCGTCCAGCTCTTTTCTCGCACTGTCCAGATACACAAGGATATCCTCGCAGGTCGTGCCGTATTTCCGGCGCAGCTTATGAATCACGTCCAGCCGGGACTCGATCTGTTCCAGCTCGTCGGCGGAATAGCTCAGGCCGTCCCGTGCGTCCCGAACCTCCTCGGCGGCGTCCTGAACCTGATACATCAGGTCGGCTACCCGTTCATGCAGAGCGTTGAAGCTGTCGCTGAACCGGGACAGCCGGGCAAGGGCATACTCCGCCTGGGCAAGCAGCCCGGCGGCGCCGTCGGTATCGTCCCCGCCGTAGAGACACTCCACGGCCGTTTCCATGCCGTTGCTCAGCTTTTCGGCGTTTTGCAGAATCTTCCGCCGGTCTTCCAGTCTTTCGTCCTCCCCCGGTTCCAGCTCTGCCTTTTCAATCTCGGCAATCTGGTATTTCAGGGTCTCCATGCGGCGCAGCTTTTCCCCTTCGTCCATGGTCAGGCGGTCAATTTCCCGCCGCAGCTTCGCCACCGCCTCGTATTTTTCTCCGTAATCGCTCCGAAGCGTCTCGTTTCCGGCAAAGGCGTCCAGGAAAGCCAGATGGTTGTCCTCGTCAAACAGCGACGCGGAATCGTGCTGACCGTGGATGTTGATGAGCTGGATGCCCAGCTTCCGCAGAATGGACACGGTAACAAGGCTTCCGTTGACCCGGCAGACATTTTTCCCGTCCAGGAAAATCTCCCGCTGGACGATGGTCTCCGGGTCGTATTCCACGCCGTTGTCCTCAAACCAGCTCAGTTTCGGAACGCCGGTAAACACCGCCCGGACAGTGGCCTTATTCGCCCCGGTTCTTATCATGTCCCGGTACGCCCGCTCGCCGAGGATGGCGGAAATCGCGTCAATGACAATGGATTTGCCCGCGCCGGTCTCGCCGGTGAGGACGGTAAATCCCCCGTCGAAGGAAATATCCGCGCTTTCAATTACCGCGATATTTTCAATATGCAGAAGGCTCAGCACGGTTGCTCCCCCCTATCAGCCGCCAATCAGGCTCTTGATCTCACCGCAGAAAGCGGCGGCGGCATTGGTGTCCCGCATGATGACCACCGCCGTGTCGTCGCCGGCCAGTGTTCCCAGCACCACGTTCATGTTCATGGCGTCCAGCGCGGAGGCCGCCGCGTTGGCCAGTCCCGGAAGGGTGTGAATGACGATGATATTCTGGGCATAGTCAAAGCTGGTGACGCATTCCCGGAAAATGGTGTTCAGCCGCCCCGTAAAAGCGCTGGGCACCTCTCTTGCCGCCGTCGTGTAGCGGTAGGTGCCGAAGCTGGTCAGTTCCTTGACGATCCGCAGCTCCTTAATGTCCCGGGAAATGGTCGCCTGGGTGCTGGTAAAGCCCGCTTCCTGCAATTCCTTAAGCAGCTGCTCCTGTGTTTCTACGTTTGTTGTGGAGATGATCTCCATGATCTTTGCCTGTCTCTTCGATTTCAAACCCAGTCACCTCTTACACTTTCTTAAATTTCGCGTTGACCACATCATAAAAACTGCGTTCCTTCAAGCGAACCAGTTTCGTTTCCAGATGGGATTTCTGAATCGTTACCACGTCGCCCAGATTCAGCCGGAACGCCCTGCCGCCGTCCACGGAGACGTAGGCGTTGCGCCGGGCATTGCGCACCATTTCCACGGTGACCACCCGCCGGTCGGATGCCACAATGCACCGGCTGCCCACCTCATGGGCGCAGATGGGCGTAATGATAATATTGTTTGCCTCCGGCTCCACAATAGGGCCGCCGGCGGAAAGGCTGTAAGCGGTGGAGCCGGTGGGCGTCGCCACGATCACGCCGTCGCCGCCGCACTCCATGGCCTGAATGCCGTCGCATTTTACGGAAAGATGCACGATTCTGGCAATCGCCCCCTTGGTGATCACCGCGTCGTTCAGACAGATGTCGTGGAACAAAATGTCCCGGTTCCGCTGCACCGTCACGTCCAGCATCATACGCTTGTCCGTGGTAAATTCCCCGGTGGCGATCCTAGAAAGCTTTTCCAGCTCGGTGCTTTCCAGCTCCGCCATGAAGCCCATGGTGCCGATGTTCACGCCGAGAAGGGGAACGCCCCTCCGGGTAGCCGCCTTGGCCATGTGTAGGATGGTACCGTCGCCGCCGAAGCAGATCACCAGCTCGGCATTGGGCAGTTCCCTGTCCAGCCGGGAGAAACGCAGATCTTTCGGCAGCTCGTAATTGCGGTCTACCTCAAAGGGCAGGCACAATTTGGGCTGAATGCCCGCCTCTTTCAGAACCTGCATGGCGCTGCGCATGGTCTGGAAATTCCTGTCCCGGTAGGGATTGGGGGTCAGAATGACATTTTTCATGAATTTTCCCCCTTGTCCAGCGTCTGGTGCGCCGATTCCACCACCAGCGCCGTATCCGGCCAAATGCCGTCTGCATCGTCCAGAGTCAAATGCGCCAAAAATTCGATATTTCCCTCCGGCCCCTTCACCGGGGAGAAGGTCAGGCCGAGAATTTTGAATTGCAGTTCGTCCGCCAGGGCGACAAAATTGTCCAGCACCTCTTTGTGGGTGGATTTTTCCCGGACGACGCCCTTCTTGCCCACCTTTTCCTTCCCCGCCTCAAACTGGGGCTTGATGAGACAAAGCACATGCCCGGTGGGCTTCAACAGATTTTTGATCACGGGCAGAACCAGCTTCAGCGAAATAAAGCTCACGTCCACCACGGACAAGTCCAGCGGCTCCCCCAGCTGCTCCGGGGTGACGTAGCGGATGTTGGTGCGCTCCATGACCACGACTCTCGGGTCGGAGCGGATTTTCCAGTCCAGCTGGCCGTAGCCTACGTCGATGGCAAACACCTTTTTCGCCCCGTGCTGCAATAAACAGTCCGTAAATCCGCCGGTGGACGCACCGGAATCGCTGCACACACAGCCCTCGGTTTTTACGCCGAAGTCCCGCAGCGCCTTTTCCAGCTTCAGTCCCCCCCGGCTGACGTAGGGGCACGCCGCGCCCCGCACCTCGATTTCCACCGTTTCCTCATAGGAGACGCCGGGCTTGTCGGCCTTCTGGCCGTCCACGTACACAAGGCCGCTCATGATCACGGCCTGCGCCTTGGAGCGGCTGTCCGCAAGGTTCCGCTCCGTCAGCAGAACATCCAGTCTCTTCTTTACCTTCACTTAGGACAGCACCTCCTGGGTATAGTTTGCAATGGACTCCCCGTCCAGACCGTAGTGCCGGTACAGCTCCTTCGTCGAACCGTGGGTAACGAAGTCCCCGCCCAGATCGACGCCCTCCACCCGGCAGTCCGGGCAGAGCTTCCGAAGCTCCCAGGCCAGCGCCTCCCGAATGCCGGAGCCGGTGCAGACCTCCTCGGCTACGATCACGCGGCGCTTTTCGGACATTTCCGCGAGAATTTCCCGGGCAGGCAGAGCGGACACTGTGAGAAGCCGCAGAACGGTCGCTTCAATGCCCCTTTGGGACAGAGTCTCCGCCGCATCCAGGACATTATCCAGCATGGAGCCGTAGGTCACCAGCGTCACGTCTTTGCCCCGGCGGTGGCAGCACAGAAGCCCTTCCGTCTCCACGTTTTCGCCGGGCTGCCAGGCGGAATCCCGGTAGCTGCCCTCCCCGCCCCGGGGATAGCGGACTGCCACGGGGCCGTTGTATGTTTCCGCCGCCCAGTGGAGCATGTCCTTCTGCTCGGCAAGGCTTGCGGGCGCCAGAATCAGCATTTCCGGCACCTGCCGTAAAAATCCAACGTCAAACACGCCGTGATGGGTAGGCCCGTCATCCCCCACGATTCCCGCCCGGTCTACAGCGAGGATTACATGCAGGTGCAGCATGGCGATATCCTGCATGATCTGGTCATAGGCGCGCTGTAAAAAAGTGGAATAGATCGCCGCCACCGGCACCATTCCCTGCTTGGCAAGGCCGCCCGCCATGGAGACCGCGTGTTCCTCCGCAATTCCCACGTCAAAAAAGCGCTTGGGGTATTCCCGCATGAATTTGAGAAGCCCCGTGCCTCCCGGCATGGCGGCTGTGATGGCGCAGATCCGGTCATCCTCCCGGGCAAGCTCCATCATGGCCTCGCCGAAGGAATCGGAATAGGACTTGACTTTCGGCGCCAGCTTTTTCCCGGTTTCCGGGTCAAATGCCCCGATTCCATGGAATTTTGCCGGGTCTTCCTCGGCAAAGCGGTAGCCGCAGCCCTTTTTCGTGACCACATGCACCACCACCGGCTCGGCCAGCCCCTTGGCGGTGGTAAGCAGGGAGATCAGCCCCGGCAGGTCGTGGCCGTCCACAGGCCCCAGATAGGTAAATCCCATATTTTCAAACAGGGACGCAGGCAGCAAAAACCGCTTCAGTCTGTTTTTCAGCCGGCGGGTCACCCGGTACGCCGCCCGGCCGACGGCGGTCTTTTTCATAACCTCCCGGTACCAGCGCTTGGCCTTCAGATAATGGCCGCTGGAGCGCAGACGGGACAGGTGCCGGGACACGCCGCCCACGTTCCTGCCGATGGACATTTCGTTGTCGTTGAGGATGATGACCATCGGCTCGCCGCTCACCGCGGCGTCGTTCAGTCCCTCGTAGGCCATACCGCCGGTGCAGGCGCCGTCGCCGATCAGGGCGACCACATTGTAGTCCTGATGCAGAAGGGTTCTCGCCCGCGCCATGCCCAGGGCTATGGAAACGGAGCTGGAAGCGTGTCCCGCCACGAAAGCGTCCGTATCGCTCTCTGAGGGCTTGGGAAAACCGGACAGGCCGCCGTACTGCCGCAGATGCGGAAAACCCGCCTGGCGTCCGGTCAGCAGCTTATGCACATAAGACTGATGCCCCACATCAAAAACCAGGCGGTCTATCTCGGTATTAAATACGGTCTCGATGGCCACGCTCAGCTCCACCACGCCCAGGTTTCCGGCCAGATGTCCGCCGGTTTTGGAAACGTTGGAGATCAGAAACTCCCGGATCTCCCCGCAGAGCCGGGTTCTTTGCCGGTCATCCAGAGCAGTAAGGTCGTCATGGCCGTTTATTTTCTGTAAAATGCTCACGTTCGACACAACCTAACATATTACTTTTTCTTTTTACCGTGCAGGCCATTCAGGGCATGGAGCACCTTGCCCACCGTGTGAACGATCTGCGTGCAGGAATTGACGGCGAAGGTCTTGCCGATGGCCTTGCCGCCCACGGTCAGCCCTGCCACGAGGGCGGACATGACCAGAGAAACGCCCCGCGGCCAGCCCACGTCCACCTGCGTCAGGATCAGCGCCGCAATGGTCGCCGACGCGCTGCCGGAGACAACGCCGCAGATATCGCCCACCACGTCGTTGCAGATGGAGCTGACCCGCTCCGCGTTGCGCAGAAGCCGGATGGCCTCCTGAGAACCCGGCACCTTCCGGGCAGCCATGGAATGAAACGGCTTTTCATCCGCCGAGGCCACCGCCATGCCGATGATATCGAAAATGATGCCCACCATCACGATGGCAAGCAGAATGAGAAAGGCCACGGGAAGGCTGCTGCTGTCCATCACCTCGTCCGAGACCAGGGAAATGATGCCGGAAATGACAACCGTAGATAAGAAAACGGTGACGACCCAGCGGATCGTCTTATGCCGCTGCCGTTTGGCAGCCTCAGGGTCGGTTTTCGCCACGAAAACAGTCTCCTTCTGAGAAATATAGTAAATGAAAAAACGGTGGCAGGCAGAGTAAATCTTACGGCTTAGGTCGGGTTGTTTTTCACCGGATGAAACCTGCCGTTGCCGCACAGGCCGTTTCCATTTCATTCGTCCGCCCAAGTGTTGCCATGATAATGGGTACCCGATTGCCACTTAGTCCGTACTGCAATCCCCTGCCTGCCCTTTTACGACAGCCTAGGTGTTTTCCACGACGGAGTCAACCATAGTCTTAGCCTCTTTTGCAGAAATGGTTTCCAGAAGCGATGACAGCAGCCGCTATGGCCACAGCGACCGGCCGTCTGGTCTTCTTTTCCCGCATTTCCACGCAAGGCAGGCTACGCTGCACGCAGCACACGATTCTGTGCACCGCCTTGCAGGTTCATACCTGATTCGTACGCGATCGGAGCCGCCTAAGGGCTTCAACCGTCGTCGCACAAGCTTCAAGTCTCCACGGAAACCGGGTCGTATGCGTCATGCCGTTGCGCGCGCCCGGAATCCTTAACCCCCAGCATCCACCCGAAACTGGGCGTAACAAGCAAACACCAGGGACTTCATCGATGTGCCCTTCAAAGGATTTTTAGGCCCTTCCTGGAAGATGGCCACCCCGACTAGGATACTGCACCGTTTAACCTGTATATTAGCATACTTTCCGTGAATATACAAGTATTTTTTCAATAATTGTATATGAAATCCTTTTTCTTTTCCGTTTATTCACAAATATGGGTGCTTTCTCCCTTGACAAACCAGCCCTCCACAATATCGGCGTGGGTGATTGCCACCTGAATGCCCGCAATTTCCTCCCGGCTGAAAAAGCGAAGGTCCTTGGATTCTCTGCTGATGTGCATTTCCGGCTCTTCTTCCAGTTCCAGCGCGTATACCACGATCACCATGCGCCAGATGCTGCCGTCCCGGAAGGCGGCGATCCGGCCGGGGTTGTCGTACACCGCCAGCTTCCGGAACCGTTCCGGGGCGATGCGCAGTCCCAGCTCCTCATAGACTTCCCGGACGATGGTCTGCCGCCCGGTCTCCCATTTCTTGCAGCCGCCGCCGACCAGCCCCCAGACGTCGGAGTCGCTGCGCTTTTCCAGCAGCAGACGGTTCTTGCAGGTGATGATGGCGTTTGCCCCCAGATGGGCGGGCATGGTGGTTTTCGGCGCGTCCTTGGGGTCGCCGTTGTAAAAGGTCACGATTGCCATGGTGCTTCCTCCCGGACAATTTCTTACCACCATAATACAACAATCTCCCCATAATTTCCACTGTGAAAAATCAACGCACCCTGTCCATCAGGCACCAGCAGTGGGCGCGGATGAGGTATTTCAGCGCAAACTGCCATTGCCGCCCGTCCACCGTCCCCCGGCACAGAAATATCCGGGCTTCCACGCCCACGTAGGGAACTTCCTTCACACTGATAATTTCGTCAATATTCACCCGGATAAGCCCCTGTTCTTCGTCCTCCACCCGCAGCCGCAGCGGGCGGATCTCCCCACTGGCGCTGCATACCGATATCACATCCACCGGACACGTTTTCCGCACCATCGCGCCCACCTCCTTTTGTTTTTGTCATTATAGCACATTTGTTCGATATATGCAAGAGGAATTTTGTGGTTGCGCCGCCGCCCGGCGTCTGGTATAATGAGAAAAGATAAAAATATTGGGAGAACTTCTATGCTGAAATACCCCTGTCTTGTTCTCGACCACGATGATACCGTCGTGCAGAGCGAGGCCACCGTCAATTATCCTTTCTTCTGCTACATTCTGGATCAGTTCCGTCCGGGAACGAAAATCACCCTCTACGAATACACCGAGGGCTGCTTCCGTCTGGGCTTTGCTGACATGTGCCGGAAGTGGTACAACTTTACCGAGCAGGAAATTGTGGACGAATACCACGGCTGGCAGAAATACATCGTCGATCACATCCCCGCCCCCTTCCCCGGCATCGGTGACATCATCCGCCGCCAGAAGGAAGCCGGCGGAAAAATCTGCGTCGTCTCCCATTCCTGCATCCAGAACATCACCCGGGACTATGAGACCCACTTCGGCATCCTCCCCGACGACATTTACGGCTGGGACTTGCCGGAGGAACGTCGGAGGCCCAGCCCATGGCCGCTGGAGCAAATCATGGCAAAATACAGCTATACCCAGTCCCAGCTGCTGGTGGTGGACGACATGAAGCCCGCCTGGGAAATGGCGAGAAGTGCCGGTGTCCCCATCGCCTTTGCCGGTTGGGGTCGTACTGATTGCCCGGAGATCACGGAGGAAATGACCCGCCTGTGCGACTTTTCCTTTGCATCCACCAAAGATCTGGAACATTTTCTGTTTGACGAGGTGTAACGATGGCGGAACAGGCGATTTTCACCGTGCTGGTCATGGTGTCCGACGGCAATGGCAATCTTCTGATGGAGGATCGCAATGACCCCGGCTGGCCGGGTATCTGCTTCCCCGGCGGACACGTGGAGCCGGGCGAAGCCTTCACCGTGGCCGCCATCCGGGAAACCCGGGAGGAAACCGGGCTGACCATCGAGAACCCGACGCTGTGCGGCGTCAAGCAGTTCCCGGCCAAGGGAAACGCCCGGTATGTGGTCTTTTTCTACAAAGCCGACCGCTACACCGGAGATTTGCAGTCCTCCGACGAGGGCGAGGTGTTCTGGCTGCCCCGGCAGCAACTGTCGGAATACCGTCTGGTGGAGGATTTCATGGACATGCTGAAGATCTTTGAATCCGACACGCTGAACGAATTCCAGTATTATCAGGAAAACAGCGGCGAGTGGGGGCTGCGTCTGCTGTAAGCGGAAACATTTACTTTTCTGAGCGGTATAATCCCCTTGACAGTTATGGTATAATGACCGTAGAATCGCGCAGGGGGTGAGACATCTGGAAAAGGCAAGCGTAAAGGTCATGGCGCGGAACCGGGAAGCCTATCACGAATACTTCGTGGAAGAAGAGATCGAGGCGGGCATCGAGCTGGTGGGCACCGAGGTCAAGTCCATCCGGGCAGGCACACTGAACCTGAAGGACGCATGGTGCGGCATCAAGGACGGCGACATGCTCTTAAACCAGATGCACATTTCCCCCTACGACCACGGCAACCGCTTCAACGTTGACTCCCGCCGCCCCCGCCGTCTGCTGCTGCACAAGCGGGAGATCATGCGGCTCTACGGCAAGGTCAAGCAGGACGGCTACGCCCTGATTCCTCTGTCCGTCTATTTCAAGGGCAGCCGGGTGAAGGTCAAGGTCGGGCTGTGCAAGGGCAAAAAGCTATACGACAAACGACAGGCCGCGGCAGAAAAGGACGCAAAGCGTCAGATTGACCGGGCCATGAAGGAGAGAAATCAATGAATCCTACATTCAAGATCACCATGGAAAACGGCGGCGTCATCGAGGGTGAGCTGTATCCCGACAAGGCGCCCCAGAGCGTCCGCAACTTCATCGACCTGTGCGATCACCATTTTTATGACGGTCTGATCTTCCACAGAGTCATTCCCGGCTTCATGATTCAGGGCGGCTGTCCCGAGGGCACCGGCATGGGTGGCCCCGGCTACTGCATCAAGGGAGAGTTCTTCTTCAACGGCGTCAAGAACGATCTGAAGCACAAGCGGGGCGTTCTCAGCATGGCGCGTTCCTCCTCCCCCAATTCTGCGGGCAGCCAGTTCTTCATCATGCACGCCGATGCCAAGCACTTAGACGGCCAGTACGCCGCTTTCGGCAAGGTGACCTCCGGCATGGACGTGGTGGACGCCATCGCCTCCGTCCAGACCGACCGCAATGACCGTCCCCAGGCAGAGCAGAAGATTGCCTCCATCACCGTGGACACCCACGGCGAGACCTACCCGGAGCCGAACAAGCTCCCCGATCCTTACGGAAGATTCTAAAGCAAGCTATCGGCTGCAAAGTGCCTGTGGTATTTTGCAGCTTCCTATGGGGCCGTACTGGTTTCGACGGGGGTAGTGAGGCTGGAATAGCGGGCCGTGGCGCCTGGCCACGATAAAACGGGCAATTTCCTAAATTTAACTGACAACACTACTGTTGCCCTGGCTGCCTGATTAGGCGCCCATCCGCCCCGGGAGTTCCGCTGACCCGGGCTCGGGTGTGATTTAAGCGGAGAACGTGCGTATGGTAAGCTTTGCCCATACCACGCACAATGAAGCTACCGATTCCCGTAGGGTGTTTGTTCCCGCCGGGGAAAGGGAATGCAAATAACAAACTGCGCCCGGAGAAGTTCTTTCCAAGTTGCTTTCGGACAGGGGTTCGACTCCCCTCGGCTCCACCAAAGCGACCCTAGACAAACTCGTGTTGTCTAGGGTCATTTCTGAATGACTGTCCTGCGTGTTGTACAGGACAGTCATTTTGTCATCATAGAGGTATATTTTATTGACGAAAGTATCAACCAAAGCTTGTCTGTATTTTGCATCGTTGATGTCGCCTTTGCGGAACTGATTAAGGAAAAACCGGATTTCATTTACTGTTGGGACTGTATTTTGGGTTTTCTCCATAAAAATCTGTCTTTCCAAATCATCGTGTTCCTTTTTCTTCTGAGAAATGCGTTCCGCTAAAATGTCTATCAGTTGACCACTTTCAAGGGCTTTGAGTAGGTTTTCTGTCGCCCGTTCATTCTCTTTCAGCAGCTTTTTAAGGCGCTTCAGGTTATCCGTATTCCTTTCCTGCTCACAGAGTCGTACAACCTCGGACGCAATTTTATCGATATTGTCCCTAGTCAATAATTTGCGTGTCTCTGTAATGATCAAATCCTCAATGTAACTCTTATTGACGGTTCTTTTCTTGCAGGACTTATCTTTTCTGTTGGTCACGCACTGATAGTAGAAATATTTTTTGCCCATCTTGCCTTTTCCGCTGACACCTGTCATTGCACTCTTGCAGTAACCGCAAAATAGTTTTGTACTCAATATGTAACTTTCATGAGCCTTTGCACGTGCAGGGGCTTTTTTCTTTTTATTCATCATATCCTGCGCCTCATAAAAAAGGTCGTCACTGATTATGCGAGGCAACCCATCCAGAATCTCTGTTCCCCGGTATGTATAGACTCCGATGTATCGCTTATTGCATAGAATACGGTTAATACTGTTTTTATTAAATTCATTTCCATACGAAGTCTTGATATGTTGTGCGTTTAGATACCGGATGATTTCTGCCATTGTCTTCCCGCCAACATACATTTCAAAAATCTTTTGTACTACCGGCGCTGTGCTGGGATTTATCTGAAAATGCTTCTCTGAATCGACGTAGAACCCTAAAGCGACGTTACCGCCAGTACACAAACACTTCTCGGCGTTGATGTCCATACCTCGGCGAATCTTCTGTGAGAGTTCGACACTATAGTATTCGGCCATTCCTTCAAGTAATGCCTCCATAAGGACACCTGAGGCATCATCAGAAATGTTTTCACGGGCGGACAGAACTCGAATACCATTCTTTTTTAATTTTGACTTGTAGATAGCACTGTCATAACGATTCCGTGCAAAACGGTCAAGCTGATATACAAGTACCGCTTGGAAGCATTTCTTGTCGCTGTCTGCAATCATCCGTAAAAACTCGGGGCGATGGTCTGTCGTGCCCGAAATTGCCCGATCAATATACTCAGAAACAACCGCATAATTGTTCCGCTTTGCATACGCATAACACTCTTTCAACTGTCCCTCGATACTCTGTTCTGTCTGGCGGTCAGACGAATATCGGGCATAGATTACTACATCCATATATTTCTCCTAAAAGTAATTATTTTTCCTTGTGCATTTCTCGTTCCAGTTTAGATTGCTTTTCTATTGTCAAACGCTTCAAACGAAATAATTCTTCCTGAACATATGTAAAAACTGCTTGCTGGAAAACGTCCTGAAAGGTCAAATTGCGTCGCTCTTTGCCACTTGGCAAGTGCTCAACCATAAGCGCCGCTCCCATATCGTCCTCCTTTCCCGGAAATGCAAAGTGACCGATCAAGTAGTCATACAACCGCTCAAATAATTCTGTGTTGGCCATATTCTCAAGAAGATAGTTGATTATTGCCAGCTGTTTTTCTGCGGGTATTTCCATAGACTGTTCTTGGTTTATTCTCTTTAGTTCTCGAATTGCCAAATCAGACAGTCCCGTAATTTCATGGATTTTTTCATCCTGTGGTGTCTGGCATTCATCTTTACCTAATAAGTAGTCAACTGAAACCCCAAAAAACTCGGAAATTAGTAGAAGTTTGTCAACTTTTGGTGTCCTTAATTTTGCTTTTTTTCGTATCCCAACGTAATCAGAAATAACCGATGGTGAAATATCGCACGCCTTTGCTAGTCCTTGTTGTGTTACATTGCGTTCACCCATTAACTTGTTGATTCTTTCTACCCAGATTTCAATGTGTGCATTTTGCTCAAACTCCCGAAACTGTTTGTGTTTTCCCATTGCGTTCCTCCGAATAATAGAATAATTTTGTTTTACCTCGCCAGA
Organism: uncultured Oscillospiraceae bacterium; assembly: GCA_934569225.1. Lineage (GTDB taxonomy): Bacteria > Bacillota > Clostridia > Oscillospirales > Oscillospiraceae > Faecousia. Next base: position 18,932 of record CAKTKC010000002.1, on the reverse strand, counting down.
AAAAACGACTATCGCAATATTTCGTACAAAGCGTTTTTCCTTTGTTATTATATTTCTGCAATTAGAATTTTATGCTTTTAATTCCGAGTTGCAGAATTACCATAACTGATACGCAATGAAAAGTAAATCGAAATTAGTCGAAGGTGAAAAAATTTTTGGTGCAGGCAGATATACAGCTTAATGAGGCACAGAGTCGAATATTTGCCCGTGCCATATATGAAGATATTTCAGATTATATTGAAGCACACTCCGACGAGTATCAGAATTTTCTAAAGAAATGCGAGGAGATGGAGACAAATGAAACTGAAAGTTCACATTGACACAAAGGGGTACATGGAAAAGCCAACAGGCAAAGAAGTTGGCATGATTAAAATTCGCCTGCAAAAAAATGCCAGTCCTTCTATTGTGACAGTAGAAGAGCTGATACAGAAAATCAGGACAGGCCACTCGATAAGTCCCGGTATTATGGGAGGAATGTCTGCAAATGATTGGAAAGAACAACAGCTTTTTCTCGTAGATATCGATAACGAAGAAGATGGCCCGATATTATATTTCAAGGATGCTAAGCGGATTTGTGCAAAACACGGGCTGTCTCCAGCATTCATTTACCAGACTTTCAATTATTGTAAGGAAAAGCCCAAATTTCGTATTGCCTTTATCATGGACGCCCCAGTCACAGACGAAGCTGTACGCAAAAGAATCATAGAGACACTTGTAAAGCTATTCCCTCAAAGTGATAAGAGCTGCGTGAATGCCGACCGTATTTTCCACGGCACGAATAAACGTGTCATCCTGCTCAGCGAGAGCGCACGTATTTCGTGGGAATCTATCCGAAACATTCATTTACCCAGCCAGAATAAAAATCACGATTTCGATCCTCCTAGCCACCTTAGCGGACGTTCGGATTTAGAGCTGGATGAAGCAATACGAAGCTTTGATTTTTTCGAGTATCTGAAAAAACGAAACGGAGATTTCCGGGAAAGCAATGACAGCGTTGTCTTTCAGAACTGTGAAGTCTGCGGTCACCACGACAACCTGATGTATGTTCCAACTACCAATACATTCTATTGCCACTCAAAAAACGTGGGCGGCAGCATTATCGACTATCTTGTTCATGCGGAGGGATTATCCCAATCAGAAGCAATTTTCAAGCTAAAGAACGAACTCATTGTTCCAAAATGGAAAGCACCATTGCCCTTCAATGAAGTCAACTTACCCCCATTCCCTGTAAAATCCCTTCCTTGGCCTTTGGGCGAATGGGTAACTGCTGTTTCTCAAAATACCGAGACACCAACAGATATGGCCGCAGTTTGCGCCCTTGCCGTTCTTTCCTGCACTGTGCAAGGCAAATTTGTGGTATCGCCTAAAAATCATTACAGCGAACCGCTAAATCTCTATTTCCTGATTGTCGCAAATTCAGGCGAGCGAAAAAGCGCCATTGTCCGTTTGATGACTCAGCCTATCTACCAATACGAACGTAAAGAGAATGAACGACGGCGCACTCTGATGGAGAACGAGCAAGTCAAGCTGAACAGCCTGAAAAAGCAGGTTGAAACTCTGGAGCGTGATGGTAAAAATGAGAAAGCCTCCAAAATCAGGGTTCAATATCGCTCTATAGAACAAAATCAAACAAAGCCCCTTCGTTTGATCGCTGATGATACTACTCCCGAAGCCATGACCTCTTTGCTCGCAAATAACAATGGCATGCTATCCATTATTACGACGGAAGGTGGTATTTTTGATACGTTGGCTGGTCGGTATTCCAATACAATTTCCATTGATACCGTGTTAAAAGCATATAGCGGCGATCCCATCCGGGTAGACCGTAAAGGTCGGGAAGGAGAGGTCATAAACAATCCCACATTAACAATGTTGCTTTCAGCCCAAGATAACGTATTGGCAGAGATTATGAAAAACGAAGCATTCAAATCAAGGGGACTAACCGCAAGGATTCTTTACTGCAGGCCGAAATCAAAAATGGGAACCAGGCATTTTGTCACACCGGATATTCCGCCAGATTTGGAAATTGCTTACCAGCAACTAGTCGGAAAACTTCTGGAAATTCCCTATCCCACAAATGGTATCTTACCCATAATCAATTTATCTCCTTCTGCTCAAAAAGAAGTGATCCGCTTTCACGACTGGCTTGAGCCAAAGCTGGTTGATGAACTGGAATATATGGAGAGCTGGGGTGCAAAGCTACTTGGCAATATGCTCCGAATTGCTGGTATGCTACATTGTGCAAAAAATTCCAACGCTCCCAGTGAAACAGCGCTATCTTCCGAAACGGTGCAGCAGGCGATTGCAATTTCAAAGTATTTTCTTCGCCATGCAAAATGCGTCCATAACCTTCTGGGGACTGATAAAGACATGCAGCTGGCAAAGCACGTAACCAAAAAACTTCAAAATCAGGAGAAGCGAGAACTCTCAAAATACCAGATTTTCCGTCTTTGCCGGGGCAGTTTCCAGAGAGTGGATGATCTGAATCCTATACTGGATATTTTGATAGAATACGGATACCTGAAAGAGAGAACGCATCCAGCCCCTACCGGTGGACGCCCTCGTGCCAACACCTATCTATTAAATCCAAACTTCTTCAATGATAAATAGGCGGTAAAAAGGTTATTAAGGTAATAAACGATTTTTAGCCTAAATAACCTTTTTACCTGTCAAAAAAATAGCGGCTATGTCACTTTTGGTGGCACAGCCGTTATTTTGTGTCTTCTGGTGTTTCTGACATATTGCTTAGAGCGTATTCGCAGCATTGACATACAAGGTTATTCAATGAAACCTTTTGTTCCTGCGCTACAATATTCAACCGCTCAAGCAACTCCGCTGGCATCCGAAACGTTTTATTTACCATCTCGGGCTTGTTCACCTTGAACATTTTTAATCACCCCTCGATGGTAGTATAGTTGATTTTTAGCGTGTAGGATATATTTCATTTTTGCACTTAAATATTTATGTGTAAATTATCTTGCTTCTTTTCAGGAAATGCATTAAAATGGAGGTGAACTACTAAAAATTTGGAAAGAGGGATATTATGAAACTTCAAGAACTATTGGCATATAAAGGAATCAATTTGGAACGGACAAGGCTGATTCGCCACAATTTAAGCAATGGAGAAATCGCTGCATATTATAATCAGGGACAAATCGAAACATATCAGATGATTCAACGACCTTCTCGCTTCAAAAACTGCGATTATGTTATAAGCTTTTTGGGAACAGAAGGAACAAATGGCGTTTTCCTCGGCTGTTACAAGGTCAATGGGTTTTCTGAATATGATGTTTCTAAACTCCCCATCAACTCCTCAATCAAATTGGATGCAAGTACTGATTGCGTAATCTTCCACTTGGAGGCAACAGACATCCTTGCAGAATTAAAGAACAGGCTTGTAATTGATTGGGGAAAAGGCACAATCAATTGGTGCCAAAATGGGACGACTGACAAGGAAATTCTAGAAATCCGGCCAGCGATATCAGAAGTGGAATTTATCAGCTATGATAAAGTTCTACTCTCGTTTGAAGCACTCCGGAAAATCGTCTATAACAAAGCCGCCTATAAGGAATGGGAAGATAAGCTATCCGCTGTTGCAGGAGTCTACCTTATCACAGATACCAAAACAGGCAAACACTATGTTGGCTCGGCCAGTGGCTTGGAAGGTGGTATCTGGGGTAGATGGAGTGAGTACGCGCGAACAAAACATGGTGGCAATAAGCGTCTTGTGGAGCTTATCACCGCCGATCCTGATTATTGCTATAATTTTCAGTATTCTATTCTTGAGGTGTTTCCTCTTAAGAGGGACAAGCAGGAGGTATTGGAATATGAACAATTATACAAGGAGAAGCTTAAATCTATACAGTTCGGATTGAATGATAATTAAGCAGTCGTAACAAAGAAAAAATATTTAGAGGACTTGTAAAGAGGGGCCCACCTGATGGGGTAAAAAATAACATAAGATATAAAAATCTGCAAAACTACTAATTAGCGAAAAGATTGTTGTCAAATGTGAAAGATTCTGCTATTATATGCAATAGAGCATATTACTTGTGCTTTCTAAAAAGTGGTTTCGCTTACTTTTGAGCCCGTTTAGTCCTCTATACTGGCTCCCAGCATTAGAAGGGTTTTGTACATGAAGAGCATAGTTTACAAATATTGGTACGCCTTAGTAAATACTGTTCGCACAAAATGGTTATCTATTGTTTCGATGTTTTTTGCACTGGTTGGCGGTGCATTTACGCTTTCTGAAATATTAGGTAGTGTATTTGGAAACACAATAGGTTTCACTCTGATGCGAAGTTATACAATTCCTGGCTCTATTGCGTTTGTTATCATTTGTGTAATCTATAATTGGACCGCTCTCACATACTCATGTTTTATTGCGAACTGTGATACGAGAATAACGCTCTCTGTCTGTGATATTTTCAGTCAGAAAGGTGCTCTGGTCATTCCTACCAATACAACATTTGATACGACAATGGATGATGAATTTATCAGTATACACAGTGTTCAGGGACAGTACCAAGAAAAATTTTTTCATAACGCATTATCAAGGCTAGATAACGAACTATCTCAAGCTTTGCGGGACTATTCATATGAGTTAGTCCAAGATGGGCGACATACAAATAGAAAAAAGTATCCAATAGGTTCCGTATGCAAAATATCACGTGGTAGTGAACATGACTATTTCCTTGCCGTTGTTGATATAAATAAATATGGGAAGCCCGAAAATGTTACTTTGGATAATATTACTTGCTCCCTGTTTTCTTTTTGGCAACAGATTAATAAAATTGGGCACCTAGAATCAATTCGCATTCCGATAATTGGGACTGGTCGGGCTGGGCTAAAAAATGCATCCAGAGACCAAATAATTCAGAAGATTATCTTTTCTTTTGTTGCTACGGCAAGAGAAATGAAGGTTACGGAAAGCCTTACAATTTGTATCCATCCTTCGGATTTTGCAAACAAGAATATACATTGGAATGAAATATGTGATTATTTGAGGTGTATATGCAAATTTCAGGACAATTTAATAGAAGCACCTATAAGCGCAAATAAGAATTTTCAATATTAAACTAATAAGTGTCATACATATGTAGGTATAAGATTTACAGGAGAAGAAATAATGAAAGTATTTGTAAGTTGGTCTGGTGAACTCAGCAAACAAATTGCCCAAACACTTAAAACGTGGTTGCCACGTCTTATTCAAACACTTGAGGTTTTTTACTCTAAAGAGGATATTGAAAAAGGAGATAATTGGGATTCAAAGATTTCTCAGGAATTGTCGGACTGCAATTACGGCATCATTTGTTTAACATCCGAAAATACCATGGCACCCTGGGTCCATTTTGAGGCCGGAGCTTTAGCCAAGGCATTAGATTCCCGAGTTAGTACATTAATGATCAATATTAATCCATCAGATATCAAGGGGCCATTGTCAAGATATCAAGCGACCAGATTGGAAAAAGAGGATTTTTCTCAGTTAATTTCCTCAATCAACAAGTCGCTGGAAGCACCACTAGATGAAGGGGTATTGATGCCTCTTTTTGAGGCGTTGTGGCCAACGTTTTCTAAAGAGTTTGACCATGCGCTAACTAATTACAGAACCGCTATACCTGAATCAAAGAAAAAAGACCCCTCTAATGCACCTCTCGAGGAAATACTTCAGTTACTCCGAAAACAAAATTCGCTTCTATCGAGCCCAGATGAATTGTTACCGCCTGCCTATTTTGAGTATCTTCAAAAAAATGTTTTATCCGAACCTCGGCGGCCTGAACCAATTGCCCCTACACTACTAAGATATCTAGGTTCCGTTGTAAGTTGTATGGAGCGCAGTGCAGATCTGGATATTAGGGTGTTCCAAGCTGTCCATTTTGAGGAAATTTTCTTTATACTCGAAAATGTTATCCAAAGGAACTATGGTATTCGCCAGAGAGAGCATTATATGGATCAACTAAACGATATACATATGCATTATGATGATGTTTTGAGATCAACCAGAGTTTAGGCTTTATGCCAAGGGTGAAGATAATTATCTCTCCTTTAGTGTACTACACACTGCAAATCCCCGAGCATAGCACATAAAGTTAGTATTTGGCCCCTCTAGGTCCACCAATAATATGTGTCACCCATGATTTTCTACGAATCATGGTGACGAACAAAAACACCTCCTGATATCAGGGGGTGTTTTTGCTCGTTATAGGGATGCGCACATGGCAGTGCCCATGAAGGGACGCTATTTCGTTATTCAGATACTACCCGCCGCACGGCATCGGCAGTGGATTATGTAAGCAGCGGCTTCTTAAATGCATCATTGAATTCTGCCAAAGCTGCTGAATGTGGTAGATTATTTCGTCGGGGGAATACCCTTTTAGCATTTCCGGCTTTGGCTCACCTGCGATATAGACAAAGGAGCTTTTGCAGCTGACAGCTTCTTCGATGGCAGCCAGTACATCGATTGCGCATTTAGGGTTGAATCTCATGCAATCACCCCCTCCCTCTTGGTGCTCCACGCGCAGTGTCTTTTAGGACACTTTTTCAGCAAAGAAAATGCCAACAGGAGAATCAAGGTTTAGGATATCAGCAATTTTTTGAATCTCCCCCTGCGTAAATTCCGAAATACCATTGCATTTCCGGTAAAACGCAGAACGGCTCATGTTCAGCTTATGGCACATGTCCAGAATAGATACTTTCTGTTTTGCCATCTCGTACATCAGCTTATTCTTATCCAATGCATTGTCCTCCTTTCTTGTGTCATTTAAGACACTTTCATATTACAGCGGTTCATCTGGTTTGTCAAGAGCATTTTTGTCTTTTGAGACACTTTTTTCCAAAAACATAAAATATGTGTTGCAAATAAGACACACATATGCTATACTCCAATTAACACGGAAGCAAAGGAAGTGAGTGTATTGTCAGAAAATGATCTGGCAAAGAAGATTCGTGACCTCAGGGCCAGACACGGATTGACGTTAGAACAGGTTGCCCAGCAAGTTGGCGTTGGCCGAAGCACCGTCCGCAAGTGGGAAACTGGACTGATCGCGAACATGCGTAGAGATAAGATTGAAAAACTTGCCAAAGCACTATACACAACTCCGGGATACCTAATGGGGTGGGAAGATGATTCAGATTCCGACATTTCAACGTTACCGGCAAACATCATTCCCATGCCAGAAATGCGCAAGATTCCGCTCGTCGGTACCATAGCTTGTGGCGAGCCAATCTTGGCGGAGGAAAACATTGAGGAATACATTTCCATTCCCAAGCACATCAAGGCCGATTTCGCGCTCACCTGCAAAGGCGACAGTATGATAAACGCCCGCATTTTCGACGGTGACATTGTTTACATCCGCCAGCAGGATACCGTAGAGAACGGCGAAATCGCTGCCGTCCTGATCGACAATGAGGCCACGCTGAAACGCGTGAGACTTTTTGACGACCACATTTCCCTTGAGCCGGAAAACCCCATGTATAAGCCGTTTGTCTACTGGAACGAAGAAATGAACAACGTCCGGATCCTTGGCAAGGCCGTTGCGTTCACCAGTGCTGTAAGGTAGCAGCACTCGCATATAAACGGTTTGTCGGACTGAGAAGAAACCACCCAAGGTTACCTTGGTGGAATATTTAGGAAAGAGGCTTTACCATGAAAAAACGTATTGTTTCGTTCATCCTGTCCGTACTGATGCTGTGCTCATTGACTGCATGCGGCTCCCCCACCCCTGCCACCAGCAACGCTGCACAATCCAATGATGCTGCCGCAACCCCTATTACGGTTCCGGTGGCAACGACGCCAGCCCCGGTCGCGCTTGAAGATGCCGGAACGCTTGGAGACTACGACGTGCAGATTCACGACTTCCAGCTCGTAAAGGATTATGCGGGAAAGCCCGCTATCCTTATTGGATTCTCCTTCACAAATAACTCCGAAGAGAACGAGAGCGTCATGTTTGCCCTGAGCTATAAGGCATTCCAGAACGGAGTGCAGCTGGACAGTGCAATTATCATGGACAACAGCGTATACAACGCCGACGATCTCATGAAGGACGTCCAGCCAGGCGCATCAATCGATGTTGCCGCAGCCTATTCGCTGTCCAGTGAAACAGCACCCGTTGAGTTTGAGGTGGAAGAAACTATTTCTTTCAGCGATGAAATGCTTGGCAAAACCTTTGAGATCGCCGAGGGCGGTGTTACGGAACTGAGCGTCGCCCCGGGCTCTGACACGGCGCAGACCATCGACGATTATGCCGTATCAATCATCTCTTACAAAATTGGAGAAGACTACCAGGGAAAGAAAGCCATCATTTTCGACCTGGGATTCACAAATAATGGTGATAAAGCCACAAGTTTTGCTTTTGCCGTCGACTTCTCCGCATTTCAGGATGGCGTTGAGCTGGAAACCGCAATTCTGCACGACGACGATTTGTCAGGCAGTTCCATTCGTGACGTGAAGCCCGGAGCAGGCATTGAAACAATGGCAGCTTTCGTTTTAACGAGTGATACATCCCCGGTCGAAATTGAAATCAAGCCGTTTCTCAGTTTTTCAAGCGATGAGATCAAGACTGAGATCAACATTGCAGGATAAAAGCGAATACCTTCCCGGAGATGTTCTCCGGGAAGGTAAATGATAGTGGTGCCCAAATTGGGCACAATTAATCTTTGATAGTTTAGACGCGCAAAACGCTCTGCCCCAAAGGAGGTATCCCTATGATGTACGCATTTATGACCCTTGATGACTCCGCAGAGATTGTCCACTCAGAAATGCGCCCGGACGGCACGGTTAAGGTCTACGTGGAAAAGCCGGACGAGAAGGACTGCTTCCACTATGGCACCTGCATTCTCCCCGGCTACCGATGGCAGGATGTTTCCGGCCTGACGACGGAGGAACTGGCAAAGTATGAGGAAGTCATTCGCTCTACCGCCCACCTGATTCTCCGTTTCGCACAGGAAGGGGGCTTCGACAATGCCTCAGGTTTTTAAGATCGGTTCCTACTGGGTTTACTTCTGGTCAAACGAAAATGACCCGTTGGAGCCTGTCCATGTCCACGTATCTCAGGGGGCGCCCACCGCCAACGCCACGAAGATCTGGATTACAGCCGCCGGCGGCTGCTACCTGTGCAACAACAATTCTCAGATTCCCACCCGCACCCTGCGGAACATCATGATGATCATTGAAGCCAGAAGCGGTGAGGTCATTGAAAAATGGGTTTCCTTCTTCGGCTCCGCAGCGTTCTATTGCTGAAAAAACCGCTCCGGTAAATACCGAAGCGGCAGGCCGACTCACTTAAATTCCCATCTGTGTTTTCAGCGCATCCTGAAGCACCTGGGAGAAATTGATATTCCGTTCCAGCGCGGCAGCGTTCAGCCATGCCGGCAGGGTTACGGTTCGGTTGACAGACTTGTTGTTCTGTGCCATCCGGACAGCGGGCATATACACATCCACCAGCACCACCCGCTCGTTGGGTTCCAATGCCACGGCGCTCAGCGGCGTCGGCTCCGGGATACCCTCGCCGTCCTCCTCCAGGCCGAACATCACGCACCCAAGCAGCTCCCGCGCCGAAAGCAGGGCGTCGTCGTCGTTCTCGCCACTGGTCGCCACGTCCAGATCCGGGAACACAACGGCAATTTCCTGCCCTTCCTCATACGTGAATACAGCAGGGTAAAAATATCGTTCCACTTTTTTCGCCATATCCGTTACCTCCGATTCAGGATAGTCAGGAGGGGTCAAGTCACCGGAACCGGAGACCTGACTGCCGCTCAATGCTGTCAAGGGTTTTGCGGGGGATGTCTTTGTCCGGGTGCTTAACCGTCACCCGCCCCGGTTTGGTGGGGTGCTTGAACTGGTTATGACTGCCCACGACATTGACTAAGTACCACCCATCATCCTTGAGCGCCTTGATGACTTCTCTTGACGAGTAGCTTCTCATGTCGGCTTCCCTCCTGACATGATTAGTATAACACATAGTATTATATTTGTCAACAAGAATAACAAATATTTTTATATGCGTTATTGTGCCGCCGAATGTGCCCAAATTGGGCACATTATGACCGATCAACATCTAGCACAAAAAACCGCCCCGGTGCTACCAACACCGAAGCGGTTCAGGCGCCCAGCAAGTGCTACCAACACCGCCGAGCAATGCAGTTTTACCACCAACCATAACAGGGGAAAAGTCTGCCCTCTTAGGGTACCACATTCCGAGGCAAAATGCAAGGAGGACATATGAAAAAACGTGAACACGGAGCTTTTATTCTGGCACGGTACTCGACGGACAACCAGAACCCGGACAGCATTGAAGTACAAGTCGGGAAATGCAGCGAATGGTGCAGACAACACAGCCTTCCCGTGCTTGGCGTTTTTGCGGACTACGCTACCTCCGGCATGAAGGACACCCGGCCGCAATACGAAGCCATGATGAACCAGCTCCGGCTGGGGATGGCCGACACGGTGGTCATCTACGATCAAAGCCGCATGTTCCGCAAAATGACCGCTTGGTTTGCCTTTCGGGATGAGCTGTCCACCATTGGAGCCTCTGTCGTATCCGTCACCCAGCCGATGCTGGGTAAAGATCTGCAAGACCCAACCAATTTTCTCACAGAGGGCAGCATGGCGCTGTTCAACCAGATCTGGGCTTTACAGACAAGGCAGAAAGTCATGGAAAAAATGCAGTTCATGGCTCGCAACGGGCAGCACACAGGCGGCACGCCGCCGCTGGGGTACACCGTTCAGGATAAGAAGTTAGCGATATGCCCGGAGGAGGCCGTGATTGTTCGGCGAATCTTCCGGGAGTACGCCGCCGGGAAATCTTACAAGGCCATCATTGAGGGGCTGAACCGGGATGGCATCAAAACCAAGCGGGGCAGCTCTTTCGGCAGCAATTCACTGCACGACATACTCCACAACGAGAAGTACATTGGGACTTTGGTTTACGGGAAATCCCTCCACGCCCCAGACGGTACCCGGAACACCCACGGCGACAATGACAATGCCATCCGTCTGGAGAACGCAATTCCGTCGATCATCGACCGCGAGCTGTTCGCCGCCGTCCAGAAACGGGCGGATATTAACAAGCGGCAGCATTGCGGCAGACCCGCCACAAAGCGGGACTATCCCTTGCGAGGTAAAGTCTTCTGCGGAGAGTGCAAATCTCCCATGGCCATCAGCACCTCCCGCAGCCGCTATTATTACTATCAATGCACCCAGAAGAAGCGGCAGCACAACTGCGACTCCGCGAGGATCTCCGCGGAGAAGCTGGAGAAGATTGTAGCCAAAACAGTCCGGGACGTCCTCAAGGACAAGCAGAACTCCGAGAAGCTGATCCAGATACTCCACGAGCAGCGAGGCGCCATTCAGTCCTCCGCCGCTGCCCAGCTTCAAGCCATGATTGCAGAGGAACGGGCTGTCCAGGCGAAGCTCAACAATGCCACCGATGCAATCTTAAACGGCCTTTCCAGCGCTGCGCTGATTTCCAAGGTTCAAGATCTGGAACATCAGGCCGCGCAGATCTCCTCACAGATGCAGGCGCTGAAGAAACGAGCTGATGCCTCGACTATTCCGGAGCGGCGAATCAAAGAAATTGTGCAGCAAATGGCCAGTGCAGATTATGATAACACAGGCGTCTACCTGTCCATCGTCTATCGGGTAGAAGTAACGCGAGAAACAATAACGATATGGACGATCCTCGATGCGAACCCTGACGGTACCTACGATTTTGAGGCTGAAGGAGTACCACTAATCTCCGGTGCCCCCTCGGCTCCACCAGATTCACCCAAGCCCAAGCCAATTTGGGCTTGGGTTTCATTATGCCCTTTTCGTCTGGATTTGTTTTTCTTTTCTTCTTTTCTATGTACTTTCACCAGAATATCATAACCGTATTGTCCAATTTTCCCGGTTTTATATTTTGGCAAAATATTGTCGCTCATTTTTTCGATATAAAATGTATGTAACCCGCCAAGTGCGGGTTCGTCTTTTGCTTCAGACGGATTCAGGAGGTTGGTGGGAACATTATTCAGATGGATTTCCACATAATCAGGGAATACAACGACTCTGTCCAAATATAGATTGATGATCTGTTCCATCTGGGGCAACGTGCCATTGTGGAACATTTTCTGTGCCTGACGAAATGCTGCCAGGATGGCATCCTCGTCTAATTCACTTTCCTCGGCGCTTCGTTCCTCCTCCTGAATCTGAACATCCAGCAGCTCTTTTTCGCGCTCCAACTGGGTAAGCTGAGTGACCAGCGCCGCGCTGCCCGTATTGGCAATGATATTGACAATGTTTGCAATCTTCTGTTCCACGGTTTTCAGATTCTGGCGGAGGGTGCGAATCTTATCTTTATCCGTCCCATCCTCCTGCTGGCACAGCTCCCGGTAAGCCTGCACGATTCCCGGAATCCGGGATTCATCAAAGACGATTTCTTCAATCTTCCGCAGCACCAGTTCTTCCAGCGGCTGCTGCCGAACATTCTGGTTTCTGCAAATCCTTGCTCCATGATTATTGCGATTGTTGCAGGCATAAGTCCCGACAACTTTTCTGTCCTTGCCAGTCTGCATGGAGTCGCCGCAGTATCTGTGGCCACACAGACCACAAAACACCAAGCCAGTCAACAAATAGTTTCGTTTGCTTTTTTGCCGTCTGTGGCGCTTTCTACTGGCGAGAATCGCCTGAACACGGGCAAAGGTTTCGTCATCCACAATCTTGGGCATCCCACCGGGAATGCGGATCTGATCCTCAATGGGCTTCCCACGGACAGCTCTGTGCCGCCGTGGACATAGGGCGCACCTCCTTTCTCCGGGGTAAACTTCACATTGGGGTGGTTCAGCAGGTCGTACTTTTCATCCATCACCGGCATTTCGCCGCGAATGAACAGCAACGCATAGCGGTTATCCAGCATCCGCACCTCCGCCGCATCCAGCAGCTCCCGCCCGGTGATCTGCCAGTTGGTGGAATAGTTGCCGCTGCGCCCGGAGCTTTTGCCATAGGTGTTCATGTCGATGGTTTGTTTGCCGAGATAAGATTCCGCAATCATCTTGTGGGTGCCGGTTTCATTGCCGCCGAGGTACAGAAACTCGTCGCAGTTTCCGTCCACGAGGCAAAAACTGAAATTGCGCACATTGGGGTCTGCCGGGATAGAGTTATCTTCTTTCTCCAAGGACTGCAATTGTTGGTTTGTTGTTAAAATCGGTACAAACCTGGTTCTCCTTTTCGGAATGTACAGGTAGTTTGGAGGGGGTGAGGTGTGGAGAGGGGGAACAGTGCAAATTTCCTGCTCCAGTCCTGTGAAATGGGCAGACTACCCCCTTGAGAGTGGTTATCGTTCCTGTTCCCGCTGGCGCTTTCGGTAAAACTCCAATGCCTTTACAATGGTATCCTCAATCTTCTGCGCAGGCGTCCCCGGCGCAAAATACTTGCTGATACGCTCCTTTGGAATTTTGAACTGTTCCTTTTGGTTGGGCTTTTCCTCCTGCATAATGGAGAAAATCACATCCATATTAAGACGGCCCTCCTCCGAAAATTTCCGCATTTTCATAGCCTGAACATGAGATGGGGTGCAATCCTCCGTTATCATGGTTTCGTACAGATCATGCTGCTCCTGCTGGGTCAGATAGGACAGCTCCACTGCAGGGCGGAGAGCGATTTGTAGCTTATCCTTTTCTTTCAGGACGGAATTGTCCACCAAGTCCAGGACTTCGGGAATCAGCTCTGTCAGACGGATATAACGATGGATTTGCCTTGCACTGTCAGGTGTTTCGTTGCTTAACTGATCCACGCTCAGCAACTTCTCGCCCAGTGGGCGAGAAGTCAAATCTGTGCGTTGCCCCTGCCGTTTCATGGCATCCAACTTCATCTTATAGGCAAATGCTTTCTCCGACGGCAGAAGCTGTTCCCGCTGCAAATTGGAATCCACCATAATGATGGTCGCTTCCTCATCTGTCAGCTCCCGGACAATGCAGGGCAGTTGCAGCTTCGCAATCAGGGTACACGCCAGCTTGCGGCGGTGACCGGCAACCATTTCGTAATGTCCGTTTTCCTTGGGGCGCACAATGGCAGGAACCAGAATGCCGTGCTGTTTCACACTTTCCGCCATTTCAATCATGCTGTCATCCATGCGGACTTTGAAGGGGTGATTAGGGAAATCGTCAGTCTGGTCAATGGGAATTTCCTTTACTCTGGGCTGAGTGGCAATGTCCCGTTCCTCTTGGGTGGTAAACAGACTATCGACTGATGTCAGAAGGCTTGCTGCGCTGTCTTTCGCCAATGTCCATTACCTCCTTCACCAGAGTGCGGTAGGCTTCCGCCGCACGGCCTTTCGGCTCATGCTTGAAAATGCTGTGGTCTGCGGTGCTGATTTCCGCTAGGCGAACCGTTGCCGGGATCACCGTCTGCATAATGGGAAGACGTTTGCCATAGGCGGCTTTGACAGATGCCACAATGTCCTTGCGGAAATTGGTTTCGTTCGCCATGGTCATAAACACGCCGCCAATTTTCAGCTTGGGATTGATCTGCCGCTTGATGCTCTGCACAGTATTGACCAACTCCGTCATGTTTTCGGCAGCAAAATACTCTGCCTGAACCGGAATCAGAACATAATCCGATGCAGACAGAGCATTGATGACCAGCATACCGAGGGACGGGCGGCAATCCAGCAGGACATAATCGTAGTCCTTTTTAATCTGATCCACATACTGCCGCAGCACCGTCTCCCGGCTCACGACATTCACCAGTCCCACCTCAACGGCGGACAGGGTGCGGTTACCGGGGACAAAATCAAATCCCTCATGATGGTGGCAGATTTCGGGATGCTCACCGCCGCTGACACCCGCCACGATGTCGTTCATGGCATTTCCCAGTGTCAGCGGCAAATCATTCGGCTTTCGCAGTCCCAGCATTTTGGTTAAGTCCCCCTGCGGGTCAACATCCAGCATAAGAACCCTCTTGCCCTGCATGGCCAGACCAGCGCCCAGGTTATACACAGTCGTGCTTTTCCCCACGCCGCTCTTCTGGTTGGCAACGGCAATGACCTTTGTTTTTGCCATTTGGGTTTTTCCTCCTTAAATAGATTTAGCCGCCTGCGGTGAAGCAGGCGGCTATGTATGCGGCAAGTATTGTGAATTTTTCTATGTATATCTTGTTTTATCTGTTTCAAAGTCATATAATATTTGTACGCATTTTGCTGATAGGTTGGGGTAACTGTTTACAATGTCCAATCGGTTTGTTAAAATATCATCAGTGCTAAGAAGGAGGAGTACTTTCTATGTGGGACACCATTCAAAAGCTGGAATATCGTGTGCGAGCCAATATCGAAGGTGCACAGCAGGAACTGAATATGAGATTGACTGACCGCATGGAACTGCCTCTTTTGGGCCTAAATGGAGAGAAGTTGTACCTGACCGGGTTGGCAGCACTACGGAAAAAGGCAATGGAGCTGGATACGCTTTATGAGCGACTTCCGGCACACCAGGGTGTAAAAGATACCATCCTTCTGGATGCCTGGTCCTCTGCCACCATTGAGGGTGCAAGAACCACGGTACAGCGGGTACGGGATCATTTTGAAAATCCCAAAACCAAGGATGACCGCATGGTTGTCAATACCATTGTTGGCAGTAACTACGCCTACAACCACCCCATCACAGAGAACAACATCCGCAGGCTGTGGGAGAAGATCGTGGACGGAGTCTGCGAAAATGAGGAGCATCGCGGAAAACTGTACCGGGACGGCATGGTCTATGTCGGTTCGGGGGAGCGTGTGATTCATGTTCCGGCCCAGGCTGAGCAGTTGCCGGAGCTGATGGCGCAGTGGTTTTCTTATCGGGAAGCAGGTGGCTCTGACTTGCTGATTCGTTCCTTTGTGGCACACTTCTATTTTGTGTACCTGCATCCTTTCTGTGATGGCAACGGCAGAGCGGCTAGAATTTTGAATGCTTCCCAGCTATATCATGGCGGATATCGGAAGATGAAGAATCTGCCTCTGTCCAGTGCTATCAACAATCAGCTCAGCGGATACTACGGAAGTCTTGCGGACGCGGAGACGGTTCTGAACGGAATCAATGACAGATGGCTGGACTTGTCCCCCTTTGTATCCTATATGCTGGATGCCTTTGAGCGCTGCCTGATCGATGCGGCCCTTCTGCCACTTAAAATGCAGGGCACGACAAGTGTGCCCTGCTCATAGTCTAATCCTGTAGTGGAGCAAATGGCTATGCACTGAAAACAGACAAACCGCCTACTTGAAGAAACAAATACACGGTTTTGGATGGTATATATTTGATTCTTTTTGCAGGGGTGAGCGGGACTTTCATAATAGATTCATCCGACCTCTTTGTTCACTTATGGTAAAGTACTTATTATGAGAAATGTCAACTGCAACTTCGTATTGTCATTGACCGCCAACTTGTATCGTGCGATGTCATCTGATTGTGATGTGTTGATCACAAAAACTGTACAATTTTGGTGACCAGTAGCATTTTGGGGAGGGTTGTGATATAATGTAAAAAAGGAGGGATGATTTTATGCCGTTGACGCGTTTGATTATTAAAAATTATAAATCAATTAAGGATTGTGATATCTCCTTGTCAGATTTGAATGTCCTTATTGGCGGAAACGGCACAGGTAAAACTAACCTGCTTGATGCAATAAGTTATTTTTATCGGAATTTAACGGAAACAAACCCCAGCAACATGGTGTTCGATGAGAACAATCATTACAGCAATGAGCTGAGAATCACATTGGTGTACGATTTATCTGAGTTCGTTAAAATATCAAAATCCAATTCAGAAGATACTCTCGATATCTTCGAAGATCAGCCAGAAAAGAAAACGAAGTATGGAGGGTATTATAAGGCAATTATTGCAATGGCCTCCCAATCTAAAGATAAGAAAATCCGCGTTGAATTGTCACAGATTAAAGGTCGCACAATACATTGGAATTGTTCCTACGAGGATCGATTGATTTTTAAGAGCTTGTTTCCGATGTTCTATGTTGATACGCGGAATCTTGACATAACAGAGTGGGGCTATGTTTGGGATGTATTAGGTGAGTTAGCAAAGGTGTCCAACTCGGAAAGAAAGATTATTGAGGACAACCTCAGTGATATACTATTGGATAAGAGTAAAGCTGTTTCTCGCAAACTGAAGGTAATAACCGAGATATTTTCTGCAGCTGATGTGAGTGTAAAACCGGCAATATCGAGAGAGTTTGCCAAGAATCTGACGAAGCTTTACTTTTCGGGAGATATCATACGCCAAAAAGGAAAGCAACTTGGGTATTACTCTACAGGAACCAACTCTGTCAAATATATTGAGTTGCTTTTGAAATCAATTGATGCTATCTCCAAAGCAAAAATGAAAGAGCCAATCGTGCTTTTTGATGAACCAGAAGTAAGCCTGCACGCAAACTATTTGGATGAGCTGGCTGATGCGATGATGGATGTAGGGAGCAAGCTAAGTATCTTAGCATCAACACATTCTGCTCGCTTGGCAAAAAATATTATCACGGAATCAGAAACGGTTGCCTTATTTAATGTAAAACTTATCAACCAATACACCCACGTTCAGAAAATGAAAAAGTTTTTGCAATATAGCCCTTCCTCAAAATACCGAGTATTGGATGATCATATCAATTCTTATTTTTCCAGAGCAATTCTGTTTGTTGAGGGAGAAACAGAGTTAGAACTATTTGCAAATCCTTACTTGCGAATCCTATTTCCGGCATTAAAAATGGTAGATGTTTTCAAGGCACTTAGCGACAAACCGATACTGAACATAATGAATCCGAGTCTGACAAATATACAGACACCATATTTGTGTTTAATAGATATGGATAAGGCAATTAATTATAACAGAGGGAGTAAAAAGTTTTCGCTCAAAGGAGAATACTTTCAGTCTGACTTGAAGGAGTGCTTTCAGTATCGGAGTAAGCACCAAACAGAAACATATCTCTATCATCAGCGCGAGCGCATCAATGCTATGGCTGAAAAGTTACATGTGCATTATTATTTACCATTTTTAAGCTGTGAAGATACAAATTATAGGGCATTCATTTCTGTAATTCAGGAATATTTATTGGCATATAATGTGTTTGTATTGTCTACTACGGTAGAAGGAATGCTGATAAATACACAGACATTGGATTTTGCCCTTTTGTTTTTGAAACAAAAGAAAAAAGAGCCTGATTACAATGTATTTAAAGTATACTGGGAGGGTCTACCAAAGACCGATAGACTCAATGCAATGCGAATAGTTTATAACGGCAAAACGGATCTTCTTATTGCATGGAAGACATTGTCTAAGAGCTTGCTGCCTGACAGCGACAGAGCTGTCGTAGAAAAAGCAATGATCGGGGATAAGACGTCTGGCTGGGTTTCTGAGTATCTGGATGCATTTTTTCAACAGGCAATTAAATGTGAAGGAAAGATTACAGAAAAGTTATTTCGTAAGTATTTAGACGATGAAGATCACAAAAAAGCAGTGTTAAAGGAATTTGAAAAAAATTTCTCAGAATTGCACTCGCTTATTTCCAGAATCTGTGCTATGATTTACGAGTAAACAGCAGAGTAGTATATAAGTAGTAATGCTTGAGAAATCAAGGCCTTGATGTCAGCGTAGCAAACTGAAGCCCAAGGAACTATAGTCACTAATTGGCTACACCCCCGTCTGCGCGCCCGTGTCTCATTGCTCAATGTGCAGCAGATAGCACGCGCTTCGCGATTTATTAGGAAGGTACTTGTATACTACTCTCTGTTTCAATTTTAAGGAGGTTTCCATGTCTACGCTTGAATCATTTTGTAATAGTTTGGGGAACTTCCTATTTCAAAGTTACACAAAAAATTTCCAAAAACGACTACAAGGAGTTCCAAATTCCGGTAGTGTCAAGAGCTATGCGCAAAATTGATTACGGCTCTGGTAGAAATCTATTACAGGGGGCGGCTTAACCGCCC
>CAKTKC010000001.1 GCA_934569225.1 uncultured Oscillospiraceae bacterium | reverse complement strand
CACCCCCGGGTTCTGGGTCTTGCGGAAATGATGAATTTCCCCGGCATTATCTCCGCCGATTCCTCCACCGTCGCCAAGATCATTGCGTCTCAGGCGCACCACAAGAAGATCGACGGCCACGCCCCCGGTCTTTCCGGCACAGACCTGAACGCCTACATTGCCGCCGGCGTCTACTCCGACCACGAGTGCGCGGACATTGACGACGCCATGAAGAAGCTGAAGCTGGGTCAGTTCATCATGATCCGGGAGGGCACCGCCGCCCGGAATCTGGAGGCTCTGATGCCCCTCATCAAATCCCAGAAATATTTCAGCCGCTGTATGTTCTGCACCGACGACAAGCACCCCAGCGATCTGCTGGAAAAGGGTCACATCGATTACATCTGCCGGGAAGCTGTCGCCATGGGCGCGGACCCCATCATGACCGTGCAGGTGGCCTGTCTCCACGCCGCCCGGTACTTCCTGCTGAATAACCGGGGCGCCATCGCCCCCGGGTATCTGGCGGACTTTGCCATCGTGGAGGATCTGAAGGACTTCCACGTGGTGACGGTGTACAAGCGGGGCAAGCGGGTCTATCACGACGGCATCGTAGAGGACTTCCCCCTGCCCGAGATTCCGGAGCACCTGAACAAGCGCGCCCACGACACCTTCCACCTGCCGGTGCTTTTTCCCGCGGACTTTGCCAACACCCGCCTGCGGGGCGTCATCGGCATGGTGCCGGGGCAGATCATCACCGAGGACGCGGGCTACGCCGCCGGGGTGGACGTGTCGAAGGACATTCTGAAAATGGCGGTTGTTGAGCGGCATAAAAACACCCGCCACATCGGCATCGGCTATCTCAAGGGCTACGGCCTGAAATCCGGTGCGGTTGCCACCTCCGTCGCCCATGACAGCCACAATATCATCTGCGTCGGCACAAATGACGAGGACATGGCCTTTGCCGTCAATCGCATTGCCCGGAACCGAGGCGGCATTGTGGTGGTGGAGAACGGTCAGGTGCTGGCCGAGCTTCCTCTGGAAATTGCCGGCATCATCAGCGGCAAGCCCCTGCGGGAAGTCAACACCCTTCTGGAAGACGCAAAGAAAGCCGCCCACACCCTGGGCGTGGGCACGGACATCGACCCCTTCATGACGCTGTCCTTCATGAGCCTGCCCGTTATCCCCACCCTGCGTCTGACGACCCGGGGCGTTGTGGATGTGAACACTCAGCAGTACGTATGAGCGGCATGGACATCTCCTTTGTCGCCGGCAGGGAAAAGTTCAATTACCGTGTCTGCGCCGTCATCCTTTCGGAGGGCAAACTGCTTGCCATGCACGACGAGCGCTCCCCCTATTATTACCTCCCCGGTGGGAGGGTGCAGATGGGGGAAACGGCGGAAACCGCCGTGGTGCGGGAGGTTCGGGAGGAGCTGGAAATCACCCCGAAAATCCTCCGCCCCCTGTGGCTGAATCAGGCATTTTTCACGGAGGACGTGGATGGGCTGCACTACCACGAGCTGTGCCTGTACTTCCTGATGGACGTTTCCCATACAGATTTGCTGTCCAAAGGCGAGAAGTTCACCCTGTTGGAGCGGCACCACACCCATGAATTTGAGTGGCTGCCCTTTGAACGGCTGGAACAGGAATATTTCTATCCCCTGTTCCTGAAAAAGGAAATTTTCCACCTGCCGGAAACCCTCACCCTCCGCACAGAATTGGAATAGACGCAAAATGCCCTGTCCGCTTTTCAGCGGACAGGGCATTTGTTTTTGGGGAATTATTTCATCACCAGTTCGCCGTTTTCAGCGTCCACGGTGACGGTCTGACCCGGGGTAACGTCGCCCCGAAGCAGACGCTTGCTGAGCATCGTCTCCACCGTGTGCTGGACATACCGGCGCAGGGGACGGGCACCGTACTGCGGATCATA
This sequence comes from uncultured Oscillospiraceae bacterium, assembly GCA_934569225.1. Lineage (GTDB taxonomy): Bacteria > Bacillota > Clostridia > Oscillospirales > Oscillospiraceae > Faecousia. The sequence continues at coordinate 253,723 of CAKTKC010000001.1, read as the reverse complement.
GGCCGCGTCCACAATGGCGGCCTTGGCCGCAGGCGTCAGCTCGCAGCGGATCTGCTGGTCAGCCAGACGGTCGTTGAGCTTGGCGATTTGCAAATCGATGATCTTGGTCACATTCTCCTTGGTCAGGGGTTTGTAGAACACGATCTCGTCCAGACGGTTGAGAAATTCCGGCCGGAAGGTGCGGCGCAGCAGCGCGCGAACCTGTTCCCTGGCGCTTTCCTCAATGGTGCCGTCGGCATTGATGCCGTTCAGGATATACTCAGAGCCGAGGTTGGAGGTCAGAATCAGAATGGTATTCTTGAAGTCTACCGTTCTGCCCTGAGAATCGGTGATCCGGCCATCGTCCAGCACCTGCAAAAGCACGTTGAACACGTCGGGATGCGCCTTCTCCACCTCGTCGAACAGAACGACGGAGTAGGGCTTGCGGCGTACCGCTTCGGTCAGCTGGCCGCCTTCTTCATAGCCCACGTATCCGGGAGGCGCGCCGATCAGACGGGACACAGAGTATTTCTCCATGTATTCGGACATGTCGATACGCACCATGTTGTTCTCGTCGTCAAACAGCGCCTGCGCCAGCGCCTTGGCAAGCTCGGTCTTGCCCACGCCCGTGGGGCCCAGGAACAGGAACGAGCCGATGGGACGGTTGGGGTCCTGAATGCCCGCGCGGCTGCGCTGGATGGCTTCCGTGACGGCCTGAACCGCTTCGTCCTGGCCGACCACCCGCTTGTGGAGGGTCTCGTCCAGCGTCAGCAGCTTCTCCCGCTCTCCCTGCACCAGCCGGGCAACGGGGATTCCCGTCCAGCGCTCCACGATCTTGGCGATTTCCTCGTCGGTGACTCTATCCCGGAGGATATTACTGTCCTTTGCGGACTGGGCGCGGCGTTCTTCCTCTTCCAACTGCTTCTTGGCTTCCGGCAGACGGCCGTATTTCAGCTCCGCCGCCTTTTCCAGGTCGTAGCTCTGCTCAGCGGCTTCGATCTGACGGTTCAGGTCCTCGATCTTCTCCCGCAGCTGCTGCACCCGGCCAATGGCGTTCTTCTCGTTCTCCCACTGCGCCTTCATGGCGTTGAAGGAATCCCGCTCCTCCGCCAGCTCCTTTTGCAGCTCGGCAAGACGTGCCTTGGACAGCTCATCCTCCTCCTTTTTCAGAGCGGCCTCCTCGATCTCCATCTGGATGATCTTCCGGGACACCGCATCCAGCTCCGTGGGCATGGAGTCCATTTCCGTCCGGATCTGGGCACAGGCCTCGTCGATCAGGTCGATGGCCTTGTCAGGCAGGAACCGATCGGTGATATACCGGTGGGACAGGGTTGCGGCGGCGATGATGGCGGAGTCTGCGATCTTTACGCCGTGGAACACCTCATAGCGCTCCTTCAGGCCACGGAGAATGGCGATGGTGTCCTCCACCGTGGGTTCATCCACCTGCACCGGCTGGAACCGGCGTTCCAGCGCGGCGTCCTTTTCAATATATTGGCGGTACTCGTCCAGCGTCGTCGCGCCGATGCAGTGCAGCTCGCCCCGAGCCAGCATGGGCTTCAGGAGGTTGCCCGCGTCCATGCTGCCCTCGGTTTTGCCTGCGCCCACAATGGTGTGCAGCTCATCGATGAACAGGATGATCTTGCCCTCGGACTTCTTCACCTCGTTCAGCACGGCTTTCAGCCGTTCCTCAAACTCGCCCCGGTACTTGGCGCCCGCGATCAGCGCGCCCATGTCCAGGGAGAAAATGGTCTTATCCTGCAACTGCTTGGGGACATCCTTCTTCACGATTCGCTGGGCAAGTCCCTCGGCAATGGCGGTTTTGCCAACGCCGGGTTCGCCGATGAGAACAGGGTTGTTCTTCGTCTTCCGGGACAGAATGCGGATGACGTTCCGGATCTCCTCATCCCGGCCGATCACCGGGTCCATCTTCTGCTCTCTTGCCCGCTTGACCAGATCGGTGCCGTACTTTTCCAGCGCGTCGTAGGTTCCCTCCGGGTTGTCGGTGGTGACACGCTGATTGCCCCGGACTTCCTGCAAGGCTTTCAGAACACGCTCCCTCGTAATCCGGTAAGTCTTGAACAGCTCCTTCACGCCGCCCCGGGCAGTTTCCAGCAGTCCCAGAAACAGATGCTCCACGGACACATACTCGTCCTTCATGGTCTGCGCCTGCTGCTCCGCCGCATTGAACGCGGCCTGCACGTCGGCGCTGACATAAAAGCTGTCCATGGCCTGACTCGTCCTCACGCCGGGGATCTTCCGCAGCTCGGCTTCCGCCGCCGCTTCCAGGCTCTCCACCGTAACGTCCATCTTTTTCAGCAGCTGGGGGATCAGACCGCCCTCCTGCCGCAGCAATGCCAGAAGCAGATGCACCTGCTCCATCTGCTGATGGGAATTCTGAACCGCCAGCTGCTGTGCGCTCTGGACGGCTTCAATCGATTTTTGGGTATAGTTATTGAAGTTCATCTACTCTACCTTCCTTTCGTTTTAGCACTCTCGTCATTAGAGTGCTAATTCATTTGTCTTTACTATACCCCAATTTGAAAAAATGTCAAGGGCTGCATCCCACAAGCTACAAAAAATTCACATTTGTCACTTTGCACAAAAGCAGGCGTCGCTATTTTACACGCTTAATACTTATTTAATATTTGCGCACTTATTTTTTTAATAGCCCCCGGATATAATGAAAATGTACTCAATGATAATTTTCTTTTTCATTTTCTTACCTCTCTTTTTCTCTGAAAATCCCCGACTTGGTCTGGTCAACCGAAGTCGGGGATTTTTCATGTCTATTTTGGGGCACCGTCAGTCGGCATTCTCCCGCGTCATTTTGCCAGCACCCGGGTCTTGCAGAGCTTGTACAGCTCCTCCGCCGCCAGACGGGTCTTCGCCACCGGATAGCCTTTCTTCGGGAAGCAGTAATACAGGCACCGGTTGTCGCCGATGCAGATGGTGTCCGCGATCTCGTACCAGTAGTAGTCGGCGTACAGGCCGTAGGAGGCCGTGGGCTTCTGAGTATAGTGGAGCTTCCCGCCGCAGCCCGTGAGGGTGAAGCCCTCACGGTCGTGGGTCAGATGCCCCTGCCCCACCTTATAAATGGCCTTGAAATCCACCATCATGGCGATGTCCACGTCGATATCCAGCTTGTATGTTCCGTCCTCAAGCTCCCGGCGCACCTGCTCCCGCTCCCAGCGATACCAGTCAGGGACGTGGGCGAACTCCGTCTCCCCTTCCGACGCCGCAAGATCGCCGATGGGGGTCAGTTCCCAGTGCTTGCCGCAATGGCGGCAGGTCAGGCCGGTGCCTTTGCCCGTCATCTCCCCCTCCGTGCCGCAATGGGGACATTTATACAGAATACGCTCCAGACCGTCCGCCCGGAAACCGTCGGTGATCTGAATGCCGTTTTCCCTCTGCCAGCGGAACTGGTCGAAGGAAAAGGCTTTGTCCAGCCCGTCGGACAGCTCCTTGACGGATTTCTCCTTCAAATCCTCCCGGCTGTACAGCAGACGCACCTTCGCCGAAACGGGAACACTCTTGCGCACCTGCAATTCATTGTACAACGGGTTGCGGCTGAACGCGCCGAAGGTCTCGATCATCACCACAGGCACGTCCAGCTTTTTCAGCAGCACGCCCATTTTTCGGGGCAGCGCCGTGCAGGTGCCGTCGAAGGAATAGCTTGCCTCCGGGTACATGAGAACGCTGCTTTTCAGGTCTTTCAGGCAGTAGACCATATCCTGCACCAGCGTCAGGTCGGTGACGAATTTCCGGGTGGGTACGCAGCCGATGGTGCGCATCGCCCATGCCATCAGGCCGCCCATGCCTACGAAGCCGTCGGATGTACAAATAACATTGTAGGGCCGGGGGTACAGAATGGTGCTTGCGATCTGCAAATCCAGAAAGCAGGAATGGTTCATGAGGATCAGGCACGGCTCGTTCTTGCCGATCTTCTCCATTCCCTCGCTGGTGTAATGGAAGTGGGTTCCGGCCAATCCCAGAATGGACAGCCCCCGGACGAGGGTGCGCCAGAAAATGCCGGGTCTTACAGGATGCAGATGGGGATACTGGGGCAGCGCCATGACTTTTTCGTAGTCCAGTTCCTTCACGGTGGTTTTCATAGGGCGTCCTCCCAATTATGTTTTCCATAAAATTATACCAGATGCTGTCCTCTCCGTCAACCAGCGGCTTTGCATGGCTGTATATTCATCTATGATGAATAATATGCACTCAGTTGCTGGAATAATTTAGGATGAATTCCCTGAATATTCACATATACATGTTGAACTTACGGGTTTTTGTGGTATTTATATTACATACGGCCTTATTTTTTCTCCATTGTTGTATATTCATCCTATTGACGGTGAATAAAATACGCGCTATAATGCATTCATCAAAAGCCTCCCGGCTAAGGGGGCAAAAATGAAAAGGAGAGTAACATTATGAAAAAGGTATTTGCACTTGCGCTGACCGTCCTGATGGTCATGTCCATGTTCGCCGGCTGCGGCAGCAGCAACACCACCAAGACCACCACCGCCACCGAGGCTCCCGCCGCCACCGCCGCCGCTGAGACCACAGCTGCCGCCACGGTTGCCGAGACCGCCGCTGCCGAACTGAAGACCATCGAGTCCGGCAAGCTGATCATGTCCACCAACGCCGCCTTCCCTCCCTATGAGATGGTCGCCGATGACGGCAGCTTCGAGGGCATCGATGTTGAGGTCGCCGGCGCTATCGCCGAGAAGCTGGGTCTGGAGCTGGTCGTGGACGACATGGACTTCGACGCCGCTCTGCTGGCCGTGCAGCAGAATAAATCCGACATCGTTATGGCCGGTGTCACCGTCACCGAGGATCGTCAGCTGGTCATGAACTTCTCCGACAGCTACGCCACCGGCGTGCAGGTGGTCATCGTCAAGGAAGGCTCCGATGTGACCCTGGACAACCTGGGCGAGAAGATGATCGGCACCCAGCGCGGCACCACCGGCAACATCTACACCTCCGACGATTACGGCGACGATCATGTCACCGCCTATGACAACGGCGCTTCCGCCGTGCAGGCTCTGATCAACGGTCAGGTTGACTGCGTGGTCATCGACTCCGCCCCCGCCGAGGCTTTTGTGGCTTCCAACGCCGGTCTGACCATTCTGGACACCGAGTACGTCACCGAGAACTATGCCATCGGCGTGAACAAGGACAACACCGCCCTGCTCGACGCCATCAACCAGGCGCTGGCCGAGCTGATCGCTGACGGCACCGTCCAGTCCATCGTTGACAAGTACATCTCCGCTGAATAATGAAATCCGCTTAGCCAGGGGCGGCTCAGGCCGCCCTTGGCACCGTTGTACCTGGAAAACCGACCTTCGCACCGGGAAGGCCGATTTTCTGCGTATAACATATATGAAATGAGAAGGTGAAGCTGTGGAACTTTACGAACTTTGGAAACCCCTGATGCGGGACGGCACCGCATCCTTCTGGCAGGAATTCTACGTCAAATTCTATCAGGCATTTATCGACGGGAACCGCTGGAAGCAATACCTGAACGGCGTGGGCACCACCCTGCTGGTCACGGCCATGGCGCTGACCCTGGGCATCATCCTCGGTATTGTGGTAGCCGTGATCCGGACTGCCCACGACCAGCAGCGGACGGGACACAAGAACCCCATCCTCGGCCTGTTCAACGGCATCTGCAAGGTATACGTCACCGTCATCCGCGGCACGCCCATGATGGTGCAGCTGCTGATCATGGGCTTCGTGATCTTCTCCTTCTCCCGGAACTACACCATGGTGGGCGCCCTGACCCTGGGCATCAACTCCGGCGCTTACGTCTCCGAGATCATCCGGGGCGGCCTCATGTCCCTTGACCCCGGCCAGTCTGAAGCCGGACGGAGCCTTGGCCTCGGCTACATCGACACCATGCGTCTAATCGTCATTCCCCAGGCCTTCAAGGCCATTCTCCCCGCCCTCGGCAACGAGTTCATCATGCTGCTGAAGGACACCTCCCTGATCACCGTCATCGGCGGCAAGGAAATGGTCTACGCCGCCCAGGCCATTTACGGCCGAACCTACGAGCAGATGTTCCCCCTCATCGGCATCGCCTGCATCTATCTGCTGCTGGTCATGATATTCAGCTGGCTGCAAAGTTTACTGGAAAGGAGGCTGCGTCAAAGTGATAGACGTTAAGCATCTGAGCAAATCCTTCGGCGACCATCTGGTGCTCAAGGACATTTCCGAACACATCTACCCCGGGGACAAAATGGTCATCATCGGCCCCTCCGGTTCCGGCAAGTCCACGTTCCTGCGCAGTCTGAACCTGCTGGAGGAACCCACCTCCGGCACCATCACCTTTGACGGCGAGGTCATCACCGACCCCAAGACCAATATCGACCTGGTTCGCCGGAAAATGGGCATGGTGTTCCAGCACTTCAACCTCTTCCCCAACATGACCATCCGCAAAAACATCACCCTCGCCCCCGTGCGCACCGGTCTGATGACCCAGGCGGAGGCGGACGACAAGGCCACCCAGCTGCTGCGCCGGGTCAGCCTGGAGGAGAAGGCGGACGCCTACCCCAACCAGCTCTCCGGCGGCCAGAAGCAGCGGATCGCCATTGTCCGGGCGCTGGCCATGAACCCCAAGGTCATGCTCTTTGACGAGCCCACCTCCGCCCTCGACCCGGAAATGGTGGGCGAAGTCCTGGCGGTCATGAAGGAGCTGGCGGAAAGCGGCATGACCATGGTGGTCGTCACCCACGAGATGGGATTTGCCCGGGAGGTCGGCAACCGGGTGCTGTTCATGGACGACGGAAAAGTCCTGGAGCAAGGCTCCCCCGCCCAGCTTTTCGGCAATCCCCAGAATCCCCGTTTGCAGGATTTCCTCTCGAAAGTTCTGTAAATATTCTGATATCCCAGCCTGAAAGGCTGGGATATTTTTTCCCAAGTACTTGACAAATCTGTTATATCTGTATATACTGCACATATACAGTTATAACAGAAGTGAGGTGCCAACGTGACCGTATTGATCGACAACAAAAGCAGCCTTCCCATTTACGACCAGATCTACTCCCAGATCAAGGCCCAGATCATCAGCGGCGAGCTTCAGGAGCACGAAGCCCTGCCCTCCATCCGGAATCTTGCCAAGGATTTGCGCATCAGCGTGATCACCACCAAGCGTGCCTACGACGAGCTGGAAAAAGAGGGATTTATCTACACCATCGCCGCCAAGGGCTGCTTCGTGGCTCCCAAAAATGTGGAGCTGCTCCGGGAGGAGACCCTGAAAAACATCGAAAACCACATTGACCAGATCATCCGCCTTTCCCAGTCCGTCGGCCTGAGCGAGCAGGAAGTTCTGGATATGGTCAAATTTGCCATGGAGGATTGAACATGAACGCATTGGAAATACGGGATTTAACCAAGCACTACGACGGTTTTTCCCTGGATCATCTGAACCTGACCCTGCCCTGGGGCTGCATTATGGGGCTTGTTGGCGAAAACGGTGCGGGAAAAAGCACCACCATCAAGCTCATTCTCAACACCATTTCCCGGGACGGCGGCACCATCACCATCTTAGGCCATGACAACCGGGAAAACCTGTGCCTTTCCAAAGAGGAAATCGGCGTTGTGCTGGACGAGGTGGGCATCTCCGCCTGTCTCACCGCCCGGCAGGTGGGCAAGATCATGCAGGGCATTTACCGCAGCTGGGACGAAGCAGTCTTTTCCGACTATCTGACCCGGCTGGCCGTTCCCGCAGACAAGAAATTCAAGGATTTTTCCCGGGGCATGAAAATGAAGCTGGGCATTGCCGTCGCCCTGTCCCACCACCCCCGGCTTCTGATTCTGGACGAGGCCACCAGCGGTCTTGACCCGGTCGTCCGGGACGAGGTCATGGACATTTTCAACGAATTCACCCGGGACGAAAACCACGCCATTCTGATTTCCTCCCACATTGTCAGTGACCTGGAAAAGATCTGCGACTACATCGCCTTCCTCCACAAAGGCAGACTGATTCTCTGCGAGGAAAAAGACCGGCTGAAGGAGGAATACGGGGTTCTTCACTGCACCGCTCAGGACGCGGCGGCCATCCCCGCTTCCGCCATCGTCGGCAAGCGGGTGTCACCCCTCGGCTGCGAGCTTCTGGTGAAGCGGTCGGGCGTTCCCGGAAATCCCACGTTCAGCCCGATGGATATTGAGCAGCTGTTCATTTTCATGGCAAAGGAGGAACACTGATATGAAGGGTTTGATTCGGAAGGATTTTTACCTGCTTTGGAGTTACTGCCGGTTGATGCCCCTGTTTTTGCTGGCGTTTATTATCTTTTCCGCCTTTTCTTCGGACGGGCAGTCGCCCTTTTTCATCTACTATCCCTGCATTCTCAGCAGCACCCTGCCGGTGAATCTGCTGGCTTACGACGACGCGGAGCACTGGCTCACCTACTGCGACACCCTCCCCGTGACCCGGCGGCAATACGTCTCCGGAAAGTACATCATGAGCCTGATCTGCGCCGGTACCATTTTCCTGCTGTCCGCCGCTGCCGCCGTCGTCCGTCTCTGCCGGAGCGGTGTATTTTCCCCCGCCGACCTGACTGACCAGCTGGCAGTGCTTGCCATGATCTCCCTGCTGTCCTCCGCGCTGACCATGCCGCCGCTGTTCAAATTCGGCGCGCAGAAGGGACGCATTGTCTTTATCGGCGTCGTGGGCGTTTTCTGCGGCCTGTCCGCCATTCTGGACACGCCGGACTTGTCCGGTGTCTCCCTCCCCATTGCCCTGCTGCCTGTTCTGGCAACGGTCGTCTTCGCCGTCTCCTGGCTGCTCTCCATCCGGTTTTATGAGAAACGGGAAATCTAAATTACAAAAAAAGCACATCGGCCATCCCAAAAAGGATGGCCGATGTGTTTTTCTGTTCTTTATTCCCCGTACCCCATGGGGTTCTTGGACTGCCAGTTCCAGGAGTCCCGGCACATGTCTTCCAGATTCTTTTCCGCCTTCCAGCCCAGTACGCGCTCGCTCTTGGCGGGGTCTGCGTAGCAGGTGGGCAGGTCGCCGGGACGGCGGCCGACAATCTGGTACGGAACCTTGACGCCGTTGGCCTTCTCAAAGGCGTGAACCATGTCCAGCACGCTGTAGCCGATTCCGGTTCCCAGGTTGAACACCTCGCAGCCCTGGCCGGAAACGACATATTTCACCGCCGCCACATGTCCCTTGGCAAGGTCAACCACGTGGATGTAGTCCCGGACGCCGGTGCCGTCGGGGGTAGGATAGTCGTTGCCGTAGACGCTGAGCTTCTCCCGGCGGCCGATGGCCACCTGGGTGATGTAGGGCATCAGATTGTTGGGAATGCCCCGGGGATCTTCGCCGATCATGCCGCTTTCATGGGCGCCGATGGGGTTGAAGTAGCGCAGAAGCACGACGCTCCACTCCTTATCGGCATAAGCCATGCCGGAGAGGATCTGCTCGGTCATGTACTTCGTCCAGCCATAGGGGTTGGTGCAGTTGCCGGTGCGGCTGGTCTCCCGCAGGGGCATCTCGTTGTCGCCGGAGTAGACGGTGGCGGAGGAGGAAAAAATGATCTTCTTGCAGCCCACGTCCGTCATGACCTTGGTCAGCACCAGAGTGGTATTGAGGTTATTGTCGTAGTAGCGCCAGGGCTGGGCGACGGACTCTCCCACGGCCTTCAGACCCGCAAAGTGGATGACGGCGGAAATCTCATTCTCTGCGAAGATCTTCCGCAGAAGCGCCTCGTCCCGGACGTCTCCCTCGTAGAATCTGACCTTCCTGCCGGTAATGGCCTCCACCCGTTCCATACTCTTGGGGTTGGCGTTGCACAGGTTGTCAATGACCGTCACATCGTATCCGCTGTTGAGAAGCTCAACGCAGGTGTGGGAGCCGATGTAGCCGGCGCCGCCGGTAACCAGAATGTTCATTGTGGTATCCTCCTTTATACTGCGCAAAAGCGCGTTATGTGCACCTGTTTTCAAGAAACATTATAGCGCCTCTGCCGGAAATTGCAACCCAAAAAAGCAGCCGTTTTCGCCGGTGTTTCCCGTCATTTCGCATATTTGGCGACCACCGCCGCCATGGCGTCAAACTGCTCCTCCATGTCCTTCACCAGCTTCAGCTGGGTGCGGGCGCGATCCAGATTCTGTCGGGGGTGGCTGATATCATGGAAATAATGGTCGCCGTCCAGGTAATCCGCCAGGAAGCGGATGCCGCATTCCAGCGTCATCAGCCGGGCGCCCCAGGGCAGATATTCCAGCTCCGCGGGCGTCAGACTGCCCCGCGCTCCCTCCAGGAAGCTCCGGGTGAACACCTCGTACAGTGAAATGTCAAAATTGACTTTCGTCAAATCCTGCTCGTCTTCCAGGCAGTGGTTCGCGCCGAAGCGGATGGAATCGCCGAAGTCGTTGATGGACAGTCCAGGCATGGTGGTGTCCAGATCGATGACGCAGATGCCCTCGCGGGTGTCCCGGTCAATCAGGATGTTGTTCAGCTTTGTATCGTTGTGGGTGACGCGGAGAGGAAGCTTCCCCTCCCGCAGCGCCCGCAGGGCAACGCCGCAGTCCGCTTTCCGCTGCAAAATGAACTGGATCTCCGGGGACACCCCTTTTGCCCGGTTCAGCTTGTCGGCTTCCAGCGCGGCGATAAACTGATCGAATCGGACTTCGGTGTCATGGAAATGGGGAATGGTCTCATGGAGCGTCTGGGCAGGATAATCCCGCAGCATGTACTGGAACCGTCCGAACGCCCGTCCCGACGCCGCAAACAGCTCCGGCGTGGCCGACTGATAGCAGTCGGCATTTTCGATGAAGGGCATCAGCCGCCACGCTCTGCCCCGGTTGTCGGTCACAAAGTCAGCGCCGTCTCTGGTTTTCACCAGGCTCAGGGTCTCCCGGGAGGGGTCGCCGCCCTCGGCAAGAATCTCTCTGCGCAGATAGGACGTGATGCCCACAAAATTCTCCATCACTTCCTCAGGATGGGGAAACGCGGCCTGGGACAGCCGCTGCAAAATAAATCGGACAGTGCCGCCCTCCGGGGTCTGACACACCACGCAGAAGGTGTCGTTGATATGCCCCTTGCCGTGGCGGGCAATGTCCATGACCGTACCCGGCAGCGCGTAGGCCGCCAGAATCTGTGAAATAACGGAATCCCCTTCGGGTGCAGAAATCGTGTTCATTTTCAGTATCCTCCATTCAGGCCGCATCTGAAAACCGGCAGAATGACCAACAGCGAGGGATTTTTGCTCTGTGCAAGCCATTTTTCTGCAGGAATACTTTGTGTATTCCAAAGGAAAATGGTGCGGCACAGGGCAAAAAGAGCCGCTGTTGGGCGTTTTGACGGTTTTCAGATAGGCTCTAATAACGCTGTTATTTCCCGCTCTGCCCGTTCACCCAGTCCACCGCCGTCCGGGCAAAGGCTTCCACCACGGGCAGGGGCTTCCCCTCCGGGATGGCCAGGGCGATCGTCCGGCTTGCCCGGGGCTTCAGCGGGCGAACCGCCAGATTCTGTGTCCGTCCCTGGATGAGCAGCTGGGGGACGATGGAAATGCCCAGTCCCTGCTCCACCATGGCCAGAATGGCGTAGTCGTCCTTCGTGGTAAATTTGATATTCGGGCGCACCCCCGCATTGTCCAGCGCCCGGTGAATGTCATGGGCTGAGCTTTGGAGCAGGCTGATAAAAGGATCCTCCCCCAGCTCCTGAATGGGGATTTCCTCCAGCTGCGCCAGCCGGTGATTTTTCGGCATGATGGCCACCAGCGGATCCTGGGTCAGGGGGATGGTGCGCATCCCCTCCGGGGCGGGCAGAGTCACAAAACCCAGGTCAACCTCCCCCTCCCGGAGCCACTGTTCCATGTCGTGGTAATCGCCGTTGAACATTTTCAGCTCGGCCTTGGGGTGGGCGCTCTGGAACATCCGGATCATCCCCGGCAGCCAGTGGACTGCCACGCTGGTAAAGGCTCCCAGCCGGACGGTTCCGGCGTCGGCGCTGCGGATGTCCCCGATCAGCTCCGTCAGTTCCCGATCCTTCTGTAAAATCTCCTGCATTTTGGGCAGCACCATCGCCCCCGCCTCCGTCAGCCGGACGCCGCTCCGGTTCCGGCGCAGAAGGACGAAGCCGTACTCCTCTTCCAGTGCGCTCAGGACATGGCTGATGCGGGACTGGGTCGAGCCCATGGCTTCCGCGGCTCTGGTCAGGCTGCCAAGCTCCACAGTTCGCACAAATGCTTCATATTTTTTCAGGCTCATGCCGCTTTTCCCTTCTTCATGCGGAAATTTCATTATATCTTGTGTATAATAGCACTTCCTTTCCCATTTGGCAACGTTTTTTTGTACAACTCAGGAAGAAAGTTTTCGTTGCAAAATTCCCGAAACCCTTGTATAATGAATGCATCACTATTAAGCATAGATACATGATTTAATTTCATGTATCGAAAGAGAGAGGGATTTTTGTGAATTATGTCGAGCTTTCTGTATTCATAGTCTATTTCGTGTTCATGGTGGCCATCGGTCTGTACTTCTTCAGCAAGTCCAAGGGTGCCGGTGAGAAGGACTACTTTCTCGGCGGCCGCAACATGGGCGCGTGGGTGTCCGCTCTGTCCGCCGGTGCCTCCGACATGAGTGCCTGGGTGCTCATGGGACTTCCCGCTTCCATCTACCTCAGCGGCATGGGTCAGACCTGGATCGCCATCGGTCTCGGCATCGGCTACGCCGTGAGCTGGATCTTCATGGCGCCCCGGCTGCGCCGGTTCTCCATCGCCGCCAACGACTCCATCACCATCCCCCAGTACCTGACCAACCGGTTCCTGAGCAAGAACAAGTCCCTGCAAATCCTCAGCGCCATCATTTTCCTGGTAGCCTACACCATCTATGCCGCTTCCTCCATCAAGGCCTGCGGCACCCTGTTCAACACGGTCATGGACATCGATCCCACCGTCGCCATGTACATCGCCGCCTTCATCATCGTGGCCTACACCTTCCTGGGCGGCTTCAGCGCGGTGTGCTGGACGGATTTCTTCCAGGGCATGATCATGCTGGCAGCACTTCTGATCGCGCCCCTGTTCGCTCTGGCGCTGGCCAAAGCGGGGGACGGCGCCGTGACCGGCGCGGCCCTGCCCGATGGCTTCTTCAACTTCTTCACCACGCCCCAGGACATCATTTCCGGCCTGGGCTGGGGACTTGGCTACTTCGGTATGCCCCACATCATCATCCGGTTCATGTCCCTGAAATCCGAGAAGGAGCTGCGCAAGTCCAGCGTCATCGGCATTTCCTGGACGACCATCATTCTGATCATGTCCGCCCTGACCGCCGTCGCCGGACGTCTGTACCTGGGCGAAATCGAGGATTCCTCCACCGTGTTCATCACCATGGTTCGCCGCATCTTCCCCGCTCTGGTGTCCGGCCTGCTGCTGTCCGCGATCCTGTCCGCCGCCATGTCCACGGCCGACTCCCAGCTCCTGGCGGCGTCCTCCGCCTTTGCCAGCGACGTGTATAAGCCCGTCATCCGCAAGAAGGCTTCCGATTCCGAAATGCTCTGGGCAGGACGCATCGTGGTCATCGTCATCGCCGTGGTTGCACTGATCATTGCCTCCGACCCCAACTCCGGCTCCATCATGGGTCTGGTGGAAAACGCCTGGGGCGTCTTCGGCGCGGCCTTCGGCCCCGTCATTCTGCTGAGCCTGTTCTGGAAGCGGCTCACCTTCGGCGGAACGGTGGCAGGCATTGCCGCCGGCGCCGCGGTGGACATCCTGTGGCTGGTATTTCTGTCCTCCACCGATATCTACGAGATCGTCCCCGGCTTTGCCGCCGGTCTGCTGGCCGCCGTGGTGGTTTCCCTCTGCTCGAACGGCCCCGGCGAGGATGTAGAAGCCCTCTTCGACCGCGCTGTTGACCTGAAATCGTAAAAGAAACGCTGAATCAATCGGCAAGAGCTGACAGTGGCAGATTTTCTCTATCCGCTGTCCGGCTCTTGCCGGTTTTTTCATGAATTTAGGGTTTCCCTTGCGCTGTTTTTTCTTGTGTGCTATAATGTGAAAAAATTCGCGGAGGGGAGCAGAATGCTGCGGATCGCAATTGTTGAAGATGACCGGAACTACATCCAGCAGCTGCAAAGGTATTTGCAGCGATACAGCCAGGAGAGCGAACAGGCAATGGACATCTCTGTTTTTACCGACGGGGATGAGATCACGGAAGGCTACCGCCCGGTCTACGACATTATCCTGATGGACGTGGAAATGAGCTTTATGAACGGCATGACGGCGGCGCAGGAGATCCGCAAGCTGGATCCGGAGGTCGTCATCATTTTCATTACCAACATGGTGCAGTACGCCATTCAGGGGTATTCCGTAGGCGCGCTGGATTATGTTCTGAAGCCGGTAAGCTACTTTGCCTTCAGTCAGAGGATCGACCGTGCCATCACCCGGCTGAAAAGCCGGACACGGAAATACATCACCATTCCGGTGACGGGCGGCGTCCGCAAGCTGGAGGTCTCCCAGATCTATTACGTGGAAAGCCGGAATCACGATCTGACATTCCATACCCAGGTGGGAAATCTGGATTCCAGACTGACCCTCCGGCAAGTGGAGGAGCAGCTGGAGGGCTGCCACTTTTTCCGGGGCAATAACAGCTATCTGATCAATCTGGAGCATGTGGACGGGATCCAGGACAACTGCGCGGTCGTGCGGGGAGACCTGCTGAAGCTCAGCCGTCCACGGAAGAACGCTTTTATGGAAGCCCTGACAGACCACCTGGGTGAGGTTCTGAAATGAATAATACACTTCCTGATATTCCCCGGCTGTACACCGCTCTGGCGGAATGGCTGGCCTGCATGGTCTACATCATCCCGCTTCCCAAGCGTTTTCACGGATGGCGTCTCGCCGCGGTTTCCGGCGCTCTTTTCGGCGTAATTGTGGGATTTATGGTTCTGACAGGCGGTCTTCCTCTGGAACTCTGGCTTCCCTGCATGGCCGGAGCCGTCGGGCTGATGTTTCTTCTGATATGGCTGTGCGGAAAAATCAGTCTGCGGGACGCGGCATTCTACTGCGTTCAGGCGTTCGTGCTGGCAGAGTTTGTGGCATCCCTTGAGTGGCAGCTGCACTGCTTCCTCCTGCTGGATGCGCCCGCGTGGCAGCAGCTCGGACTGCTGATGGGCGTTTACCTGGCGGCGTTTCTGCTGACGGGCGCCATGCTGCGCAGGCTGTGCGCCAAGGGCGGCAGACTGGATATTACGTGGCGGGAGCTGAGTACCGCAGCCATCATCGGCATTGCCGTTTTTGCCGCAAGCAATTTGAGCTTTCTGACGAACAACACTCCCTTCAGCGGGCGGTACGGTGCAGAGATATACAACATCCGCACCATCATGGATCTGGGCGGACTGGCGATTCTCTACGCCCATCACGTTCAGTGCCGGGAGCTGCGGATCAGCCGGGAGTTGGAGGCAGTGCGCAACGTACAGAAGGTGCAGTACCAGCAGTATCAGATATCCAAGGACAGCATCGACCTGATCAACCGGAAATACCACGACATGAAGCACCAGATCGCGCTGCTTCGCTCCCTGACGGACGAGAGCAAGCGCGAGCAGTACCTGGATCAGATGGAAGCGGAAATCAAGACCTACGAGGCCCAGTACAAAACAGGCAATCAGGTTCTGGACACCGTTCTCACCGGCAAAGGTCTGTACTGTATGCAAAACAACATCAGCCTGACCTGTGTGGCAGACGGCAGGCTGCTGGACTTTATGGAAGTAATGGACTTAAGCGCAATTTTCGGAAACGCGCTGGACAACGCCATCGAGTGTGTGGAGAAAATCCGGAATCCGGAGAAGCGGCTGATCCATGTTACGGTTTCCTCCCAACGGAATTTTGTGCTGATCCGGTTTGAAAACTACTACGAAGGGGATCTGCACTTCTCCGAAGGTCTGCCCATCACCACAAAAAAGGACGAGAACTTCCACGGATACGGTCTGAAAAGTATCCGCTACGTTGTCGGAAAATACGACGGAATTGCCACGGTGCGGACGGAAAAGCAATGGTTTGTGCTGCAAATTCTTCTTCCGGATTCCGGTTCAAAAGATTCCCCTTGCTGATGCAAGGGGAATTTTTGTGCAACCGGCACGACAGGAATGACAATTTACGCCAAAAAATCGACAAAGTGCGCAATCCCGGCGCCACGGCGAAAAATCTTTGCTATAATCCAGATCGACAGGAAACTGCACAGGCTTGTGGGTTTCCGGGGACAGGATCCAGGGGACAAAGATCGGAACGGGAGCGTGAGAGATGACGAGAGGAAGCTAGTATCTGCTGCCCGGCATGCCTGTTTGCCGGCGGCATATGCAGGCAGATGATTCTGCAAAACAGGGATAACAGTAAGTATATGGAGGTAACTATGAAAAAAAGGACAGCACTTCTTCGCGGTATCGCCGGAATAATGGCATTTCTGCTGTTTATCTGCACGTCGGCGACCACACTGACATTCCGTTATGCGGGCGTGATCAACTCTGCGCTGAACCTGACCACCAGCAAAATCGTTCAGAACGACGCAGAAGATGCCGCCAGCGCGATCGTATACGACAATCCGTATGATATCGACAGCAGCAACAACCAGGCGGCGCTTTTGCTGGAGCTTGATGTCGCCGCCGAAAACATCACCCAGGCACAGGAAGGCGCCGTCCTTCTGAAAAATGAAAACGGCGCGCTGCCCCTGCATCAGGGTGCAGGCGTCACGGTATTTGGAAACGGCTCCTTCCATTCCGTGGGCGCTTCCACAAGAACCCCCTTTGACTCCATCGTCCCGTCCACGCTGGTCTCCGCTTTGCAGGCTGAGCTGGGCGTGGAAAACGTCAATGCCGTTCTCGGCGAAACTGCTTATGGCAGTCTTGGTACCACCAACGGTTCCCAGGTCGCCGAGGGCGAGATCAAGGATGTACGCGCACAGGAAGCAACCTGGAAGGACTCCTGCAACGATGCGGCCATCGTGGTTCTGTCCCGTGCCGGCGGTGAGGGCAACGACCCGGTCATGGTCACCCAGGAAGGCCGGCACTACCTGAACCTCTCGAAAAACGAAGAAGACCTGATGGCATACCTGAAGGAACAGAAGGCCGCCGGCATCCTGAAGAGCATCATCGTTCTGATCAACTCGGAACAGGCCATGGAGCTGGGCTGGCTGGACGATTATGACGTGGACGCCTGCATGATCATCGGCCGGACCGGTACAACGGGCTATACCGGCGTTGTGAATATTCTGGTGGGCGCAGCCAACCCCTCCGGCCATGCCGTGGACACCTACGCAGTCAATTCCCTTTCCTCCCCCGCGATCACCTATGCCGCAGGCAACACCCAGAAGTGGACAAACCTGGACTGGGTGGCCGCGAACGATGCGGACGCGGGCAGCGAGGAATCCGAGGACAACTGGATCCTCTATGCCGAGGGCATTTACGTCGGCTACAAATACTATGAGACCCGCTACGAAGATACCGTCATGCGCAGCGGAAACGCAGCCGGCACGGTCGGTTCTTCCTCCGGAAATGCGTGGAACTATACCGAAGAGGTTGCGTTCCCCTTCGGCTACGGTCTGTCCTATACCTCCTTTGCCCAGAAGCTGGACAAGGTGGAATACGACGTGCAGAAGGACGCCTATCTGGTTGACGTGACCGTGACCAACACCGGCGACACCGCCGGCATGGACGTGGTTCAGGTCTATGCGCAGACCCCCTACGGCGAGTATGAAAAGCAGAACAAGGTGGAAAAGGCCGCCGTTCAGCTGGTAGGCTTCGGAAAGACCTCCGAGCTGGCGCCCGGTGCCTCCGAGACCGTGACCGTGGAGGTAGAGCGTTACTTCCTGGCAAGCTACGACGCTTACGGCGCACAGGGCTATATCCTCAGCGCAGGCAACTACTATCTGGCGATCGGCAAAAACGCCCATGATGCACTGAATAACGTTCTGGCGGCCAAGGGCTTCACCACCGCCGACGGCATGGACTACAGCGGCGACGAGACAATGGTTCACGCCTGGAGCCAGGAGAATCTGGACACCCAGAGCTACAAGCTTTCCCGTTTCAACGACACAGAAGTGACCAACCAGTTTGAAAAGGCGGACGTGAATTACTACGGCACCGACTTCACCTACCTCTCCCGCAGCGACTGGGAAGGCACCTACCCCGAGAAGGCGATCAAGCTTGCCATGACGGCAGAAATGCTGGAAGACATGGTCGCGAATTGGTATTCCGCAGAGGAATATGATACCGGCGAGGAATTCGTCTTTGGCGCGGACAACGGTCTGACCTTTGCGGATCTGTACAACACGGATTATGACGACGAGGAAACCTGGAACGCCTTCCTGGATCAGCTGACGGTTGACGATATGCTCAACCTGATTTCGGACAACGACGGTTATGTTGCCCTTGACAGCGTGGGTATGCCCAGCGCAAAGCGCACCGACGACAATTCCGGCATCGGCTCGCTGGTCTGCAACGGCAACCGGTGCATCGGCTGGGTATCTGAGTCTACAACCTCCAGAACCTGGAACGCCGACCGCTTCAACGCCCGCGGCCAGCTGCTGGGCATCGAAGCTCTGTTCTGCAACGCGACGGAGATCTGGTACGGCGGCGGCGACCTTCACCGTACTCCCTTCGGCGGGCGCAACACCCAGTATTATTCCGAGGACGGCAATCTGGGCTACATCGTCGGCGCACATGAGGCGGCGGCAATGCAGTCTGTCGGCGTGACCTTCTGCATCAAGCACTTTGCACTGAACGATCAGGAAACCGCCCGCGGCGGCGTGGTGACGTTCACCAACGAGCAGGCCCTGCGGGAGATCTATCTGAGAGCTTTTGAGGGCGCTTTCTGTGAAGGCGGCGCACTGAGCGTTATGACAGCCTTCAACCGGATCGGCTGCATTCCCAACAACGCCAATTCCGCGCTGCTGCAAAATGTGCTGCGGGGAGAATGGGGCTTCAAGGGTCACATCACCTCCGACGGCTACTCCTCCGCCGCATATAAGAACCACTTTGCGGAATACCTGGTGACCGGTCAGGATTACTACTGTCTGGATGCCAACGCCTATAAATCCGCCATCGGAAAGCTGGTCGACGCCGGAGATACCTCTATCATCGCCTACCTGCGCAGAGCCGCAAAGAACGACCTGTACGTGATCAGTCGCAGCTTCGCAGTCAACGGCCTGACCAGCGGAAGCACCGTCGTCACCATCGTACCCTGGTGGCAGCAGGCAATGCTGATTGCGACCGCAGTGTTCGGCGTTTCTTTCCTGGCATGTACGGTGGTCAGCGTGGTGAATACGGTCAAGCAAAAGAAACGTACTGAGGAGGATAATGTATGAAAGGCAAAAGCATGAGCGCAAAGCTCAGCCTGATCGGCGCGGCAGTTTGTCTGGTGACGCTGACAGCGTTCTGCATCTACGGCGCGGTCTATGACTACTTCGATTCCGTCGTCGCCATTGCCCTGGCACTGGGCGCGGCCTGTGCAGCGGTTTACGCCTTTGTTGACGGAAAAGCAACGGAATATCTGAATCTTTTGCAGGTGATCCTGGTTTCCTATGGTCTTGGTCTGTTTTTCCTGAACAGCCATCCGGTATGGGCGGACAGACTGAACAACATCGATATGTACGGAGCCAGAGGCTCGCTCGTTCCCGTGGTGGCCATTATGCTGCTGTGCATCGGCGCCGTTGTTCTGGGAATCGTCTCTTGCTTTATCCGGAAGGAGGAAGCCTGATATGAAGCATGGAAAGAAATTGATCCTGCTGCTGATGATCGCGGCAATCTGTATTTTCACAACAGCCTGTTCCACGACTGCCTTCAGCAATGCGGAAATTTACCGCAATGAGGTCGGCGCGGTCATGAAAGCGTGGTTCCCCTCCGGTTCCACCGCGGAGGCAAAGGGAGACCAGGAAAGCGCAAAGGCAAAGCTGGCAACCCCCGCTGACTTTACGCTGGACGCGGACGGCAGTTATTCCTTTGGCGGCGTGGAAAATGCCGATTACTACCTCATGTATTTCTGCAGCACGGATGCTACCGACGACAAGGACGCGTTCCTTTTCTCCAGTGACTCCATTCCCGCCACAGGAAACGGTGAGGAAACCTACTCCGGCAACGTAAATGACCTGATCAGCTACGGCTACGGAGAGTATCTTGTAAAGGTCTTCGCGTTCCCCTCCATGAACGACAACCAGAATGCCATGTCCTCCGCCGCGACGGCCGCCTATTCCTGCTCCGGCGTGATGGAAGACCCGGTGATCGATTACCTGTGGAACACATTTGAGGATACCGTTGATGTTCAGGTAAGCAACATTGGCAACTACATGTATCAGGTTTATCCGGATTCCGTCGTGGTGACATTTACCAATGTGGAAGACGCCGCCGACACGGTGGAAGTGACCATTGACGCTCTGTCCGCCGACCATTACTCCACGCAGTGCGCAGATCTGACCCCCGGCGCCACCTATGACGTCAAGGCCGTGGGGCACAGTGCCTCTGCCTTTGCCACGAATGCGGAGACCAACACCGTCGATGTGGCGCAGGGCGTGACCTTCGGCGAGCACAACGTGATCTCGAAAAACTATTACTACACCGACGGAATCGCGCGGAAATCCTTCAGCTATCCTCAGGTTACGGAGAAGCTGGATGTGACCACCGGCGGAACGCTGAACAGCGACAATTCCTCCGTCAGCTTTACCTTCACGGCGACCCCCATCGCGGCCAATGCAGGCTCCACCTACAGCTTCATCGTAGCCGCGGACTGCCGGTTCAGCTTTGACGACGCGCCCCTGGAGCTGTATACCGACGGTACGTTCAAGCTCTCCCAGCTGGGAGAAATGCCTCCCGAGGGTCCGTCCTCCATCGAAGGTATCTGGACGGACAACGGTGACGGAACGGTTACTCTGAGCTATAACCACGCCACCCTGTGGACCTCCGTTGACGGCTAAAGCCGCCGCACCGAATGTGAAGAACGTCCCCACCCGGCTATCCGGCCGGGCGGGGACGCTCAAAGGACTGAAAATGTGAAAATACAAGATTACATAAATCGTATGACCCTGGAGGAAAAATGCTCCCTGCTCAGCGGCGGTACACAGTTTACGACCAAAGCCATTGCGCATCTGAGGATTCCCGCCATCCGCTTTTCGGATGGCCCCAGCGGCCTGCGCAAGCAGGAAGGCGCGGCCGATCACCTGGGACTGCATTCCAGCGTTCCCGCGACCTGCTGGCCGTCGGCGGCGACAGTTGCAAATTCCTGGGATACCGCACTGGCGGAGGAGATCGGCGCGGCTCTGGGCGAGGAGACGGCAGCGCAGAAGGTTCACGTTCTGCTGGGGCCTGGGCTGAATATCAAGCGCAGTCCTCTTTGCGGGCGGAACTTTGAATACTTCTCGGAAGATCCTTACCTTTCCGGGAAAATGGCCGCCGCCTACATCCGCGGCATTCAGTCCCAGGGCGTTGCGGCGTGTCCGAAGCACTTTGCCGTGAACAGTCAGGAGACGCTGCGGATGCACTCCGACAGCGTGCTTGACGAAAGGACGCTGCGGGAAATCTACCTCACCGGCTTTGAGATCGCCGTGAAGGAAGGAAAGCCCCAGTGCATCATGTCGTCCTACAACCGGGTCAACGGCGTATATGCCAACGAAAACCGGCATTTGCTCCGGGATATCCTGGTGGACGAATGGGGCTTTGACGGCTTCGTCGTAACGGACTGGGGCGGCTGCAACGACCGCGTCGCAGGACTTCTGGCAGGAAGCCATATGGAAATGCCCACCACCGGCGGAACCAGCGACCTGGAAGTCCTTCGGGCAGTGCGGGAGGGCAAAGTCGATGAGAAGTGGCTGGATCAGATTCTGAGCGAGTATCTGGAAAAATGCCTGTCGGTGTCTCAGCCGGACGAAAAAAATGTTTCCTTCGATCCGGAATGTCACCACGCCCTCGCCCGCCGCGCGGCGGCGGAGTCCGCAGTGCTGCTGAAAAATGAAGACCATCTGCTTCCTTTGGCCGCAGGCACCCGTGTGGCGGTAATCGGGGACTTTGCAAAAGCGCCCCGGTATCAGGGAAGCGGCTCCAGCTGCGTGAATCCGACGAAGCTGGACTGTCCTCTGACATTCCTGGAAAGCAGTTCTCTGGATGTCATCGGATATGCGCCGGGGTTTGAGCGCTTCGGCGGCGCAAATGATTCCGCGTTTCAGACTGCGCTTGGGCTTGCCCGACAGGCAGACGTGGTCATCCTCTGGCTCGGCCTGGATGAACTGGCGGAAACGGAGGGAATGGACAGGACGGACATGTCCATCCGCCCCTGTCAGGCAGAGCTTCTGGAAGCCCTTTCCCAGGAGAACTCCAACATTGTTGTTGTTCTGTCCGGCGGCGCGCCTGTAGAAGCGCCCTGGATCGTTCACTGCAAAAGTCTGATTCACGGTTATCTGGGCGGGCAGGCCGGAGCCGGTGCAATGGCAGACCTTCTCACCGGAAAAGCCGTTCCTTCCGGGAAGCTGGCGGAAAGCTGGCCGATCAGGCTGGAAGATACCCCGTGCAGCCGTTACTATCCCGGTCAGGAAAAAACGGCAGAGTACCGGGAAGGAGTTTACGTTGGCTATCGCTACTATAATACGGCAGGCAGGGCGGTTCGCTTTCCCTTCGGGTTCGGCTTGAGCTACACCTCTTTTTCCTATTCCGATCTGGAGATATCCGACACAGAGGCCGTTTTCCGCATTACCAACACGGGAAGCGTTCCGGGCGCGGAAATCGCTCAGCTGTACATTTCTCCCGAAAATCCGGCGGTATTCCGCCCTGCACAGGAGCTGAAAGGCTTTGCGAAGGTATTCCTTCAGCCAGGGGAAAGCCGGACGGTCTCCATTCCGCTGGATGACAAGGCCTTTCGTTACTTCAACGTGGCGACAAACCGCTGGGAAATCGAGAGCGGCAGTTACCGGATTCAGGTCGGCGCTTCCTCTCTGGATATCCGCCTGGAGAAATCCCTGACCGCAGAAGGCACCCACGCACCGCTCCCTTACACGCCCGATGCCCTTCCCAGCTACTTCTCCGGGCAGGTAACATCCGTCAGCGATGAAGAATTTGCCCGTCTGCTGGGACATCCCGTACCGGAGCACAAATGGGATCGAACCGCGCCGCTTACA
Organism: uncultured Oscillospiraceae bacterium; assembly: GCA_934569225.1. Classification (GTDB taxonomy): domain Bacteria; phylum Bacillota; class Clostridia; order Oscillospirales; family Oscillospiraceae; genus Faecousia. The sequence continues at coordinate 230,650 of CAKTKC010000001.1, read as the reverse complement.
ATAAACGACACCTTTACCCAATTGCGGTACGCCCCCAGCTGGCTGGGTAGGCAGGTCTACAGGCTGTTCCGGCGTCAGGTTGACAAAGCCAACGCCAAAGGGAAACCCGATCTGGACGCCCTGTTCCGCCTGAATATGCCCTTTCGCGGCATTGCGAAAATGACGGGCGGGATGGCGGACATGGCCATGGCGGAAGCCGTAGTGGAAATTTTCAACGGCCATTTCTTCCGCGGCTGCGGCAGCTTTCTGAAAGCCTGGCGGCAAAAGGGAAAAAACGCAAAGGTATTCCGGGAAAGGAGTGACTCATGACGGCGAAAAAGTGGATACAGCAGCACCCCAATCTGTGGGAGTTCATCAAATTCAATATTCTTTCCAACTGCGCGACCATTACGAATTTTGTCGTTATGTGGATTTGTACAGGTTTCGTTTTCCGGGGGCTTCGCACACGGCCATTCCGGTTTCTGATGTTCAATTACACCACCCCGGAAAGCCTGATGCTATGCGGTTTTCTCAGCTTTCTCACGGCAACAGCCGCGGCGCAGAGCGTGAATTTCATCGTCCAGCGGAATCTGGTTTTCAAATCCAATGCACAGTTTGCCGGAGCGGTATCTAAGTACATTCTGCTGGCGATCGTGCTGGTGCTTATTTCTGCGGCGCTTCCCGCCTACAGTCAGACATGCTTCATCAGCTGGGGAATCCCGGCAGCACTGGCTCCCACACTTGCCAACATCGTCAACATTCTGGTTCAGGTCGTGATCAGCTATCCCACGATGAAATTCTGGATCATGCCGAAAGACAAAAAAGCAGACGCAATCTCCTAAAAAAACGCCCACACGGGAACATGCGTTCCCGTGTGGGCGTTTCTTTGTTATGTCTTCCGCAAAAATCGTGATGGCCGCAGGGTTGGACTTTTCTCCCTTACAGTCTCGCGACGCCGGACTTCCGGGCGGCTTCGGCTACGGCTTTCGCCACGGCGGGGCCGACTCTGGGATCGAAGGCGGCGGGGATGATATAGTTCTCGTTCAGCTCCTCGTCGGAGATCAGATTCGCCAGCGCGTTGGAGGCGGCGATCTTCATTTCCTCATTGATGTCGCTGGCGCGAACGTCAAAAGCGCCGCGGAAAATGCCGGGGAACGCCAGAACGTTGTTGATCTGGTTGGGATAGTCGCTGCGGCCGGTGGAGACGACCTTTGCGCCGCCTGCCTTGGCTTCATCCGGGAAGATTTCCGGGGTGGGGTTGGCACAGGCAAAGATGATGGCGTCCTTGTTCATGGTCTGCACCATTTCCTTCGTCACCATGCCGGGGGCGGACACGCCGATGAACACGTCGGCGCCTACCAGCATGTCGGCAAGAGAACCGGCCTTCTTGTCCAGATTTGTGACCTGCGCCATCTCTTCCTTGATCCAGTTCAGGCCGTCACGACCCGCGTAGATCGCGCCCTTGCGGTCGCACATGGTCACATTCTTGAAGCCGGAGGACAGCAGCAGCTTGACGATGGCAATAGCGGCAGCGCCCGCGCCGGAGGTGACTATCTTCACGTCCTCCTTCTTCTTGCCCACGACCTTCAGCGCGTTGGTCAGACCGGCCAGGGTGATGACGGCGGTGCCGTGCTGGTCGTCGTGGAAGATGGGAATGTCGCACTTTTCCTTCAGCTTCCGCTCGATCTCGAAGCACCGGGGGGCGGAGATATCCTCCAGGTTGATGCCGCCGAAGGAGCCGCTCATCAGGTACACGGCGTTGACGAACTCATCCACATCGTGGGTCTTGACGCACAGGGGGAAGGCGTCCACGTCGGCAAAGGCCTTGAACAGGGCGCACTTGCCCTCCATAACGGGCATACCGGCCTCGGGGCCGATGTCGCCCAGACCCAGAACGGCGGTACCGTCGGTGATAACGGCGCACAGGTTGTGGCGGCGGGTCAGCTCATAGGACTTGTCGATGTCCTTCTGGATCTCCAGGCAGGGCCGGGCAACGCCAGGGGTGTAGGCCAGGGACAGATCGTCCTTGGTCTTGCAGGGAACCTTGCAGATGACCTCGATCTTGCCGCCCCACTCCTTGTGAAGCCGCAGGGACTCTTTTGCGTAATCCATAGTTTTTCTCCTTTTTGTTGATGTAATAATTTATGATTTTACCATAACGGAAATACCGTTGGGAATCAGGGTGACGGAGGCGTTTTCGCCCTTGTCCTGCTTTGCCATGGCCATGGCGGTTTCCAGATCAGGGGCGTAGTCCAGCTTCATCTCCCGGAGGGTCTTCTCCATTTCCGGACGGGAAACAAAGATCACCCGGTGCTTCATGAGCAGTCTCGCCAGGATCTGGCTCTCCCACTGGTCGGGAATGGTCTCCGACTGGGGGGTATTGACGCACTGCTCAAAATGCGCCGCAGGGGTTTCGCAGTCCCGGAGGGAGGTATAGAAGCCCTCGCCGCCGGTGCCGTCGGCCAGCTCGGCGCACATGATCAGCACCGCGCCCTCTTTGGCGGAAGCCTCCGCCGCAGTCAGCCCCTTGACGCTCTGGTAGATGTTCTGATCCAGCGGCGCACCGCCGTTGGAGGTGACAACGATGTCCCCGGGGACGGCCTGCACCTCGCAGTACTGCCGCAGGAACGCCACGCCGGCCTCGTGCGCCTTCCGGAAATCCCCCGCAAAGGCCGCGACCGTCTTTTTCTCCTCGTCGATGACCACATTGACGATGTACGCCAGCTTTGCCATCTCTGCCGCCGCTACCATGTCCCGGTGAAGGGGGTTGCCCTCCAGAATGCCCGTGCGGGCATAAGGGGAGGCGATAAACGCGCCGCAGTGGTTGCCCAGCACCGTCGTCTTATCGCAGACGCCGGGCAGGATGCTCTTGCGCCCGCCGGAGAAACCGGCGAAGAAGTGCGGCTCAATGAAGCCCTCCGCAATGAGTAGGTCGGTGTCCACCGCCGTCCGGTCGATGACCAGCGGCGCGCCGGAGGGCAGAACGCCGATCTGAACATTGGATTCCGGGTCAAAGGCATCGTGGACGACGATTTTCTCAGAACCGGCAATTTCCTTCCCCAGCTTGGCTTCCAGCTCGGCGGTCGTGGTGAGCCGATGGAAGCCGGTGGCTACCAGCAGTGTCACCTGAATTTCCGGGTTCCCCTGCCGGAGCTGCGCCAGCATGGGGGGCAGGATGTCCCGGCTGGGCACGGGGCGGGTGTGGTCGGAAATGATGATGGTGCAGCGTTTCTTCCCTGCCGCGAGGGCGGCCAGGGTGGGCGTTCCAATGGGCGATGCCATGGCTTCCTCCACCAGCTCCCGGCCGGTGCGGTCGCTTTTCAGCTCGTCCACACGGGAGGTCAGCAGACCGTTATAAGGAAATGTAAAATCCAGATGGCTCTTGCCGTAAGGAATCGCGATCATAAAGGATCCTCCCACAGGTTTGTCGTCGGGAACCGGCAGTTGGCCGGTTCCCTGTCTCTTATTTTAGTAGTTACCCTTGAAAACGTCCTTCTTGACGGGAGGACGATAATCGCCGAAGTAGGAACCAAAGTCCATGCCCAGATAGTTGCACAGGTCAAGCACTTCCACCATGGTGTTGTCGTTGACGGGGATGCCGTTTTCCATGATGCGCTTCACCGCGGCAACTTCCTTCTCGCCGTGGGTGTAGATGCGCTCCTGGCCGTCGGCCTTGGGCGCGTCCCGCAGCTCCTGCAGGTACTTGGAGAAATGCTCCTTGATGGCGGCGGGGTCGCCGAAGTATGCAGGGTTGATGGCCATGAAGCCATGGCAGATCTGACCCTTTCCGCCGGTCATGCAGTAGTTGGAAGTTGCGCCCATGGACAGAATGGAGGAGAAAATCTCACACAGCATACCATAGCCGTAGCCCTTGTGGCTGCCCAGCTGCTCCGTGGAGCCGCCCAGAGGCATGATGCCGCCACCCTTCTTCGCCACGATGTTCGCCAGCACGTCGGGAGCATTCGTGGAGGGGTGACCGTCCTTGTCCAAAGCCCAGCCCTCGGGCAGGGGCTTTTCCATCTTGTTGTACATCTCCAGCTTGCCGCGGGTGACAACCGTGGTGGAAGCGTCGAAGAAGAAGTCGTAGGGTTCTGCGGGGAACGCGCAGGCGATGGGGTTGGAGCCCAGCATGGCCTTCCGGGCAAAGGTGGGAACCATGATGGCTTCGGAGTTGGTGCAGGAGAAGCCCATCAGGCCCTCCTTGCAGGCCATCTTGGCATAGTAGCCCGCGATGCCGTAGTGGTTGGAATTCCGGACGGAGACGATGCCCACGCCGGTGGTCTTGGCCTTCTCGATGGCCATTTCCATAGCCTTGTGAGAAACCAGCTGACCCATGGCCTCATGGGCGTCAATGACGGCGGAGATGGGGGTCTCGAACACCACTTCGGGCTTGGCATGAACGTCGATCATGCCTTTTTCGATGCACTTGTGGTAGCGGACCATCCGCTGCATACCGTGGGACTCGATGCCGTACAGGTCAGCGGTCAGCAGAACGTCCTGGATGATGTCCGCTTCCGCTTCGGTGAAGCCGAACTTCTGGAACGCTTCCATGCACAGCCGGTGCAGGGTGTCATAGGACCAGTGTTGATATGCCATAAGAGTACCTCATTTCTTATTTTTTCTGATTGTTATTTTCCGACGCTCCACACGGCCGGTGCAGGGTATCATACGGCCGGTGTCAATACATCATAAGGATACATTATTTTCGGATTTTTTTCAATTGTAATTTTCCGATTCACTTATAATTTTCCAATGTTCAATTCCCGCTCGTGGAGGATCACGCCGCCGTCTTTCAGCGTCTGCTGCAATTGGCCGATATCCATCTGGGGAAAGTTCTCTGTCAGCGCGGCCGCAGTACCGGCGGCCTGTCCGGTGACAGCGCAGCAGGGGATCACCCGCATGATGTCCCACATGGCGTCCGTCACGGAGGTACACCGTCCCGCCATGATCAGATTCTTTACCTTGGCGGAATACAGCGTGGAAAACGGGACTTCATAAATCGGCCCCCGCTTTCTCCAGTCGGAGACCATGCCCACGGAATCGGCGAAGTACTTGTGCATTTCCCCATCGTCCAGGGTGTATTCCCCCTGAATCCGCCGGGTCATGCGCAGCTGGGGCATGGTCGCAATGGCGGTGGGCACCCAGGAAGGGTCGCTGCGGCGCTTTTTCCGGATGTCATTCAGGGTCGAGGCGTGGGAATACTGCATCATTTCCGACACTTCCCCACAGTCCAGGCCGCCAAACCGGCGGTCAAGCAGGGGACGCGCCGTTCGCCCGGCATCTTCCTCCGCCGGAACATCAGAAAAGCCCAGCATGTTGAGCCGGTAGCCCTCGCTGCCCAGGGAGTAGTACCAGGCTGCCAGAATGTTGCCCTGCTGATGGGTTTCCGTCGGCGCACCGGCAAGATGGGCAATGCAGGCATCTCCCGTGGCGTCCACCACGGTGCGGGTGCAGATTTTCTGCCTGCCGGAGATGCTTTCCACGATGACCGAATGAATGCGGTCTTCCCGTACCTCCGCGTCCACACCGTAGCAGCCGTAGAGAATTTTCACTCCCGCCCTGATCAGCTCCTGCTCGGCCAGAATGGCAAAGAGCCAGGGGTTATAGCGTACCCGGAAGCGGTGATCCTTTTCCGTCCGCCCCGCCGGGTCTGTCCTATCCAGCCAATTGGCAGGGTATTCGTCCTCCGCGCCCATGGAAATGGACAGCCGGAGCAGTTCCTCCGCCAGTCCGAAGGAAACCTGATGACCGACGCCGTCACACAGCGGGAGATAAATGGTGACCAGTCCCGCCGTCCCCAGGCCGCCCAAAACGTACTGCTTTTCCAGCAGAATCACCCGTTTCCCCAGCCTCGCCGCCGCCAATGCGGCGGATATTCCGCCGAAGCCGCCGCCGCAGACCAGCACGTCGCAGCTGGCCAAAATCGGTATTTCCCTTGTCATGGACTCACCCCCGGTAAATCGGCGCCAGCGCGTCATGCACCGCCTTGTATTTCAGGAACAGCTTCTCGTAAAGCGCGTGGGTCTCCGGGTCGGGTCTGGAAACGGAGTCGATCTCCACGCAGACTTGCGCCGCGTGGGCGAAGCTGTCAAACCAGCCGATTCCCACGGCGGTCAGCATGGCCGTGCCGAAGGAGGAATCGTCCACCTTGACCTTCTGCAGCTCCAGACCCAGCACATCCGCCACGATCTGACGCCAGAGCATTCCCTTCGCGCCGCCGCCGATGATGCGCACCCGCTTCATTTCCACGCCCAGACCGTTCAGGGTGTTCAGGCAGTCCTTCAGGCTCATGGCGACGCCCTCCAGCGTAGCTCGGGTGAAGTGGGCGGTGGTGTGGCTGGAACTGATGCCGGTGTAGCTGCCCTTTAAGTCCGGGTCATTGTAGGGCGTCAGCTCGCCGTTTAAGTAGGGGTGGAACATCAGGCCGTCGCTGCCGGGGGCGATTTTCTCCGCCGGAACGTTCAGCTCGCTGAAGGGCTCCCGGCCGATGGTGTCCCGATACCAGCGGTAGCTGGCGGCGCAGCTGGCCGTCGCCGTGCCGGGATACCACAGCCCCGGCACCACATGGCGGTAATTGAAAATAAATTTGGAATCCAGCGCATGGTCGGTCACGATGCAGATACGCCCGGCGGTTGCCAGCTTCACCGTGGCATGCCCCGGCTCCACGTTGCCCGCCGCGAAAAGCTCCATCACGGTATCCGTGGTGCCTACCAGAACCCGGGTTCCCTCCGCAAGGCCGAATTCCGCCGCCCGTTCCCCGGTCATGGTGCCCGCCATGTCCGTGGGGCTGCACAGACGGGGCAGCCATTCCTTCCGGATGCCGCCCACGGCGCACAGCTCCTGAGACCAGTGTTCCCGCTTTGCGTCATAGAACATGGAACCCGCCGCGTCGATGGTATCCGTCTCCATGGTGCCGGTCATGCGGTAGCGAAGATAGTCCTTGGCGAAAAGAATATAGCGGATCTGTCCCCAGATTTCCGGCTCATGCCTGCGAAGCCACATCAGCTGGGGCAGCGTCCAGACCGTGGTGGGGGCGTTCACCGCCTGATCCATAATGGTATCCAGGCAGGTGTCCTTCAGCTCCTGCACCTCCGCCTTGCTGCGCTGGTCTGTCCAGAGGATTGCCCGGCGCAGCACCTGCTTCTGCTCGCCCAGCAGCACCGCCGTATGGGTGGCCGCATCAAAGGACAGAGCCTTGATCCGCTCCGCCCCGACGCCCGCCGTTTTCAGAATATCCCCGAAGGCGGTCTTGAACGCCCGGCACCAGTCCTCCGGGTCCTGCTCGCACCAGCCGACATGGGGATAATAGGTGGGATACTCACAGCCGGCGGTGGCAGCGATCTTCCCTTCCCGGCTCAGCAGCGTCAGCTTCACGCTGCCGCTGCCGATATCCACACCCAAAACGTAATCTGTCATATACGCACCATCCTATTGAAGATACCCCGGATGAACCTATCCATCCGTTCACCCGGGGTTACACGGTGAAATTACTTGACCCAGTCGTGCTCCGGGTCGTTGCTGCGGTTGAAGCCCTGATAGTCGCCAGCCATCAGCCACAGGAAGTAGGTCTGGTAGCCGGGGGTGGAAACGGTGGTGTGGTAGCCGTAGGGGAACTCCACCAGTTCGTCGTTCTTCACCCGGTAGGCCTCATCCAGAGCGCCGTCGGCGGTGTACAGGCACTGCACGGCAAAGCCCTGCTTGGGGTCAAACAGGAAGTAGTAAATTTCCTCGGCGATGCACTCGGTGGGCATGTTGTCCTCGTCGTGCTTGTGAGGCGGGAAGCCCGCCCAGTTGCCCTCGGTGCAGTAGGCCTCGCCGATGGTCAGGACTTTTGCGTTGGAATTGCCGTCGATGATGAAGCTGGTCTCTCTCTGGTAGGGAACGCGGCCCAGCAGCTTCAGCACCACATGATCCTCCCGAAGCACCTGGGGAGCGGTCTTTTCCTTCACGGGCGTGCCGCAGACGGCGATCTTGATATGGTCGATGGCTTCGATTTCCAGATGCTGCTCCCGGGGCATGTAGAAGCTCTCGGCCTTCCGGTTTTCAAACACATTGGCGCGGTTGCCGATGTTCTCATGGCGCTCGCCATCGAAAGAAACGTTGCAGTGGCCTTCCAGCATGATGAAGGCGACTTCCCGATCCTCCGTGTAGAAGGGCAGCTTCTCCCCGGCGTCCAGCTCGATGATGCCGAACTCCAGCTTTTTCAGGCTGCACTCGCCGATCTTGCAGATGGGCGTATAGCCCTTGGCAGGAACATAGGTTTTCTTGTAATTCATAAGTTTTCCTCCTTAAGAAGTTTATCTACAACGGCTTCCCAATCCCCGACGATGCCATAGTCGGCATAGTCAAAGATCGGTGCCTTCGGGTCCGAATTGATGGCGACGACCTTCCCGGAGCCGGACATACCGGCCAGGTGCTGCACCGCACCGCTGATTCCCACGGCGATGTACAGCTTCGGGCAGACCGTAATGCCCGTCATGCCCACCTGACAGCGGTAGGGCGCAAATCCCGCTTCCACAGCCGTGCGGGACGCTCCCAGGCTGCCCCCGAGCTTTTTTGCCAGCGCTTCCAGCTTCTTAAAGCCCGCTTGGGAGCCGACGCCCATGCCCCCCGCTACGATGATTTCCGCCTGAGACAGGGGCTTTCCCTGGGCAAAGCTTCCGAAAGAATGGAGCTTCACCCGCTCGTCCGGGGTATAGGTTATGGTTTCTACGGTCGGCGTTTTGGCCGCCTGCTTTTCCGGCCGGAACGTTCCCGGACGGACGGTGGCCATCTGAATTTCACTTAACGAGCGGATGTCCGCCATCAGGGAATTTCCGAAAGCCGGACGGGTCTGAATCAGCTGCTCCCCCTCCATACGCAGGGCGGTGCAGTCCGCCGTCAGTCCCGCATCCAGCTGCCAGGCAAGCATGGGCATGATGCTGCGCATCCGCACCGTCGCCGGAGCCAGCACGATCTGGCTGCCCCACCGGCGGATCGTCTCCGCCAGGAAGGCGGCAAAGGCGCTTTCGTCCCCGATTTCCGGGGCGTTCAGTTCAAAAATGCGGCTTGCGCCGTATTCCGCGGCAATGTCGCTCTCCCCTGCCGGAATCAACACCCGCAGTGCGCCGCCGGAAAGCCCCGCGGCCTTGCCCAGCAAACCCTTATCTACGCCGAAGGGGCATAACACCAGAATTTCCTTCATGGCCGCACCTCCCGCAGAAGTTCGCGCAGATTCCGAACGCCCGCGTCCAGATCTGTTTCCTTTGGCCCCCGGCGCAGACCGGGGAAGCGGGATTCCATTGCCACGACCTTGGTCAGCGACCCTTTCAGGCCGCAGTCCTCCGGGGTCAAACCCAGATCGGCGGCTGTCAGGATCTCCACTGGGGTTTTCCTCGCCCGGCGCATTCCCAGGATTCCGGCCAGGCGCAGCGGGTAGGAATAGCTGCTGAAGCTGATGACCGCAGACCCGGAAACGGTCAGATTCTGAACGCCGTCCTCCAACCGGCGGGTGACCAGCAGTTCGTCTCCCGCCATTTCCACCTTCTCCGCATTGGAGATGCAGGGAAGCCCCAGCGCCGCCGCCAGTTCCCCGGGAACCTGCCCGGTCTCCCCGTCGATGGCCTTGCAGCCACAGAAAACGGCGTCAAACGGCCCCAGCTTTTCCGCCGCCGAAGCCAGCGCCCGTGCAGTCGCCCGGGTGTCCGCCCCGGCCATGAGGCGGTCAGTAATGAGTACCGCCCGGCTGGCGCCCCTTGCCAGCAATTCCAGCAATGGGCCCTCCAGTTTTGGAGGGCCCATGGTCAGGACTGTGACACTGCCATCCCTGTCCGCCAGACGGAAAGCGGCCTCCAGCGCGGACTCATCCGCAATATTCCATTGCAAACTGGCCCCATCCCGCTTCAACCGGTGCTGACCGTCCACCTCGACGGAGGAGGAAACGGGTACCGCCTTTACACAGACAAGAATGTGTTTCATATTCGTTTTACAGCAGCGCGCCGAACAGGTCTACCAGCTGATAGCCCTCGGGAACGCACAGGCTGAAGCACAGCCAGGTTTCGGGATTCGCGACCAGCATCGCCTTGGCATCGGTGCGGGTCAGATCGTCCCAGCGGCCGCCCGCAATGCGGGTCACCAGCTCGGGCATATAGCCGTAGGCAACGGCGGTGCCGCAGGACTTCGCCAGCTTCTCGTGGTTGAACATCTCCGTCAGCTCGTAGCCCGCGGCTTTGGCCATGCTGCGCACCGGGGCGAACTCGTGGAAGGTACGCGCCAGACGGTCATCGTCGTGGCAGGCGCCCACGGTACCCAGGACAGCCTTGGGGGAAAGCTTCTTCTCTTCCAGCAGTCTGGCGACGAAAGCGGTGGCGGTGGTGACACCGGCGGTGATCTCGCAGCCCCACTCGGGGTACTTCTGGGTCATGATCTCGGCGTCGTAGCTGTCCAGAACCACGACGGGAAGACCTGTTTCGTTCAGCGCCTTGGCGCACACTTCGGCCTGCTTGCGGACTTCCTCGGTGTAGCCCATCAGGTCGCCCAGCATCACGCCGGAGGCAGGCTCATTGGGAAGAACCCTGGCGGAAACCCCCGCCTTTGCCAGCAGCGCCAGCAGATTCTTCGCCATTTCCGGAACCTTGATGGCGGCGACTTCGCCGATGTACACCAGCACGTCCGTGCCGTCCTGGCCGCAGGAGGGCTTCTCCACGCCGTAGATGTTGCCGGTGGTCTCTACGTTCTCGATCAGCTTCATGACGCTCTCCGGAGCGACTTCGCTGACCACGGCCTCGGTACGGGCTTCCCGGATGAACAGCGGCGGCTGATAGCCGGTGGCGCAGTCATTGGTGCAGGCGTCGCAGAGCAGGCACTCGTACATAGCCTGACCCATATCCTTGTCAAATTCCTGCGCCTTCTTGTTGACCATGCTCAGCAGCAGTCCCTTGGCGCGAGGGGTGTTCAGTTCCTTACCGGTCTGGTGCTGGACAGGGCACAGATGGCGGCACATCCAGCAGAAGCGGCACTTTTCCGCATGATGCAGGGCATTCTGACTAATCATATTGTTACCTCCTATCCTTTCCTTACAGACCCAGCTTGTAGGGGTTCATGATACCGTTGGGGTCAAGCTCCTTCTTCAGCGCCTGCAGCACCTGAATGGCGGGGCCATACTGCTCCTTCACCAGACGGGACAGCTTCAGGCCGACGCCGTGGTGATCGTTCAGCACGCCGCCGTTGGCCAGCGCCGCACGAACGCCGCAGTTCCAGACCTGATTGTGCAGGCGGAGGGCTTCCTCGGGATCCTTGGGGGGATTGTCAATGATGAAGCGGGAGTAGTTCATGGCGCCCCAGTCGTACCAGTGGGAGCTGTGGGAGATGAAGCGGACGCCGTACTCCTTGAAGTTATCCTCCACGGCGGCCTTCATCGCCCGGTAGATCTTTTCAATATTGTCGTGGGTCGCCACGGTGTCCAGGGTGCCGAACATCTGGGGCAGATCCATGATATTGTCGGGATAGAAGAAGGTGATGCGGTTCTGGAACCACTTTTCGCCGTATTCCGTGCCCAGATCTTCCGCGCCGTACTTCTTGGCGATGTCCAGAACGATCTCCAGCTCGGCGGCGACGACCTTCTCATAGCCTTCCAGGGTCAGGTTCAGGAAGGAGCCGCGCTTTTCAAAGCCGATAATCTTCTTGATGATGGAAACAGTCTCCGCCTCGTCGAACAGACGCACGATGGAGGGCTTCACCGCCTGGACGATCTCCCGGCAGGCCTGATAGCCCACATGGATGTCGGAGAACAGGAACGCATGGTGGATGCGGGTCTCGGGCTGCTTGACGATCTTGAACTTGGCCTTGGTCATGATGCCCAGGGTGCCCTCAGAGCCGACGAAGAAGGGGATCAGGTTGGGGCCGGAGGAGTGCTTCGGCACGGGCAGGGTGTTGATGATGTCGCCGTTGGGCAGAACCACTTCCAGAGACAGGCACATATCGTCCATCTTGCCGTACTTGGTGGAGAGAATGCCGATGCCGTTGTGCGCCAGCGCGCCGCCCACGGTGCAGCAGGTCATGCAGGAGGGCAGATGCATCACGGAGTAGCCCTTTTCGTTGACCAGGTCTTCCAGCGTGGCAAAGATCATGCCGGTCTCGCAGGTGACGAAGCCCGCCTCGGTGTTCAGCTCAATGAGCTTGTCCAGGCGCTTGATGTCCAGCAGAATGCCGCCGGCCACCGGCAGAGCACCGCCCTGGCTTCCGGAGCCGCCGCCCCAGGTGGTGACGGGGATTTTATAATAGTTGGCGATCTTCATGACCTTGGATACTTCCTCGGTGGTGCCGGGGCGAACGATGATGTCGGGCATGGGTCCCTGCTCACCGGCATCCTGCCACTTCCGGCTGAGCCAGAAATAATCCACGGAATATACCGCACGTTCAATTTCCTTGGTGGATACGTTTTCTACACCGACCGCGTCCTCCAGCTCGGAACGGATCATGTAGAACATCAAAGACTTGTCTTGCATGGTGCTTCTCCCTTTCTGATTTTGTAATGAAATTTCAAGTTTGAGAATCATTTTTCGCTTATTATTGTATTCGCATTACATCCTCGTCATAAATATAGCACACTGTAGTCCGATTTTCAAGCACCGGCAAGAATAATTGTAACGAAATTACAGCTTCAGATTTAGGCATTTTGCCGATTTCCGCGAAGCACGGAAACCGCCGCAGTCCGGCAATCAGTATTTCAGGCTTTCCATGCTCTTTTCGATTTGCAGGGACTTTGCCCCGTCCGTCCGCATGGCAATGTAGGTGTAAATGGAGTCCGCGATGGTCAGCGCCGCCACACGGGAGGCGATGGACACGACCCGGTACTTCGTCTCCTTGGAGTTCGTGTTCAGGCTGATGTCCGCCAGTTTGGACAGTGGATTTTTGCCCGCGCTGGTCAGGGAGATGACCTTCGCCCCCCGATGCTTCGCGGTCTGGGTGCTGTCCACCACGCAGCGGGAGCTGCCGGAGTGGCTGACGGCAAATACCGCGTCCCGCTCGTCTAAGTAATTGCAGGCGATCACCTGCAAATGGGGGTCGGTGTAGACCGCGGCGTTCAGTCCCAGCCGCAGCAGCTTATGGTGTAAGTCCATGGCCACAGGCGCAGAGCCGCCCAGGCCGAAGATCACGATCTTCCGGGCGTTCATCAGCATCTGCGCCGCCGCCGCCAGGGTATCCGGCTCCAGCATGTCCCGGGTGAACTGCAAGGCAAGCATTGCGCTCTGGAACACCTTGTCCCGCACCGCCTGCACGGAATCCTCGGCGCTGATCTCCTCGTGGATGATCTCGTCCGGGGATACCGTGGCCTGCGCCAGGGTCAGCTTTAAATCTTCATAGCCGCTGAAGCCCAGCTTCTTGTAAGCCCGGACAACCGTGGGGTCTGAGACGCCGCAGGCATCCGCCAGCGCCGCCACAGACAGGTCGATGATCCCCCGGGGATTCCCCCGGATGTATTCCGCCACTTTCCGCTCGGATTTGCTGAGGTTTGGAAGGGAATTTTCGATTCTCAGCAGCAGCGCCGCCAGAGAGGTATTCTGTACCGCCATGCCCGTTACCGTCCTTCATAAATATTGATAAATTCAGTATAGCATAGACTATTTCAAAAAGAAAGCGTACAGAAAAAAGAAATTCCCAAGACCCGCAGGTCTTGGGAATCCCCATATTATTTGTACTCAGCCGTGACGCCGGGGTTGCAGAGAATGATGGAAAAGTCTCCCTCGAAAACGGCGTCCCTGACCTGACAGGGGAAGAACACCTCGCTGCCCTGCTTCACAGGAAGCACATTCTCTCCGCAGCGGATGCACCCTTCCCCGGACACGACAATGCCGATCTGCACATCGCCGGTATTTTTTCTCGCCATAGCCCCGGAAACCGTCGCCATGGTGCAGGAGAAATAGGAGGTATCCCGGTCGCCGAATATCTCGATCTCCCGGCCGCCCGACTCCTGCCGCAGCACCGCTTCCTTGCTCTTGAGCCGGTCAAGGAGCTTATCCAGCGGCAGTCCCTCATAGTGGAAGCTGTTGAGCATCCGGCTTTCGTACAGCTGCTCGTCCTCCGGCTCAAAAATCCCGAAGGGATTTGCTTTCCGCCGGTATGCCAGCAGGTATTCCTGTGGGAACGGCACCGCCGTGAGGTCGGAGGGCTCCTGAATCTCCGCGACGAAGCACCCTGCCCCCAGGGCGTGGGGAACGCCGCCGGGAATCATGTAGCTCTCGCCGGGCTGCACCGGAATTTTGTGGCAGAAGCTTTCCAGCAGCGCGGCGTCTCCCTTCCGGTAGGCCGCTTCAAACTTTTCCCGGGTAATATTCTCCTTGAAGCCCAGAAGGATGTACGGCGGCTCGGGGACGTCCTTCCGCGTTCCCAGAACGTACCAGCATTCTTCCTTACCGAATTGGCTGTTCCAGTATTTCCGGGCGTTTTCCCGCGTGGGGTGGCATTGCAGCAGGAACGGGGCTTTCGCGTCGATCATCTTGATGAGCATACCCAGGCTGGAGCCGTATTTTTCCATGTGCCTTTCGCCCAGAATCGCCTTCGGCGCGCGCTCTACCACGTTCACCAGGAAGTCCCGTGTCCCGTCGGGGAGAATGACCTCTGCGTAGCCGAGATTGGGATTTTCCCGTGTTGCGCCGTTGGCTTTCGTCAGGGAACCGACCCAGGCTTCCGCACCGTTGGGCGTATCCGCCGGATGCTCCACGCCCCGGAATCTGTCCAGCTCCCGTCCGCCGTCGGCTCTTACCTTGTTCGGCACCAACGGCCAGGGTCTGTTATAAATCTCCATAGGCCCAAACACCGCCTCTTACTTAATCACGGTATTTATCCCGGTAAGCCATCAGCACCAGAGAGCCGATCAGAATCGCGCCGCGGACGATGTACTGCAAGTAAATGTTCCAGTTCAGGATGGTCATGCCGTTGATCAGCACGGAGATCAGGACAACGCCCACCACGGTTCCGTAAATGGTGCCGGAGCCGCCCGCCATGGAGGTGCCGCCGATGATCGCCATGGACAGGCAGTCCGTCGGCCACTCCTTGCCGTACGACCAGTCCGCCTGGTTGACCTGGGCGGAGTTGATGAAGCCCGCGATTGCCGCCAGAATCTGCACGGCGATAAACACGAATGCCTTGGACTTGAACACGTTGATGCCGGTCAGACGGGCCGCTTCCTGGTTGCCGCCCACGGCATACACACAGCGGCCCGTGGTGGTGTGCTCCATGATGAAGTAGCACAGAACTGCCGCCACAAAGAAAATGATGACGGGATAGGGCACCACGCCGAACAGCCGTCCCATGCCCACCTGCACGTACCAGTTGGGGTAAGCGTTGGGGATGGGATAGTTGTTGCAGATGATGGCGGCCAGGCCGAACATCAGATACTGGGTGCCCAGCGTGACCACAAAGGGCGGCAGATCATAGGTGTTCTGCAAAAAGGCGTGGAGCAGGCCGATGACCACGGCGAAGGCAATGCCCACCGCCATGCCGATCAGGCAGGCCAGCGTCTGGTTATATCCGGCGGCGACCATGTTCTTGCAGAACACGGCCACGAACATGCCGGACAGGCCGACCTGGGAACCCGTGGACAGGTCGATCTTGCCGCAGATCAGAACCATGGTGACGCCCAGGGCGATCAGGCCCTTGATGGCGCCGGAACGAAGCAGGTTCATCCAGTTGTTCAGCTTCATAAAGGAGTCCGTGGAGATCCACAGGGCAATCACAACCAGAATCAGAACGATCTCCGTAACATGGTTCAGGAAGTGGTACATGACTTTTTTCTTGTTAATTCTCTCGTTCACTGGAATGTCCTCCCATACAAAGCGTATACAAATCGTTTGTTGTCATGGAATCGATCTTTTCCGTGGTCAATTCCTCGGTGATCTTTCCGCCCCGCAGCACCAGAATACGGTTGCAGACGCCGGGCAGCTCCTCCAGCTCCGTGGAGACAAAGATGGAGGAATTCCCCTGCTTCGCCTGATTCCACATGATCTCGAAGATCTGCTGCTTCGCGTTCACGTCGATGCCTCTGGTGGGCTCGTCAAAGATCATGATCTTGGGGTCGTTGTTCAGCCAGTTGCCCACGACCACCTTCTGCTGGTTGCCGCCGGACATGGAGCTTGCCTTTGCGGAAATGCTGGAAAGTTTGATCTGCAATGCCTTGACCTGCCGCTCGGACATTTCCTTGCGCTTCTTCCGGCTCTCCACCCAGCCGTTGATGGTGGTCTTCTTCATACCGGCGTAGCAGAGGTTGCTCTCGATGGAGTGCTTCAGAATCAGGCCGGTGGTCTTTCTGTCCTCAGGGGTCAGGCCGAGACCGGCGTTCTTCATGATGGCAGGGGTACGCTTGAGATAGGTCTTTCCCTCGATGATGACCTCGCCGGAATCCGCCGGATCGGAACCGAAAATGCCGCCCAGCAGTTCCGTCCGCCCGGAGCCCAGAACGCCCGCGATGCCCAGCACCTCGCCCTTGTACAGGGTAAAGGAGATATCCTCGTACCACCCGGCGCGGGTCAGGTGCTTGACCTCCATCACCGGCTCGTCCGTGGGAACCACATCCGCCGGACGCTTCCGGATCTCCGTCTTGCCGAACATCATGGCGATCATACCGGCGTTGTCGATCTCCTCGATGTTCTTCTTGCCGACATACTGGGCGTCCCGCAGAACGGTGACGGTATCGGCGATCTCGTGTATTTCTGCCAGTTTATGAGAAATGTAGATAATGATTACATCATTTTCTTTTACTTTACGAATGGCCGCAAACAGCTTTTCCACCTCCGCCTTGGCCAGGGCGGAAGTCGGCTCGTCCAGGATCAGAACCTTGGGATCCTGGCTGAGCGCCTTGCAGATCTCTACGACCTGCCGCTGCCACATGGGCAGGTGCATGATCTTGGATTTGGGATTGATCTTGACGTCCATCACTTTCAGCAGGCGCTCGGTCTCCGACTGCACCAGCTTCCAGTTGATGAGGCCGCCCGGCTTCTTGGGCAGACGCCCCATGAAAATATTTTCCATAACCGTCAGTGTGGGAACCAGGCTCGTCTCCTGGTACACCAGCACAATGCCGCTCTTTGCGGCATCCGTCGGACTGCGAAAGCTCAGCTTCTGTCCATCCAGATAAAATTCGCCGCTGGTCGCGCTTTCCGCGCCGGCGAAGATCTTGCAAAGGGTGGATTTTCCCGACCCGTTTTTGCCCAGAAGCGCGTTGATCTTGCCGCTGTCGAAGGAAGCGCTCACATGATCCAGCGCACGGGTGCCGGGATAGTCTTTCACAATGTTATCGCAGGAAAGGGTACTCACTTTTTATTCACCACTCTCTTTGATTGGAGAGGCTCCGGGTGCGAAGCCCCGGAGCCTTATGGAATGCTTACGAAAATCGATTAGCCGTTGGCCAGCTTGTAGTAGCCGTCCAGCCAGGTCTGAACACCGGCCAGATCTTCCTTGCTGTGGATGATGCCTTCCAGATAGACGGTGTCGCCCCGGGGGCACTCGGTCTCTTCGCCCCGCAGGGTCTTGACCAGCTGCTCAACAGCCTTGTAGCCCATGGTGTACATATCCTGCTCCAGCGTGCAGTACAGAGGAGAGTTCTCGTCCAGGATCTGGGTAGCGGTCTGCTCGCCCATGTCGTAGCCGACGACGGTGATCTTGTCGGACAGACCCATGTTCATAACGACCTGCACAACGACGTTGGTGAAGGCGGCGGAGGTGCAGAAGAAGACGTTGCAGTCGGGAGCGCCCGCCAGCATGGCTTCAACGATGGGCACGTTGTCGTTCTTGGAGGTGGAGGACTGCTGGGCGACGATCTCATAGTTGACGCCGTGCTCGGTCAGCTTTTCCAGGAAGCCGCCGTAGCGGGCCTTGGACTGCTCGGGGATGGCAGCGTCAAAGTCCATGATGGCGATCTTCAGGTCGTTGCCGTACTTGTCGGACAGGTACTTGGCGGTGTAGTCGCCCAGCTTCTGGCCGTTCAGCAGGTCCTGGGAGGTGAAGCCGCCGCAGACGAAGGAAGCGTCGTTCAGCTTGATGTTGGCCACGGCCACTTCGATGCCCTTGTCATAGGCTTCCTTCAGGATGGGGATGGAGGCTTCTTCGGAGTAGGGGGTGATGGCGATGCCGTCAACGCCCATGTCGATGTAGCTATAAACCAGCTGCTGCTCGTTGGCCAGGTCGCCCATGGAGTTGCCGAGGACGAGGTTCACGCCGTAATCCTTGGCGGCATCCTCATAGCCCTGCTGAACCATCTTCATGGTGAACTCGTCCTTGAAGACGATACCGGCGATGGTCAGTTCCTTCTGCTCGGTCTCAGCTGCGGGGGCAGCTTCGGTGGCAGCCTTGGTTTCGGCCTTGGGGGCTTCGGTTGTTGTGGGGGTCTGGGACGCGCCGCAGCCGGCCAGCATGACAACTACCATGCTCATTGCGAGGAAAAACGCTACGATCTTTTTCATTATGTGTGCTCCTTTGTTTTTATTTTATGCCGGGGATCCCGGCACAAGTTACGGTTTCATGCGCGCTTTTATTGCCGTTTTGATACCCGTTATGTATCAATCAGTTTTTCGTTTACGTAAGCGCTTACGTTCTGCGGTTCAAAAAAATGCAAAGTCCTTTAACCTCTGGTTTTTCCCTTTGCATTTTTCCATTCTATAACAGGTTTCGTACCGACTCACGTTTGACGAGGGACGCGGACAACACCACGGATTCGGGGATTCCCGTGCCGCCGCTCTGGGTCTGGTGCAGCATCAGCTGGATGCTGCGGCGCCCCATTTCGTATATGGGCTGATGGATGGTCGTCAGCTTCGGCTCGAAGGTGGAGGCCATCGCGATATCGTCGTAGCCGACCACGGATACGTCGTTGGGTACCCGCAGTCCCACGTCGCTCACTGCCGCGCACACCCCAAAGGCCAGAGAGTCGTTGGCGCAGAAGATTGCCGTGGGGCGGTTCTTCTTTGCCAGCAGCTTCTTCGCCGCCGCCCGGGCTTCCTCCCGGTTGGTGTTGTCCATGATGGTGTACCGGTCAACATAGCGCCGCAGACCGGCGTCCGTCATCGCCCGGCTGTAGCCCTCAAAGCGCTGATAGCTGGGATAGGAGGTGGTTCTGCCGCCGATGTGGCCGATGCGGGTGTGGCCGCATTCCAGAAGGTGGCGCGTGGCCTGATAGGCCGACTGGTCGTTGTTGATGTAGATTCTGGGAACGTTCAGTTCGCCGATGGGGTCGTTGATCAGCACCAGATGACGGCCTTCGCTCGCGACCATCTTCGCGAAATTCCGCGTCTCCTCCAGACCTGTGGACGCCACGATGACGCCGTCGATCTGGTCGGAACGTAAGGCGTTCAGGAAATAATCCGTGACGTAGCTGTCGCAGATGATGTTGAACAGCAGGATCTGGTGGGCTTCCTTCGCTCCGTCGATAGCGCCGCGGATCAGCTCGGTGAAGAAGGGGTTGTCGGGTGTGTTTTCGTAAACAAACAGGAGCGTGTTGGTCTTCTGCTCTGCCAATCCCTTCGCCTGCTTGTTGGGCTGGTAGCCGTTCTCGTCAATGACCCGCTGGATATAGGCTCTCGTCTCCTCGGAAACGCCTTTTTCGTTGTTGATAACACGGGAGACCGTCGCTGTCGAGCAGTTGGCAAGTCGCGCAATATCTTTCAGAGTCATTTCATTCACCCAATTCGTAACCTTTTACGAAACCGCTTACGTTGTTTATATCGTAACAGATTTCCCCTCGAATAACAAGTGCCAATATTCACCATAAATTGCGGCTCATTTTTGGTTGATATGCCATTTCCAGAAAGGTTTCTTCTTCTCTCCGGAAAGGAGCCTGTAAATCTCATTCTGCAAAGGAAGCCGTCTGCCCGCGGGGTATTTCTTCCGGTAGCCCTCCGCCAGCTGCGCCTTTTCCTCCACGCTCAGTTCGCCAAGGAAGTCCTTCGCGTAGTTCTGGATGGCGATCAGATACCATTCCGCCTCGCTGCCCAGATGCTCCCCGGCGGAAAACAGCAGCGTCCGCACTGCCGCCACCGTCTGCTCATGCTCCGGCTGTCCGGCCGCGAATGTCTTCGCCCACTCCCCTACCGCCTCATAAAAAGCAGTGTGTTTCGGGCTTTGCTCCACCTGAAGGCCGAGATAGATGGCGATCTTCTTCCCCGCCATCCGGTTTTCCTCCGTCCATTTTACGTATTCGTCGATCAATTTCTGTAGTTGTTCCATGTGCACACCTCATTTCTACCCATCACAATAACAGCCGAAGCCGGGTGTTGTCAATCATTATTTCTGCCGATATTGACATTTGCTTAAAAATACCGTATCCTTGTACAAAAGTGAAGGAGGCCATTCTATGAGCAAACAGAACAAATCCACGCAGGTGGGAAACCGCATCGTCCTGGTCGGCACCGCCCTGCTGCTTCTTGCCTATATGCTGGCAAAAATCGTCCAGGCCTATATCGTCGGCGGTGCTGATGCCCCCAGTGTCAAGGTTTTGCTTCTCGGCATCGCCGTGCTGGGCGGCGGCATTGTCTTCGTCGTGCGGTATCTTGTTCTGCTGCTGAAAGAATACTACCGCAAGCCGGAGGACGCTCAGGAGCCGCAGAAAGACGCCGAAGAATAAGTCAAATGCGTCCCTCCCCTTGCCTCTCCCTATGGGAGAGGTGGCCGAGCGAAGCGAGGACGGAGAGGGTATACTAGGGTGCGGTACCCTCTCGGTCACCTTCGGTGACAGCTCTCCCGGAGGGAGAGCCAAGGGGCTGTACCCCGACACGAGAAATGGAGCGTATCTGTATCGATACGCTCCATTCCCTGTTTTACGTCCGCCCGTCAAAAGGCAGCATTTTTGCGTTACTTGATGGGATTGATCCTCCAGTTTTCCCCGTAAATTCCAGGGAACGCGCCCCGTTCGATGAGGCCGGTGTTCGCCTCGTGTCCCAGCAGCCATTTGTTGGCCGCCCAGAGCTTGTTCACCTTCTGCTCAGGGGCAATGGGCAGGTTGGTTCCCCGCTGCAATCCCACGATGCAGCTGAAGCCGTTCTCTGTCACCTCGCAGGGGCAGAAATGCAGGGTGTCCGAATACACCTCGATCATCTCGCCCTGAGCCAGATAAAACGCCTGCACCTTGTCCGCGTTCAGGCGGCCGTCCTCGTCCAGATCTTCCCGCTTCGCCAGCAGCAGAACCAGCTCCCGGACGGCAATGTTGAACTCGTTGCAGGTGTGCCACTCCAGAGCGTTCAGCTGATTGGAATGTCCCCAGCACAGGCCGATCTGCTCGTCCAGACCGCCGCAGTGGATTTCCCGCAGCTTCGCCGCCGCCGGAATTTCGTCCAGCTCCGGAGTCGAAGCAACATACTTGCTTCCCTCTTCCGGGAACGGAAGGGTCTCCGCCGCCGCGCAGAACGCAGAGGTGTCCTCCTGAATCACGCTGCCGTAGCGCCGGAACACCGCATCATGGATGGT
Organism: uncultured Oscillospiraceae bacterium; assembly: GCA_934569225.1. Classification (GTDB taxonomy): domain Bacteria; phylum Bacillota; class Clostridia; order Oscillospirales; family Oscillospiraceae; genus Faecousia. The sequence goes on along the minus strand of CAKTKC010000001.1, from coordinate 209,242 downwards.
GTGAATTGGAATGTGGGGATTTGCCGCCTGTAACTTCTGCAAATTATCCATCGTACACAACTCCCTCGTGAGTCTTCATAAATTCCAGGACTTCCTCGTAGCCGGGGATGCCCTGCTGGGCACCGAAGCGGGTGCATTTCAAAGCGGAGGTAGCGGAGGCAAAACGGCAGGCTTCGTACACGTCCATGCCCTTCAGCCGCGCCGCCACGAACGCACCGTGGAAGGTGTCTCCCGCGCCGTTGGAGTCGATCGCCTTCACGGGGAACACGGGATAGCGGACTTCCTTGCCGTTCTCCCAGATAAAGCCGCCCTTGCTGCCCTGGGTGATCACCAGAATCTGAGGATGATACCGCTCCTGCAATACCGCCGCGGCCTCCACCGCCGTGGCGCAGCCGGTAACCTTCATGGAAAATTCCTCGCTGGGAATCAGCACATCCACCAGCGGCAGGAGTTTCTCGATATTCGGGTAAGCGCCGCCTGCGTCCATGCTGACCGTGACGCCCATTTCATGGGCTTTCTCCGCCGCAAAAATGGCGCAGTCCAGCTGGTTGCCGTCCAGATGCAGGTACTTTGCCTGCTTCAGAGCGTCCAGATCGATATCCTCCACCGTAGGTGCCGCCGCTTCTCCCCGGTTCCAGACGCAGGTACGGCTGCTGTTGCTGACGTTCAGCAGAACCACGCTGTGGAAGGTCAGGCCGGGATTCACCTTCACGCAGGAGGTATCCACGCCGTAGCGCTCCATTTCGGCCTTCACAAAGGTGCCGTACATATCGTCGCCCACGGTGCCCATGTAACTGGCGGTCTCCCCAAGCTTGCTGATGGCTACCAGTCCGGTGGCGCAGGGGCCGCCGCACTGGAATTTGGTTTCCAGACCCCGGAGCTTGGTATCCTCACGGGGGAAGGCGTCCACGGTCATCAGAATGTCAAAGACCGCGGCGCCGATGCCAACTACACTTGCCATTACCGATCCGCTCCCAGAAGCTTGATTTTGCTGATGGCAAAGTCCTTCACCCGGGCAGTGGGACCCTGCATGAACAGATCCAGCGCCAGGATGGAAGGATCGACCGCCCGGATACCGTCCAGCAGCGAGCAGCAGACGTCGGTGCCGAAGTTGATCTTACGGATACCGGCTTTGACCGCCGCCGCGATCTGATCGTCGGGAACGCCGGAACCGCCGTGCAGCACCAGGTGTGCCTTCTGACCCTCGTGCAGCTCTTCGATCCGCTTCAGCGCCAGAACGGGAGCCTGCTTGTAATGACCGTGGGCAGTACCCACCGCCACAGCCAGGGCGCAGACGCCGGTCTCATTCACGAACTTTGCGGCATCCTCCACCTTGGTGTAATCCTTGGAAACGCCCTCGGCGGCCTTGCCGACTTCGCCCAGCTCACCCTCGACGCCGATGCCCATTTCCGCGGCCATCTCCACAACGCCCTTGGTGATCGCGATGTTCTCTTCCAGGGGCTTTCTGGAAGCGTCGATCATAACGCCCGTCGCGCCGTAGCGGAACGCCCGCAGAACCTCGGGAACGCCCGCGCCGTGATCCAGGTGGAAGGCCACGGGGGTCTTCATGTTGTTCATGGCCTCCCGGATGATGGGGGCGACGTACTGGGCGATCTGGGAATCAAACAGGCGGCTGTACATCTGGAAAATGACGGGGGCGCCGGTCTCCTCGGCTGCCTGCATAACGCCCATAACGGTTTCCAGGTTGTACACATTGAAAGCGGGTACGGCGAAGCCGTTCTCCTCACCAATGTCCAGAATCTTCTTCAGATCGTAAATCATAATGCTTCCTCCTGTTATGTAATAAAATTTCAGTTTTCCTGCGCTTGAAAGATGCAAATAGAATCTCTATTACAATCTCAGCATCACTATACCACAGCAAATATCATTTTGCAAGTCGGTATGGGAATAATTGTAACGAAATTTCAATGTTTATTTTGGATATTATGTCATATAGAAACACCGCCGCTTTTCAGCAGCGGTGTTTTTGGCAATTAGTCGAGGCCGTCGAAGGTCAGACCTGGTACGTACTTGCAGAATTCCCGGATGGAATCCGTCAGGCTGCCCTCGATCTCGGACATGTGATGGATGTAGGGGCCTTCGATGAGCTTGCGCTCCACTGCGGGCAGATCCTTGAACTTGCCCCACATGTAGGAGCCGAAGGTGTAGGGGCCTTCCGCGCTGTCGCACTCGCAGACGGCGATGGAGTAGCTGCCGTGATCCTGGTCGATCCGCGCCACAGTGAAATGGCCGTCCTCCACCTGCATCCACTGACGCATGTTGACCATCTTCGCGCCGGTGCCCTGCTTTTTCAGGGAATAGGCAAAGGGGCCGCAGTGCCACAGCAGCTCCACGTTCCGCTCCGTGGGGTGACGGGTGGTGAACTCGCCCAGGAAGGGCTTCTTCTGTCCCAGAGTCAGGCACTTCAGCACTACCTGGGTCAACGTCGCGTGCATGTCGCTCTCGCAGCCGATGATATATCCCATGTCCGCGAGCAAGGGATAGGCCGCGCAGGGCATAGCGCCCACCATCAGCTGCATGGCAGTCCAGCACTCCGCGGAAACGGCGGCCACGTTGTACTCTTCAAAAATTTCCTGGTACAGGAGCACGAAGGCATACACCTTGTCCAGCACCGGCTCGGACAGGTCGTCGATCTCGTACATCTGGCGCAGCTTGGCAACACCTTCAGCCAGCTCGTCCTTCCGGGTCTCCAGAATCCGGTTATACTTGTCCTGGATCACCGCCAGGTTGACGGGGATGACGTGAATGTCGAACTTGTCCATCAGGTCGCTCTCGTTGAAGATCACGGAGCAGAAGGGCTTGGGACGCATACCCACCTGGGCAACCCGCATACCCTTGAAGTTCTTCACGGCGCAGGCCACGCCCACAAACCGCAGGAAGCCCTCGGCGAAAATCGGATCCTCAATGCGGCAGTTTTCGATGTAAGTAAAGGGAACGTTCATTCTTTGCAGCTGACGGCTCATGCCGAACAGGCCGCACTGAGAATCGGTGTACCGGGTGCCGTCCGGCTCAAACACGGTGTCCTGAGGCCCCCACAGGAGCACGGGCTTGCCGATGGCCTTGGCCACAGCGCCGGCCACTTCCTCGTTGCCGAAATTGCCGTTGATCAGGAATACCGCGTCCACCTTCTCCGCCTGGAAACGCTCGATGACGGCGTCCACGTCCTTGTCGCTGTAGAGAACATCCACGGCGTTGATTCCCTTCAGATCCACGAAGGAAACGTTCTCGGAAGTGAAATGCTCCTCGATATAGGCTACCGCTGCGGCGCAGCGCTCCTCCGCCTTTTCCCAGTTAAAGATACCGGGACGGGGTGTGACGTCTCTGCGAATGGGAACCAGGCCGATCTTGACATGATAGTTTAACATGATGCTTTTTTCCTCCCAGATTTTTCATATTCTTGGCAGAATGTTTGAACGCCTCAGTTGTTCTGAAAGCGTTCTCCGGAGTCTATTGCGCACTTTTACACGCTAATCTTATTCTACCACCCCAATTTTTCTTTTACCATTTATTTAACTTACGAAAAAGCGGTATTCGCCAGTCCTAAATATATGTGCAATTTCTACAAATATCTGCCCGTTTTTTTGGCAGCATACGCAGGCAGCGTCAGCCCCCGCGCTACTCCAGATCCCAGTCCAGATCGTCGCCGCCGAGGATTTCCGGCTCAATATAGGTCAGCGGAATGGTGATCCGCACCACTACGCCGCCCTCGTCCCGGTTGCTGATGGTGAACGCGGCGTCGTCGCCGTAGATCAGCTGAAGCCGCTGGCGGACGTTCCCCACGCCGATGCCGCCCCGCCGACTGGCCTCGATCTGGCCGGATTGCAGCTTCTGCTCCATCTGCGGCGACAGGCCGTAGCCGGTGTCCTTCACCGTGATGTTCAGCCGGTTTTCCTTTACGTAGGCGTGGACAATGATCTCCGAGTCCTCGTCCTGCCCCCGGATGCCGTGCTGTAAGGCGTTTTCCACCACCGGCTGAAGAATCATGGTGGGAATCAGGGCATTGCGCGCCGCTTCCTTGGCGGAAAATGTGGTTTTCAGCTTGTTTCCGTGGATAAAACGGTAGATTTCCGTATAGTCCTGGAGCATGTCGAATTCCTGCTGGCAGGTGATGAACTGACGGGTCGTGTTCACCGTGATGCTGCGGAAATACCGGCTGATGCGCTGGACAATTTCCACAATGTCGTCATTGCCCCGGATTTTTGCCATGGAATTGATGGTTTCCAGGGCGTTGTAAATAAAATGGGGACGAATCTGGGTTTCCAATGACCGGTACTTGTATTCCAGCATCTGGATTTCCGCTTCGTTTTTCAGCCGTTCCTTTTCCACTAACTGCTCCAGAAGCTCCTGGATTTTGGAGGTCATGTGGTTCATGGTCTCCGCAAGGAGGCTGATGTCGTCGTTTCCGGAAACGTTGATATGCTGGGAAAAATCGCCGTCGGCAACCCGCGTCATGGCCTTTTTCAGCTCCAGCAGCTTGGTCACCAGACCCTGTATGAGAACCGTCAGAACGGCCACGCCCACCAGCAGTCCCATGCAGCCGAACAGGACGCCGTTTCGCGCAATGCGGTTTACCATGTCCCGGTACGCCGCCGTGGAATTGATGCCCACCGTAATCCAGTTTCCGCTGGTGCTGGACGCCGTGTAGTAGTCCAGCTTCATCCAGTTTTTCTTCTCTGCCAGGACGCCGTCCTCCATGTCCTCCTCAATGGCCTGCCGCACGTTCTCCGGTATCGCCATTCCCGCACCGGAAAGGTAATCCCCGTGGACGTCAAAAAACAGGAAGCCCGTGTTTTCGTAGACATTGCTGACGCTGAAAATGTCCCCCTTCATGTGGATGACGACCTTGCCCACCCGGCGCAGCGGCGAGGTCGCGTACACGTCACGCAGAATATATACGCCTCCGTCGGTGCCCCGGTACCAGTTGCTGTTGCCGTAGGTGACCGACCGGTGCTCATCCAGAATGGTGTCACAGTTGGTCTGCACGTCGGTGCGGTTCTGGACAGTTCTTCCGGCGGTGGTCAGCCGCGTGCCGTCGGACAGCTCCAGAAGGATATAATCGTAATCCGAGGATTCGGTGATCATCTGGGTCAGCGCGTAGCGGACGTCCGTCAGCGACGCGGAGGAACGCTCCTGGGTATATGTATCCATCAGCAGCGGAATTTCCAGCGCCGCCATCCGGGAATAGATGGAATAGCCCAGAGATTCCTGGTTCTCCCGGAAATTCAGCGCCACCTGCTCGGTGAGCATCCTGAGGTTCTGGGAGCTTTCCTCCTCCAGAACGTTTGCCGCCGCATGGATCTGGTTATAGGTGTTAGCGCAGATGGCGAAAAACAGGGAGCAGATGTATACGATGATCAGTTTTGCCGCAAAGGACAGACTACGAAATCGTTTCATTTCTCATTCTCCGCATTTGCTGAAGCGGTATTCCGTGGGGCTCATGTTCTCCATCTTCCGGAACACGTTGTAAAAGCTGATATAGTTCTCATATCCGATGGCGTAGGCGATATCCTCCACCCGCATCCGGGTGTCCGCGAGCATCTGCTTGGCCACGGTCATTTTCGCGTTGATCACGTGCTGCCGGTAGGTGATGCCCGTCTCCTTCCGGATCAGCGTGGACAGGTAGTTGGGCGACACGTAGAAAACGGCGGCAACATTCTCCAGAACCAGTCCCTCCGTCACGTGTTCCCGGACATATTCCAGCACATTGCGAACCAGGGAGGAATTGGCCGGAACGTTGATCTTCTGCACCTCATGGAAAAAGCTGTCCAGCCAGGAGCGGGCGCTGTCCAGCGTCCCCAGCTTCGCGATGTTGTACACGGAGATATCCACGGAATCCGTCCACTGGGAAATGCTGCTTTTTTCCTGCATCGCCTTGGTGCAGAAGGACAAAAGCATAATCCTTACCAGGCAGAGCTTGCCGCCGCTTTTCTCCATCATCATGTTCCACACCGCTTCCGGGGTGACAGAATCGATCTTCTGCGCCATTTTGGCGCAGCTCTGCTCCAAATCCACCAGCCGGGTCAGCTTGGTGCTGTTCACGGACTGGCTGCCGAAGAAATCCACCGTGGTGTGCCTTCCGTAGATCACATGGCGAAGGAGGGTCTGCCGCGCCTCATCGTAAGCCGTCCGCAGCTCCGACGCCTGGGTGTGCAGATCGCTGACCGCCACCGCCTGATCCAGGCAGTTGCGGGAAATGATCTGGGCGATGTTCCTGGCCTGAATCTGCCAGCCCGCCGTATCTCCGGCAAGTCCGCAGAAGATCACCAGCTCGCCGTCCAGAACGGCGGAAACCAGCTCCAGATTTTCCGGCAGATCCAGAAAATCCACTCTCTGAAGCATGGGGCCGGTCACGCCGTCGGAGGATTCCACGCAGATCATGAAGTAGCCGCTGGGGATTCGGTTCGCGAAGCCCAGAAATACCGTCTCCGTTCTGTCCGTGCCGCCCGCAGTAAGGGCATTCATAAAGCGAAACCGCCGCAGCGCCGCGTCTCTGCGCTCACTCTCCATAGCGGCGTCCCTGTCCTTGTGCAGACTTTCCGCCGCCCTGCGCAGAGATTGGCACAGCTCCTCGTTGTCCACCGGCTTCAGAATAAAATCGAAGGCGGAGAGCTTGATGGCACGGGAGGCATACTCGATCTTCTCATAGGCCGTAATGAAAATCACTCTGGAATCTGCCAGCTCTTCCTCCATAAGCGCCACCATGGACAGCCCGTCCATTTCGGGCATGTGGATATCCGCCAGAACGATGTCCGGGCGGAATTGCCGGATCAAATCGCAGCCCTGGCGGCCGTTTTCTGCCGTCGCAGCCAGGCGAAGCCCCAGCCGCTCCCAGGGAATGGTGCGCTTCAGTGACTCCAGTGCGATCTGGTTATCCTCAACAATCAGTGCAGTATACTCCATTCTCCGCCTCCCCTTCCTTGTGTCAGGCAACATCTGGTCTTATACTATTTCCTGATTAAAATCTTTGATTTTAATCAGGAAGGCATCGCCTAATGGCGCTGCCAGTTTTGTGATTTATAAGGAAAGAAATCACAAAACAAGTCTCATAGGAACTCCGTGCCCTTCGGGCAATTAAAATCTTTTCTAAAGATTTTAATTGGAGTTCAGTATTATTTTATCAGAATTTCGGCATATGTACAACCCCAATATCGAAAAAGCTGCGCCCCCGCAGGGACGCAGCTCTTTTTCGGTGCAATCAGCCCTTCACCGCGCCGGCCATGACGCCGCTGACCACATACCTCTGCAAAGAGAAGTACAGGATCAGAATCGGTAGCATCGCCATGATGAAGAAGGCAAACGCCAGGTTCAGCTCTGCGGTATTCTCGTTGAAGTACACGATCTGCGCCAGAGGAAGGGTACGGCTGGCCTTATCCCGGAGTAGAACGACCGCCGTATTGTAGTCGTTCCAGACATAGACCGTATTCAGCACCAGCTGCGTGGCGTTGATGGGCTTGAGCAGCGGGAAAACGATTTTCCAGAAGGTCTGGAACCGTCCGCAGCCGTCGATCTCCGCCGCCTGCTCCAGTTCTTTGGGTACAGTCTTCACAAAGCTGGTGATGACCAGGATACTGATGGAGACCTGCAAGCCCGCGCGGGCAATGATAAAGCCCAGATTCGTGCTGACCAGCCCCGCGTTGAACATGTTCAGATACAGGGGCAGCATGATGCACTGGAAGGGGATCAGGGTACCCATGGTCATGATGACGTACATAAGGGAGTAGAACCGGGTATTGTTCCGCGCCAGCACCCAGGCGGCCATGGAGCACACGACCATCAGCAGGAAGATGGTGGGGATGGTGGTCAGGATGCTGTTTTTCAGACCAACCAGGAACTGCTCGTTTTCCGTAACGACCCGGATATAGTTATCCAGCGTCGGGTTCTTCGGCCAGGCCAGGTGGTTGATGGTGATTTCATTCTTATACTTGATGGAGTAAATCACGCTGATGTAAAAGGGAATCAGGGTGATCAGCACCAGCGCAATGCAGGACAGCTTTTTTGTCACATCGGCGATCATTGCCCGGCGGTGCTGCCGCTGGAGGATCGTCTCCGCCGTCCGGGGGGCTTGAACCTTTGTCATGCTTCCACCTCGCTCTTTCTGAAGAAGTAGGTTACGACACGGGTCAGCAGGACAAGCACGATGGTCAGCATGACCGCCGCCGCCTGGCCGAGACCGGCCTTGCTGTAACCGAAGATGTAATCATAGACGAACATAGCGGAAGTCTGGGCGGCCTCCATGTTTCTCGCGACTGCCATGGGGTAATCGAAGCACCGCAGGCCCCATGCCAGCAGAAGCGTCACGTTGGAAGTAAAGGACGGAACCAGAAGGGGGATCGTCACCCGGAAGAACTTCTGGATCGTGGAAGCGCCGTCGATGGTCGCCGCCTCGTAGTAATCATTGGGGATCGCTTTCAGTCCGGCGATGTAGATCAGCATACAGTAGCCCATGTCACGCCAGATGGCGATGGCGGCCATACCGGCAACCACCTGACTGGACTGTCCCAGGGGGCTGGCGACGCCGAACAGCACCGAGTAAACATCCGTATATACATAACTCCAGACAATGGCCGCGCTGGTCAGCGCAGTGGTAAAGGGCAGGAACATCATTGTCCGGCAGGCATTTGCGAATTTGGAGTTACGGAAAAGCAGCAGCGCAAAGGCCAGTCCCAGAATATTCGCACCGATATCATAGATAATGGTGAAATGAATGGTATGGACAAACGCCTGCTGGAAATAGGTGTTTTTCAGCATCAGCACATAGTTGCGCAGGCCGTTGAACTCCCGTTTCGGGCTGATAATGCTTTTCCAATTCGTGAAGGAATAGGGAATGCCCTGAATAAACGGTACGAGCACAACATAAGCAAACAGTGCAAATGCCGGCAGCAGAAGCAGAAGGTTCTCTGTATGCGTTCTTACGCGCCGGCGAACCCGACCTCTGAGAAGCTGATTGTCTCTTAATCGATCCACGACAATTCCTCCACAACAATATCCGGCCGTCGGCCGGTAGAATCATACTTTTTTCGATAAAACGGTCAACACCATTTTATCCTGCGAACGCTTCGCAGGCCGCCGGAATCCTCCGGCAAAAAAGAGGGGGATGCCCGCACCCGAAGATACGGGCATCCCGTTCAAACGACGTTTGGATTGCTTTCTTGGATAATTAGCCGTTTTCGGCGATGTTCTGATCGAACTTGGCCTGCATAGCGCTCAGGCAGTCGGCGGGAGACTGGTTGGTGCCGTTGGAGTAGCTCTCAGCGAAAGCAGTCAGATAGGTTCTCCAGTCGGTGGTGAACTGGCTGTTGAAGGGAGCGGTGAAGTCGCCGTAGTGGGCGATGTTGCCGGAACCCTTGATGGAGGCCAGAGTCTTGACGATTTCGGGAGCGTTGTCAGCCACGGAACCGTTCAGCAGAGGCATCAGGGAAACTGCGGACCAGGAGCCGCCGCCCTCGGTGACCCAGTATTCCATGAACTGCACAGCAACGTCATAGTTCTCGGCGTTGGGGTTGACCATGAAGCACTGGTCGACCTGAACGTTCAGCTTGGCAGAGCCTTCATCGTCGATGGGCTCTACGAAGAAGCCGTACTCGAAGTCGGAGCCTTCGATCATAGCTTCCAGATCGCCGATGCCCCAGGAGCCGAAGTACATCATGGCAGCCTGACCGGAGGTGAAGACTTCCAGAGCGGCGTTCTGGTCATTGACCATGGCGTCGTCGCGCATCCACTTCAGGCGCTTTGCCCAGGTAGCCAGACCTTCCTCAAAGTAGGGGTAATCGGTCAGCTTCTTCTCGCCGCTCATGAGGTTGGCGAACAGATCGTTGTCGCCGGCTTCCAGAGCCTTGGCCCAGATGTAGTTACGCATTTCGATGTCACCGAACACGGCGTCGCCGAAGGCATGTGCCCAGGGGTCAATACCGGCAGCAGAGATGGTCTCGCAGGCTTCCAACAGCTCGGTGTAGGTGGTGGGCTCGCTCAGGCCCAGGTCAGAGAAGATCTTCTTGTTGTAGAAAACGCCCCAGGTCTTGAAGTCGATGGGGAAGCCGTAGATGCGGCCGTTGGCGGAAACGTCGCCCAGGTCGCCGCTGGGCAGGCCCAGACCGTTGATGACTTCGTTGTCGGTCATATCGGCAACGTAGCCCTGCTCAACCAGATCGGGATACAGACCGGGGTTGCCCATCATGATCTCAGGCTGATCGCCGGAGGCCAGTGCGGTCTGCAGCTGGGGGAAGTAGTCGGTGCCCTGGTTGTACATGATGTTTTCCCAGGTGATGTTGTATTCGGGATGCTCAGCGGCGAAAGCGGCCTCGACCGCGTCCAGACCGGCCTGCTTGGTGGTCTGCGCCATGTAATGGAAAACGGTGATCTTAACGTCCTTCGCGCCCTCTTCGGCGGGGGCAGCGGCGGTAGCGGGGGTGTCTGCCTTGGGAGCAGCGGTGGTGGGCGTCTCGGCGGGCTTCGCGCCGCAGGCGGCCATGGAGAGTAGCATTACGAAAGCCAGGAACAGTGCTGCGAGTTTCTTACATTTCATTGTTATTCCCTCCTGTTATTTTGTCTTACGACTCTACTATTGTAACGGATATTTTCCCGGATTGCCATTAACCTGAAATGGGAAAAACCTTAACAATTCATATTCATTGCACATTGTGTTACAAATTTAAGTGTTTGTTTTTGTGCATGATGCACATATCATTTCCCTACTCCAGAGGAGCGGCTTCCCGCGCCCAGGTTGGGAAGGGGCTGGGGCTGTTCTGCGCGCATGCCCAGCGGACTGCGTTCGTCAAAACACGCTGCACTTCCTTCTGCTTATAGACCGGGTACGTCTCGTGTCCGCCCTGGAAATAGAAGATCCTTCCCAGACCCCTTGTCCAGCAGCAGCCGCTGCGGAACAGCTCTCCCCCCGGCGCCCAGGTGAGGAACACCTGCTCCTGGGGCTGCGGGATCTCAAAGTATTCTCCATAGGTCTCGTCCATGGGGATCTCAAAGAATTCGCCGGGAAGCCCCGCGGCAATGGGGTGCGCCGGGTTAACGATCCAATAGCGCTGATGCTCGTCATTTTCCCGCCACCGAAGGCTCTGGGTCCTGGTGCCCATCAGCCGGGAGAAGATCTTGGACGCATGGGCGGAATGCAGCACGATCAGCCCCATTCCCTCCAGCACCCGCTTCTGCAGGTAGTCCACCGCTTCGTCCTCTACCTCCCGCCAGTGCTTGTGGCTCCAGTATACCAGAACGTCCGTATGATCCAGAATCCCGCGGTCAAAGCCCTGCATGGGATCCTGCATGGTGGATGTGGTCACTGTCATATCCGGATTTTCCCCCAGGAACTCCGCTATGGCGCCCTCCACCCCATGGGGATATATCCGGCGCATCTGCTCCACGGCTTCCGGCAGCGGGCGATCCTCCGCCCAAACATGAACATGCATTTTTCCGTCCTCCTTTACAGTGTGACCCATTCGCCCCGCTTCGCGGAAGCAAGGCAGGCATCTACGAACCGGTTCCCCATAACGCCGTCTGCAAAGGTGGCGTAGGGTACCGCGCCCTTCTGATACGACTCCGTCCGGACGGCTGTGTAAAATGCCGTCATGGCGTTTTTCAGCGCGTCCTGCCAGCCCGGCGCGTGACCGGCGGGGGTGAACAGGTACGGTGCCGTTTCCGGAAGCGCCACGGCCTTGTCCACATAAACCGTCTCGTTGCCCAGTCCCCGGTTTCCGATCTGGAGCCAGTCGCAGCGCTCCTGATTCCAGGTGTACTCCCGTTCGTCGCCGCTGACCGTGACCGCCAGGTCGTTTTTATGTCCCAGCATACACTTGGAAAACACGGCGGAGCCGGGGGTGCCGTCGGCAAACTCCACCATGACTGCGGTGGTATCGTCGGAATGCACCTCGATCTTCCGTCCCGTCGCCGGGTCTGTCCGCACCGGGTGATGGGTGTACATTCTGGCATAGACCTTCCCGATGGGAACGCCCATCACAAAGCCCGCCGTATCCGCCCAATGTACGCCGATGTCCAGCAGTGCTCTGGCGGGGGACGTCTCCGGGATCCGTCTGGGGGTGTAATCCGTGGCCTTGGCCACCGATTCCTGCAAATATTTTCCGCTGACATACAGCGGTCTGCCCGCGTCTCCCCGGGCAATGCGTCCCCGCATTTCCAGCACGGCGGCGTTCATCCGGTACTGATAGTTGATCGCGTGGGCAATTCCGGCCGCTTCGGCCTTCTTCCATACCTGGATTGCCCCCTCCGTGGTCAGACTCATGGGCTTTTCCGCGTAGATGTGCTTTCCGGCGGCGATGGCCGCTTCGTTGATGGGGTCGTGCAAAATGTTTGGCGTGCAGTTGTGAATGACCTGGATTTCCGGGTCGGCCACCGCCTCCTGCCAGCTGTCCGTCACAATATCCGCGTCATAGTTCTCCCGTGCAGCCGGGATGTCCTCCGCCCGGTGAACGACAAGGGTGCGGATATGGACGCCCGGTATCCGGCGGAGCGCGTCGTAATGCAGCTTTCCGATAAATCCCATTCCGATGATCGCAACATTCAGCTGATGCATCGTTCATTTCCCTTCTTTTGATGTTATTTTGTCATGATTTTGCTCGCAATTTCCGCATTTTCCTCATAACAGAGCAGGCTGAAGCCGTGCAGCTCCGTCTCCCCGGACAGGATGGACTCCTCCGCCTTCCCCAACTGCACCAGCGCGTCGTCAGCGTTCAGCAGTTCTTCGCTGCCCGTAATGTAGCAAAGGGAGATTTTCTCCTGCAAATCCGCCGCCAGCTGCACCGCCGCCGCCATAAAGGCGGAGGTATTCTCCGCATCCTGGGGGCGGCCGTTGTACTGGTACAGATTCACCGTGACAACCACTTTCCCGTCGCCGTTCCGGTCGTCCAGCACCGTCTCCAGCTGCACGGCCACTTCATCCCGGGCTTCCTCCGGAACATAGCTGCCCGTGACAATGGAAATGTAATAGTCGGGTTTTGGCGTCTGCCGCTTCTGCACCCAGAAATTGACCAGCAGGAGCAGCACCGCCGCGCCGCCGATCATGTACCACTTGTAGTAAAGCCACAGATGCTGCCATTTTTTCTTCATGCGTCTTCCTCCGGGAAGTATTGCTCGAACACGGGGTAGAAAATCAGGTTCGCCGTCATCACCAGCAGCGCCGGTGCGCCCAGGATCAGATACCAGACGCAGTACTCATAAAACCGCAGGCACACCGCCACGGCGGCCAGAGAAAACAGAATTGCCCCCGCTGCTCGCCCGCCGCCTGCGAGGATCAGCAGGAAGCCGTTTTTCAGAACGCCCCGGAAGGGAAGCGCCACCATAGCGATCTGCTGGAAGCCGATGACAGTCAATCCCATCATCACAAAGGCGCTGAGGAAAAAGGCCACCGCGAGAACGGGGTTGAATCCCCCCTCCGTAAGCCCCACCAGCCGTACCGCCCAGGCGAACACGCCCCAGAGCGCACCCACGATGAGCGCGAACGCGACGGACTGCTTCCAGTCCCGTTTGACGCTGGCAAAGAATTCCTGCGCCACGAAAACCGGCTTATCCCGGATGATCTGCATACAGACGCGGTTCAGCGCCGTGACCCCCGGCCCCAGAACGGCGGCACCCAGCACCACGCCGATCCCGCTGAGCCAGTCCCAGGTCTGTAAAAAGAAAAACAAAGCGGCCAGAAACGGCAGCGCCCACGCCACACACAGCAGATTTACCCAGAACAGCGTCATGAAGCGTTCTTCCAGAATCTGGAACCAACGCGCCAGCCCCGTTCTGCGCACCCCGCCGGGCGCCTTCATAAAATTCCTCCAAAAGGGATTCACGCGATCACATCCTTGCATTTTTCCGGACTTCCGTCCTCACGAATACGATTATATCATAACATTGACAAAAGGGAAGGAAAATCTCTCTCAGTTTTGTGCGATATATATAGAACTTACGCATTTTGCCAATATTCGTTCTTCTCCTTGCAAATCATTGGCTCCCGTTGTATACTCGTTGCGACCACTTTTCATACTTGGAGGAATGCGCGATGAACCTGTATACCCTTCACAATAACGATCTGACCGTGACCCTGGACGCCTGCGGCGCGGTGCTGCACAGCATCGTCAAGGACGGCGCCGAATATCTCTGGCAGGGCAACGCCAGATACTGGGCGCGGCGGGACGCCAACCTGTTTCCCTATGTAGGCCGCCTGACCGACGGTCAATACCTGCTGGACGGAAAAACCTACCCCATGACCATCCATGGCTTCTGCATCGGCACGGACTTCGCCGTAACCGGGCAGACGGAGTCTTCCATCCGCTTCACCCTGAGAAGCAGTGAAAAGACCCTTTCCATCTACCCCTTCCATTTTGCCTTCCACGTATGCTACACCCTTCGCGGGAATCAGATCTGCAAGACCTGCCTGGTGGAAAACCGGGATTCCCGGGAAATGTATTTCGGCATCGGCGGGCACCCCGGCTTCAATGTTCCCCTGAACGGCGAGGGTTCCTTCGAGGACTGGGAGCTGGACTTTGCCGAGCCATGCCAGCCCGTGCGGGTGGATATGGATCCCGCCAATTACCGGCTTGCGGGTACCGAATCTCCCTATCCTCTGGAAGACGGCCGCAGGATTCCCCTGACCCATGCGCTGTTTGATCTGGACGCGGTGGTGCTGGGAAACGTCAGCCGCACGCTGACCCTGCGCTCTGGCAAATCTTCCCGCAGCGTCACGGTGTCCTTCCCGGACATGCCCTTCGTCGGATTGTGGCACGCACCCAAAACCGACGCGCCCTACGTCTGCATTGAGCCGTGGGTCAGTCTCCCCTCTCACAGCGCCTTCGTGGAGGATTTCGCCAAACAGGAACACATGATTCACCTGCCCGCAGGCGAAACCTACCGCAACGAAATGACCGTCACCCTGGAGTGACCGATTGGGGCCGTATTTATGAAATATAAAACCCGCTTTCTTCTGTTCTTCGTGGCAATGGCGCTGTTTCACCTTGCATCCAACTTTGCCCACCCCGTAACCCCCACCATCATTCAGGAGCTGAATCTGCCGGACTATATGTTCGGGCTGATGCTGGCGGTCATGATGATCGCCAACTTCGCCCTGTCCCCCTCCTGGGGCAATATCAACCGGTTCATTTCCTCCCGGCAGTCCCTGCTGATCTGCTGCGTCGGCTACGCCCTGGCGCAGCTGGGATTTGCCTATTCCACCACCCAGATCGGCATTCTATTTGTTCGGCTTCTGGCAGGCGCGTTTCTCGGCGGTGTCTTCGTCAGTCTGCTGACCTACGTGGTCAATGTGGCAAGGCCGGGGGATACGGCAAGATATCTGACCTACAGCGCCACCCTCCTCTCGGTGTTCGGCGCGTTCGGCTATCTCGTCGGCGGGGTGGTAGGAGAATTTTCCATCCGCGCCACCTTCATTTTGCAAGCAGTCACCGTGATCGTCAGCGGCATTATGTTCCGGCTGTGCTGCGAGCCGGATGCGGAACGCACCGATAAAGTGTCCGTCAAGGAACTTCTCGCCAAGAGCAACCCCTTCGATGCCTTCCGGGACGGCAAGTATTTCATGAATACCGCCTTTGTCCTTCTGTTTCTGGTGAACATCCTCATCAATCTGGGAAATACCTGCTTCGACCAGGTGTTCAACTACTATCTGAAAGACCAGCTGGGGCTGACCTCCGCCTATAACGGCATCATCAAAGCCGTGGTGGGCTTCGTGTCCTTCCTGTTCAATATGACCCTGTGCCTGTGGATTATCCGCAAGGCCGACACCGGCAAATCCACGGTGGTGCTGGTGGCCGTCTGCACGCTGGCCTCGCTGGGGACTGTCTTCGCGCCGCAGATTTCCGTTTTTCTCTCCTGCGGCATCGCGCTGTACGCCGGGTATTCCGTCAGCGTCCCCGTTTTGCAGGACATGGTGGCCACCCGGGCAGACCCTGCCCAGAAAAATCTGGTCATGGGCTTTTACAACGCAACAAAATCCCTCGGCAGCATCATCGGCTCCCTGCTGGCAGGATTCCTGTACGCCATCCACGTCAAGCTGCCTTTTGTCCTGATCGCGGTGGTTTACGCCCTGTCCGTCGCCGCTGCGGCGGGGTATCTCGTGTACTGCCGGGTCGGCGAGCGGGTCAAGTGCTGAGAACGCCAAATCATTTTCGGGTGTCTCCCCTTTTTCCGGGGAGACACCCTTTTCATTCTTAAAAAATGGTATATAAACCATTTTCTTCTTGCTTTCCGCCGCCGCTTCCTGTATAATGGTCTTACATCAATCCCCCACGGGGAAGGAAAGGAAGGATAACACATGAAAACCCACTTGAGAAGACTGCTGATGTGCTGTCTTCTGCTGCTCATCCTCCCGATGGCTGCCTTTGCGGAGGAAACCGAACTGCCTGTGGAATGGGTTCGCTATGGCTACGGCCTGCCGAACCCCGCGTCTGTGGACGCCCACGGGCTGACCGATGAAGCCATAACCATTGAGGGCGTCGCCTACGCGCCCAAGCTGGAAAATGGCCGTGTCTACGTCCGTCTGGAAGATCTTGCCGCCGCCAAGCTGGTGCGGGAAAACGGCGACGCGCTCCAGACGCTGGGTCTGGCCGTGTCCGACCTGCAAATTGAAAACGGACAGCTGAAAGCCCCCGGCAAGGAGGAAACCCTCGCCCAGTTCCTCAGCACCGCCGGTGTGGGCGTCTCGCTGGACGATTCCTTCACCCTGGCAAACGCCGGAGAAGGAAAGCTCATCATCCGCATTGCGGGCTTTGCGGCGAAGGACAGCGGCGGTGCCGCTTCCGCAGCCAAGGACAATGGTTTAGAGGTCGCGGCGAAGGGTTCACCCGAGGAATCCGAAATCATGAATTCCGTGACCAAGCGTCCGGAAGTGACCACGATCTATGTGTACTATGTCGGTGCCACGGGGCATATCCCCTCCAAGCCGGACTGCTATGCTATGAACGGCGGTCAGGAACTGACTCCCCCCGATTGGCTCACCGAATCCGGTTACTACGTTGGCATTGCCTACAGCCAGGAAGACATCGACAACGGCGTGCGCTATTACCTGACGCTGGACGAGGAAGTCCCCAATAACGACCTGGAATTTAGCATCTGGGACGAAAACAAAAATGATCTTGATCCCGGAACGGTCTACGAAGCGACGGACGCCGCCGATAAAACCGTGGATGAAGCATACAGCGACAGCAACGCTATGAACAGCGCTAATCACGATTCCAGAGATGGCAAGCTGTTCCCCACCATCCGTGTTTCCACGGACGCCGAAGGAAAGGACGTCATCAAGAACATCCGCTTCGAGGACAAGACCCCCGGCGAGGATGCTTTCGTGGAAAAGAAAGCCTACGGCTACCACGGGACTGACACCCCGCCGGAGGGCTACGAGATCGACGAGGAGCAGAGCAGCAACTCAGGAGGCACCGTCTACGTACCGGACGAGATCACCACGGTCATAACGAATCCCGACGACCCCACAGACGTCATCATAGAGATTCGGGACACGGTTTACGTGGAAACGTCGGTGAAACCCCTGTAACCAAAATCCAAGCAAAAAAGCCGCCCCGCCGGGCGGCTTTTGTTCTGTCCTGAAAAAATTTTTGCCCAAAATGTGACGTTTGCGTGATAAAATCTTATTATCAGGGTGAAGGACAAAAAGAAAGGAAGTGACCCTCAAATGGAAGACGCACAAATCCTCGACCTGTATTTTGCCCGGGATGAGGACGCCATAAGGGAAACGGACACAGCCTACGGCAAACGGCTGCACACACTGGCAAAGAATATCCTGCAAAACCGGGAGGATGCCGAGGAAAGCGTCAACGACACCTATGCCGAAGTCTGGAAAAGCATCCCGCCCCGGCGACCCAGGTATTTCTTTGCGTTTCTGGCCTCGATCTGCCGTCACCTCTCCCTGAACCGCGTGGACTGGAAGCAGGCCGCCAAGCGCCGCGCCCAGGTCGTTCCCCTCACAGAGGAGATGGAAAACTGCATTCCCGACACCGCTCACGAGCGGCAAATGGAGGCAAAGGAGCTGGGCAGGCTGCTGGACTTATTTCTGCAAGGTCTGCCCAAGGACAGCCGGCTGATTTTCCTGCGGCGGTACTGGTACGTGGACTCTGTCCCCGAGATCGCCGCCCGATACGGCATGACGGAAAGCAAGGTCAAAATGCAGTTGAGCCGGACGAAGGAAAAGCTCCGCTTATTTCTGGAACAGGAGGGAATTTACGTATGAACGGACAGGAAATCTTTTTGGGGCTGAGCTACATCAGCCGGAAATACATTGAAGAAGCGGAGACGGAAACCGTCTCCGGCGGTGCCGGCAAAGCCCACCGCATCCGCAGACCCTTTCTGCTGGCGGCGGTGATCGCCCTTCTGCTGCTTCTGGTGGGGTGTGCGGCGGTGTATGTGCTGAAAATGGAGCACGTGAAAATCAGCAGCGGCACCGCCCAGCAGGATTACTCACTGGTAGACGGGGTGTACGTGAAGGACCCCCACACCATCAACACCACCACCCTGAGCATGGCCGGTCTGAAAGGCTCCAATGCCTATAAGGCGTGTGCGGATTTCTACGCCTACGAGACGAAACTCAGGGCGAGCGCATCCGCAAGCGGCGACTGGGCAGGCTACGACGATGCCATAAGCGCCAAGGCGCAGGAGCTGGCGGAACAATACGGCCTGAAACCGGAGGGACAGCCGCTGACATTTCGCACCACCAGGAATCTGTGCGACGCGCTGGGCGTGGAACGGTTCGTCCGGGACAGTCAGGACGTCAGCATTGATATCAGTCAGGGCTTTTGCCGTGATAGCGGAAACTTCTTCGTTCTGCTGCGCTTCGCCTTCCCGGAAGATCAGGGCTATGAAGTGACCCACACCAGCGGCGCACTCTACTGGAACCGACAGGACACCTTCAGCCGGGAATATTTTACTCTGGAAGACCGGGGCGACTGGGTGGAGCGGAACTACACCACCACCGCCGGAAATACCGTTCTGATTCTGACCTCTCCCAGTCAGGAGCGGGGCTATATCATCTGTGACCGGGGAGACGCGTTGATGACCGTATGGCTGGACGTGAATCCGGAACTTCTCAGCGAGGATGCCGGGGTAGTTTCCGCCGAATATCAGCATATGACGGACAAACAGCTGGACATGGTTGCCGATGCTCTGGACTTTGCCATCCAGCCGAAAGTTCCCACCCAGGCCGATGTGGATGCCCAGGCCGCGCCGCCTCAGGAAGCGACCCAGAACGGCTACACTCTGAAACTGAAATCCGTGGAGACCGACGGCTACGTGGCGCGGGTCGTCGTCAGCGTCACCGCCCCGGAGGATGTGGACATTGAAAGTCTGAATATCAGCACTGGAAGAACTTCCTTCGGCACACCCAACAGAGATTCCAACGGTATCAACGGAGCTTTCAACGATGTGACAGACGGCGACGGTCTTGCGAATACCAAAGATCTGGTAGCAGAATTTACTGATCCCTTTCTGGACGGCCTGCGTCCCCTCGAGCTTGGCGCCGCATGGGATCTGGACATTACCGACCTGTACGTGGATAAATGGCGTCCAACCTCCCGTGTACTTACGGAGGGCGACTGGCACTTTTCCATCACCATTGACGAGAGCTGCACCAATGATCGGGAGATTGAGCTGCTGTCCGAACCCATCACCCTGAAAGCCAGCACCGGCTGGCGTGCGGATGGAACTGACTGTCTGGAAGCATTCCCGGTCACCTCCATGAGGCTCCGCAGCCAGAGCATTTCCCTGACGGCAGACACGGGCGAAAATACCTATGCGGACTTCTTCTGCTTCGATCGCACCATAGCCTGTGTCGTAATGAAGGACGGGAGCCGGGTAGACATTCTGAATCAGTGCCTTGAGAAGCCCATTGATCTTGACCAGGCAGATTACGTCCTTCTCCCCGGCGATATAAAGCTCCCCGTCCCCCAGGCGCAGTGAGATAACGAACCGCACCCCTTGCCTGGCAGAAAGTCAAGGGGTTCCCCGTTACATAAAAATGGAGCGCATCTGTACCGATGCGCTCCATTCACTGTTTTGCGGCCACCCATGAAAAGCCGGGGCGGATGGCCGTTTTTATTCATATTCCTTATGGTATCTCCGCTGCGCCCTCACCCATCGGCCGTTCATGCGGTAGAACGGGGCGGGGGCGTCGAACTCCGTGTCGTCGATGGTCATGTCGGCGCGGATGGCGCTGTCATAAGCCGATTTTCTCAGAAACGGGATGGGCAGTCTGGCATACCAGGTCAGAAACCGCGCGTGAAAGCGCACCTCGGCGGCGAAGGAATGAACGGAGACGTTCGCCGCATGGGTCGCCAGAATCGCCCGCTTTTCATAGACGGACAGGCTGTCCGGGTTTTTGATGTAGATTTTCTCATGGTCGCAGACCGTATGGCCCGCGGCCTTGTTGTTTTCCTCCAGGAAGCGGGGAATCCTGCCCGCCCAGCCATGAAAGCCGACGGCTGCGCTTTTCCGATAAATCTCCGCGTAATGCTCGGGAACGTCGATGCAGCCGTCCCGCGCGAAGGACGCAATATGCCGGACGTACAGCTCCGCAATGAGGTACGGCCCCTCTGCTTTCGGGCTGAGAAAATAGGCTTTCAGCGTCCTGTCGTGCCTCTGCCCCCGAGCCGCCACCACCCGGTTGATCTCCTGATTCAGCCGCTTCCGGTTTGCCACGGTCGGCTCCGAAAGGCACTGCGCCAGCACCTCCGTGTCGAAAGCGATAAAGGAAACGGTCACGCCGGGGGTGTCCCCGTCCGCGATCAGGCCGTTTTTGGCGTCGAACTCCTGCTCTCTCAGCTTGAACAGGCTGTAGACGTACCCGCCCTTTTGGGGAACGGCGTAGCAGTACCAGTCGTCGAAAAATTTGTCACAGTCCCGCAGCTCGTCCCGATCGTTGGGAAAGGTCGTAATGCCCTGCCCCACGAGGGTATCCGCAAGAGATTTTGCCGCCGCGTAAAATCCGTCGGACGCGGCGCGTATCTCCCCGGCGTCCAGACAGCCCCGGCGCATCAGCTCCCGGAAAAAGGACGGGACGGGCTTTTCCTTCACGGCGGCTCCCGTGATTGATTCTGGTTCCATACTCTATTCCTTCGCCCAGCCGTAGGCGCACCTGAGTGCTTTGTTCCAGCCGTGAATGCGCTTTTCCCGCTCCTCCGCACCGATGTTCGGCGCGAAGGTGCGGTCAATCGCCCAGTTTTTCACCACGTCTTCCTTGCTTGCCCAGTACCCTACCGCAAGCCCCGCCAGATACGCCGCGCCCATGGCGGTTGTCTCCACGCAGCGGGGGCGCTGCACCGGCGCGCCTATAATATCCGCCTGCGTCTGCATGAGATAATTGTTGGCGCAGGCGCCGCCGTCCACCTTCAGCGCCGCCAGACGAATGCCGGAATCGGCCTCCATGGCTCGCAGAACGTCATTGGTCTGGTAGCACAGGCTGTCCAGGGTGGCGCGGATGATGTGATATTTGTTGACGCCCCGGGTCAGTCCCACGATGGTTCCCCGGGCGTACTGATCCCAATGAGGCGCGCCCAGACCGGTGAAGGCCGGGACGACGTAGCAGCCGTTGGTGTCGGGCACCTTGGTCGCCATGTACTCCGAGTCGGGGGAGGAATCGATGAGCCGCATCTCGTCCCGCAGCCACTGAATCGCCGCCCCCGCCACGAAAATCGAGCCTTCCAGGGCATAGGTTACCTGTCCGTTCAAGCCCCATGCAATCGTCGTGACCAGCCCGTTTTCACTGAACACGGGCTTATCCCCGGTGTTCATCAGCATGAAACAGCCGGTGCCGTAGGTATTTTTGGCTTCTCCGGGCTGGAAGCAGGTCTGGCCGAACAGCGCCGCCTGCTGGTCTCCCGCCGCGCCCGCGATGGGGATGGGCGCGCCAAAATACTGCGCCAGCGCCTCGCCGTAAATACAGCTGCTGGGCTTGACCTCCGGAAGCATACACTTGGGGATGTCCAGCTCCGCGAGAATTTCATCGTCCCAGCGAAGGGTGTTGATGTTGAACAGCATGGTGCGGGAGGCGTTGGAATAGTCCGTCACATGAGCTTTGCCGCCGGTGAGCTTCCAGATGAGCCATGTCTCCACGGTGCCGAACAGCAGCTCGCCCCGCTCCGCCCGCGCCCGGACGCCCGGCACATTCTCCAGAATCCAGCGCAGCTTGGTGCCGGAAAAATAGGCGTCGATGACCAGACCGGTCTTGCCCCGAAATTCCTCCACCAGCCCCTTTTCCTTCAGCTCGTCGCAGTAAGCGCTGGTGCGGCGGCACTGCCAGACGATGGCGCGGCACACCGGCTCGCCGGTTTTCCTGTCCCAGACGATGGTGGTCTCCCGCTGGTTGGTGATGCCGATGGCGGCAATGTCGGCGGCGGTCGCCCCGATGTTCGCCATAGCCCGCTGGGCGACCTCTATCTGAGTAGACCAGATCTCGTTGGCGTCATGCTCCACCCACCCGGGCTGGGGAAAATACTGGGTGAATTCCTTCTGAGCGACGGAGCACATTTCCCCCTGCTCGTTGAACAGGATGCAGCGGTTGGACGTGGTGCCGGCGTCCAGCGCCATGATGTATTTTGCCATTTGGGGTTCCTCCTGAAAGCCATGGAAGCTCTGATTAAATCGGCAAGAACTGTGAGCGAGAGATTTTCGGCCAATCGAGGTATCGAAAGCGGCGGAATACTGTATGTATTTCCCGTTTTCGATACCGAAGAGTGGGCGGAAAAGATCCGCTCACGGTCGCAGACGATTTATTCAGAGGTTCCGTAGATGAAAAGGCGGGCTGACGCCCGCCTTTCAGAATCGTTTGTCTATCCGGTTATTCTACACCATGTCCTTCATTTTTGCAACGCCTGCCCGGGAAGTGACGCTTAAAATCTCCCAAAAGCATAAACGTCTTGTTTCCTTTTTGGCAAATCTGTCAATTCTCCGTGCCGTCAGTATCCGGGGTCTGCTTGGTGTAATACTGCGCTTGGGCGTGCCAAAGTTCGGCATATTTCCCTGACTCCTGCGCCAGAAGCGCCTGATGTGTCCCCTGCTGGATCACCTGGCCGTCGCTGAACACGGCGATTTCGTCGCAGAACCGGCAGGACGACAGCCGGTGGCTGATGTAGATGGCCGTGCGGTCGCCGGAAATGGCGTTGAACTTCTCGTAGATCTCCGCCTCGGCAATGGGGTCAAGGGCGGCGGTGGGTTCGTCCAGAATGATGAAGGGCGCGTCCTTGTAAAGCGCCCGGGCAATGGCGATCTTCTGCGCCTCGCCGCCGGAAACCTCCACGCCGTCCTCGGCAAAATCCTTGTAAAGCATGGTGTCCAGCCCCTTGGGCATGGCCGCCAGCCGGTCGCCGAAGCCCGCGTCCATAAGGGCTTTCCTCGCCCGCGCCCGGTCGTACTTGGCGCTGCCCGCCACGTTTTCTCCCAGCGGCTGGGACAGAAGCTGGAAGTCCTGAAACACCACGGAGAAAATCTGCATATAGTCCTGATAGTTATACTTGCGGATGTCGATGCCGTTCAGGAGAATTTCTCCCTCCTGCGGGTCGTACAGGCGGCACAAAAGCTTAATAAAGGTGGTCTTGCCGCTGCCGTTTTCGCCAACGATTGCCAGCCGCTTGCCAACCTTGAACTTCATGGACACATTTTTCAGCGCCCAGTCCTCCCGGCCGGGGTAGCGGAAGGATACATTGCGGAATTCCACCTCATACTGCCGGTCGGCGCGCTTCTCCGTGGTCAGGCTGCCCTGATACATGGAATTGGGGATATCCAGAAACCGGAAAGTGGTGTCCAGATAACCCGCGTTGGTTTTCAGGTTACCGAGTTGCGCAGTCAGCTCGAAAATGCTGCCCGCCATGGCGGTGGCCGCGCCCACATACTGGGTCACGCTGCCCACGTCAAACGCGCCGCCCCAGGCTTTCAGGCAGGTGAACACGTAGACGAAGCCGGTGATCAGCGCCACAATTCCTGTACCAAGGGCAGAATAGGTGCCGATCGGGCCAAGCGCAAGCCCCCCGAACACGCCTTTTGCGCCAAAGGCCACATTACCGTCCCAGTATGCCGACACCAGATTCTGCTGATTGTACATCCGGATATCCGCGCCCCGTCCCTTGTGTTCGCCGATAAAACCGAAGAATGAGAATACGCGGTTACTCAAAGTCGCTTTCTCCGCCGCGCTGCTCCAGTAGGAGGTGGACTTTTCCTCAAATTTCCCCGCCAGAATGCTGATAAAGATCATAACGCCTGCCAGAATCAGGATGAACACGGGATTGTTCAGAACGGTCAGCCACCCGGCGGTTTCCGGCACCGGGGAGGTAAACAGGGTAACCGTCAGCGCAATGCCGCTCAAAATGCCGATGATGCTTTTCATCGTGCGCTGGTAAATCGACGGAACCCGCATCAGGCCGAAGCTTGACCAGTTCTCATTCTGGTCGATCTGCGTCCGCAGATCGTGGGTCTCCTGTTTGTCCACGTCCACATAGTCCATGGAGAAGAATTTCCGGCAGAACAGGACCCCTTTTCTGCCATAGAGGTCATCCAGCAGGGTCTCCGTCCGCTGGAACAGCACCGCCTTCGCAACGGCGCACAGTCCGGTACACAGTACCCCGGCGATGACCCAATTCCGAAGCACATCCGGCCTGCGGAGCAGCGCCAGCTCCTTCAGGATCTGGGCGGAGAAAAACACCGTCACATAGGGCAGAATTGCGCCCACGACGGTATACAGCGTCGCCGCCGGGAAAAATCTGCGGCTGACTCCGTGCAGCGCCTTTGCCGCCCGGAAATGAACGGACAGAGCGTGCCTGAGACTCATTTTCTTTTTCATAATCAGAACGCCTTCCCTTCCTGATAATAGCGGCTCTGGACTTCAAAGAGCTTGGCATATGCCCCGCCCCGGGCCAGCAGCTGATCGTGGGTGCCTTCCTCGGTGATGTGGCCGTCCGCCACGAAGATGATGCGGTCACAGAACCGCGTGGACGCCAGCCGGTGGGAGATGAACAGAGAGGTCTTCCCCGCCGTCATATCCCTGTACTTCTGATAGATGTCGTTTTCCGCCAGAGGGTCGAGGGCGGCGGTGGGTTCGTCCAGCAGCAGGATGGCGCCGTCCTTGTACAGCGCCCGCGCCAGCATCAGCCGCTGGGTCTGGCCGCCGGAGAACAGCACACCGTCCAGATAGACCTCCCTGCCCACGTGGGTGTCCAGCCCTTTTGGCAGCTTCTGAATGGTCTCCGTCAAGCCCGCCTTTTCGATGCAGTCCCAAAGCTTTTTGGTGTCAATGTCCTCATTGGTCTGGGCAATGTTTTCCGCCACCGTCACGTCCAGAATGGAGAACTCCTGAAATACGGCGCTGAACAGCCCGTAGTATTCCCGACGGTTAAAGTCCCTTACGTCCACGCCGTTCAGCAGCACCCGCCCCTCGGTGGGGTCGAACAGGCCGCACAAAAGCTTTACAAGGGTGGTCTTGCCCGCGCCGTTCAGTCCCACGATGGCCAGCTTTTCTCCGGGGCGAACCGTCAGGTCGAGATCGTGGATGGTATCCTCCTCCGCGCCGGGGTAGCGGAAGAACACATGCTCCAGCTTCAGTTCGTAGGCGTCCGCCTTGGGAACCGCCGCGCCTTCCTCAAACCGGAAGGGTTCCGGGTATTCCAGAAATTCCCGCACCTGAGAAAGATCGAGGCTTTCCTCATGCAGCTTCTCCGCCGCCTGCAAAATGCCCATGACCCATGTGGTGAAGGTGGACACCGCGGTAAAATACAGGATAAACTCCGGCACACTCAGAGAATCCCGAAGCGCCAGATGGAGAAGGTACGCATAGGCAATGCCGTTTCGCGCCATGGTGAGCAGCGCTTCGGTGACATCCGCCAGCAGCTTGATCTTCTCGCAGCGAAGCCGGAAGTCCAGATATACGTTGTGAATGCGGTCAAGCAGTTCGTTCAGCCAGTTTTGCAGACCGAAAATCCGGATATCCTTCGCCAGCTCCACGGATTCCGCTTTTTTCCGGATGTAGGACTTCTTCGCGTAAAACGTCTCTTCCTCATCCCGGTGCCGGAAAATCCAGTTGCTGGAATACCGGGACACCAGAAATCCCACCACGCAGGTCGCGGCGATCACCACCAGCAGCACCCAGTTCAGGCTGGACAGGATGGCAAGGTACACCAGAAAACCGCCCACGTTCTGAAGCAGCCTGGTCAGGGTCTCCCAGATGTTTTCCGTCGCTTCCCTGTTGCTCTGTGTGCTTTTGTGCGCCTTTTCCTTGAGCTTGATGAACTTCACATCCAGCGTATTGGAGAAGGAGGTCATGTTGCATTTTCTGGCGATCATGCCGACGATGCTGGAACGCACATCCACACGGGGGTACATGGCGATCTCTCTGAAATACTCCCTCAGCCCCATGGTCAGAAACAGCGCCAGCGTGAACAGTCCGATGGTGCCCAGCAGCTCCCCCACGGGGGCATGGCGCTCTACGCAGCTTAATATCTCCGGCGCAACGTACAGCTGCGTCAGGTTGTACAGCACTTCCAGCGCCGCCATGGCGACGCAGATAAACAGCACCCGTTTTCTGACCTTCCATGCGATCTTCACCATCCACCCCACGTTCTGGGCGGCGTTATATTTTGGCTTTATTTTGTCTTTCATTTTGCCTCACCTCGTGAGCATACTCTATCACAAAAAGACGTCCCCGGAAGATTCTGGGGACGAATTGCTTATTTTGGGTGACGAACTGCATTTTCGTGGTTTCCTCAGACCTGTGGGATGAGGATTTCCGTGGTAAATGCCCCGTCCTCGCTGTTGCGGCTCAGATAGCCGTCGTAACGGGATACGATGTCGTCCATGCGCACCAGCCCGAAGCCGTGTCCCTCCCCCTTGGAGGTTTTGAAGCCCTTGCCCACCTTGTCCAGCTTTTTCGCGGCGGTGAAGTTGGTGAAGGAAATGTAGAGCTGCGTCCCCTTCATATCCATGTACACCCGGATCATCCGCTTTTCCTCCGGCAAGGCCATGCTTGCCTCCATGGCGTTATCGAACAGGTTGCCGATGATGCAGCACAAGTCCAGCTCCGACATTTTCAGCTTCACCGGGATGTGGGCGTCCACCTGCGTCGGGATGTTCCGGGAACGCGCAAGGGAAATTTTGCTGTTGAGAATGGCGTCGGCCATGGGGTTGCCGGTTTTTACCACGGTGTCCACGGTATTGAGATCCGTGTCCAGCTCGTCCAGGTAGACTTTCAGGGCGTCCATGTCCCCATTGGCCGCCAGTACCTTCATCATCTGGATGTGGTTGCGGTAGTCGTGCCGCCAGCCCCGGATCTGCCGGTACATATTTTCCACTTCCCGATAGTGGGTCTCGATCAGCTCCCGCTGATAGGCCGCGATGCGCTTGTCGATTTGTTTGGAAAAGAAAGACATAGCCAATCTCCTATGTGTGCATAATGATTGCCCGGTTTAAGGGTTCATAAGCGCCCCTTGGCAGGGGCAGCAGCGTGCCGTCCGACAGGCTGACCTCTGTTTTCGTCACGCGCCGGATGTACTTGAGGTTGATAATCAGGCTCCTGCCCGCGCGGAAGAACCGGTCGTCCAGCTCCTTTTCAAACTCGTTCAGGCTCCGCTTGACGGTGTACTCCGCCTTTGCATGAATCGTCACATAATTCTGCCGAACGTCCAGATACCGGATGTCGTAAAAGGGAATCCGTACCATTTCGCCGCCCAGCTCCAGATTCAGGCACCGTTCCTCCCGCTTCCGCTTTTCCAGCGCCCGGTTCAGCACCGCGAACAGCTTTCCTTCGCTGACGGGCTTCATCAGATAATGCAGCGCCGCCACCTCGTAGCCCTCGGCGATATAGTCGGAATACCCGGTGACGAAGACGATCTGCACCGCCTCGTTGTCTTTGCGCACCCGTTTGGCAAGGCTCACGCCGTCCATAGCACCCATTTCGATGTCCAGCAGCAGAATGTCCCAGTTCTTGTCCTCCGCGTACCGGAACAGGAAGCTCTCGGCGGAGGGGAAGGCGGTAATTTCCGCCTGATGCCCGGCCTGCGCCGCCCAATCCTTTACCAGACCGGAAACATACGTCCGATCTTCCTCTGCGTCGTCGCAGACCGCGATCCTTAATTCCATCATCCCGCCCCCTTTTTGTCATTATATCTGTTTTTTCCGCCGCTTGCAAGATAAAAGAAAACCGCCCTTGCCTGATAGGCAAGGGCGGTTTTTTCTTGGAGCGGGCGACGAGGCTCGAACTCGCTACCTCCACCTTGGCAAGGTGGCGCTCTACCGGATGAGCTACGCCCGCACGGAACAGAGCTTATTATAGCGGTTTTTCCAAAAATGTCAAGTATTTTTTTCCAAATCCTCCGTCGCTTCCGTGGTTTCCTCCGGCGGAAGGGTCGTATCCTCCGTGGGCTTCGTCTCCGTTCCACGGGCAGCGCCGGTCTCTGCGGCCGGAGCTGCGGGCGCGGCCGGACACTCCGGGTAGGCCGTGTAGTCCCAGACATAGCCCGACATCTCCTGGTCGGTAAACTCGTGGTAGCCCCCCAGCTCGCTGCAATGCAGCAGGTCCACATGGTAATAATGTCCGTCGTCCAGCACGATGTTCCACGTCCAGGGGTCTCCCGCGTGGGTGCCCGTCACCGTCATGCACTCCAGTCCCGCCAGGCGGCACATGGCGGCGTACACCGTGGCAAAGGCTCTGCTGTCCCCTACCCCGTGGCGGAGCAAACTGTAGGCGGGAGTAATGGACGTCTCGATCTTGTAGTCAAAGCGCTCCATCAGGAAGGCGTACAGCTGGGAAAGCTTCTGGCGGTCTTCTCCGTCGCCGCTGACGTACAGCGACGCCGCATCGAACACCGGCTTCACCTGGGACTGCATCTGCCGCAGAGAATCCCGGCTCGTCTGATAGGTAAACGTCAGCTCCACCACACGGGCGCTTCCGGCGCCGTAGGCCGCCGCCGTCACCTGAGGGGTCTCCATCACGATCTCCGGGTGTTCCTCGGCATGATCCCGCACCAGCTGGGTAAAGTCCGTGGGGGCATAACGATCCACCAGCAGAACCACGCCGGCGTCAAAATTTTTCAGCGCCTTGACGACCTCCTCCGCCGCTTCTTCGCTGTCGGAGACCTCCCGGATCATCCGTATCTCCGTGGGACTGTGGCGGTAGGCGATGGTCACGGCCACCGCAGGCAGGCCGCCGTTGGCGCCGACCTCATAGTCAATGCTGTCCACGGCATACGCACCCACGGGGTAGGCTTCCGTGGCATATTTCACCGCTATGCCCATGCCGTTTTCCACGGCGTCCGCGGGGTAGTCTGCCACGTTGATAACGCCGCTTTCGCTGCCGGACTGGATCATTTCCTCCAGTGCATCCATTAAATCCAGATAATCGGAGGCCACGATCACCTCCGGCTGGGTGTTCTGCCGCTGCTCCAAGTGGGGCGTCACGGAAGAATACCGGCCGTCCATCCAGCCGCAGCCGGTGAGCAGCAGGCTGAGCGCCAGCAGCAGCGGCAATAGCTTTTGCTTCATACGGGTCTCCTTCCTTACGTTTCTCCTACAGCGATTGTTTGGAATAATGGGAGAATCCGTCTCCCAGCACCTGGTGCGCCTCCTGCACGATGACGAAGGCGTTGGGGTCGATGGCCATGACCAGCTCCTTCAGCTCCGTGACCTGCTGCTTTTTCACAGCAGCCAGCACCACTTTGGTCGGCTCATGGCTGTAGGAGCCTTCCCCATTGAGGAAGGTTGCGCCTCTGTCCAGCTTGGTTCCGATGGCCTCCGCCACCGCGTCGTACTCCTTGGTAATGATCAGTGCCACCTTGGAATAGTCGAACCGATACACCACGGCGTCCAGCACCTTGCCCGTAACAAACACCGCCACGCCGGTATATAGCGCCTTGGTGATGTCCTGAAACACGATGCCCGTCAGGACGGCCACCCCGGCGTCAAAGCACATGGAAATCTGTCCGATGGGAACATCCCGGTATTTGAGCTTCAGCAGCCGCACCACGATGTCCGAGCCGCCGGTGGAGGTGCCGCAGATGAACACCATGCCCAGCCCCAGCCCGCAGATCATGCCGCCGTAAAGGGCGCAGAGCAGCGAATCCATGGGCGGCATGGGAATTTGGGCAAAGGCGTCGATCAGCACCGAGCTGAGCACCATGCCCATCAGGCTGCCAAAGAAGAACCGTCTGCCGATCTTCATGCCGCCGAGGATGAACAGCGGCAGGTTAATGAGGATCGTCAGCACGCCCACGCTGCCGTAGCCCAGCAGCTCCACGGCCACCAGCGCAAGACCGGAAATACCGCCGGGGCTGATCTCATTGGGCTGTAGGAACAGGGAAAACCCCAGCGCGAAAACCGCGCTTCCCACAGCCGTCGCCAGAATCCAGCGGTAATCTTCCCAAATCTTGCGCATAAACGTCCTCTTCTTTCCAATCTATTCGTTTTTACACCTCAAAAGTTTGCTGCTTTTCCGCAGAATCCTCTTCTTTCAGCACCGCGCCGGCGGAGGGGATGGTCTTGGTGCGGTAGCGGCTTTCGTTGACAATGCCGCTTTGGGTCAGCAGCACCGCGTCTCGGAGCGTTGCCTTCTTCTTCAGCGTCATCACCACCACGCCCTGCGTGTTTCTCGTGGTCTTGGGCAGGAGCTGCGCTGTGGAGAAGATCGCCGCCCGGCCATCGGTGGAATACACAACCATCTGCTCGTCCGCGTCCAGCGCCACCGCTTTGATAAGCGGGCTCTTATCGCTGTAAGCGCCGGTGAGCTTCTTCCGGTTGGTCTTCGTCTCGTAGGCGGACAGCGGAACCTTCGCCGCCTTGCCGTTTTCAAAGAAGAACAGAATAAAGCCCTTGTAATCCCCGCAGAACACCAGCGCCACCAGATTTTCTCCCGGCTCGAAGCCCAGCTTCTGGGGCAGGTAGTCGCCCAGCTGGGACGCCTTGCCGTCGTCAAAGTCGGAAAGGCGGGACTTGTAGCACTGATACCGGTCGGTGAACACCAGGAATTCCGCCCTGTTGGTGGTCTCTTTGGAGAAGGACAGGCTGTCGCCCTCCTTGAATTTCTGCTCGCCGCTCATCCGCAGGGACTGGGCGGTCATCTTTTTGAGGTAGCCCTCCTTGGAGACGAACACCGTCACGCCGTAGTCCGGCACGTCATCCTCTTCCTCGGGTGCAGCCTCCTGTGCGTCGTAGAGGATCTCCGTCCGCCGGGGCTGGCCGAATTTGTCGGCCACCGCTTGCAGCTCCTTGATGATAACATTTTTCAGCTTCCGGGGACTGTTCAGGGTGTCTCTCAGGTCGGCGATCTCCCCTTCCAGATCATCGATGGCACGGGTCTGTTTGAGGATGTATTCCTTGTTGATGTTGCGCAGCTTGATCTCCGCCACGTAATTCGCCTGAATCTCGTCAATGCCGAAGCCGATCATCAGGTTGGGCACGACCTCGTTTTCCAGCTCCGTCTCCCGGATGATGGCAATGGCCTTGTCGATGTCCAGCAGGATCCGTTCCAGACCTTTCAGCAGGTGCAGCCGGTCTTCCTTCTTCTGGATCTGGAAGAAGATGCGCCGCTTGACGCAGTCCGTCCGCCATGCCGTCCACTCGTCCAGAATTTCCCCCACGCCCATCACACGGGGCATTCCCGCAATGAGGATGTTGAAATTGCAGGGGAAGCTGTCCTGCAAGGGTGTCAGACGGAACAGCTTCTGCATCAGCTTCTCCGGGTCAACGCCCCGCTTCAGGTCAATGGTCAGCTTCAGGCCGCCTAAGTCCGTCTCGTCCCGCATGTCGGCGATTTCTTTGATTTTCCCCGCCTTGATCAGCTCCGCCACCTTATCCATGATGACTTCCGTGGCGGTGGTGTAGGGAATTTCCGTGATCTCAATGAGGTTGCCGTCCTTGACATAGCGCCATTTTGCCCGGAGCTTGAAGCTGCCCCGGCCTGTGGAATAGATTTCCCTGGTACCGGCCTCGTCAAACAGCAGCTCGCCGCCGGTGGAAAAATCCGGGCCGGGCAGGGTCTCCAGAATGTCGTGGTCGGGATTTTTCATCAGGGCAATGGCGGTATCGCACACCTCCCGCAGGTTAAACGAGCAGATGTTGGACGCCATGCCCACGGCGATGCCCTGGTTGGCAGAAACCAGCACGTTGGGGAACGTGGTGGGCAGTAGCGCAGGCTCCTTCATGGTGGCGTCGTAGTTGTCCACCATGTCCACGGTGTCGCTGTCGATGTCCTTGAACACCTCGGCGCAGATGGGATCCAGCTTGGCCTCGGTGTACCGGGCGGCGGCGTAGGCCATGTCCCGGGAGTACACCTTACCGAAGTTGCCCTTGGAATCCACGAAGGGATGCAGCAGCGTCTCGTTGCCCTTGGCAAGACGCACCATGGTCTCATAGATGGCAGCGTCGCCATGGGGGTTCAGACGCATGGTCTGGCCGACGATGTTGGCGGATTTCGTCCGTCCGCCGGTGAGCAGACCCATTTTGTACATGGTGTACAGCAGCTTGCGGTGAGACGGTTTGAAGCCGTCGATCTCGGGAATTGCCCGGGAAACGATGACCGACATGGCGTAGGGCATGTAGTTTAATTCCAGCGTCTCGGAAATGGCCTGTTCCGTGGTGGAGCCGTGCAGGCCCATAATGCCGTCGGTATTTACTTTTTTCTTTTTTTCAGGTTCTTGCTTTTTCCGTGCCATGGTTGGCTCCTTTACAAGAAAATCAATTGTGAATTTGCTGTCTGGCAGGTATTACGAAATATCCGCCAGCTCCAGATATTTTGCACCGTTTTCCGCGATGAAGTTCTTCCGCTCCTGCAAACCGTCGCCCAGGAGGAAGTCAAAGTAATGCGCCGTGCGCTCCGCG
Organism: uncultured Oscillospiraceae bacterium; assembly: GCA_934569225.1. GTDB lineage: Bacteria > Bacillota > Clostridia > Oscillospirales > Oscillospiraceae > Faecousia. The sequence continues at coordinate 176,413 of CAKTKC010000001.1, read as the reverse complement.
TCCTCCGGCATGACCTTGATGAGGCGGCGGGTCTCCGGGTTCATTGTGGTCATCCACATCATCTCAGGGTCGTTCTCGCCGAGGCCCTTGGAGCGCTGGATGGTGATTTTTTTGCCATCCAATTCCTTGAGAATTTTCGTCTTCTCCTGCTCGTTGTAGGCAAACCAGGTTTTGTCCTTGCAGGTGATCTCAAACAGCGGCGATTCCGCGATATACACGTACCCGTCCCGGATCAGGGTCGGGCACAGGCGGTAAAGCATGGTCAATATCAGCGTCCGGATCTGAAAGCCGTCCACGTCGGCATCCGTACAGATAACCACCTTGCTCCACCGCAGCTGAGAAAGGTCGAAGGACGACAGCTCCTTGGCTTTCTTGCCCTGCACCTCCACGCCGCAGCCCAAGACCTTCATCAGGTCGGTGATGATGGGGGACGCGAAAATCTTGCCGTAATCCGCCTTCAGGCAGTTGAGAATTTTGCCCCGAACCGGCATAATGCCCTGAAATTCCGCGTCCCGGCTGAGCTTGACACTGCCCAATGCGGAATCGCCCTCCACGATATACAGCTCCCGCACCGAAGCGTCCCGGCTGCGGCAGTCCACAAATTTCTGCACCCGGTTGGCAATGTCGATGGAGCCGGAGAGCTTCTTTTTCACGCTGGACTTGGTCTTTTCGGCGGATTCCCGGGCGCGCTTGTTCACCAGAATCTGCTCCGACGCCTTATCGGCCTCCTGCTTGTTCTCGATGAACCAGACCTGTAGCTGCTCCTTGAAAAAGGCGGTCATGGCGTCCTGGGTGAATTTGCTGTTGACGCTCTTTTTCGTCTGGTTTTCAAAGCAGCCGATGGTGGAGAAGCAGTTGGTCACCAGCACCAGCGAGTCCTGAATGTCCTGGAAAATGATCTTATTCTCGTTTTTGGTGTACTTGTTATTGTCCCGGAGGTACTTGTCGAAGGCCGCGGTAAAGCCGGAACGAACCGCCTTGTCGGGGCTCCCGCCGTATTCCAGCCAGGAGGAGTTGTGATAGTACTCGATATGGCTGATCTGCTTGGAGAAGCAGAAGGAGGCCGTGATCTTCAGCTTCATCTCCGGCCGGTTTTCCGCGTCCCGGCCCCGGCGCTCGGCTTCCCAGTAGACGGGCATGGTGAAGGCGTTGTCCCCCACCAGCTCCTCGATATACTGGCGGATGCCGTCGGCATAACAGAATTCCTCGGTCTCGAATTTACCGCCCACTTGATTGCGGAAGCGGAAGGTGATGCCCTTGTTCACCACCGCCTGACGGCGCAGCACATCCCGGTAATATTCCACAGGGATGTTGATGTCGGTGAACACCAGCTTGTCCGGCTTCCAGTGGAAGCACGAGCCGGTCTTTTTCCGGTCGGCGGGTTCCTTTTTCAGGCCGCCCTTGTTTCTGCCCTTTTCAAAGTGCAGATCGTACCGGTAGCCATCCCGGCGGATGGTGGCGTCAAAAAATTCCGAAGCATACTGGGTGGCGCAGGAGCCGAGGCCGTTTAAGCCCAGAGAATACTCATAGTTTTCCCCGTTTTCCCCATATTTGCCGCCGGCGTACATTTCGCAGAACACCAGCTCCCAGTTGTAGCGTTTTTCCTTTTCGTTGTAGTCCACGGGGCAGCCCCGGCCGAAATCCTCCACTTCCACGCTCAAATCTTCGTAGCGGGTGACAATGATGGTGTCGCCGTAGCCTTCCCGCGCCTCGTCGATGGCGTTGGAGAGAATTTCAAACACCGCGTGCTTGCAGCCCTCCAGATCGTCCGAGCCGAAGATGACAGCCGGGCGCTTGCGCACCCGATCCTCGCCCTTGAGCATGGAGATACTGGAATTTCCGTATTGTTCCTGTTTTTTCATGTTGCATACCTGCCTGCATAATCCATAATCGTTCGATTTTATTATATGCAAAAATCAGTCAAAAGTCAAGGAACGCCCCTTGGGGCAGAAAAAGCGCCCTGTACCAGGCGTACAAGGCGCTTTTAAGCTATGCATCAATCGTGGAGCTGCTCCCAGTTTTCGTAGGTTTCGCAGAACCGGCCGGAGAAGGACGGCTCCCGCCCCGCCGCGTACAGATGGGAAGTATCCCCAAAGGCGGTCATGCGGAACGACGCGGTGCCCTCCCGGCGCTCCTCCGTATTCAGGATGGTGACGGAGGTGGGCAGGGAACAGACGCCATGCCACAGCACCATGGGGGAGATTCCCAGCAGATGGCTCAGCAGGACGCAGGTAACGCCAAAATGGCAGAACAGGACGACGGTATCCTCGCTGGACCGCTCCGCCCGGTAGTATTCCCCCTCCCGGCGGTAGCCGTGGCGGGCAAGCAGCGCGTCCAGTCCATCCCAGACCCATTGGGCTTCCTCCCGCACCCCGGCGGCGGTGAAGCGGTCATTTTCCCACCAGTGCTCCCGGTCGTAAAACCGCTTGTCCTCTGTCCAGTCCTGAGGCAGCCAGTCCCAGGCTACGCCCGGCTTGTCCTTCCCCGGACGGAGAACCTTGGGGGAGAACTCCCGCAGCCAGGGAAGGATTTCCGCCTGCCGCCCCAGCTTTTCCAGCGTGGCCTTGGCAGTATCCCGCGCCCGTCCCATGGGGGAACAGTAAAACGCCTTTACGTCCAATTTGCACAGGCGCTGAGACAGCAGCTCCGCCTCTATCCAGCCGGTTTCGGTCAGGGAGTCGATGGAATAGTCCGGGTCGCCGTGGCGGACAATCAAAAGTTTCATGTGTTCTCCTCCTTTATTCTCCGAACCTTTCCGCAGCCTCTTTCAGCATACTGCGGATGGGCAGATGGTAGGGACAGCGGCTTTCGCAGACGCCGCAGCCGATGCACTCCGACGCTTTTTTCGCAAGCGTCGCATAACGGCTTCTCGCCCAGTCCGCCAGACCGTACCGGGACAGATATCCCTCAAACAGGAACACGCTGGAAATGCTGATGCCCACGCTGCATGGCTGACAGTAATTGCACCGGCGGCAGAACTGGGTTCCCAGGGTGTCACGGATGGCGCGGAGCTTCCCCTCTTCCTCACGGGACAACGGGGAAGCGTCGTTCACCGCGGCGAGGTTCTGATTCAGCTCGGCAATGTCCGCCATGCCGGGTATCACCACGGTGACATCCGGGTTGGCGCAGACATAGCGCAGCGCCGTCACGGCGTCCTCGATGGCGCCGCCCGCCAGGGGCTTCATGGCGATGAAGCCGATGTTCTTTTCGGCGCAGGCATGAATCAGCGCTTTTGCCTGATCCTCCACGATGTTGTATGGGAACATGATGGTCTCCACCCAGGGCAGCTCCAGTGCCATCCGGAAGGTTTCCAGAGAATGGGCGGTGATGCCGATATGTCCGATCTTCCCGGTCTTTTTCGCATCCATAAGGGCTTCCAGCGCACCACCGGGGGCGCAGACCTTCTCCAAATCCGCCGGGGGCGCGTTGTGAATCTGGTACAGGTCAATATAGTTGGTGCGGAGGTTTTTCAGGCTGATATCAATATCCTTCGCCATGGCCTCTGCCGTGCGGGACATGCTCTTGGTGGCAAGGACAAAATGCTCCCGGATGCCCTCCAGGCCGACCCCTAAGTATTCCTCGCTGACAGTATAGCCCCGTGCGGTATCAATGTAGTTGACACCGTTTTCCAGCAGCCTGTGCATAAGCGCTTTCGTTCCCTCCGCGTCGATGCGCTGGATGGGGATCCCCCCAAAGCCCATACGGGAGATTTTCAGTCCGGTTTTTCCCAGAATTCTGTATTCCATAGTCACGCGCTCCTTTCTTTTCTGCCATTATACGGCAAAACCGCAGAAAAAACAACCTGTCCAGCCGTAAAAAACGGGTCAGCTTTTGCTGACCCGTCCATTATTTCCCTAGGGAACCTCTGAATAAATCGTCTGCGACTGTGAGCGGATCTTTTCCGCCCACTCTTCGGTATCGAAAACGGGAAATACATACAGTATTCCTCCGTTTCCGATACCTCGATTGGTCGAAAAATCTCTCGCTCACAGTTCTTGCCGATTTAATCAGAGGCTCCCAAGCTCTTTGTTTTTCCTGTAGGTGTCGATCACGCAGTCCATCGCCGCGCCGCGGAAGCCGTGGTTTTCCAGCGTCTGGACGCCGACAATGGTACTGCCCCCGGGAGAACACACCGCATCCTTCAGTGCGCCGGGATGCTGGCGGGCGGCAAGCAGCATTTCCGCCGAACCGGCCATGGTCATAGCGGCATACTCCACCGCTTTGGCTCTGGGAAGGCCGCAGGCCACCGCGCCGTCGGCCAGCGCTTCCACGAACATATACATAAAGGCCGGGCCGCTGCCGGACAGGGCGCTTGCCGCGTCGATCAGCCGCTCCTCCAGCGCGTCCAGCAGGCCGCAGAAGCGCATGTCTTCCCGCCAGTCGTTCAGCGTTTCATCCTCCACAAGCGCGTTGCGGCAGTAGGGAATCACGCCTTTGCCGATGGCCGTGGGAGTGTTGGGCATAATGCGGATGACGGGCAGCTCCGTCCCGGCAAGCTGCTCCAATTTTGCAATTTCCATGCCCGCCGCCATGGTAATCAGCAGCGGTTTGCGCTTCCCGAGAACCTTTTGCAGCGGGGAAAGCACCTCCTGCACCATATGGGGCTTCACCGCGATAAAAATCCGGTCGCACCGGGCGGCGACGGTTTCCGCGTCCGAATAGACGATGCCCAGTTCCTCCGCAAACGCCTTTGCCTTGCCGGAGCGGTCGGACACCATGATCTCCTTCGTGGCCTTGCTCAGGGCTTTGGCAATGGCGCCGCCCATGTTGCCGCAGCCGATAAATCCGTACTTCATGATTTTCCTCCTCAGCGGATATGTCCGTTTCCGTGAATGATGTATTTGTAGGTGGTCAGCTCCTGCAAGCCCATGGGTCCCCGGGCGTGGAGCTTCTGTGTGGAAATGCCCATTTCGCACCCCAGGCCGAATTCGCCCCCGTCGGTGAACCGGGTGGACGCATTGACGTACACCGCCGCGCTGTCCACGTTGGCGGTAAAATACCGCTCCGCCTCCGGACTGCGGGTCACGATGGCCTCGCTGTGGCCGGTGGAGTGCGCCGCGATGTGGGCGACCGCTTCTTTCACATCCTCCACGCATTTGACGGCGAGAATGTAATCCAGAAATTCCGTATCAAAATCCTTCTCCCCGGCCTTTTTTCCGGGGATTATGGCAGCCGCTGTCTCATCCAGCCGAAGCTCCACCGCCCTTTCCCGGTCAGTGACCAGACGCTTGTAAAGCATGGGCAGAAACGTGGGGGCGATTGCCTTGTCCACCAACAGGACTTCCTCGGCGTTGCAGACGCTGGGGCGGCTGGTTTTGGCGTTCTCGACGATGTTCAGCGCCATGTTCAGGTCGGCGGATTTCTCCACATACACATGGCAGATGCCGGTGCCAGTGGCGATGCAGGGCACGGTGGCGGTGCTTACGCAGGCGTTGATCAGCCCCGCGCCGCCCCGGGGAATCAGCAAATCGATATAGCCGTTTGCGGTCATCAGCGCCGCGGCGCTTTCCCGGGAGGTGTCCTGCACCAGATTCACCGCATTCTCCGTAACCCCCACCGATTTAAGACCTGAACGGAGGGCGTCAACAATGGCATTGGCGCTGCGAAACGCCTCCTTTCCGCTTCTCAGGACGCAGACGTTCCCGCTTTTCAGCGCCAGAGCGGCGGCGTCGCTGGTGACGTTGGGGCGGCTTTCGTAAATAATGGCAATGACGCCCATGGGGACGGACACCTTCTGAATTTCCAGGCCGTCCTCCCGGGTGTGGGTCTGCAAAATCCGCCCCACCGGGTCTGGCAGCGCCGTCACCTCCCGGATACCCTGGGCCATCCCGGCGATGCGCTCCTTTGTCAGCTTCAGTCTGTCCAGCATGACCGGAGAGATATGCTCCTTCGCGGACGCCATATCCAGCGCATTCGCGTCAAGAATCGCGTCCTGTCGAGCAAGCAGTACGTTCGCCATGGCGTTCAGCGCGGCGTTCTTCTGCTCCGTGGTCAGGCCGGCGACTTCCCCTTTTGCCGCCTTGGCGGCTTCCAGCATTTCTTTCATAGGCGTTCCTCCGAAAACGTAGTACCGACGGTCTTTCCTTCCAGAATGTCGTAGAGATTTCCGGGATTATTTCCGTTGGCGATGACCATTTTGCACCCGCAGCCCAGGCAGATATCGGCGGCATGAAGCTTCGTGACCATTCCCCCGGTGCCCTGGGTGGAGCTGCTGATCCCGGCGATTTCCCGGATGTGGTCGTCAACTCTGGCGACGTGGTGCAGCAATGTGGCCTCCGGGTGGGTGTGGGGGTCGGCGGTGTACAGGCCGTCGATGTCCGACAGGAGAATGAGCATGTCGGCGTGGACGCTCCTTGCCACGATGGCGGCGAGGGTGTCGTTGTCGCCGATGACGATCTCGTCGGTGGCGACGGTGTCATTTTCGTTGATAATGGGCAGCGCACCCAGCTCCAGCAGACGGTTCAGGGTGTTGGTAAAGTTCAGGCGGCGGGTATCGTTGGTAGTATCGTCGCCGGTGATCAGCAGCTGGGCAACCGTGTGGTGGTACTCGCTGAACAGCTTGTCATATGTATACATCAGCTCGCACTGCCCCACAGCGGCGGCAGCCTGTTTGGACGGGATGTCCTTCGGCCGCTCCCGCAGCCCCAGCTTCCCCACGCCCATACCGATGGCGCCGGAGGAAACCAGTATCAGCTCATGTCCGGCATTTTTGATGTCGCTCATGATCTTGCACAGCTGCTCCACCCGGCGGATGTTCAGATGGCCGGTGGGATGCGCCAGAGTCGATGTGCCGATTTTGATTACAATGCGCATTTGCATTCTCTCCCCGAATTTTTGGGCTATTATATCACTTTAGCCGGATGAAGTAAATAGCCTGAGGGTAAGTTTCCGGTAAATGTTTTCATAGAAAAGGCGGGCGGCAAAATGCCGCCCGTCAGGCTTATTTCTTCTCCAGCAGCTCCAGCGCCGCCTGAATCTGGGGATCGTCCTCCGGCTCCAGCTGGTCGTAATAGATTGCGTCGGCGGTTTCCTCGTCCACCGGCACGACCACATCCGGCGTGATCCCTACTCCCGCCAGGCTGACGCCCTTGGGGGTAAAATATTTGCCTACGGAGAGTCCCACCGCGGAGCCGTCGCTGAGACGCATGGTATTCTGGAAATACCCCTTGCCGCAGGTCTTCTCCCCCACCACGCCGGCAACGCCGTACTCGCTCAGGGCCGCCGCGAAGAACTCCGCCGCGGAATAGGAATCCCCGTTCACCAGCACCGCCATGGGAATGTCCAGACAATCCGCGTCGGAATAGTCCACATTCTCCTTCCCGGCATAGTCCACCGTGCGGAACAGCTCTCCCTCGGGCAGCAGATAGTCCAGCACCTTCACCAGCTCCTTGGCGTAGCCGCCGGGGTTGTTGCGCACGTCGAAAATCAGCTTTTCCGCGCCCTGCCCCAGCAGATCGTCGATGGCCGCGATGGTTTCCTCGGCACACCGGGAGTCGAAATTCTCAATGGTCACAAGCCCGATCTTGTCCGTCAGCATCCGCCCGCTGGCAACAACGGTCTGCACCTGCCGCCGCTCTACGGACAGCGTCACCCGCTCCCCGTGCCTGAGAACCGTCAGGGAAACATAGGTACCTTCCTCTCCCCGCACCAGATTCCGAACCTCCGCGGCGGTCATTTCCCGGATGTCCTGGCCTTCCACCTCGATCAGCAGATCGTCCACCTGAACGCCCGCTTCCTGGGCAGGTCCGCCCTCCTTCACTTCCTTGACCAGAAAGCCCTCCTGCTCCTTCACCTCGATGGTGATGCCGACGCCCACATAGGCATTGTTCACCTGCTCCTCATGGGCGGCATATTCGCTGGCGGGAATATAGTAGCTCCACCGGTCGCCGAGGGATTTCACCATGGCATCCGCGGCGGCGTCCTCCATGGCCGTCTGGTCAGCGTCTCCGATAAAGCGTTCCAGAATCAGGCTTTCCAGCTGTTCCAGCTTTGAGCCGGAGGCGTTCCCCGGATAGCCCACTGCCGCCAGGGTCGCCACTGTGGCCAGCATCGCCACAAGGAGATAGCTCAGGGAAATCAGAATTTTCTTTTTCACGGAATAACCACCTCATAGAAAGGATTCCCACAGTCCATAGTATGAACTGTGGGAACATAATTCAATCTGAGGAAGCTCTGAATAAATCGGCGAGAGCTGACAGCGAGAGATTTTTCTCTGGACGAAGGGTTCCAAAGCGGAGGAATACTTTGTGTATTTCCCGCTTTGGAAGCCGCACGGCCAGAGGAAAAGATCCGCTGCTCAGTCAAAGACGGTTTGTTCAGAGTTTCCTGAACAAATCAGTACAGCGGCACGTAATTGCAGGGGTTGACGTAGACGCCGTTGTAGGAAATGCCGAAGTGCAGATGGTCGCCGGTGGCAATGCCGGTAGCGCCAGTGGCGCCGATCCGCTGCCCCGCGCTGACGATCTGTCCGGCGGATACGCAGTAGCTGCTTAAGTGCATGTAGATGGACGAGAAGCCGTCCTGATGGTTGATCTGCACGTAGTTGCCGGCGGCATTGCCCCAGCCCGCGATGGTGACGACGCCTGCGCGGGTGGCGTACACGGGATCGCCGGTGCCGGTATCCAGGTCAACGCCCTGATGGTAGGAAGAAGCGCCCGCCGTGGGGGATGTACGGTTGCCGAAAGGGCTGGTGATGGAGGTATAGCTGCATGGAACCTGCCAGCCGCCGCTACTTCCGCCGGAACTGCCGCCGGAGTTCCCGCCCGAATTTCCGCCGGAACCGTTCGAGCCGCCGCCCGCAGTCGTGGCGGGTACGGAGGTTGCCTTCCAGGCTTCCCATTCCCGCTGCTTCGCGGCGTTGAACTGCACTTCCATGGCGGCAATCTGCTTCAGGAACGCATTTTCCTGCTCCTTGCATTCCTCTTCCAGCGCTTCCAGGTCATCGGCCTTTTTCAGAAGCTCCTGGAGCAGTTCCTCTGATTCTTTACTCTTCGCGTCCATTTCCGCCTGGGTATCGTCTAAGTCTTTTTTGGTGTCTTCCAGCTCGACCTTTTCCGCTTCCAGCTCGGCCTGGGCTTCCTCCACCTTTTCGGCAGCGTCGCTCAGCTCCTGAAGACGGCGCTTGTCGGAGGCGGCGATCTCCTCCACCATGTTCAGCCTGTCCAGAAGATCGGAAAAGCTGTTGGCCTTGAAGAGGACTTCCCAGTAGGATACCTCGCCCTCTTCCTCCATGGTGCGGATGCGGTCTTTGTTTTCCTGATTCAGGGTTTCCAGACGGTCTTCCGCCGTGTCCAGCTCGTCCTGCTTGTCCGCAATGAGCAGATTGTAGGCGGATATCTGGTCGTTGATGTTGATGATCTGGGTGTTCAGAAGCTGAATTTCCTGATCGATCACGTTTTTCTGAGCGATCAGATCCGCAATTTCGTTTTCGTTCTCCTTGTACTGCTTCTTCACATCCGCGATCTGATTCTGTACCTCCTTGCGCTCCTGCTGCAAGGCAATGATCTGCTTGCGGATCTCGCTGGAGGACGCCGCACCGGCAAAGGTGGGCAGAATGCTCATCAGAAGCGTCAGCAGCAGTACCGCCGCCATGACGCCGGCGAGGACGGATACCAAACGTTTGCGATTTTTCATAGGAATCTCCTTTTCACGATGGGGACGGGCATTGTCATCAACAGACGCAATGCCAATGGGTTTACAAGATATATGCCAATGGGTTTACATAAGTTCCTGCGTAAGAAATGCCGAAGTGAAGGTGCGGGCCGGTGGAAAGGCCGGTGCTCCCCACATATCCAATGAGCTGCCCCTGAGACACGCTCTGTCCTGCGGAGACAACGTAATTGGTCATGTGCATATAGATGGACGAGAAGCCGTCTAAGTGGTTGATGCTGACATAGTATCCCGCGCCGCCTGCCTGATAGGAGGCCACCGTGACGGTGCCCGCCCGGGTGGCATAAATGGGCGTTCCCTGATTGCAAGCCATGTCAATGCCGTTGTGCATTCTCTGGGTGCCCAGGATCGGGTGGGTGCGCATTCCGAAGGGGCTGGTAATGGTATAGCCGGACACCGGCGTCGTCCAGGAGGCGTTGGAGGGCGGGTTCTCCCCCTGCAGTGCCAGCTTGGCCAGGTACTCGTCGTACTTTGCCTGCTTGAGGTCCTTTTCCTTGGCGGCGATCTCCTGCATCAGGTCGTCCTGAAGGGCTTCCGACTCGTCCATCAGCCGCTGGTATTCCTCGGATTTCTTTTCCAGCTCCCGGAGCATGTCGTCGGACTCCGTGCGCTTTTCCTCCAGCTCGGCCTCCGCCGCCGTCAGCTCCTCCCAGGTGCCTTCCAGCTCGGTTTTTTCCGATTCCAGGCTCATGCGGGTGGCGGTGACGATGTCCGACGCAATGCGCATTTCCTGAAGGCGGCGCTGGTCGGCCTGGGAGATCTCCTGCATCATGTTCAGCCGGTCAAGGAGGTCAGTAAAGCTGTTGGCCTCGAAAATGACCTGCCAGTAAGTAATGCTGCCGCCTTCCTCCATCGCCCGGATGCGCTCCCGGTGCTGCTCGCTCAGGGTGCGCAGCTCTTCCTCGGCGGCGTCCAGCTCGTCCTGGGTGTCCGCAATGAGCTGGCCGTAGGCGGTAATCTGGGCGTTGGTGGTTTCGATCTTGTCGGTCAGGAGGGCAATCTCCTCGTCAATGGCTTCCTTCCGGTTTACGATGTCGGCCATGTCACTGTAATTGGCGTCGTACTGGCTTCGCACAGCGTCGATCTGCGCCTGGATGGCTTTATTCTTTTCCTCCAGTGCGTCAATCTCCTTCTGGATTTCACCGGAGGTGGCGGCATCCGCCGGAACCGGCGCGATGCTCACCGCCATCACCGCCGCCAAAAAGAAAGCGACCAGTGATCTCACGGTTATCTCTCTGTGTTTGCTCATAGTTATACGTCCATAAACTTTCGGATAGAAGTCCAACTGCCCACGATACCGACGAACATACCGGCGGCAGCAAAGGTGGCAACCATGGCGAGCAGAAGCTCCTGGAAGGGTACGAAGTTAAACAGCTGCAATGCGTCCACGCTGCTGACCTTTGCCACCAGCGCGTCGTAGCCCAGCCATTCCAGACCGAAGGCGAGAATGGCGCCGATCATGCCCAGGGAGAAGCCCTCCACCACGAAGGGCAGCCGGATAAAGCCGTTGGTCGCGCCCACCATTTTCATAATGGCGATCTCGTCCCGGCGGTCGTACATGGCCAGCTTGACGGTGTTGGAAATGATCAGCAGGCTGACCACCAGCAGCACCGCGATCACGGCCACGGAGACGATGTGCAGCACGCTCTGCAAGGTGGTGAAGCCCTGCGCCAGCTCATAGGCCGCGCTGACCTTCGCCACGCCGGGCAGGTTTTCCAGCTGCTTGGCAGTCTGCTCCATCTTGGTATTGTCTTCCAGAGTGACTACGTAGCGGTGGCGCAGATCCTGCGCCTGAACGCCGCTGAAGGCGCTGTCGTTGTCGTGGTCGCTGACAAAGTTCTGAAGCGCTTCCTCCCGGGAAACGTATTTGGCGTCAAACACATTGTCCAGAAGATTGATCTTCGTGCCGATGGATCTTGCCTCGGCATCGGAAAGGTCGCTGTCGATGTACACCATAATTTCGCTGGTCTTATTCAGATCCTGAACCATGATGTCCAGATTGTAAGCCAGCGCGGAGAAGCTGCCCACGATGATCAGACACGCCACCGTGACGCAGATAGCGGCAAAGGACATGAAGCCGTGCTGGAAAATGCTGCGGAAGCCCTCCTTGAGCAGGTATCCGATATTATTGAGCTTCATGTTTGCTTTCCTCCCCGATTCCATCTCTCACCACGACGCCCTCATTGATGGCAATGGTGCGCTTATGGAACAGCCTTACCAGATTCTGGTCGTGGGTGACCACCAGCATGGTGGTGCCCAGATTGTTGATCTCCTGCAGCAGCGCCATAATTTCAAAGGAACGCTCCGGATCCAGGTTGCCGGTAGGCTCGTCGGCGATGATGGTGGACGGATTGTTCACCAGGGCCCGGGCAATGGCAAGTCTCTGCTGCTCGCCGCCGGACATCTCGTTGGGATGGCGGTTCATCTTGCTTTCCAGGCCAACCAGCTCCAGCACGTAGGGAACCCGCTCCTTGATCTCGGACTCCCTCGCGCCCACGACCCGCATGGCGAAGGCCACGTTTTCGTAGACCGTCATTTTTTCGATCAGGCGGTAGTCCTGGAACACGACGCCGACGGTGCGGCGCAGGTAGGGAACCTCCCGCTTGCGGATCCGTTCCAGAGAATAGCCGTTGACGTGGACGGTGCCGGAGGTGGGCTTCAGCTCGCCGGTGATCAGCTTGATGATGGTGGACTTACCGGAACCGGAAGGACCGATCAGGAAGCAGAACTCGCCGTCCTCGATCTGCATGGTAACGCCGTTGAGGGCCTTGTTACCCTGCGTATAGGATTTTACAACATCAGTAAATTCAATCATATTCGCATCTTTCTCCCGTCATAGGCGGTATCGGAATGGCCGTTGGCGCGACTCCATACCGCCCGCAGTGTAACCGAATTGTAACACATCACAAAATCAATGTCAATCAAATTCCGAAGCAAACAGGGAAAAAGTGCAGATTTAACAGATTATCCACAATTATTCTCCCTATTTTTTCAGCTTTCTTTCATGTTTCTCTTATATTACGCCCCAAAAACAGGAAACACTTTTCAATTTCCGGGCGTCAGTCATGCAGAGACGGGGCTGCAAATGCAGCCCCGTCAGGTATTTTTTACCGGGTCTCCCGGGAGGTGAGGTACTTGCGCACCATCAGCGCCACCTTGAAGACGATGGCATGGTCGAACTGCCGCAGATCCAGCCCCGTGAGCTTCTTGATCTTTTCCAGGCGGTAGACCAGGGTATTGCGGTGGACAAAGAGCTTCCGGGAGGTCTCGGAGACGTTCAGGTTGTTCTCAAAGAACTTGTTGATGGTGAACAGCGTCTCCTGGTCAAGAGAATCGATGGAATTCTTCTTGAACACCTCGCCGAGAAAGATCTCGCACAATGTGGTGGGCAGCTGATAGATCAGACGGCCGATGCCCAGATTTTCGTAATCGATGATGCTCTTTTCGGTGTCGAACACCTTGCCCACGTCAATGGCGGTCTGGGCTTCCTTGTAGGAATCCGCCAGCTCCCGCAGATGGTCGGACACGGTGCCGATGCCGATGACGGTCTTGATCCGCAGCTCGTTCTTCAGGGTGTCCTCCATGGACTTGGCGATCTTTTCCAGGTCTTCGGGGGTGGTGCCGCCGGTAATCTGCTTGATGACCGCCACATCGCTTTCGTTGATGGACAGGACGAAGTCCTGCATCTTGTCCGGGAACATCCCCGCCAGCACATCCACGGTGGCCACGTCGCTGTGACCCACCTGACGGATGAGGAACACCGCCCTGGGCGCGTCGGTGGCGAAGTGCAGCTCCTTGGCGCGGATGTAAATATCACCAGGCAGGATGTTGTCCATGATGATATTCTTTACAAAGGTGCCCCGGTCGTGCTTCTCCTCATAGAAGGTCTTGGCATCGTTCAGGGCGATATAGGCCATCTGGCAGAAGCTGCGGGCAGTCTCGTCGTCGCCGGAGCAGAAAACGGCATATTCCAGCACATTGGAATTGCCCAGGATAGCCTTGAAGCTGCGCTGACCGAAGGTGACGATGCTGTCGGCGGCGCCGCTCACCTTCAGCGCCGCGTCCGTCCAGCGCTCACCCAGAATGGACATATCGGTGCAGGAAACCACGCACCCCTCGGTATCGATTACGCCGAAGCTGCGGTCCGTAATATCCCGCAACTGAACAATGACACTCTGAAAAACGCTGTTGGACATATCTACAGTCACTCCTTAGTATCTTGCATAAATGCGCATTTCACAAAAACGCATTATTATTATACACAGCTTTTGCGCACATTGCAAGTGCCTTTTGACATTTTATTGCAAAATCTCTTATGTTTTTTAGGTAATATACCAAGGTTTCCCGGAAGGCGCTTCCCCGAAAGGCGGTATCTTCCAGCAAAATGACCGTTCAGGGCTGGGTTTTGCCTTCCAGCAGGGCAATCTCCCCTTCCGTCAGCTCCCGGGTCTGGCCTCTCGGCAGGCCGCCCAGCGTCAGCGCGCCCTCCTGCCGGCGCTCCAGATAGGTCACGGTCATGTTCCGGGAGGCCATCATCCGCCGCACCTGGTGGTATTTCCCCTCCCGGACGGTGATCCGGCTCTCCCCCGCCCCCAGCGGCTCTAAAAGCGCGGGCAGACACACCGTGCCGTCCCGGAGGGTCAGCCCTGCGGCAAAGGCGGCTGCGTCGTCGGCATTTGCCTGCCCCTCATGGCGGGCATAGTAGATTTTCGCCACTTCCTTTTTCGGCGAAATCAGCCGGTGGAGCAGCTCGCCGTCATTGGTAAACAGCAGCAGTCCCTCGGTGGCCTTGTCCAGGCGGCCTACGGGCTTTAAGTCCATGTGCCGCCACGCCTCCGGCAGCAGCTCCATGACGGTTTTTTCGTTCGCGTCCTCCGTGGCCGTGACATAGCCCGCCGGTTTGTTGAGCATCACCACCATCCGGCGCTTTCCGCCCAAAGGCTGCCCGTCAAGGGTAACGGTGTGGGCAGCTGGGTCGATCTTCCGGGAGCCGTCCTTCTCAGGACTCCCGTCCACGGTCACCCTCCCCGCTTTTAAGATGGCCTTTACCTGAGAGCGGGTGCCTGCGCCGCTGTCGCACAGGAATTTGTCCAGTCGTTCCATAGCTCCTCCGTTCTGCGTCCCGGTTCCGGCGCATAGGCTGTACCACCGAAATATGAACCGGGAGGGATTTTTTATGATGGTTATGACCGCGAAGGTCAATCTGAAAAAGGCAATGATCGCCCTTGCCGCCGTGGCGGCGCTGATCGTGGCGCTGATTTTGCTGCTGGGCGGGGGCGGGGATTCCGCCGAGACTTCCGCGCCCACGGCTTCCAGCAACGACGGCCGGGTGAAATTTCTGACGGATCTCGGCTGGGACGTCACCACGTCCCCCACAGATTCCAGTCAGGTACGTATCCCCGCGGCGTCCAGCGACGTATTCGAGCGCTACAACGCCCTGCAAAAGAGCCAGGGCTACGACCTGAGCGAGTACGCCGGGAAGAAGGTCATGCGCTACGTCTACAAGATCAACAACTACCCCGGCGCTACCGAGCCGGTGTACGCGACGCTGCTGGTCTACAAGAACCAGATCATCGGCGGCGACGTGACGGACACCGCCGCACAGGGAAAGATCCGGGGCTTCAAGATGCCGGAAACCACAACTGCTCCCACCGCCCCCAGTCTTCCCACGGAGACCGCCGCCACCGCACCGGAGACGACCCAGTAAACATGGGGAAGCTGCCGCGTTTTTATCTATGGTATCACACAATTCCGCTCTTGACAAGCGCCCCGCTCTGTGCTACTGTGTAACCGAACTGAACAGTATCTTCAGGGCGGGGCGAAATTCCCCACCGGCGGTAAAGTCCGCGAGCGCGTCAGCGTTGAATCGGTGAAACTCCGATACCGACAGTACAGTCTGGATGGAAGAAGATACGCAAAGGATATTTGCGTTTTTTCACGCCCTGGGTATATTCCCAGGGCGCATTTTTGTTTTGAGGTGATACCAATGACCGATCTGTGGAAACAAATTTTAGACAATCTGTCCTTTGTAGGCGTAAGCCTCGCCATCGTGGTGGGGCTTGCCCTGCTCGCCCGGCTGGCGGAGCATTTTCTCCCGGAAAAGCGGAAGGTCAGCCCCGCCCGGCGGGTGAGCATCATCGGCATCAGCGCCGCCATCGCCGCCGTGCTCCATGTGCTGGACTTCCCGCTGGTGATTCTCGCGCCGGAATTCTACAAGCTGGACTTTTCCGAGCTGCCCGTGCTGCTGTGCGGGTTCTACTTAGGGCCCAGCGCGACGGTGGTCTGCGAGGGCGTGAAAATTCTGCTGAAGCTGCTGCTGAAAGGCACTTCCACCGTCTTTGTGGGTGATCTTGCCAATTTCGTGGTGGGATGCTCGCTGGTTCTTCCCGCCACCATTTTCTACCACGCCCACAAGAGCAAGCACAGCGCCATCATCGGCCTTGCCATCGGCACGCTGGTCATGACCGTGTTCGGCAGTGCCTTCAACGCCGTCTATCTTCTGCCAAAGTTTGCCCAGCTGTACGGCATTCCCCTGGACACCATCATCGCCATGGGAACCGCCATCCGGGGCGGCGTCAGCAATGTCTCCACCTTCGTGCTGCTGTGCGTCGCGCCCCTGAACCTGCTGAAAGGCGCGGTCGTCTCCGTGCTGACGATGCTGCTGTACAAGCGGGTAGCAAAGCCCCTGTTCGGGCTGCACCAATAATGGTCAAAACTGCCAGGGCTTCCCCCGGCAGTTTTTCTTTGCCTTTTCCGGAAAATTGTGGTATAGTGTGAGATAGGAAATGTTCCCGCATTGGAGAGAAAACCATGATCCGAATGATAAGAACTTACGAAGAATGCCGCTGTTTTGCGGCCGGTTTTCAGGGCGACCCCCATTTTTCCGACCCTATGCTGTGCAGTGAAGAACAGCTTCAAAGCAATCTGGTCAACCCGATTGGAACCCCCGACCGGCATTGCGTCTTTGGCGTTTACCGCGAAGAAACACTGATTGGGCTGTTCGCATTCCTCGTTATCCGGGATGAACAATACGCCGAAATGCTGGTTGGCTTATCCCGGGAGAAAAGCGCCTATCAGGAAGCGCTCCAATATCTGGAACAGCATTTCCCCGGTTATGGCGTCGATTTCGTCTTCAATCCTGGCAACTGCCTGCTGCGGGAACAGCTGCATCTGCGGAAGGCCGATTTTGAGCCGGAGCAGCAGAAGCTGGTGCTGGAAGTCCCCGTGCCGGATATGGACACCACTGGCATCGTGCCCCTTTCCGACCAGTACACAGAGCAATACTGCGCCATCCACAATAAAGATGTGTACTGGACGGGCGAAAAGGTCGTGCAGGCGCAGGATCGTTTCCGTACCTTCCTCGCAGTCCGCGGCGGCAAGGTCGTCGGTTACATAGACGCGACCTGTACGTTCAAGGAAAACGAACCCTTCGACCTGTTCGTCCTGGAAGAATACCGCCGCATGGGATACGGCCGGAAGCTGCTGGCAAAGGCGCTGGAAGCAAACGCGCCCAACGCCATGTCCGTCCTTGTGGATGCGGACAACGCCCCCGCCATCCGCCTGTATGCGTCCATGGGCTTTGCGAAAAAGCAGAATATTCTGACGGCACACTGGACAGTGCCGTCAGCTGAATGATAACAAACAGGAGGTAATTTTTATGTGTGAACTTCTGAAAACCCGCCGCAGCGTCCGCAAGTACCGCCCCGAGCAGGTATCCGATGAACTGCTGGACGCCGTGCTGGAGGCCGGACTTTACGCTCCCTCCGCCATGAACAACCAAAAGCCCGTCATGGTCGCCGTCCGGGACAAGGCCACCCGGGATCAGCTTTCCCGCATGAACGCCGCCGTGATGGGGACGGAAAGAGATCCCTTCTACGGTGCGCCCTGCGTCATCGTCGTGCTGGCCGACCCCACCTACCCCACCTGGGTGGAGGACGGTTCGCTGGTGCTGGGGAATCTGCTCAACGCCGCCCACGCCGTGGAGCTGGGCAGCTGCTGGATCAACCGTGCCCGGGAGATGTTCGACACCGAGGAGGGCAAGGCGCTTCTCGATAAGTGGGGCGTTCCGGAACACTACCGGGGCATCGGCTGCTGCATTCTGGGCTACGCCGACGAGACTCCCGCCCCCAAGGAGCGGGCGGCGAACCGCATCTGGAAAATCTGACAAAGGAGCCAAATCATGGACTTTCTGGAAATTGCCCGCGCCCGGCAGTCCTGCCGCAGCTATGACGCGGAACGGCCTGTAGAACAGGAAAAGCTGGATGCCGTGCTGGAAGCCGCCCGCTTAGCCCCCTCCGCCTGCAACGCACAGCCCTACCACTTCACCGTCTGCCGGGGACAGGCCGCTAAGGCCGTGGTCGCCGGTGTGACCGGCATGGGCATGAACAAATTCGCCGCTCAGGCACCGGTGCTCATCGTGATCTCCGAGCGTCCCTACTCCAAGAGCGCCGCTCTGGGTTCCAAAGTGACGAAGGTGGACTACCGCTCCATCGACATCGGCATTGCCGCCGCCTATCTCACCGCCGAAGCGACTTCTCAGGGGCTTTCCACCTGCATCATCGGCTGGCTGGACGACGCGAAACTCCGGGCGGCCTGCGGCCTTGACCAGCCGGTACGTCTGGTCATCGCTTTGGGCTACGCGAAGGAGGGCGATCCTCTCCGGGAGAAAAAGCGCCGGGACATGGGAGAGCTGGTGGAGTACCGATGAACCATCCCATTCTGACCACATCCGGCGCTTTTGTCTGCCACTGCGTCCGTCTCCACCGGGGAGACGATCTGCTTCTCTCCATCCGGGAACTCGCTCAGGAGAAGCACATTGCGGCAGGAGTGGTGCTTTCCGCCGTTGGCTGCGTCACGGAAGCGAAGGTGCGGGATGCCAGCGGCGTGAACATCCAATCCATCGGGGAACACTGCGAGATCGTCAGCCTGAACGGCACCGTCAGTGAGCAGCGGTGCCACCTGCACATCGCCCTGTCCAGAGAAGACCTTTCCACGTTGGGCGGTCATCTCTGCCCCGGCTGCATCGTCAACACCACCTGTGAGCTGGTGATCGGGGAGCTTCCCGGCGTCCGCTTCGGCGTGGAGCAGGACGTGGAAACCGGGTATGACGAGCTGATATTTGAATCTTTTTGACCTACAGGGGCGGCCGTAACGGCCGCCCTTTTTCTGCTTGACAACGGGTCGTTCTTATGGTACCATATATTTAACAATTCAGTTAATTGTTAAATGTTCGATCGGAGGTGAATTCCTTGGCGTTGCAGCAAACCCTAAAAGCCCTGTCCGACCCGACCCGGCGGGAAATTCTGAATCTGCTCAAGTCCGGCAGGCTGTCCGCCGGGGAAATTGCCGACCACTTCAGCATCACCCCCGCCGCCGTGTCCCGGCACCTGTCCGTCCTGAAGGATGCCGACCTGATCTGGGACACCCGGGAGGGAAAATTCATCTTTTATGAGCTGAACACCTCGGTCTTAGAGGAAATCATGCTCTGGCTCACGGATTTGAAAGGAGGCGCTGCCCCATGATGAAGCAGTACAAAAAAGAACTGATTGTCTCCACGCTGCTTGCCCTTCTCCCCATCGCCGCAGGGCTGCTTCTGTGGAACCGGCTTCCCGGCCAGCTTGCCACCCATTGGGGCATGAGCGGCGCGGACAGATGGAGCGGCAAAGCCGCCGCCGTATTTCTTAAGCCCCTTTTCCTGCTGGCCACCCATTATCTGGTGCTCTTTCTTGTTTTTCGCGACGCTAAAAACCGGAATCAGAGCAAAAAAGTGGTGGGGCTGCTGTTCTGGATGATACCCGCCGTCTCCATTCTCGTCAGCGGCATTACCTATGCGGTGGCGCTGGGGTGGAAATTCCGGCTCGCCGGCCTCCTTTTCGCGGGGCTGGGACTGATGTTCGCCGCCATCGGCAACTATCTCCCCAAGTGCCGCCCCAACCGCACCGTGGGCATCCGGATTTCCTGGACGCTGGGCAGCGAGGAAAACTGGATCGCCACCCACCGCTTCGCCGGTAAGGTCTGGGTCATCAGCGGTCTTATCATGGTGCTTGCCGCCCTGCTTCCGGAGGTGCCAGGGATTATCGTCACCATTCTCGCCGTGGCAGCTCTGTCCATCCTTCCCATCGCCTATTCTTATCGCTACCATCGGATCCACGGGACGAAAAGTGAACCCGACCCGCTGTCCAAGAAAATCTCCGTTGGCATGCTGATCTTCACGGCGGTGATTGTGGTGTTCGTCGCGGTCATGCTGTTCACCGGCAATCTCCATTACCGGTTCGACAGCGACAGCTTTACCGTGGAAGCCTCTTATTTCGACGACCTCACCGTAAAATACGACGCCATCGACTGCATCGAATACCGGGAGGGCAACGTGGACGGCACCCGAACCTACGGCGTAGGCAGCTTCCGGCTGCTGCTGGGAACGTTTGAGAACGCGGAATTCGGCACCTACACCCGCTACACCTACTACCGCCCGGAGGCCTGCGTCATTTTGTCCGCGAACGGGAAGACGCTGGTTCTCAGCGGCAGCAGCGCGGAAAGCACGCGAAGTCTCTACGACACTCTGGCCGCGAAAACCGGCTTATAATAAGGAGGTAAAACCATGAATACCGTATCTTCCGCAAGCATTACCGGCATGGTCGTCAGCCTGCTCCTCTGCGTGGGAACGCCCGTGGCGCTGTGCATCCTACTGAAACGCAGAACCGGCGCGAAGCTCTCCGACATGCTTCTGGGCGCGGTGGTCTTCGTCATCTTCGCCATGTTCTTAGAGCAGATGCTCCACCTGGCCATGCGTGCCGTCTTCGGGGAAAAGCTGACGGGCAATCTGTGGCTGTCCGCCCTGTACGGCGGCGCGGCAGCTGCGATTTTTGAGGAATTCGGGCGGCTGATTGCCATGAAATACTTTCTGGGCAGCCAGCTGAAAAAGGAAAACGCTCTGATGTACGGCGTGGGTCACGGCGGCGTTGAGGCGCTGTTCGTCGGCGGACTGACCTGCGTCTCCAATCTTGCCACCTCTGCCATGGTCAACGGCGGCAAGCTGGAAAGCGCCCTCGCCGGGCTGGACGAAGCCGCCCGGGCGACCTCCATGGCGACGGTCTCCCAGCTGTGGACGCTTCCGGCTTACCTCTTTTACATGGTCGGCATGGAGCGGCTCATCGCCCTGACCCTGCAGATCTGCCTGTCGTATCTGGTGTACCGCGCCGTGCGGTATCACCGCCGGGGCTTCTTCCTCGCTGCCATGGGCATCCACTTCGCCGTGGACGCACTGGGCGCGCTGCTCAAGGATGCCGTCCCCGTTCCCGTTTTGGAAGCCATTCTGGCGGCCATCGTCATCGTGACCGCGATCTTCACCGTCCGGCTGTACCGGGCGGAAGCGGAGAACGCCGTCAGCGACTAGCTTTCCTCCATATCATCGTCCGCCCGTGACTCTCCCACGGGCGGACATTCTTTCCCCGAAAACCGCAAATAAAACTTGACTATGGGGCATAATTCTTCTATAATGTTTGGAGCTATGGATATTTTTATCTGAGAAAGGATTTTGAATATGGCAAAAGAATTTAAGATCACCAGTCTGCGTCTTGCCGACCTGGAAAAGGAACTGAATTACCTGAAAACCACCCGCGAGCGGGAAGTCGCCGCCATGATCGCCGAAGCCCGCTCCTACGGCGACTTGTCCGAAAACTCCGAATACGATGCCGCCAAGAACGAGCAGGCCAAGCTCTACGGCCGCATCGCCGAGATCGAGGACGTTCTGTCCCACGCCGTCATCATCGAAGACGAGAATGAGGCCAACGGCCGGGTGGGTCTGGGCTGCACCGTGGTTGTCGAGGACGAGAACGGCAAGCAGACCGAGTACCGCATCACCGGTTCTCAGGAAGCCAACCCCATGGAGTTCAAGCTGTCCGACGACTCCCCCTTCGGCCGCGCCGTCGTCGGCAAGGCCGCGGGCGAGAACTTCACCGTCAACGCCCCTGCCGGCTCCTTCACCATGAAGGTGGTCAGCGTTTCCCGCGAGGGCTGAGCCATGGCAAAGTTTGTACCGCAGCCGGAGCTGTCTCTGAATGACCAGATGCAGATCCGGCGGGAAAAGCTGGCAGCACTCCAGGCTGAGGGGCGCGACCCCTTTGTCCAGACCAAGTATGATTTCAACGCCGATTCTGCCGCTATCAAGGCAGACTATGAAAACTTCGAGGGCAAGACCGTCAAGGTTGCGGGACGTCTGATGAGCAAGCGCGGTCAGGGCAAGGTCATGTTCTGCGATTTGCAGGATCGCGCCGGCCGCATCCAGATTTTCGTCAAGATCGACGAGCTGGGCGAGGAGGAATACAACCGCTTCAAGAAGTACGACATCGGCGATATCGTCGGCGTGGAGGGCGAGGTCTTCAAGACGAAGACCGAGGAAATTTCCATCCGCGCCAAGATCGTCACCCTGCTGAGCAAGTCCCTGCTGCCCCTGCCCAATAAATTCCACGGTCTGACCGACAAGGAAGCCCGTTTCCGTCAGCGCTACGTTGACCTGATGGTGAATCCCGAGGTCAAGCGGAATTTTGTCATCCGCTCCAAGTTCATCAAGCACCTGCGCAACTATCTGGACAGCATGGGGTACATTGAAGTGGAGACCCCCGTGCTGAACACCATCGCCGGCGGTGCTGCCGCCCGCCCCTTTGTCACCCACCACAACACCCTGGACATTGACATGTACATGCGCATCGCCACGGAGCTGCCTCTGAAGCGGCTCATTGTAGGCGGCATGGATCGGGTGTACGAGGTCGGCCGCATTTTCCGCAACGAGGGCATGGATCCCAAGCACAACCCGGAATTCACCACCGTGGAGCTGTATCAGGCCTATGCCGATTTCCACGACATGATGGACATTGCCGAGGGCGTCTACACCACCTTTGCCAAGGAGGTTATGGGCAGCTACGCGCTGGAATGGATGGGTGAGAAGATCGACCTGACCCCCGGCTGGCCCCGGCTGACCATGGTGGATGCCGTCAAGAAGTACGTGGGCGTTGACTTTGGCACCATCACCGACGACGCGGAGGCCGTAGCCGCCGCCAAGGCCGTTGGTGTTGAGCTGGCCGACGCCGCTGAGAAGACCTGGGGCAACGCCCTGTATGCCTGCTTCGACCAGAAGGTCGAGGAGCATCTGGTGCAGCCCACCTTCATCACCATGTACCCGGTGGAGGTCTCCCCTCTGACCAAGAAATCCCCCGAGGATCCCCGTCTGACGGAGCGTTTCGAGTTCTTCATCAACCGCAGCGAGATGGGCAACGCCTATTCCGAGCTGAACGACCCCATTGACCAGCGGGAACGCTTCATGAAGCAGGTCGAGCAGCGGGAACGGGGCGACGACGAGACGGAGATGCTGGACGAGGATTTCCTGACTGCGCTGGAATACGGCATGCCCCCCACGGGTGGCATGGGCATGGGCATCGACCGCGCCGTCATGCTCTTCACCGGCGCCGACACGATTCGGGAGGTTATCCTGTTCCCCACGATGAAACCGACAGATTTGCCCAAGGCTGAGAAGCCCGCCGAAAAGTTGGAAAATGAGGTAATTCCCGCTCCTGCCAAAGTTGAGGAAAAGATTGACTTTTCCAATGTGGAGATCGAGCCCCTGTTTGCGGACTACGTTGACTTTGACACCTTCTCTAAGAGCGATTTCAGAGCCGTAAAGGTCCTGGAATGCGAAGCCGTGAAGAAGTCCAAAAAGCTTCTAAAGTTTACGCTGGACGATGGAACGGGCACAAATCGGACGATTTTGAGCGGTATTCATGCTTATTATGAGCCGGAAGAGCTGGTGGGCAAGACGCTGCTTGCCATCACCAATCTGCCGCCCCGTCCCATGATGGGCATTGACTCCTGCGGCATGCTGATCTCCGCCGTTCACCACGAAAACGGTGAAGAAAAGCTGCACCTGCTGATGCTGGACAACCACATCCCCGCCGGCGCGAAGATGTATTGATACAGCCAACGCGGGAGGCAATGCCTCCCGCGTTTCGTCTATGGAAAAACCTCTGCTTTCGTTTGCTGAAAGCAGAGGCTTTTTGTCGCATTTCCATTTGCGTGCCATCGGCATTTGACCGCACGCTGCTCTCTCCTATTCCTCCGGGCCGTCCCAGGTGTCCTTCCAACGGACGGTCATAATCCCTTCCTCGTCGAAGGTGACCGGGAGAATGCTGTAGCCTGATTTTTGCAGGTTCTCAGGAATCCAGTGATCCAGCATCAGATAGTGCTTTTGATTTACGGCAAACAGAAAGCTGCTCTGACCGAAGAAGGTCTTCCTGCTGTCAGGCCCCTCACAGGGGTTGTCTATCAGCTTCCAGTGCCCCATGATATGGGGGCTGACGGCGTATAGCGCCGAGTTGGGTGCCCAGCCTGTGCAGCCGGAGGTGATCATATAGTACAGTCCTCCGTGCTTGCACAGGGCGGGGGCCTCCCGCTCCTGATCCGTCATGACGCTGACATAGGTTCCGTCCAGATCGGTGTACAACTCGTTGAGCCGGGCAATGTTCATGGTCTTGTTCCAGTCCTTGGCGTGGATCAGATAGGCAGCGCCGTCCTTGTCCCGGTAGAGAGTCATATCCCGGGACTCCTGGCGATTGGGGTGGGTCGTCTTAATCAGCCGGAAGGGGCCAGTCGGCTGTTCCGCTTCGGCAATGCCCACGCCGGAAAAGCTGTAATCCGGGCTGTCCAGGTGCATCCACATCACAAACCGGTTCGTTTTTTCGTTGTAAAGAACCTTGGGACGCTCAACCACTCTGGAGAAGTGCAGGGGACTTTCCGGGTCGGACTCTGCCTTCAGCGCCGTGCCTTCATATTTCCAGTCGACGAGGTTTTCAGAGGAATAGCAGGAGATCCCGATGACATCCACCCGGTTCCGGCCGGGGCAGTTGGGGGCACCCTTGTTCTCTCCGTACCAGTAAAACCGATCCCGGTATTGCAGAATGCAGCCGCCGTGAGCCTGGATATCCTTCCCGTCCACGTCCTGCCAAATCTGTCCGTTTTTCATCCTGAACGCTCCTTTGCAATGGTTCCCGGTCGGAAACGCGGCTATGACTTGATTCCATCCTCAGCTTATCCCGTTTGGGGACGCTTTCCATATCTTTTCCTGCTTCTTTGCTACGCGAGCAATACCGCATTTTCAAAAAACCTTGTAAAATCTTCACATCGGTTATTCCCGTCCGGGAGAGGATACGCCATTCCTACCATGGGATACTTCGCGCCGGCGAGGGAATTGTAGGGCAGCAGCTCTGTCCGGAACGAGCCGACAATCTGAGAAATGGCACGCAGGTTCTCCTCTGTGTCCGTAATCCCCGGAATCAGCGGGATCCGGAAAACAAAGTCTTTCCCGCTGGCTTTCAGCCATGCAATGTTCTCCAATATCCGTGCATTGCTGACGCCGGTATACCGGACGTGAGCCTGCGTATCTGCCAGTTTGATATCCTGCATGACATAATCCACACAGCCTATCACCTTCTGATACGTCTCAGGTTCCGCGTATCCGCTGGTCTGAATCGCTTTGTGGAAATCGCCCAGCTCTTGTGCAAGCGCACAGACAAAGTCTGCCTGAAGCATTGGCTCCCCACCCGATATAGTGATTCCGCCATCCATTCTTTTCAAGATCTCCCCGCGCTTGCGCAGACGCTGGGCCAGATGCTCCGCGGAAATTTCCTCCCCGGCAATGCTCAGGCAGCCGTTGGCACAGGCGTGAACACAACGGCCGAAGGGGAGGCATTCCGGGTGCCCGCAGGGCTTCATGCAGGCGCCGCAGTGGGTGCAGAAATTTTTCTTATACATGAGCTGCCTGGCTGTGCTGAGTCCCTCCGGATTATGGCACCACCTGCATCTCAGGGGGCAGCCCTTCAAAAACACGGTGATCCTAGGCCCCGGGCCGTCATGAACCGTGAATTCTCTGACGTCAAATATTGTTCCGTTCATATTACACACTGTATTGCTGGCGCCTTAATACATGATCCTGATATTCTTTATCCAGCTCCACAAAATAGGCGCTCCATCCCCAGACCCGCACCACAAGCTGCGTATGTGCCTCCGGATGCTTCTGCGCATCCTTCAGCAATTCCGTGTTCACTGCGTTGAGCTGCATCTGATGTCCGCCCATATCAATAAAGGTTTTCACCAGCATGGCGATCTTGTGAACACTGTCCGGCCCCTGGAACATGGATGCGGAGAACTCCATTGTCAGAGGACCGCCGTTGATGGCCTCCCGGAAATCGGGCTTCGTGAAAGACGAGATAACGGAAAGCGGCCCATTGATCCTGGCAAACAGGCTGGGGGAGAAGTTCGTGCCGAAGGGCTCTCCCTTTCTTCTTCCGTCCGGAGAAGCCCCGATCTCGTTTGCGTGCCACAGATAAAACATGGCCGACCCAGTACCCGCCCGGTAGACGCCGCCGCGGCAATTCTTTCTGCCCTTCAGGCTCTCGGAAAATGTGTGCAGCAGCTCGACTGCCAGGGAGTCCGGCAGGTCTTCGTTGTTTCCGAGCTTCGGCGCTTCATATCTGAGGAGCGGCAGCAGCTCGCTGTGCCGGGAGAAATCGGAATCCACCGCTTCGATCAGTTCGGCTTTCGTGAGCCGTTTTTCATCGTAGATATATTTCCGGATCGCTGCCAGGGAGTCCGCTGCCGTGGCGATTCCGGTTCCGTGGATGCCGAAGTTGTTGTATTTTCCGCCCTCATAGATTCCGCCGGTCATCATCAGGTTCATAAGCGGAGACGGCACGAACCAAAGGTTCCGGATATTGCCGCAGATTCTGTCACATTCCGCGTTGATTTCCGCTTTCACCTTTTCCAGGAAATCCGCGAAGGTTTCACAAGCGGTCAGATATTTGTGCAGACAGGCATCGATCACCTTGGGGAAGGACAGGGCGCCAATGTTGGCAACATCCCCGCCCACCCTTGGAATAATGAATTCCCAGCAGGCAGCCACCACATAATCCCTGGCATCTTCCAGGTCACATCCCAGCCTGACCAGGCCGTCAATCACCACGTCATCATTGGAATACTGGGGAAAACCCAATCCCGCTTTCGTCAGTTCGCTTCCCAATTCATAGACTCGCAGCGGCGTGTTTTTGCTTACCCGGAGGTTGATCTTGGGATCGATCATCAGCAGATTTTTGCTGGCCTCCAGGCAGAGCTCAGACAGGAGATTGAATACCTCGCCGCCGTTTTCATCCATGCCGCCCAGCACCATGCTCTGCCCGTTGTCCCCCTGCTGGACTCCGGCATAAAGGTCGCTGTCCTTGTTGAAGCTCAGGAAGAAATCCTCCACTATTTCCAGAGCGGTTTCTCTGGTGTACAGCCCCTTCTCCATATCCGCTTTCAGGTAGGGATACATATACTTGTCAAAGCGCCCCACCGTATTGTGGTAGTTGCCTTCCAGCCAGAGAGAATAGTGGAGAATACGGAAGGACTGCAGAGCCTCGTAAAAGCTGGTGGCTCCGTAGCGGGGTACACGCCCCAGCACCTTTGCCAGTTCCGCCTTTCCCGCCTTGATCGCTTCCGCCCGATAGCGCGCCGTCAAATCCAGGACCCCGTTGATGACCCGCTTCCCGTATTCATCCGCATCGTCGTAAAGGGCCTGAAGCCCCACACGGATCACCCGCTCGTAATCCGGGGAAAGGTTGGACATGTACCCCAGCTCGTGGATAAAATGCTTCTGCCTGATTTCCGCCCACTCATCCTCCGTAAAGCAGTCCGGGATCTGCCTGACCGTCCGCAGGAAGCAGATTTTTTCGTCCGGGAGCAATACGGGTGTTTCCAGGCTGGAGAGCAACTCAAATCTTCTGGTCATGCGCTCTTTGGGGCACAGTCCCAGCCTGTGGTACTCTTCGGCAAGATTCTGATACTCCGGAAAATCCCGCCTGAACAGATGGTGTTTTTTGCTGACAATGTACGCTTTTAATTCTTTACCCATAGCTTTCTGTCCTCCACACAGGCATATGTTCCAGATTCTGCCAATTCCCCGCAGCCGCCATAGCAGATTCCTCCTGGCACCGGCATCAATGGGCAGTACCCATTTTGATGATGCTCCAACACAAAAGGGAACCGCAGCGGTTCCCTTTTGTGGTTTGCGGGCATTCGATCAGCGGTAATCGACGAGATAATCCTTATTGATTTCAAACAGCTCGTCGCACATCTTCTGGATTTCCTCCAGAGAGCACACGGCGGAGGACAGAGGATCCATGGCTACGGCATGGTATACCGCTTCCTTGTCCTTCCGCATGGCCGCTTCGACCACCAGATTTTCAATGCGGGCCGTGGTGTTGACCAGAATGGCTAGATGATCCGGCAGCGGGCCGACGATGGTCTTGCGCATACCCATGCGGTCTGCCACAACAGGCACTTCGACACAGGCGTCATAGGGCAGATTGGAAATGGCGCCCTCGTTCAGCACGTTGCCGTTGAATACGAAGGGCAGTCCGTCACCCAGCCGGGCATTGAAGATATTGGCGGCGTACTCCGAGCTTTTTTTCGTATCCACGGGCTTTTCCATCCATTCCCGGTACTGCTTGCCGGGGTCCTTGGCCCGCTCCTCGCGGCCCTTCAGGGAGAAGGCATACACACCGGGGTTCCAGCTGGTACCATGGTTGCAGTATTTCTCGATCAGGTCGGGGCGCTTGCGGAACCATGCATTGTATTCGGAGTTATGGCCGCTGGATTCGGTAACATAGTAGCCCAGGTGAATGAGCATCTCATTGCGTACCCGTTCGCGGTCATAAACCTCAGGATCCTTGACCATTTCCTTCAGTCTGGGATACAGATCCACGCCATTGTGTTCCAGTTTCAGATAAAATGCCTGATGATTGACACCGGCGCAGGTATAGGTCAGCTCATCATAGGGAACCTCCAGCCAATCCGCCAGCATATGGGCAGTGCCCTGAACACTGTGGCACAGACCGGTGACGTCCACGTTGGCATACTTCTGCATGGCGTTGCACAGCATGGCCATGGGATTGGTGTAGTTCAGGAACACCGCATGGGGGCAATAGGTCTCGATGTCCTTGCAGATATCCAGCAGCAGGGGGATGTTGCGCAGGGCGCGGAAAATACCGGAAACACTGCGGGTATCGCCGATGTTGATATCCACACCGTACTTCTTGGGGATCTCGATGTCATGTCTCCAGATGTCGATGCCGCCGTTGAACACGGTGCAAAGCACACCATCCGCGCCCTTGAGGGCTTCCACCCGGTCGGTGGTGGTGGTGATCCTGCAGTTCGGGCATTCCATGGCTTCCTTGATCCGCTGGCATACCTTATAGACGTTTTCCAGATTATTGGGATTGAGATCCATCAGAGCGATCTCGCAATCCTTGAACGCAGGGAAGGTGAGCAGGTCGCGCATACAGCTTGTGGTGAATTGCAAGCTTCCTGCGCCGATAAACGCAAATTTTTTCATAAGAGCGCTTCCTTTCTTTTCAAAGTGCACTTTCATTATATCGTCATAATGCAAAATTCCAATACAAAATCCGGTCGAAAATATAGACAAAATTCCTGTATATGCTATAATAGGCGGTATGCTGACGGGTTTACGCAGCTGCCCGGCAAATTGGCGAGGCATACCGATCGCCGCCATCGGCTGCATAAGACTTTAAAGATTTCGCAAACACGCGGGAGGATTTTCCATGGATCCGTTTTTTCATTCCGAAAGCAGGATTATGCAGGCCCTGTCCACCCTGGCGGATTTGGTAATGCTGAATCTGCTGACGATCCTCTGCTCGCTGCCAGTCTTCACCCTGGGAGCCGCAGTGACGGCTCTGTATGACGCGATTGGCCGCATGCAGCAGGGAGACGGAAGCTCGTGTTCCGGCTATTTCCGGGTTTTCCGGGCCCATTTCCGTCAGTCCACGCTCCTCTGGCTGATACTGTTCAGCGCACTGTCCGCAATCTTGTATGGGCTTACCTGTCTGCTCTCCGCCAGTACCGCCAGCAGTCTCGTGATGGTGATGCTGTTTATGCTGGCGGTGTGGAGTATGGTGCTGGCCTGGGCGTTTCCCATACAGGCTCGGTTTTCCCGTAACGCGTTCCATACCCTGGCCTACGCTTTTGTATGTGCGGTGAAATATCTGCCCCGAACCGTATGCATGATCATCCTGAATATGCTTCCGGTGGCCGTCTATCTTCTGAACAGCAACATTGCGATGCGATTTGGGTTCCTATGGGTGCTGGTTTATTTCTCCGCGGCAGCCTATGGAAACCGGAAGCTGATACCGGATTTAAGCAGCGTGATACCGCAGTAAGCCCATGCCTATCCACATTGTCCCGTCTTCGGTCATCGGATCATGGAAAAATAATCGCATAAAATGGCCATGCCTTTCGGCATGGCCATTTTGCGTGCCTATGTCTCCAGCTGCACCTGAAGCCTGCACAGGCCGCAGGCCGCGCTGCGGGCATAGAGGGTGATGCTCTTCTGCCCTTCTTCCGGGCGAACCGCCACGGCGATTCTGCCCGCGTACATCTGCCGGGAGGGTTCCGTTACCCGGATATGGTCGCAGTTGTCGGAGCCGGTGCCCACCAGCCGTGCCGGGGCTTCCACCGAGAAGGTCACATATTCCGCCGCGTCCGGCACATACAGCCCGTCCTCGTCCACACAGGTGCAGGTAAAAATGGCCAGCTCCTGCCCATCAGCCCGGCAGGAATTCTCCATCGTTAAGCGCAGCCGTGCCGGAGCCTTGGAGGTCTGCCTGCAATCCTCCGCCGCCAGAATCCCATTCCGGTAGCCCTTGACCTCCAGCCTGCCAGGGGCATACGGCACTGTCCACTGACCATGGCCGAAGGGCTCAATTGCCTTGCGGCCACAGCTCTTCCCGTTCAGGAACAGCTCCAGCTCGTCGCAGTTGGTATAGACCCAGACCTCCACCGGCTCGTTTTCCATACCCTTGAGATTCCAGTGATTCAGGATGTGCGCCATGGGCGCCCGCGTCCACAGGGACTGGTTCTGATAGAAAGCGCCTTTGCGCTGCAGGAACAGATCCAGCGCGCCGGATTTGGAGCATACCGTGGGCCACACGGCTTCGCCCCGGTGCTCCGTAGCCGCCCACTGATAACCGCCGATGATGTAGGGTCGTTCGTTCAGGAACTTCCATGTCTTTTCCCGACCCAAGAATTCCTCGGAGGAATCCGTGTCCCGATCCACCAGACGTCCCAGCGTCCAGTTGCTGCCCATATTCCAGTCCCGGGTGGTGCCGGTAGCGCAGCATTCCGACGCCAGAACCGGAATCTGGGGGTAGGCGGCGTGAACCTTGTCGTAGCTGTGGAGATTGTAGTTGATGCCGATCACGTCGCAGTCGGCGAAAATGGTGGATTCATAGGGCCAGTTGCAGGCAGAGGTGATGAGCCGGGTGGAGTCCAGCTTCAGGATCTTCTGCTTCAGGGTCAGGTGGATCCGGCGCCCCATTTCCGTGGTCATGCAGGGCTCTTCGTTGCCGGTTGACCAGAAAATGACACTGGGACGGTTTCG
Organism: uncultured Oscillospiraceae bacterium; assembly: GCA_934569225.1. Taxonomy (GTDB): domain Bacteria; phylum Bacillota; class Clostridia; order Oscillospirales; family Oscillospiraceae; genus Faecousia. The sequence continues at coordinate 145,269 of CAKTKC010000001.1, read as the reverse complement.
ATCCCGCTTGACCAGGGTTTCCATCTGCTCCACAGCCTCGTCATTGACCTCGAACCACCGGGCCTCGTCCATGACCAGAAAGCCCATTTCATCCAGCGCGTCCATGGTGGCTGTGCAATTCTGGTAGTGGCTGGTGCGGAAGCCGTTGGCGCCCATTTCCTTGTAAAGCTGAACCTTATAGCGGGCCACGTTGTCCGGCACGGCCAGGCCCGTCAGGCCGAAATCCTGATGGGCGCAGACGCCGTTGATCTTTACGTGACGTCCGTTCAGGAACAGTCCCTCCTCCGGAGAAACCGTCACAGTCCGGAATCCGATGCGGGTGGTATCCGCGTCAATGGCCGTATCGCCGGAATACAGGGTGGTTTCCACGGTATACAGTGCAGGGGAATCGATATCCCACAGCTCCGGATCCTCCACCGCGGCGGTGTAGCGCAGGGTCAGCTTGTCCTGCAGCTGCACGGTACCCTCCCCGGAAGCGACGGAGATCGCATGGCCGCTCTTGTCCAGAATGCGGCTTTCCGCCCGCACTGGGCAGGGTGCGTAATCAGAATTGAGAACCGTTGTCTCAAACGCGACCTGCCAGGTATGCTCCCCCGTCCTGACCGCCGGTGCATAGACACCATACAGATCAATGGCGACCTTATTCGTGGCTACCAGACGCACATTCCGGTAAATACCGCCGCCCTGATACCACCAGCCCTCGAACTGCTCGGTATTGACATACACCGCCAGTACATTTTCCTCACCGAAGCGCAGGTAAGCGGAAACATCGATCTCGAAGCTGTTGTAGGAAGAGAAATTGTGCTTCAGCAGGCAGCCATTGAGATAAACGGTAGACATGCCGGCAATACCGTCAAACTGGAGTGTCACCCGCTTGTCAAGCCACCGTTTATCAACGGTAAAGTGCTTCCGATACCAGGCATTGTCATAACGGAAATAGCCGTTGGCGTTGTTTTCCGTCGGGCAGTTGTCCTGATCGATGATGTAATCGTGGGGAAGATCCACCATCTGCCAGAAGTCACTGCCACGGTGGATGTTCTGATCGTCGCTGTCCGCCTGATCCGCATAGTGGAACGCGGCAGGGCCTACCAGCTTCCGTTCGGTTTTGCTCTGCATATATACGGGTCCCTTGTCCGTGGGACGGGGAACGGCAATATCCCCCTTGTGGAAATGCCAATCCCGGGTCAGCAATAGGGTTTCTCTCATGTTACAGTCTCCTTTACAGACAGGTATATCCGCCGTCCACCGCCATGACCGCACCGGTGGTGAAGGAGGACGCGTCGCTGGCAAAGTACAGCGCCAGACCCACCATTTCACCGGGCTCCGCCACCCGGTTCATGGGCGTGCCGCCGATCCACTTCTGAACGGCAGGATCATTGGGCGTGTTCAGACGTCTGGCCGTCAGGGGGGTACGGGTGAAGCCCGGGCAAACGGCATTGACACGGACACCGCGCTGGGCCCACTCGTTGGCCATGCACTTGGTCAGCATGATGACACCGGCTTTGGTGGAATTATAGGCACACTGCTGCTGCGGCAGCGGATTGACCACCAGCCCGGACATGGACGCAATGTTCACGATATTGCCATGCCCCTGCTCCAGCATCAGCGCGCCAAAGTCCCGGCACATCATGAAGGTGCCTGTAAAGTTCACATCCACGATCTTCTGCCAGATCTCCAGGGACATTTCCTCCGCAGGAGCCAGCTTGTTGATGCCTGCGTTGTTCACCAGAATATCCACAGTGCCGAACAGCTCCTTTGCCTTCCGCACCAGTGCCTTTACGGAATCCTCCTTGGAAATATCCGTATGGACACAGAAGCACTGAACGCCCGCGGCCTTCACCGCAGCTTCCGCCTCCGGGAACAATTCATCCATCAGACCGGCAATCAGGATATTGGCGCCTGCCTTAGCAAAGCCCTTGGCAATTTCCAGACCGATGCCCCGCTCCGCGCCGGTGATAACCGCGTTTTTACCCTTTAAGCTGAACAATTGCATGTCAAATTCTTTCATGTTGCAGACCTCTTTTCATTGTTTTCAAAGTACCTGATTAAACTCAATCTGCTGGCCGCCGGGGGTGCGGATCTTGAAAAAGCGAATGCCATGCTCCCAGAACCGCTCGATAAACCCGATGCCATCAGTGGTGATTTCATACCCCTGGGCAACCGCGTAGGCGTAGTCCTGCTCAATGTCCCGGGACGTGTAGGCAATATGATCGACCTTGCCGATGGCTGCCTCCGGCTGCTCCTTGCGGCTGAAAATCTCATAGGTCGTGCCGCCGTTCTGGATGAAATAGCAGGTGCCGAAATGGCCGATGACCCGGAATCCCAGGACTTCTACGTAGTAGCGGACGTCTGCCTCCACATCCACAGAGGCAATGCCGATATGATCCAAAGATCTTCCTTTTAACATAATGGTTCCTCCTCAGTCGCTGACGGAAAATGCATAGGTGGTTACGCTTTCAAAGATCTCCCCTGCCCGCAGAACACAGCTGGGCCAATCGGGGTGATGAATGCAGTCGGGAAAATGCTGGGTTTCCAGGCAGAATGCCGCTCTATGACCGTATTCCTGACCGGCCTTACCGATCCGGGGGGCCATTGCGTTGGCGGTGTAAAGCTGAACGCCGGGCTGATCCGTCGTCATGGTCATGGTGATGCCGCTTTCATCGCTGTGGGCCACGGCAGCGGGACTTGCGCCGTTCAGAATAAAATTGGCATCATAGCCCTTGCTGTATTTCACGCAGATTTCATCGGCATCCGCGTCCCGGCCAATGGCCTTGGGCGTTCTGAAATCCATGGCCGTTCCCGCCACGCTGACGATCTCTCCGGTAGGCAGGCAGCCCTCGTCGTTGATGGTGAAGCTGTCCGCCTGAATCATCAGCGTCTGCTTCTGCACATCGCCATGGCCGTTCAGATTGAAATAGCTGTGGTTTGTCAGGTTGATCACCGTGTCCTGATCGGATACGGCGTGGTAGCGGATCTCCAGGCCGCTGCCCTGCCAGCTGAATTTTACACGGACATTCAGGGTGCCGGGGTAGCCCTCTTCTCCGTCGGGGCTGACGCGGGAGAACACCACACCGTCGCTCACTTCCTCGGCACTCCATATCCGCTTGTCAAAGCCCACGTTGCCGCCGTGAAGGTGATTGGCACCGTTGTTTTTAGCCAGAACATAATGCTTGCCGTTCAGGTCAAATTCCCCGCCGCCGATGCGGTTTCCGAAGCGGCCGATGGTGGCGCCGTAATAGCCCCGGTTTCCGGTATATCCCTCGATGGTGTCATAGCCCAACACCACATCGGTCAGATCGCCGTTTTTATCCGGGACGCGGATGCTGCGGATGGTGGCGCCGTAGTCCAGGATGTCCGCTGACAGGCCATCGTCGGAGGTGATGGTCCAGCAGGTCACGGCTCTGCCGTCGGACAGGGCACCAAAAGGTCTTTTGGTAATCATGTGATCGTATCCTTTCCGGTATTTCTATTTTATTTGAGATTGCGGGAGTCCTCTGTCAGCGTGGGAAAATGGCAAAATCCGCAAGTCACGGGAGATTTCTGGGCACTGTCCGCGGTGGGAATGTCCCCTATTGCCCGCAAAACAGATAGAAAAACAGTGGGATCGTCACCAGCGCCACCAGATTGGACAGCGCGGCCAGACCCGCTCCCAGACGGCAATCCTTCCCAGCGGAGGCCGGGAAGATGATGGCGTTCATGCTGGTGGGCATGGTATTGGCAACCGTGAGGATCCGCATTGCTTCCCCGGGCAGGCCGAAGGCTGCCGCCCCCAGCAGAATCACTGCGGGCATGGCAATCATCCGCAGAAAAACGATGAAATAAGTCAGCTTATCCCGGAAGATCCCGCCTATGGGGAAGGCAGACAGAATGCTTCCCATCAGGATCATAGCCATGGGTGAAACACAATTGCTGCATCCCGTCAGCACCTCTGTCACAATGCCGGGCATGGGGATCGACAGCAGGCCGAACGCCATGCCTGCCAGCATGGAAAGCGTCACCGGATTCAGAAGGGCCTGCGCATCCGTTTTTTCCTTCCCCACCAGAAGCCGGTACCCCTCCGTACTGCTGTAAACCGTCAGGGGGATGGTAAAGAGCATCATCTGCATCAGGGTCTTTGCCCCAAACAGCTCCAGCACCAGAGGAATGCCCACATAGCTGGTGTTGGGGACTGCCAGAATGGTAATGCACACGTTCTGGGTGTAGGTATCCCGGGGCAAATGCCTGCCCACTGCCGTCGCCGCCGCGACCTGCAGTCCGGTGGTCAGCAGGCCAAGCGCAATCAGGGACAGTCCCTCCGTCAAATAGGGAACGGTGAAATTCTGGCAGAAGGACTGGAAGATGGCGGACGGCAGCATCAGATACAGCAGCAGCCGGGACAGCACCGCAGAGGTTTCCCGGGGCAGCTGCCCCGCCTTGCCCAGGCCAAATCCCAGCATCATATAGAGGAAATACTTTACGATCTGCCAAAAAACAAATGAAAACACGATTCTCTTCCTTTGTGATGTGGGCAGCTCAGAATATGAGCTGCCCACTGTCAATACACGATCTGATACTATCTCTAATCAAAATCTTTCATAAAGAATTTAATTGGCGTTCAGTAGGATTACAGTATCTTGTCTGCGCCCAGCAACCGGATCTTCTCAATGGCGTAGTCCCGGATGGCATTGGTGGGCTCGATGAGAACCCGATCCAGAGCGACGGTATTGTACTTGCCATTCATCAGCGTATCCAGGAATGCGTAGCACAGATCGGTGGCAAAGTTGGCCTTGCGCACACCGGCTTCCACAGCCATGCGGATCTGGTCGTCCGGCACGCCGGAGCCGCCGTGGAGAACCAGAGGCGTCTTGGTGGCCTCGGACAGTTCCCGGCAGCGCTGGATGTTCAGCACGGGAGCCTGCTTGTAGCGGCCATGGGCAGTGCCGATCATGACGGCCAGCGCGTCAACGCCGGTCTCATTGACAAACCGTACCGCTTCATCCACTTCGGTGTAGGGGCTGACGGTGGTGTCGGCGGCGCCGCCCACATGCCCCAGCTCGCCCTCAACCGGCACATTGCATTCCCGGCAGATCTCGACGGCCTGACGGGTGGTGGCGATGTTCTCCTCCAGAGGCTTGGTGGATGCGTCGATCATCACGCCGGTCACGCCCTTGCGCAGGGCGCGGATGACCTGACCGATACCGGCGCCGTGATCCAGATGGAAAGCGGCGGGAGTATCCAGCTGCTCAATGGCGTTGAGAATGGCGGGCGCTACGAAATCCGCGTTGTAGTTGTCCACCAGGCGGGTAAACATCTGGAAAATCACAGGAGCATGGGTCTCACGGGCGGCCATCATAACGCCGATGGCGCCTTCCACATTGTAGACATTAAAGGCGGGTACGGCCACGTTCTTTTCGTCGGCCATGGCCAAGATGGTTTTTAAGTCAGTCAGCATAATTCTCGCTCCTTACACAACGTCATCGGGGTTCAGCTCCGGAATGTACTTGCAGAATTCATGGATCGCGCCGATATAGTCGCCCTCGATCTCGGCCATGTGGTGGATGTAGGGGCCTTCGATAAGCTTTTTCTCCCACTTGCTCAGATTGTCGAATCTCGCCCACAGGTAGGTGCCCTGAACCATGGGGCCGTCGGCGCTGTCACAGGTACCGCTGAGCAGCAGGTAGTCGCCGTCGTCCTGGTCGAAGCGGGCGATGGTGTAGTGGCCGTCCTTGACGGGGAACCATGCGCGCATATTGACCAGCTGCGGCTTTCTGCCCGGCTTGCACAGGTTCGGCGGGAACGGGCCGCAGTGCCACAGCAGTTCCACATTCTCGTCCTCGGCATTGCGAATGGTGAACTCGCCGAAGAAAGGCGTGTGCTTGCCCAGATCCGCGCAGGACAGCAATGCCATGGTGATGGCGCCGTGCAGGTCGCTCTCACAGGAGACGATATAGCCCATTTCGTTGAGGATACCAAACACAGCGCAGGGCATCGCGCCCACGCCGAGCTGCATGGAGGTCCAGCACTCGGAGGAGATGACGTCCAGATTGTACTCTTCAAACAGTTCCTTGTACATCAGCACGAACGCGTACATCTTCTTGAGCATGGGGGCGCTCAGCTCATCCACCTCGTACCGCTCGGCCAGCATGGCGGCGCCTTCTTCCAGCTCGGCGTCCTTTTCCGCCAGAATCCGATTGTACTTGTCAATGACCACGGCCATGTTAATGGGAATAATCCGCAGGCCGAAACGCTCAATCAGCTCTCCTTCGTTGAAGATCACGCTGGTAAAGGGCTTGGGACGCAGACCCACCTGACCGATTCTCATGCCCCGGAAGTTCTTGACCATGCAGGTCACGGAGACGAACTGCCGGAATCCGTCAGACAGCCGCTTGTCCTCGATGCGGCAGTTTTCGACATAGGTGAAGGGGATGTGCATACGCTTCAGCAGACGGCTCATGCCGAACAGGCCGCACTGACTGTCGTAGTAACGCAGGCCATCCGGCTCAATGCTGTCGTCCAGAGGGCCCCACAGCAGGACGGGAAGTCCCAGCTCCTGGGAAACCATGGAAGCAACCTCTTCATTGCCGAAGTTGGCGTTGATCAGCCAGATGGCATCCACCTTTTCCCGCCGCATCTTGGCAACAACGGCATCCACGTCGTTCTCGGAGAACAGCACGCCCACATCGATGATATCCTTCAGATCCACGAAGGACACATTTTCATCGGCAAAATGGGACTCAATGTACTCCACGCAGGCACGGCCCCGTTCCTCGGCCTTCTCCCAGTTGAACATACCGGGACGGGGGGTGCAGTCCCGGCGAATGGGGATCAGACCGATTTTTACTGTATAATCAAGCATATTTCTGCTCCTCTCAAAATTTTTTCAAATGAATCACAGGGAAGCTCTGATTAAATCGGCAAGAGCTGTGAGCGAGAGATTTTTCGACCAATCGAGGTGCTGGAAACGGCGGAATACTGTATGTACCCGCAAGGGGTATGCCGCATCCGTAAGCCGGCTTATGCTGGCAACGGCTGCGCTATATTTCCTGTTTCCAGCACCGAAGAGTGGGCGGAAAAGATCCGCTCACAGCCGCAGACGATTTATTCAGAGGTTCCACTTCATAAGTCCGTATTTGTAGTGCTGGACACGCGCATCCAGCTCCTCGCCGTCGATCACGCCTTCCTTCAGGAACTTCTCCAGAATGGGCAGCGTGGGAATGCCGGAGCGGCCGCCCATGCGAGTACACTTGATGGCAGACACGGCGGAGCAGAAGCGGCAGCTTTCCTCCGCTTCCCAGCCCTGCAGCCACGCGTAGACATAGGCTCCGTGGAACACGTCACCCGCGCCGGTGGAATCCACCGCATTCACCCGGAAGGCGGGGATCTCGAAATACCGGTCGCCGCTGACGCCACGGCAGCCCTCGGGGCCGAAGGTCACGATGACCGTATCGGGACCCTTGGCCTGAATGGAGCGCAGCACGGCTTCATAATCTTCCTTGTTCGTGACGCCTTCTTCTTTGCACATCACATTGTAGTAGGTCTCCGAAGCAATGAAGATATCGATATACCGGTAGTTTTCGTAAATATCCGGGCGGTAGTAGGCCGCGTCAATGCTGACCGCGCCGCCGGCCTCATGCATCCACCGGGCTGCCTGAATAATGGCGGGGGTGAAATTGCCGACATGCAGCACCCTGGCGGACTTGATGAAGTCCTCGTCCAGATTCTCAGGCTGAATGGGGTCAAAATCTCCGCCTTTGCTGATAAACTCCTTGCCCTGATTGACCTGCTCGGCCATGCACAGGCAGAAATTGCTCCGGCATCCGGTATTGACCCGCATATGCGCCACATCCACCCTGTTGTACTCCAGATCGGACAGGATCATCCGACCCAGAAGATCGTCGCCCACGTTGCCGATCAGGGCGCTTTTCAGCCCCAGCCGGGCGCTGGCAACCATAGCAGTGGACACGTTTCCGCCGCCCTGGAAGCAGTAATCATCCATATGCATATTCACGTTCGTGGGAGGAAGCTGGGACAGGCGAATCACCAGATCCTGAAAGGGATCGCCAAAGCCAATGACATCGTACGCTTTTTTCTGCATATGCTCGCCTCCTCACGGAATCATGGACAGATACTTGATATCGTAATACTCTTCCAAAGACCACCGGGACTTGTCGCAGCCCACACCGGATTGCTTCGTGCCGGAATGGGGCGAGAACTCGCACCCGGCACTTCCGTTGACAAAAATCTCACCGGCTTCAAATGCGGTAAAGGCCTTGCTGATTTCCGGCGCTCTGTGTCCGAAGAAGTAGGCGGAAAGGCCATAGGGCGTGTTGTTCGCCTTTGCCAGCGCCTCGTCCAGGTCAGAGAAGGGCTGCACGGGGATAATGGGTCCGAAGATTTCCTCGTTGGAAACCCGCATATCGTCGGTCACATCCACCAGCAAAGCGGGGGTCACATAGCTGCCGGCTTCAAAGCCCTCAGGCACTTCGCCGCCCATAACCAGCTTCGCACCCTTGGCAGCAGCATCCGCAATCAGCCCCAGCACACGATCCCGGGACTGCCTGTTGATCACGGGGCCCATCACGCAGCCGGGATCCTTCCACGCGCCCAGTTTCACCTTGCTCAGCTCCTGAGCGATTTTTTCGCACAGAGCGGGATAGACCTTCTCATGCACATAGATACGGTTGTAGTTCACGCAGGTCTGTCCGGCGAAGCCAGTCTTTTTGGCTACGATATTGGCGGCAACCGCATCCAGGTCCGCATCATCCATAACCACCACCGGGGCATTGCCGCCCATTTCGAAGGAGTACTTCTTGACAGAGGTGGCAGACTCCCGCATGATCTGCAGGCCTGTCTCGGTGGAGCCGATCATGGTGATCATTCTGGGGACGGTGCTGCTGTTGAGGGTATAGGCCACTTCACTTGCGGGGCCGGACAGAATATTCAGCACACCGGCGGGGAAACCGATTCTGGCTGCGACTTCGCCCAGATACAGCATGGACATCGGACTCTCGCTGGAGGGCTTGATGATGCAGGTGCAGCCGGCCAGGATGCTGGGGCACAGCTTGATGCCGGCGTTGCCCATGGGGTAATTCCATGCCAGATGGGCAACCACAACGCCGATGGGCTGGTGCTCCACGATGTGATAGGCACTGCCGGGAACGCCGTTAAAATTTGCGAAGCTGGTGCCGTAAACGCGTTTGACTTCATCGCTGTAGAAGCCGCAGCTGGTAAGGAACCAACCCACATCGCCGCAGGCCTCCTGATAAGTACGTCCGGTTTCCTGCGCAACCAGTTCCAGGAAGGTCTCCCGTTCCGCCATAACGGCATCCCGCAGCTTGAGGATCCATTCGATCCGCTCGGAAACGGAGGTCTTCGACCAGGTTTTAAAGGCTCTGCGTGCCGCTTCCAACGCCTGTGCGGCCTGCCCGGCGGTGGCGCAGCCCACCACACCGGCCACTTCTCCGGTGGCGGGGTTCAGGACATTTTTAGGCTTGCCCAGTCCATCGACCAGCTTGCCATCAATATACTGTTTGAACATACGGCGTTTCTCCTTTTACTTGTTATCCGCTCTTGCCTGGTTGCGGAAGCCCTTCAGACCTCTTGCGCCGATGAACTTGGCCTGCGAACCCAGCTCCTGCTCGATCTCCAGAAGGCGGTTGCCTCTGGGTCCGATACCGGATTCCCGGATGGAACCCGCGTTGATACCAACGGCATAGTCGCCGATGGAATCGCCTTCGCCGCGGCTGTCAGAGGGCATGACGGCGTAGCCAAACTTGTAGGCGTACTGGATCATTTCCAGAGCCTCGGTAATGGTACCCACCTGATTGACCTTCAGCAGAACCGTATTGGCCGCCCCCAGGCTGATTCCGTGAGCCACACGCTTGGGATTCGTGGTAAACAGGTCGTCGCCTACAATCTGGATGCCGCTGTCCTTTGTGAAAGCGGCGGTGGTTTCGTAATCATCCTCGTTGAAGGGATCTTCCAGGATGACGAAGGGGAATTTCTGGATCATGTTCATATAGAAATCATACAGCTGATCCTTGGTCTTGGGCTGATGATTGAACAGGCCGTAATACTTGCCGTTCTCCTTGTTGTGGTAGGTATCGGTGGCAACGTCCATCTGGAAACCGACCTTTCCTTCATAACCGGCCTGAATGATGGTCTCGGTCATGGATTCCCAGATATTCTCGTCGGACTGGAACACGCCCTCGGGAATGACGATGAAATCCCGGATGTTGGGTGCGCCGCCGAAGAGCTTCTTCATCTTCTCCGCCCAGCGGGTGTGGATATCCCAGCAGGCATAGGAGGCTTCCGCAAAGGTATCAAAGCCGAAGCACATACAGGACATGGTGGGCTTGCCGCCGGGGGTGGTGATACCGCCGCCGTAGCGGTCGTGACCGGCCACCATGGCCACGCCGGGAACCGGCAGATACATGGCGCCCGCGCCGCCGATGTGGCGGTAGAGGGGGATGCCCAGTGCCGCGGCACCGGCCTTCAATGTCGCGGCGGACACAGAGGCAGTAGCATTGCCGCCAAGATGGAGCTTCGCGTCGGGCATGATGGCCAGCATGGCGTTGTCCACAGCGGACTGATTGGCTGCGTCCATACCCACAAGCACCGGGGCAATCACGTTATTTACGTTGTTGACCGCGTGCATGACGCCCTTCCCCCGGAATTTTTCGCCGCCGTCGAAGGTAAAATCAACTTCATGGGTGCCGATAGAGATGCCGGAGGTACACATGGCACGACCCACCGCGCCGTTTTCTGTTGTTACGACAGCCTCAACGCCGGGGTTGCCGCGGTTGGTATACACCTGCCGGGCCTTGACAGAAATGATCGTTGTTCCAGACATTTTGTTTTCTCCTTATATTGTATTGTTCATTTCACTGAATCAAAATGATCCGCAGATCCAGAGCCGACACATTGCTCTTGGCAGCGACGCCGCAGCCCAGCTTCCAGAGCGGCTCCGAAGTGCCGTGGGTTTTCAGCGCCTGCCAGAAATCGATCCCGGCCTGTTTGGCCTCCTCCAGGCTAAAGCCGTCCACGATGGCACCTGCCAGGCATTCAGGAGCACCCTCCAGCTTCAGCCCTCCGGGGCCATCCGTACCGTCGGTATCCACCGCGCCTACCACAATTCGCTGGCTGCCGCGGATGGTGATGGCTGCGGACATACAGTATTCCTGGTTCCGTCCGCCAATGCCGTGTTCCTTGCCCACCGTCACCAGATTCTCGCCGGAGGACATCAGCACGATGGGGGGGCGGAAAGGCTCGGACATGCGCTCTGCGCACAGCGCCATGGCTCCATCCACGGAACCGGCCTCTCTGGCCTCGGCGCACATATACTCGGACAGCATGACGCAGTCATAGCCCAGCTCCTTTGCCCGCTTTCGCACGGTGGGGTAGACAGTGGAATCCTTGAAAACCAGGCCGAAGAACCGGTCGCCCATGGCTTCAAATTCCTCCGGGCTCATGTTCTCGTTGTGGGGGCCGCCGGCCAGCAGATGGCGGCGAATGGACTCCGGCGTTTCGTCCCACGCATCCCATTTTTTCAGGATGTCCAGGCAATCGGCATAGGTGGAGCCGGTGGCAATATGAGGGAAGAAGGTGTTGATTTTCAGCATCTGCTGGTAGCTTATGCGCAGCACTGGGGTATCCAGCTTGGCGGGATCCGCCGTCGTCATGTGAACCAGCGTGGCAGGCTTGAAGAGTCTTGCCAGTCTGCCGCCCTTGAAGCGGTCGATATGGGTGCGGATGGGATTGAGATCACTGGTGGGGACGCCCTTCTCGATCTGCATCATCCGGGTAAACGCGGACATTTCCTCGATTGTGATATCCCCGGCGGGGTATGTCATCAGGGAACCGACACCGCTGCCGGTGATAAAGAACACAAGATCCCGCTCTGTGATGTCCCGTGCCAGCGCCTCGATCTTTTTACAGCCCTCCACGCAGCACGCATCCGGCACCGGATGACCCGCCAGCGTCACCCCGATCTTCTTACAGATCACTTCCTCGCCATGCTTGGCAATAACATGACCGCCGGTCAGCACATCCCCCAGGGCTTCCTCCATGGCGACGGCCGCCCGCTGGATGCCCTTGGCCGCCCCGATCACATATACCCGGTCATAATTGCGCAGATCGTATACCGCAGGGCCGGCGTGGGGGTCGCCTTTCATTTCATAGCCCCGGTCATCCAGAATGATCCTGTTATCCACGACCCGGACAAAGGATTTGATCCGGTAGTAGGGATCGATGGAGTCCAGACCCGCATCCAGCAGCTCGGCGACCACCTGGCGGCCGGGGATATTGCCGTGATTGGTCAATGCCTGTTTGTTTAAAATCCGCATAATCGCCCTCTTTCGCTCCGTCAGAAACGGATTTCGTCAGGCTTGGGGGCTTCGCCGCACACGCCCTTCAGATTGGAAATATAGGCCACATCCGCATCCTCCAGCACGAAGTCAAACACCTCGGTATTCTGCTTGACTCTGCCCGGATTCGCGGACTTGGGCAGAGGAATGTAACCCATCTGCAGGCACCAGCGCAGGACGACCTGTCCTACGGACTTGCCGTATTTCTCAGCCAACGCCTGCATTTCGGGCACCTTGAAAATGGCACCGGTGCCGAAGGGGCTGTAGGCTTCCACCGCAATGTGATTCTCGCGGCAGTAATTCACCACGTTCTCCTGCGTGACGCCGGGGCAGAGCCGGAGCTGGTTGACCATGGGCAGAATTTCGCAGTTCTCCTTTAGCATTTCAATGTGATGGGGCAGGAAATTGCTGACGCCGATGGCTCTGATGCGTCCGGCCTTGTACAGCTCCTCAAATGCCTTCCAGGTGCCGATGGTGGCTTCCTTCCATGTGGTGCGGTACTGGATGGGGTTGGGCCAGTGGATCAGATACAGATCCAGATACCGAAGCCCCAGTTTGTCCAGCGTCATTTCAAAGGCTTCCAGCGTGGATTTATAGCCATGGGCGGCATTGCGAAGCTTACTGGTGACGAAAATTTCCTCTCTGGGCACGCCGCTGATGCGGATGCCCTGACCCACGCCCCGCTCGTTGCCATAGGCGGCGGCGGTGTCGATGAGCCGGTAGCCCAGCTCCATGGCGGACTTGACCGCTGCGGAAGCCACGGCATCCGGGGACTGGTAGGTGCCCAGACCCAGGCAGGGGATTTCAACGCCGTTGTACAGTGTTATCGTATCCTGACAAGCGTTCATATTCTTTCCTCCCTTACTTCGGCAGACTGTTGCGCAGATCCTGCGCCCGATAGACGGAATTTCTCAGATTTTTGGCAACCAGCTCGTAGTCCCGGTTGACCAGCGCGTTCCCCTGGGTAAACATCCAGTCGCCGCCGCAGGCCAGAATGTTCCGGTTGCGCAGAAGGGGCAGGAAGTTGTTTTCGTCCAACGCGCCCGTCACCACATAACGCACCCTGGGGAACGTGCCGCTGTAGTGATTCAGCACGTCCAGGCCGCCAAGCTGATACACAGGGAAGAACTTTACCACATCCAGGCCGTACTCGATGGCGGTGGTGATCTCGCCGGGCGTAACGCAGCCGGGAATCACGGGAATTTTCTTATCCAGGCAGTATTCCACCACCTTGCGTCCCCAGCCGGGCATGACGATGAACTGAGCGCCGTTGTCGATGGCTTCCTTGGCCGTATCCAGGTCGTAAACCGTTCCGGCGCCCACGATGATCTCAGGGACATTTTTGGCGATGTTCGCCATGTTGGACATGGCGTTGTCGCTGCGCATCAGCACTTCCACCACGGGCAGACCGCCGACAACCAATGCCTGGGCAGCGGGGATGGCCATATCGTCCTCGGCAGAGGCAATAATGGGGCAGATACCGGTGACTTTCAGAATATCATTCATTAGCTCAACCATACTGTTCTCTCCTTACTCCAAAAAGTGTACGCTCATGCCGTACATATCGGCCAGCTTTTCCAGATTTTCCACCATCACGTCCGTCAGCTCCAGCCGGTTCTCGGTCAGCGCCTTTTCCCGCTTTGTCCACTCCATTTCACCGGGGACAAAGATCTGGGAAGCGCCCTTGGCCAGAGGCGCGCGCTTCAGCTCGGCGATCATCCGCTGCATCCGGGCGGTGAATACATCCATATCCATCATCTGGGAAATATCGATGGCGATGAAGGCGTGACCCGCGCCGTTCTTGTCCGACATCTTCAGGTTCCAGCTGGTTACCTGGCTCAGCACACCGGCGCAGGTTAGCACGGAAGCCAGTGTCTCCACCATCATGGCAAGTCCATAGCCCTTATGGGCGGCCATAGGCTGCAGATGAGACTTCTCCGGGAAACCGCTGGGATCGGATGTGGGCTGGCCGTTCTCGTCAATGAGCCAGGAGCTGGGTACGCTCTGCCCCTTTTCCTTTGCCATGACCACCTTCAGCGCGGCAACGTTGCTCAGGGCGATATCCAGGAACAGACTCTTGCCGTCGCCTGTGGGAGCGGCAAAGGAGAAGGGATTGTTGCCGATGGCCACGCCGCAGCTGTTGGGAATGGCCATATTGGGGTCGGCGTTGCTCATAGACAGTCCGATCATGCCCGCCTTCGCGGCCAGATTGGCATAGTAGCCCGCGGCGCCGAAATGGCAGCTGTCATGCACGCCCACATAGGCGATACCGGTCTTTTTGGCCTTCTCGATGGCCAACTCCATGGCCTTGCAGCCGCTGAGCATACCCAGCGAATTGTTGCCGTTGACGATTGCCCAGGAGGGGCCTTCCTTCTCAACGGTGGGCTGCGCGGCAGCATTCAAGCCGCCGGCCTGCATTTTCAGGATGTAGGGGTACAGATTTTTGGTTCCGTGGGACAGCACGCCGAAGGTATCCGTGGTCACCAGAACCTCCGCCGCGGCGGCGGCGTCTTCGGCCGTCAGGCCCGCCTTGCGCAGTGCCTCCACGCTGACGCGTTTTAGCTCATCTACCGAAATCGCTTTCATTTTCGTAACTTCCTCCACATAAATACATTGAGTTTCTATGCAAACGCCTTTTCAGAAAGGCATCTTGCTCACATTCCGGGAAATCATGATTTCCGCATTGGGGTGATTCTGCAGCAGCGTAACCGGGAAAGACGCGCTGACCTCGCCGTGCAGGGCATGGCGGATGGCGGCACGCTGCATATCCAGCATCATGGATACCAGAATGCGCCTGGCTCCCAGCATTTCCTTCATACCCACGGTGATGGCTCTGGTTGGGAACACATCGTAAGCGCCGCCCAGCCCGATAATTCCGTTCTTCACAATGGTGGGAGCCGTCAGCTCCAGCACCCGGGTGGGAAGCGCGGCAAATTCCTCCACGGACATTTCCGGCTCCGGCTCATTGAAGGCCAGATGCCCATTGAGGGCAATTCCTCCCATGACCATATCCACGCCGCCCAGCGCATCAATCAGGCGGCCAATGGCGCCGGGATCCCGGGGATCCGGGAAAACCCGCTGCTCTTTTGGCATGAGAAGGGTCGGATCGATGCGGTCATAAAGCTGCTCGTTCATCTGCCGGTGGAAGGACTGGGGATCGTCCTCGGGTATCCACTCTCCCTCGGCGGTAAGCAGCTCGTCCATGTTGATAAACCAGACGTTTCGCAGGCTTGTCCTTCTGCGATTGACCAGGCGGGCAAAGATGGGATACTGGGCCGTGGGGCCGCAGGGCAGAATGAATACGGTCTTTCTGCCCTCCCGGTTGTTCTGCTCGATCTCCAGAAGCATCTGGAAGGCGTAGTTGGACAGGACCTCTCCGGCGTCCTCCATTACCGTCACGGGAATACGGGCATTTGCCGAAAGCTCCTCGGGCGTGATTCTGTAGTATGCAGGAATGTTCGGATACATCGTAAGCTCTCCTTTGGCATGTAGATCAGCGGAACCATTCGGATCCGTTTTCAAAGCAAATGCCGATCTTCAGATCGGCATTTTGCGGAGCAAATTTGTCACTTCACAGAGCTGTCGATCTGGCCCTTGATGAAGTACTTCTGCAGGCACAGGTAGATGACAATCAACGGCAGGATGCACAGAACGGTCACAGCGGCTGCGCCGTGGAGGTTCTGCTGGCTGTCCGCGCCGCCGAAGTATTTCTTGATCAGCAGCACCAGCGTATACTTTTCCGGCTTCTGTAAAATGTAAGAGGGGTATAGATAAGTATTCCACGCGCTGATGCCCTTCATGATGATGATGGACACGGTAACGGGCTTCAGCTGCGGCAGGATCACACTCCAGAACAGCCGCAGGCTGCTGGCGCCGTCCAGAATGCCGGCTTCGTCCAGAGCCATGGGAATGGAGGTGATGAAGTTCTTATACATGTAAACGGACAGGGGCAGGCCGAAGGCGCTTTCGATCGCGATGACGGCCCACAGGTGGTTGATGCCGTTCAGGGATACGATTTCCGTGTATACGCCGACCAGAATGGACAGCGCGGGGATCATCATCACGCCCAGCACCACGGCCTCGATCATGCTGTTGAACCGGGATTTGTTCCTGGAGAGGGGGAAAGCAGCCATACAGCCAAACACGACTTCGATGCTCACAACGCCCAGAGTGATAACGACCGTATTACCCAGGGCACGGATCAGGCTGTCATCCTTGAAGGCTTCCTTGAAGTTCACGAAGCTCAGATAGGTGGGCAGCGTCAGGCGGCTTCCCAGATCCGTCGGCAGCTTGAACGCCATGTTCACCAGAACATACAGCGGCAGCAGATACAGCATACAGATCAGGATGCTGGCGATGTTCTTGCCCACATTCTTGCTCTGTTTCTTTTTCGTAACAGTTTCACCCTTCGGCATCAGTACTGCACCTCCCGCCTCTTGAAGAAATTGGTAAGCAGCGTGGAAACGATATAGATGAATACGAACATGAAGATACCAATTGCCGACGCGTAGCCCGCTTTCTCCATCTCGAAATAGTTATAGGAGATGAAGGTAGACAGCGAGTGCGTTTTGTTCGCCGGCCCGCCATTGGTCAGGGAGATAACCACGTCATTCAGCTTCAGGCCGCCGATAACGTTGGTCACAACGGCCGTGGTCATGGCAGGAATCAGCAGAGGCAGGGTCACATGCCAGAACACGTTCCACCAGTTGCCGCCGTCCAGGGCTGCAGCCTCCATGTACATGGTCGGGATATTCTGAAGACCGGCCAGATAGACGATCATGGCCATGCCCACATACTGCCAGCTATTGATCAGGGTAATGAAGATTTTGCCCCGGTTGGCATCCTTCAGCCAGTTGATGGGTTCGATGTTGAACCAGGCCAGCACCTCATTGAGCACGCCGTGGTTGTACTGGAGGAAGAAATACATGATGTAGCCCATGACCAGGCTGGAGACCATGACCGGCAGGTACACAATGGTACGCAGCAGATTGTTGGTCTTGAACTTGCAGTCCACCAGCAGCGCCAGCCCCAGGCCAAAAATATTCTGAAGCAGGGCGGAGCCAAAGCCGTAGAGCAGGGTATTGAGGAAGGAATTTACAAATTTTTTATCAGAAAACAAACTGAGATAATTCTTCAGTCCGACAAATTTCATACTTTGTGAATAGCCGTTCCACTGGAACAGCGAAATAAACACGCCCCGGAGCAGCGGGTAGATGATAAAGCATATCATCACCGCAAGGGCAGGTATATAGAGGAAATTCATATTCCGCCTGATTTTTTTCATTTACACATCCTGGCCTTTCTTTGCGTTGGTAAGCTGTCTGGAACCAGCTTCTTTTGAAAATGCCGGATGGTTGTAACACCATCCGGCATCCGTAGGTTACAGCCTATCGATCAGATATCTGCCTTGAGACTGTTCTGTGATCTGTATAACCGACTGGCTTATTCTCAGGAATGTGCCTGCTCGTAAAGGTTCTGGTAGTTCTCGGCCAGGTAGTCAACAGCGGCCTTGACATTGCCATCGTCCAGCAGCATCTGGATGCTGCCGCCCATGATGCCCCACATGCCGGAGGGGAAGTACTTGCGGTCAAACACGTTGTCATACTGCACGAAGCCGTTGCAATCGGCAACTGCCTTGGCGTAGCATTCGGCTACGTAGGTATCACCAGTGGATGCACCCTTGATGCAGGGCAGGCCACCGGTAACATCAGCAATCTTGCCAGCAACCTCAGGACGAGCCAGGTACTCCAGCAGAGCCCAGCAGGCGGCCTCGTTCTTGGTGTCCTTCCAGACGCCGTAGGCCATGCCTTCACCGATACGGAAGGAGGGAGCCCCGTCAGCGGAAGCGCACATGGGGATGATGCCCATATTGGCCTCGGGGTAGTAATATCTGGCAGTGGCGATGTTGTCGGCGCCGCGGACCATGAACGCAGCCTCACCGGAGCCCAGCATCTGCTGCGCGCCGGGGCCGTCCAGAGTCAGGACATCCTCGTTGACATAGCCCTTGTTCCACCAATCCAGGAACATATTGTACAGCTCGGTGCCGTAGGTATCGAAGTCAAAGGTGCCGCCCTGCAGCTCAGCGGCCAGGTCGTACTTTGCGCCTTCGTCAGTCCAGAAGGTAGGAGCAACGGAGCCCAGCATACCAGCCGCATTGCCGCTGACGGAGCCGCCGATGACCAGAGGAACGTAACCGGCAGCAACCAGCTTGTCAGCGGCAGCTTCCCAATCAGCCCAGGTAACGATCTTGGTGGGGTCAATGCCGACCGCATCCAGGGTGTCCTTGTTGTAGCAGATACCGGAAACGGAAATGGTCTGAACCAGAGCGTAAATCTTGCCATTTTCGTCAGCACAGACACCGCCGACGGAATCCAGATCCATGGTATCGAACCAGGGCTGATCGTTAACGGGCTTCAGGTACTCACTGTAGCGGATGAGGGACCAGCCGTGGGTTTCAAAGACGTCGGGCAGAGAGTTGGAGGCCATCATGGTCTTCAGCTGAGACTCGTAGTCGTTGCCGGGAGCAATCAGCTCAACATGAATACCAGTTTCGGCTTCAAAAGCAGCATAGACTTCTTTCATGCACTCCAGCTTCTCGTCCATCATGGTGGTAGCAACGGTGATGGTGCCGCTGGCAGCGGGAGCCTCTTCGCCGCCCTCGGCAACGGTGGTCTCAGTCTTGGGGGCTTCGGTTTCGGTCTTAGGAGCTTCGGTTTTTCCGGAACTTCCGCAGGCAGTCATGGAAACCAGCATCATAAGAACCAGCAAAAGGGCAAGTGCTTTTTTCATCGTTTATTCCTCCTAATTTCTTCGGCAGAGGCTGCTCGCTGGCTCCTCTGCTTTGCATTTAGAATACAGCATTCTCCATATTTGCGGAATGCAAAAAAATGTTGTAAACATGGACATTCTTGCTATTGCTTTTTGTACAAGTTGTGGTATGATACATTTAGAGATTTGACTTGCCGGAAACAGGAGGCGCTTACCATGGCAAAGCAAAGACCGGTTTTAGAATTTTTTGATACCACGGATTTTCCTCCCAGCCGTCTGATTCAGGTGAATTCCTGCGGCAGCGAGCACCCTAACAGCCACGATTTCACCATTCTGCGCTCCCACGGCCGCGGCGACTATCACATATTATATTTGATCAGCGGCTATGTGGATGCGGAAATCGGCACCCAGAAGGTGCGCATTGAGAGCGGCCAGTGCGGCGTCTGGTACCCCGGTGTGCGGCATATGTACACATTTACCGCGGAAGGCGACGCCACCACCTATTATCTGCATTTTACCGGGGCCGCCGTTGATGAGGCCATGCGATTTATCTCTCCGGCTTCTCCGCCGGTGTATACCATCACAGAGCGAACGGCTTTCGAGTGCTTGTTCCGGCAGATTCTGCGGGTGCATTTGGTGAAGTCCGACAATTTTATTTTGGAAGAGAACGCTCTGCTTATGCAAATCATCTCCATTCTGGCGCAGAGCAGCAATCCCTCCAAGCCCGCCATCCGCAAGGACATTCTCCATGCCATGGAGCACATGAAGTCCCACTTATCGGAGGACTTCAGCGTGGAGCAGTATGCTGCCTCGGTGAATCTGTCCAGCAGCCGGTTCTCGCATCTATTCACGAAGACCGTGGGCATTTCCCCTCACCAGTACCTGACACGTCTGCGCCTGGAGTGGGCCAAGACCTACCTGCGGGACTCGACAATGAGTATTGCCGAGATATCTGACACCGTTGGTTTCTCCGATCCGCTGTATTTCAGCCGCCTGTTCAGCAAGACATATGGCCTGTCTCCCAAAGCCTACCGCGACAACAGCCGGCGTAAGTACCAGTTCTAATTTCTTGCAAACATGGACATTTCCGCTTATTTGAACCTGCATATTGTACAAATCAAATATGCATTTTTTGGCTATAGTGCTGTATCCCCGCTTTTGTCGGGGAGGCGCGCTTTCACCCATTCCTGCGCCGTAACACTTCCGGAAGGGGCGTCACCCTTACATGCGCAAGCAATCATTCGACAGCATTAACCGATAAGCATTTTACTATTTATTAGGAGGTTTCGTCATGGAACGCTATGCATGGAAAGCAGAAATTCTGCCCGGAAAACTGGAGGAATACATTACCCGCCATAACAATATCTGGCCGGAAATGAGACAGGTTCTCCATGAGGCAGGCATCCGCAATTACACAATCTGGAACGTAGGCAATGACCTCTTCGGCTACTATGAGTGCGACAGTGTGGAAGAAGCCGGCCGCGTTCAGGCACAAAGCGCGGTTGTAGACAGATGGAACACGTATATGAAAGACGTTATGAAGATGGATAAGGATCCCGAAACAGGTGCGCAGCCGCTTCTTCGCCAGGTGTTTCTGTTCGACTGAAAGCGCAGGCGCAAACGGTCATCCGGCTGCATGAAGCCGGTAGGCATTTATATTATATGCTGCAATTGCAGCGGAGGCGGCGTTATGTATTGTTATAGTCACAATGGCGACCAGCTTGACAGAACCAATCTGGAGAGCAACGGTTTCCTTCAGGTCAACAGCTGCGGCACCCGGCAGATTTGTGACAGCGAAATGCTCTCTTTCCGGCTGATTGGCCGAAAGGACTACCACATTATCTATCTGTCCTGCGGGCCTCTTGAAGTGGAATACCTGAATCAGACATATTTACTCACACCGGGCTGCTTTGCAATTTATCCTCCGTACGTGCCGCAGCGTTACCGGGATTTTCCCGATACCCGCCGCTTCTGGGTCCATTTTAACGGCAATGCTGTGGAAGAGATTCTGAGAGAGTGCAAGCTGACCGGAGGCGTGTATACCGCGCCGCCCTCGCTCTATCTGGAAAACCTATGGATCCACATGATAGCGGAACATAATGCAAGGGCGGAAATCTCGGAGGAAAAGGGGCTGCTGGCAGATCTGCTTTACCAGCTCGGAAAAGCTGTCCACCAGACACAGGACAATTCCAGCCGGCTGGACAGCAGTGCCTCTTATATCGTGGAGCACTACAATTCTGACGTTTCTGTCAGCCAGCTGGCTGATATGTGCCGGCTCAGTCAGAGCCGCTTCATGTATTTATTCAAAAAACATTTTGGGATGCCACCCAAGGAATATCAAAAATCCCTGCGGATGAGCAGCGCGAAATCCATGCTCACAGATACCAAACTGAGCATTGACGAAATCAGCGCACAGGTCGGATACAGCGACGCGCTATATTTCAGCCGTCTTTTCAAATCGGCGGAAGGCATGTCTCCTACGCAGTTCAGAAAACGTCAGCAGGATCGGATACACCAGAAAACGCCGGATGATGATTTTTCCGATAAATAGGGAAGCTCTGATTAAATCGGCAAGAGCTGTGAGCGAGAGATTTTTTGTCCAATCGAGGTATCGAAGACGGCGAAATACTGTATGTATTTCCCGTTTTCGATACCGAAGAGTGGGCGGAAAAGATCCGCTCACAGCCGCAGACGATTTATTCAGAGGTTCCATAGTCCACAATGGCCATGTCAGATTTGACATGGCCATTGTGTCAGTCTCTTAAAGAGCTTCAAAACTGCTTCTGCTATAACGGGAAGTCAGGGGCATTGTTTATTCGAGATATCCGTCCCTTGCCTTGACCCCGAAGCGCTGCTCCAGCAGGTGCATCTGTTCATCCGTAATGGTATTCACCAGAGGCAGATGGGCGATCTTCATGTAGATCTCCGCCGCCTTTTCGGCGGTTTCAATCAGGCCGAAGGTTTCGTCCAGGTCTTTGCCTGCGCCGTAAATGCCGTGCTGGGCCCAGACCACCAGGCGGGCCGTCTTCATTTTTTCGGCGGTGGCTAAACCAATTTCGTTGGTGCCGCAGAGCATCCAGGGCAGGACGTTCACACCGTCTGGGAAAACTACAATGCACTCGGTACACATCTGCCAGAGGGTGCGGGTAAATGCCTTTTCGTCCAGGCTGTGGACGTAGGTCATGGCCAAGAGATTTGCCGGGTGGCAGTGCATGACCACACGGTTCTGGGGATCGACCTTCAAACGGGCGGCGTGACTCATCATGTGGGCGGGGAATTCGGAGGTAAAACGTCCGCCGTCCGTGAATCCCCAGAGAAGTTCGGCGGTTTCGCCGTTATTCGTCAGATGTACCAGACCCAGATTGACTTCCGGAGCGTACTGGACGTTCTTGAAATACTTGCCGGTGCCGGTGACGAGAAAATACTTTCCATCCAAGGTAGGCGCGGCAAAGCCGGTGTCCATGGTACGGATGACGTTTTTCACGTTCAGATATTCGCTGACCTGTTCCTCGTCCAGCAGCAGGCTGATGTTGCCGCCGTTGCGCTCGTCCCAGCCGTGGTTGTACATATTGGTGGCAGTACGGATCATCTCCACCATCCATGGAGCGGTTAAAATGTCTTTCATTGTGCTTTCTCCTTTACCGGGTAATGATATCTACCGGCACGTTGAAGATTTTTGCGACCTTCAGGATGGTGTCGATGTGACGGCCAACGGCGGCGGCCATATGGTGGGTGGGGCCGGCCTCGCTCCAACGGTTTACAAACTCTCTGGCACCGCAGGTGAAGCGGGTGCGCATATTGGTATCGCCAAAGGTAAAGATGGGGCCTTCCTCGTTGACGCCCTCGGCAACCACAAACTTGAAATGGCCGTCTTTGTCCTGGGTAATGCCCAGATACGTTACAGCGCCAACGGGCGGATAGAACTGGGTCAGATACCCGCCGCCGGTCTTGCCGTGGAACACGGGGACGATCTTCATGGTGGGCTTCCGTGCCTGGGAAATATCCGCGTCACCGGAACCGGAGTGGCCGATGATGCAAATGTCCTCGTTGAAGTCGATGGAGTACATTTCAGAAAGCTGGCCCGTGCCAGAAATGGCCTTGAGAATGCCCATAGCCATGGCGACCTTAATGTCGCCCTCCACGGCGCAGGCAGTGCCCTGCTTGATAAGCATGGAGAACGCGGGAATCAGCATGGAGTCCAGCTTGCCAGCAATGCCCTGGGCAAAGCCGTCATAATGGGAAGCCACAAAGGCGATCTGCTCGTCCTTGACCCACTGCTCGAAAGCAACCACATACTTTGCCATGTCCCAGACGGTTTCCACCGTGGCACCGCCCTCGATATCGAAGGTATTCAGAATGTCCTCGGCCTTGGCCCGAATGGCCGCTTCGTCCGTAATATTGTCGGCAATGGCCCACATTTTTTCCCAGTCGAACTGCTTGGTGTACAGCCACATCCGGTGGTACAGGTTGGTTTCGTCGATGTACAGGTCCATCATACCGGGATAAGGCCTGCCGATCTGGGCCAGGTTCGTGTCCCGGAAGCGGCGGCGCACCTGGGCGGCCCGGCACCAGTCCTCGATCTCCGCCTGGGCGGCATCGTCGCTACCC
The DNA here is from genome assembly GCA_934569225.1 of uncultured Oscillospiraceae bacterium. GTDB lineage: Bacteria > Bacillota > Clostridia > Oscillospirales > Oscillospiraceae > Faecousia. Next base: position 121,549 of record CAKTKC010000001.1, on the reverse strand, counting down.
TCTACCACACCGGTAATGACGGCATGGCGCTTTCCGGCACGTTCCAGATCGGCGACCATCTCGCCCACCGCGCCGCAGGCGTAGAGGGTTCCCAGCCATGTAGGCGTGTCGGTGTTGGCATAGTCCGGGGCTTTTTTCTTTTGCAGGTTCACCAGCACCACCGGCACGTCCAGATCCCGGACAGCGGGAAGCATATTGTAGGACGTTGCATACGTCAGAAGCTGCATGATGACCAAATCCACGTCAGCCGCCCGGAACTTGTCCCCGGCAGCGGCGGACTGCTCCTTGGTGGTGACCAGGCCGCCGTCGATCAGCTCCACGGAATCCGGGATGCGCTTCTTGAAGTCGCCATACTGGCTTTCAAATTCCGGCACCAGCTCCGGGAACTGGGGCAGATACGCCCCTAATGCAATGGCGAATACGCCGATTCTTGCTTTTGTTTCAACTAACATGATACAACCTCCATTTGTACTTTCAGATTTCCCAACGCCGTTGCCTCAATGGGCAGGGCGATGACTTGCTTGCCGGTGGCTTCTTCGGTCAGGCGGTTGAGAAAGGCGTTCTTTGCCCCGCCGCCCACAATGTAGAGCTTTCGATAGTATTTGTTGGTGTTGCCTTCCAGCTCGTCCAGCGCGTCCTGGTAGCTGGACGCCAGACTGCTGTACGCGCAGCGGAAATAATCGCCAACAGAAACGAGTCTGCCGCCGGTTTTTGCGTCAAAGGCGGCTTTCATGCTTTTGGGAGCCAAAAATTCCGGTTCGTTGGCATCCACCAGAATATTACAGGTGCTTTCCTCGGCGGCTCTCACGATTTCCGGGAAAGACATCTCCGGGCAAAGCTCCCGTTTCAACTCGTTCACCAGCCACATCCCCATGATGTTCTTCTGGTAGCGATTATAGCCCACGCCGCCCTCGTTGGAGTAGTTCGCCTCCATGCTTTCCGCATCCGTGATGGGCATTGGGGTTTTCACGCCCAGCAAGCTCCAGGTACCGGAGGAAATATAAGGCTCGTTCCCTTTCATGGGAATCCCCTCTACGGCGGAACCCGTGTCATGGGTAGCGCAGAGCATACAGGGGATGCCCTTGTAGGTCCCGAGAACAGTCCCCGGCTGGCTGAGCCTGGGGAACAGACATTTCGGATAGCCCAGCTTTTCCAGAATTTCGGTATCAAATTCGTGGGTTTTGGCATTCACCAGCCCCATAGTGGTGGCGTTGGTGTACTCCCGGGCTGGAACGCCGCAGAGGCGGTACAGGAGGTACTCCGGGATCATCAGCAGCTCGTCCGCCTGTTCCAGCCGCCCCCGCTCCAAATCGTCATAGAGCTGGTAGATGGAGTTAAAGCTCTGGAACTGGCAGCCGGTGCGTCGGTAAAGCTCTGAAAAGGGAATTTTTTCATGTACCTTCGGGATAACCGCCTCCGTCCGGTTGTCCCGGTAGGCATAGACGGGATATATTGGCTTCCCGTCCTTCAGCAGCACATAGTCCACGCCCCAGGTATCAATGGAAAGGCTGGCAATCTCCGGGCAGCTTTCCAGCGCCAGATCAATGCCCTTTCTCACCTGCCATTCCAGGTTGTCAATGTCCCAGACCAAGTGTCCGTCCTTCTGCTGGACTCCGTTGGGAAAGCGGTAAATTTCCCTGGTTTGAAGTTTGCCATCCTCCCGCCAGCCCAGAATATGCCGGCCGGAGGAGGCGCCGATATCAATCGCGAGAAAATATTTCACGTTTATCACCCAGTTTTATTTAATCACAGAACAGCAAAAAAGTTTAGATTGTCATTTGACCAAAAAAGTGTCCTGATTTGCATTGCAAGTCAGGACACTTCCGGCTATAATGGGAAAGGAAAAGGGAGGGTGCTTTATGCTGGATCAGGAACTTCTTCGCACACTCAGCGTGATCAGCCCGGAAGAACAGGCGCTTCTGGCCGGTCAGCAGCTGAACCGGGAAATATACATGGATATGGACGCGCCGTCCAACGTCATTGACGCGGGAAAACTGCTGCAAAGCGGCAGACTCATTACCATCCGCCCCCATACCCGTTTTGCCCATTTCCCGGAGCACAGCCACAACTATGTAGAGGTGGTCTATATGTGCCAGGGCAGTACCACCCACATTGCCAACGGCACCCCGGTCACGCTGAAGCAGGGAGAACTTCTGTTTTTCGGGCAAGGTGCAAAACAGGAAATTTTACCTGCCGGAGAACGGGACATTGCCGTGAATTTCATCATTCTTCCCCAGTTTTTCGACAAGGTTCTGGAGATGCTGGATGCCGACCGGACGCCTCTGCGCACCTTTCTGGTGGAAAGTCTTGGCTCCGGGAATACCGGATACCTCCACTTTCGGGTGGCGGATGTACTGCCCGTCCAGAATCTGGTGGAAAATCTGATTTACACCCTGCTCTCCGCCAATGTTCCGAACCGCCGGAGCATCTGCCAGACGACTATGGGGCTGCTCTTCATGGAGCTGATGAACCATACAGACAAGCTGACCACCCAGAACACCCGGGAGGATGCCGTGGTGCAGGTGCTTCGCTATATTGAGGAAAACTACCGGGAGGCCAGCCTGACCCGGATTGCAAAGGCGCTGAATTATGACCTCTGTTGGCTCAGCCGGGAGGTCAGGCGCAGAACCGGCAGCACCTTTCAGGAGCTGGTTCAGCACAGGCGTCTGAGCCAGGCGGTCTACTATCTGCGCTGCACGACCTTGCGGGTGGACGAGATTGGCCGGGCTGTTGGATACAGCAATCTGAGCTATTTTCACCGCATTTTCCAGGAGGCCTACGGCCTTACCCCCAAAAAGTACCGGGATTCCCAGGCTACCCCCGGATCATTCTGAGCAGTCCCCGGAAGAAATGTCCGTTGGCAATTTCCAGCATTCCGGGCATCACGCCGCCCTTCATGCCGCCGGAGATCTGCATACTGCGCAGAGGCGCCCCGGCGGAGGAATTCAGCATCATGCGGAACTCCGGGTTTTCGTAGTCCTTTTTTCCGCCGAAGCCCTTGGCAATGGTGGCCTCCACAGCCTTGTACATGATTTTCATCATCAGGCTGTAGTCCTTCATCTCCATGACCGTATTGTCCATGGTGAACTGTCCTTTTTTCAGGACTGCGGGAACATAGCTTCTCCCCAGCATGGTCTCCCATTGGGCTTGCGTGGGCTTCCCCCGGCAGCTTTCATAGAAGCTGCCCTTCTGCCAGTCCGGCACGGGGACAGTGCTTCCGGAAATCTCCATGCTGACGCTCTGATCTCCGACTTGCAGCGTATAGCTGCCGCCAGGAATCACCCAGCCGTCATTCCAGAGGGCAAAGCTGCGTTTCTCCAGCGTAAATGCGACCTGCGTCTCCTCTCCCGGCTGCAAAAACACCTTTTGGAAGCCCTTCAGCTCCCGCACCGGCCGATGCAGCCCGTTCTGCGGGGCGGCGACACACAGCTGCACCACCTCTGCACCGGCAAAGCTGCCGGTGTTTTTTACTGTCACTGTGACGTGATCATCTTCCAGACGCAGATTGGAACAGGAAAAGCTGGTATAGCTCAGTCCGAAGCCGAAAGACCAGCGGACGGGAACGCCCGCCTTGTCATAGTACCGATAGCCCACATAGATGCCCTCTTCGTACAGGGCGTCCCGCTGCTTGCCGTAGATTTCGGAAGAGGGTACATCCTCGTAATGGTACGGCCAGCTCTCCGCCAGCTTGCCACCGGGGTTCACCCGGCCATAGAGCAGATCAGCCGCGGCCTCGCCGCCGGCCTGCCCCGGCAGACCCATATAGAGAATGGCCTTCACGGAATCCGCCCACGGGCACTCTACGGCGCAGCCGCAGAGCAGGACAACCACCGTATTGGGATTGACCCTTGCCACTGCCTCGATCATCCGGTTATGCCCCTCCGGCAGACGCATATTTTCCCGGTCAAAGCCCTCGGATTCAAACCGATCCGGAAGTCCCGCGAAAACAACAGCTGTCTCTGCATTTCTTGCCGCTTCCGCCGCGGCGGTTAGCATGGCCTCGGTGGTGTCGCCCCGGTCGCCGCAGCCCGGGGCGTAAAGCGCACCCGGCAGAAAATCCAGGGGTTGGCTCAGCTTGGTGGGATTGATATGGCTGGAGCCTGCACCCTGGAAGCGCATCCGCTTTGCCATTGCGCCGATGACGGCAATTTTCGCGTTTTCTTGCAGCGGAAGCAGCCGATCCTCGTTTTTCAGCAGCACCGCCCCGGCCTCCGCCGCCTGCTTTGCAAGGTCATGGTGGGCGTCGTAATCACAGGCGGCCTTTTCTTTCAGCGTTTCCGCAGCCCGGAGCACCAGCTTCAGAACCCGGCGGGCACTGGCGTCAATACAGCTCTCCGGCAGGGTGCCATTGCGCACCGCCGCGACAGTTTCCTTCTCCATGTAATCGCTGCCGCCGGGCATATTCAGATCGCACCCGGCCTGGAAAGCGGCGATCCGGTCGTTCATAGCGCCCCAGTCCGTCACCACCAGCCCAGAAAAGCCCCACTCCGTGCGGAGAATATCCGTCAATAGTTTTTTGTGATCGGAGCAATGGGTTCCGTTCAATTTGGGATAGGCGCACATGACCGTGGAAGGCTTGCCCTCCTTCACGGCGATTTCAAAGGCAGTGAGATACAGCTCCCGCAGCGTCCGTTCGTCCAGAACGCTGTCTGATGTAAACCGGTCAAGCTCTTGCGAGTTTGCGGCAAAGTGCTTTAAGCTGGTGCCGACACCCTGAGCCTCCACGCCCCGGATAAATCCGGCAGCCAGTTTGCCCGCCAGATACGGGTCCTCGCTGAAATACTCAAAATTACGCCCGCAAAGGGGATTGCGCTTGAGATTCGCGCCGGGGCCTAATACCAGACCTACCCCCTGATCTCTGGCCTCCTCACCGATGGCCGCGCCGATTTTTTCCAGCAGCGCCGGATCCCAGCTTCCCGCCGTGGTCACTTCTGCCGGAAAACAGGTGGCGGGGCGGGAGTTGTTCACCCCCAGCATATCCGCCCCGTTCTCCTGCTTGCGCAGGCCGTGGGGGCCGTCGCACATGAAAAGAGACGGAATGCCGTATTTCTCGTAAGCTTTGGTTTCCCAGAAGCTTGCGCCTGAACAGAGGGCAATTTTGTCCTCTAAGGTCATTTTGCTCAGAATCTTCTCAATTTCCATGGGTTTCCTCCGAATAGCTGACCGTTCCCGGCTCCTGCTGCGCAACGGCTCCATCCGGCAGTCGGACGATGGCTGTGCAGTTTGCGGGAATGCTGACTGTGTACTTCCACCCGTCCGCCGTCTTTTCCCAGCCGCTTTCCACCCGGCCGTAGACGCTGTTGTATACGGCTTTTGCGCTGGTAAAGTGCCCGCCGGGATGGGGCGCGATCACAAAATGTTTTTCGCCGTCCACGCGGATGCCGCACATGGTATCGAACAGCCACGTCACCACAGCGCCCTTGGAATAATGATTCAGAGAACCAATGCCGCCGCTTTTGCTGTTCGGCCCTTCCCAAGCCTCCCAAATGGTCGTGGCTCCGTTTTTCGGCATACTCAGCCAACCGGGGATCTCTTCATTTTCCAGCAGTCGGTAGGCTGATCCCAAGTCGATATCCGCCAGCACATCCAAAATCAGCGGTGTGGAAAGGAAGCCTGTTCCGAGACGCCAACGGAAATGTTCCAGTGCAGAGAGCAGCCGCTTTTGCGCGTATTCCGTATGCGCTTCGTCCAGCAGCTGAAATGCCAGCGGGCGGACAAGCTGCGCCTGCCGGTCGGTATCCAGCGGATAGGCGGCGGTGCGGCGCAGCGCCTGATAGCTCCTGCGGCAGCCGGCGGCGAAGTCACGGTAAGAGCTTGCCTCCTTTTCGTTGCCCAGCGCCGCTTCCATTTCCGCCATGCAGTCCATCACATGGGCGGTATAGGCCGTGGCGACCTCCGGGTGGGGCACGGCGCAGTCCTTCCATGTCATGTGGTGGACGCTTTCCGGCTCCGCCCACTCGCCGTAGGCCTGCCCGGCGTTGGAGAGATACTTTCTATTCTCCCCGTGCAGTCCGGTTCGTTTGGCGGTGGGGTACCATTTGCCGCAGCGGTTCTGCATAAATTTGGCATAGCGCCGCATTCCGGGCAGATACTTCTTCAAAACTTCTGCGTCGTCGTACCGCTTCCAAAGCACATACGGCATTAGTACCCCGGCGTCTGCCCAGCCGACGGAACCGTTCATGCTTGCCATGTAAAAGTCGGTGCCGCCCTCCGGTGCGATCTGCGGCAGACAACCGTTTTTCTTCTGCCAGTCGTAGACATCGTCCAGATATTTTTCCGCAAAAGGAAGATAGTCAAAGAGATAGCTTGCTGTGGGACAGAAGATCTGCGCGTCGCCTGTCCAGCCGTGGCGTTCACGGGTGGGGCAGTCGGTGGGAAGATCGGCGTGGTTATTCTTAGCACTCCAGACGGTATTTTCCACGAACTTGTCAAGAAGCGCGTTGGAGCTTTCAAAAAAGCCCGTGCGTTCCATGTCGGAGTACACCGCGATGGCAGTGAAGTCCGTCGGCTGAAACGCCGCATCGGTTTCCACAAGCACATACTGGAAGCCAAAGATGGCAAAGGTGGTCTTGTAGTGATTTTCGCCCTCCTTGCAGGTATAAACGACCTCTTGACGGGGCGTGATGAAATCCTTGCGGGAGAGCTGGATGTTCTTCTGCGTAAATTCGCCGTTTTCGTCCAGCAGCTCGCCAAAGCGCAGCTTGATCTTCTGTCCTGCGTGGGCGGTTACGGTAAATTCCGCATAGCCTGCGATATTCTGTCCAAAGTCCAGAACGGTTTTACCGGAGGGGGTGGTAATCAGTTTTGCGTTCAGCCGCTCATGCTCCGTGACGGGGACATTATTCGAGGCTGTCGGCGTGACGGGATGGCTTGTGACCTTCGCCTTACCCTGATACAAGGGGACATTGTTGGCGTTGACCACCTCGCCATCCTTGTTGTCAGCGAAGCGGATGGGGCCGTCATTGCTCCAATCCCAGCTCTCGTCGGTGGCGACGGTCTCCACGGTGCCGTCGGCGCGGGTAAGCTCCAGCTGTGCCAGCAGCTTCGTTTCCGTGCCGTATTGGTTGCGGATGCCCCATGCGCCGCAGGAGCCGCGATACCAGCCGTCAGCCAGCTGCACCGTCAGGGCATTTTCGCCGTCTTGCACCAGCGCGGTCACATCATAGGTCTGGTACTGGACCCGCTTACGGTAGTCCGTAATACCGGGGGCGCGAACAAAATTGCCCACACGCTGCCCGTTGATGTTTGCCTCGTACAGGCCGCAGGCGGTGATATACAGCCGGGCCTTTTTTACATCGGTAGCGTGAAACGCCTTGCGGAAACAGTCCACGGGATAGCGCTCTTTCTTATTGACCTGATAATTGCCGGTGATCCACTTGGCACTCCATGTGTTGATACCGGTTTCGAAGGATGCTTCGCTCCAATCGCCGACGGTATCGGTCTCGTCCCAGAGCCGCACCTTCCAGAGCACCTTCGTTTTCGGCGGCACGGGAGCGCCGCCCCATTTTACGCACATGGCGGTGCTTTCCTCCCTGCCGCTGTCCCAGAGAATGCTGCCGCTGTCATCGGCGGCGACGATTTGATAGGCCGTTTGCTTTTTGCCGCCGTCACAGTTCCAGAACAGGCGGGGTTTTTGAAAATCAATCCCGATGGGATTTGTCAGGTGTTCTGTTTTCAAGCGAATTGCGTTCATTTCTGTTCCTCCCGGCGGGCTTTGATCTCCGCCTGCTCCTTGCCGATGTTCTTTTCCACATTCAGGAAAAGCAGCAGCACCGCCAGCACGACACCCGTAATGGCTTCCAGCCCCACAAAGCCGAAGGTGAACACATTCTTCACCGCCTGGGACTGCTCTGCGGCCATGGTAACACCATCCACAATGGCAGGCGCCACATAGCCCGCCCTGGCAATCAGGCCATTGAAAATACCGGTGCAGATGCCGACCAGGGCAACCGCAATGATGTTGTACACGCTCATGGCGATTCCGTCGCAGCGGAAGCCCACCTTCCACTCCACATGATCCAGCACGTCCGCGAACAGCGCTATAAACACATAGGCGCAGGGCAGGCCGCCGATGTTCTTGATGAACTGGCCCACCAGCATAATGGTCATATTGGTGGGGAACAGCCAACAAATGGCGCTGCCGACGGCATAGAGGACGAAGCCCGCCGCGGTCACGTTCCGCTTGCCGAATCTCTTTGCCAGCGGCCACACGGCGAAAATACCGATGCCCATGGGAATGCCGCCGATGACGGAGATCATGGTCTGGGTGATGCCGTCATTGTAGGAACCCAGAACGTAATTGCAGAAATAGACCAAGCTGATATTTTTTATGGTGCTGCCCGCCGTGTAAGTCAGGAAGTAGGCGTAGATCAGCAGCATGTATCTGTCCGTAAAAATGGCTTTCAGCTGGGCAGCAAAGGAAACCCGGGCTTCTCCGGCGCTCTGCACCTCCTCCGTGACCCGCTCCTTGGTGAAATAATACTCCAGCAGCGTCAGAGGCAGGGTGAGAATGGAGAGGACGCTCATCAGCGTGATCCACTTTCCCTTGTCCACGCCGATGACCGGCATGATGACCATGGGGAACACCAGCGCCACCAGAATGCCGCTCATCATAATAGTGGCGATCTGGTTGTTGACGGACAGACCACCCCGCTGCTGGGTGTCCCGGGTGGACAGGGGCACCATCAGGTTGTGGCTCATGTTGAAAATGGTATAGGCGAAGGAATAGAAAAGGTTATAGCTCACCATGACCCAGATGGCCTGCATGGTCTGAGAGCCGTTGGGAACCGTGAACAGCAGAATACCGGTAACGGCCATCAGCGGCGCGGAAAGCAGCAGCCAGGGACGGGCCTTGCCCTCGGACGTATGGGTGCGGTCGATGATGTAGCCCATAATGACGTTGGTGATGGCATCCACGATTTTGGACACAATGGGGAACACCACCAGAAACGCCCCGCCCCAAAGGGTGGTGAGCTTCAGAACATCCGTGTAATAGACGTTCAGGTAGGTCGCCAGCACCGCGTTCAGCAGCAGCGCCCCGGCAGGCCCCAGCAGATAGCCCAGCCATTTCTCCGCGGGGGTCACATTGGGAGAGTGGATCTTGCTTTGCAGCGCTTTGCACTGCGTCCAGTCTTTCTTCGCCATGGGGATTCCTCCATACTGCCGGTGTCCATTTTGCCGAATCACACGGCTTTCCGGCTTTTCTGATTATGAGTATAGCACAGTCCTTTTTTCTTTTCTTGCATTTTTGTATCTATTAAGATAGAATTGTAAGCAAAAGGAGGAACAGCCATGGAATCCATTGATCTTCACTATCTGTGTACCACCATCGGCAATCTTTCCGGCATTCCCATTCGGATCTATGAGGGAGAAAACCAGACCTTTTCCTACTCCATTGTCCGGCTGCCGAAGGATCCTATGGAGCTGTACAGAAAAGCGCTCTGGGAAATCAAGGAGCATGTAAGCTATTACGCAACGCCGAATTTTTCCTACTACGGTCTTGTCAACCACGGCGCAACCAAGATCATCATCGGCCCCACCCGGCAGCTCCCGGAAACGGATCAGGAGCTGCGGGAGCTGGCTTTTCAGCTGGCGCTCTCCGGTGACGAGGTACGAACCTTTGAAAACGCCATGCGTGCCATTGTCCATATGCCCATTGAAAGCGTTCTGCAAATGCTCTGCACCATCAACCATGTGCTGAACGGCGAAAAGCTGGAGTTGAAGGACATCCGCATTTACGAAGCAGAGCAGAAAATATTGGAAACCATGCAGGTGCGTTCCCAGGCGGCGCAGTCTTTGACCGCACAGGACGTTCCGCTCCAGACCGGACACAATACCTTAGACCAGGAGCAGACCATTCTGCGCATGGTGCGCAAAGGCGACAGTGCCGGACTGCAAGCCTGGTTTGACGCCGCCCCCGCCATCCGCGGCGGCATCGTGGCCAACGACCAGCTGCGGCAGCAGAAGAATCTGTTCGTGGTCACGGTCACGTTGGCTTCCCGGGCAGCCATTCAGGGCGGTATGCAGGTGGACGATGCGTTTTCTCTCAGCGATTCCTATTTGCAGCAGTGCGAGCTGCTGACCTCCCCGGAACGGATTACCAACCTGCAATACCGGATGCTTCTGGACTACACCGCCCGGGTGGAACGGCTGCGCCGGGGCGGCAATCCCTCGAAGCTGGTGCTGGACGTGACCAACTATATTCAGCACCATATTTCCGAACCCATCCGCGCCGAAGAGATCGCCAAAGCACTGTTCATCAGCCGCCCCTACCTCTCCAAAAAATTCAAGGAGGAAACCGGCCAGAGCCTGACGGATTTCATTCTGAACGAAAAAGCGGAGGAAGCAAAACGCCTCCTCCGCTATTCCGAGAAACCGCTGACCGCCATCAGCACCTATCTCGCCTTTTCCTCCCCCAGCCACTTTTCCAGAGTGTTCAAGCAGTACGCCGGGATGCTGCCCCGGGAATACCGGGAGAAATACGGATAAACGAGTCATTGATTCTGTGCTGTTCCGCCGGTGTCCGGCAGGATGTGTTCCTGGCTTCCGGTGACGATTCTTCCGTTTTCTCCCAAAGGCATCAACGGGAGATATTATACGGAACTCCAATTAAAATCTTTAGAAAAGATTTTAATTGCCCGAAGGGCACGGAGTTCCTATGAAACTTGTTTTGTGATTTTCTCCTTATAAATCACAAAACAGGCAGCGCCGTCAAGCGATGCCTTCCTGATTAAAATCAAGGATTTTAATCAGGAAATAGTATTAAAACTTTTTGGAACCACCAACCGGGCTGGTGGTTTTCTTTAACCAACCCAAAACCCTCTGCTTTCGGAAAACGAAAGCAGAGGGTTTTGGGTGATTATGTGGATTCCCGTTCCAGGATGCACGGGGAGGTGCAGTAGGATTGGGTTTGTAAGTTGGGCTTGCGTATCCGCTGTAAAACAAATCGGGCGGCGTTGATGCCCATGTCGTGCATGTCCACCTCCACAGCCGTGATGGCCGGGTCTGTCAGCATGGAAAAAGGATAATTGTCAAAAGTGAGCAGCGCAATATCCTGGGGCACCTTCAGATCGATCCGGCGGATGTATTGCAGGCAGTGCAGCGCAAGATGGTTATTGCTGCAAAGCAGCACCTCCGGACGGGGACGGCGCATCAGCAGACCGTACAGCGCTTCATCGTCCAGGGTGTAGGGCGACTCGTTGCAGACGACCTCCACGCTCAGCTCTTCCTCCGACATGACCTGATTGATCCCCCGCAGCCGGCTCTGGGACAGGGCGTCGTTTTCCTGCCCCATGATGAAGGCCATTCTCCGGTAGCCCTTGTCCAGCAGATAATTTGCGGCGATCTGCCCCGCCTGCTCGTGGTTGACGTCAATCCAGCAGATGTTGCACCGGAACTCCGGCTTCCCGATGACCAGATAGGGAAAGTCCACCCGGGAAAGGATCGCGGCCAGTTCCGTACTTAAGACAAAGGCATGAATGATGAGCGCGTCCGCCTGCCGCTGCTGGATAATGTCCCGGATGTAAAGGGGCGCAGCCTGTTTTGTCAGCGGCTTTAAGGTCAGAGAATAGTCCTTGTCGTCCAGATACGTGGCAATGCCGGAGATGATCTCAAACATATGGGGATTCTCAAAGGCAATGTTCTGGTAGAAATCCGTGATGAACAGCACCGTACCGCTTGCCTGCCGGGCGAAATTCTTGGCCCGCGCGTTGGGGCGGTAGCCGAGACGGTCTGCGATTTCCCGTATCGCCGCCTTGGTCTGGTCGGGGATGGTGTAGCTGTCGTTCAGCGCCTTGGAAACCGTGGCAATGGAAACCCCCGCCTCCTTTGCCACGTCATAAATCGTCACCGCCATGAATCCGTTCCTCCCGTACTTCATACTCCCATGCACCGATTATGTCATGATTGCCGCCTTTTTTCAAGAGCAATCTGCCCGTCTGCGGTGCAGGAATGGGTTCGTCGCCCAGATTCATGGTGACTGTGATTCTTGTATTCTCCCAATTCCGGCTGTAGCTGTAGGTCTTCCCTGCCGCGGAATTCGTCACGAAATTGCCGTACCGCAGGGCGGGATGTTCCTTTCGCAGCGCGATCAGGCGGCGGTAGACATCCTCCAGCGGGTGGGTTTTCCCCCACGCCATCGCCTGACGGTATTCCCTTTCACTGACGCCGCAAAGCCCCTTTTCATCCCCGTAAAACACGCAGGGCATACCGGGAAAGGTCATTTGCAGCAGCACGGACAGCTCCATTTTGTCAATATCCTGCCTGCACAGCGACAGATACCGGCTGACGTCGTGGCTGTCCAGCAGATTCAGCTGGGCGAACAGGGCGTTTTCCCGGTAGCGCAGCAAAAGGGTGGAAACGTTGGTATCGAAGGTTTCCGCATCCACCGTTTCCTCCGCGAAAAATCTGCGGCAGTACCGGCGGAAATCGTAATTCATCGCGGAATCCAGCATATCCCCGTTCAGGTAGTGGGCTGCGTTTTCCCAGACCTCCCCGACGATGATAGCGTCCGGCTTCGCCGCCTTTACCGCAGTGCGGAACGCGCGGAGGAAGCCGTCATCCAGTTCGTTTGCCACGTCCAGCCGCCAGCCGTCAATATCGAATTCCCGTATCCAGTAAGTTCCCACATCGCAGAAATACTGCCTTAAATACGGGTCGGCGGTGTTTGTTTTCGGCATATTGGCGACGTAGGAAAAGCAGGTGTATTCCGGAAGCTCGCCGGGAGCGGGAAGCTTTGGCTTCGCCGGGAGCTGGTAGAAGCAGGAATAATACTCGGAATTCGTACCGTTCCGCAGAACATCCTGAAACAGAAAATGGCTGCTGCTGATATGGTTGAATACGCCGTCCAGCAGGACGCGGATGCCGAGAGAGTGGGCTTTTTCCACCAGCGCGCGGACATCTTCTTTGGTTCCCATGTGGGGGTCGATCCGGTAATAGTCCAGGGTGTCATACCGGTGGTAAGATTCGGCCGCGAAAATCGGGTTCAGATAAATACAGTTGAACCCCATGGACGCGATATAGTCCAGATTCTCCGTAACGCCCCGGATGGTGCCGCCCAGACCGGTCTCCGGGGCGGAGCCGCCGGAAAGCGTCCGGAATCCGTCGGCGAAGCTGTCCGGGAAAATGTTGTACACGACGGCATCCTTCGTCCATTCCGGGACGGAAAGCCGGTCTGCCCGATGGTTGAAGGGAAGCTGGAAATAGTCCGCCCGGGTGGGCGTCCCGGCCATTTCGTAGCAGTCGCCGTAATAGCAGAGCGTCTCCGCCCCATCTGACAGCTGAAACCAGTACGCGATACGCTCAAACCCTGTTTCCAGGCGAACCTCGTACCAGTCAAAATACCGGTCTTCCCGGAATTTTGTCATGGGCAGGCTGGAAAAATCCAGCTCCGGCGTCATGGCGGCGCGGTCGGCGTAAAAGAAGCGGCAGCTCTGCGCCTCCCCTTTTCCGGTTCTCAGGCGGAAAACATAGTGGGTATCGTCCGCGGCAAATGCGAATTCGCTCAATGGTCTATGGTAAATCGTTGCGGGATTCATACATTATCCTTTCACCGAGCCACCGACGACGCCGGCAACGTAGTATTTCTGCATTCGGATAAAGAGCAGCACCACGGGAATCGCCACGATCACCGCACCGGCGCAGAAGACGGTGTAGTATTCGTAGATGTTCGTCTTATCCACCATGGTGTACAGACCCTTTGCGACCGTAAAGTTATTGTAATTGTCCTTCATGATGACCGACACGAAGATATAGTCCACAATCGGGTTAATAAAGGCGTTGATGGCCGTGGTCGCGATCACCGGCTTGGCGTTGGGCAGGATGATCTTCCAGAAGATCGTGCTGTTGGTAGCCCCGTCCAGGATAGCGGCCTCGTCCAGGGATTTGGGAATGGTGTCAAAATACCCCTTGGCGATGTAGTAGTTCAGCGCCGCGCCGCCGGAATACACCAGAATCAGCGCCAGCAGCGTCTGATCCAGGCTTACGGCCTTCATGAAATGGTAAATGGCGATGATGCTCATAAAGCCGGGGAACATTCCCAGCACCAGCGACGCATTCATCAGGAATTTCCGGCTGGGGAAGCGAAGCCGGGAGTACACATAGGCGACCATCAGCACCAGAATCGTGGTGATGGCGCAGCTGCACCCGGCGACCAGCATCGTGTTGCCGAACCAGCGGGGAAAATCAAACAGCCTTCTGTCCGTAAACAGCCGGACGTAATTGCCGAGGGTGAAGCATTTCGGCCAGAGATAGGAGGTATACGCCCCCTGCTCCGCCCGGAAGGAGGACACGACCAGCCAGAAAACCGGCACCAGCCAGAGCATTGCCAGAACCGCGATCACCACATTCAACGCCACCGAGGAGACGAGCTTGCGTCTGCGCATATTTTTCATTGAAACTGATCCTCCTTCTTCACGGCGCCTGTCCGGTTATACACCAGCAGGGAGCAGCTGCCCACCAGCAGGAAAATGAAAATGCCGATGGTCGATGCCAGGGAGTAGTCATTCCGGTTCACCGTCAGCTTGTACAGCCATGTGACCAGCAGGTCGGTCTTTCCCGCCTGATAGTAGTCCAGGGAGAAGGGGCCGCCGGCGGTGAGCAGATAGATGACGTTGAAGTTGTTGAAATTCGTCACAAAGGTAGTGATCGTCGCGGGGGCCGTCACGAAGAGCATATAGGGCAGCGTGATGGAAACGAATCTTCTGACCGGCCCCGCGCCGTCCATTTCCGCGCTCTCGTACAGCTCGGCGGGAATGTTCATCAGCACTCCGGAGAAGGTCATCATGGTGTAGGGAATGCCGATCCACATATTCACCACGACCACCACAATCCGCGCCAGCGTCGGGTCTAATAGGAAGGGCAGCGGCGCGCTGATCAGCCCCAGCTCCTGCAATAAAACGTTCACCGCCCCCGCAGGCTCCAGCGCCCGGGAGATCAGCAGCAGGCTCACGAACTGGGGGATGGCGATGGCAATGACGAAGCAGGTGCGCCATACCTGTTTGAGCTTTACCAGCTTGCTGTTGATGGCAACGGCCAGCAGCATACCGAGGATGTAATTCGTAAACGTGGCAAGAATCGCCCAAACAATCGTCCAGCCAAGCAGGCCGAAGAAGGTGTTGGTCTTGATCTCGTTACCCAGAAAAATATCCGTCACATTGGTCATGCCGACCCAGGTGAACAGGTTTCCGGGGGGCTGGTGATCCGCGTCGAAATTGGTGAACGCAATGAGGATCATGAAAATGATGGGCAGCAGCGTAAACAGCACCAGCGTCAGCATGGGCATGGACAGCAGCGTGATATGGAAGCGCTCATGGGTCAGGCTGTGCAGGTCGTCCCGGAAGCTCGCGATTTTCCGTCCCTCCCGCAGATTCTCCTGGGCGTGCCAGGAATCCCGGATGTTCGCGTACCAGATGTACAGGAACACCGCGATCACCGCCAGCGACAGCACGCTGTACAGAAGGATCAGCATGGAGTTGTCGCCGGGGAATCTCTGGTAGATCTGCAAGTCCTCGTTCCAGACCTTCCGCTGGGTCTCCGTGCCCAGCGTGGAGAATTTGCTCAGATATTGCAGTGCAAAATCTTTAAGGAAGCAGAAAAACCCGACCTGGGTCAAAAGATAGATCAGCCCGCGAACGTACTGCTTATAGCGGATGCAGCCGGTTCCCATGATAAAAAACGACAGCCGAGTCCAGAAGCTGCCCTTCGCGGCGGCAGAAATCAGTATATTCTGTTTTGCGTTTCCTCGCATGGATATCCCTCCGGTAAAAATAGGAGGAAAGGGGCTGTAAAAGCCCCTTTCTCTATATTGAACAAACTTATCCTGCCAGTGCCTGCTCCACGAGCTGATCCAGCATGGTCTGCAGATCGCCGGTGGAATGGGCTTCCAGTTCGGCGCCGAAGGCTTCGGCGGGCGTCCAGAAGCCGCCCAGAACCATCTGGGAAACGGCGAATTCGCTCTGTGCGCTCAGAGCCTGAAGCGCCAGATTGGAGGCAATGGTGTCGTCAGCCAGCGCGTTGACATTGGAGGGACCGTAGTTCAGCACGTTGTAGCGCTCGATCTGGGCTTTCTCGCTGGTCAGATACTCCGCCAGCTCCATGGAGTCCACGGGATAAGCGGTCTGGGAGTTGACGCCGTAGATCTTGCAGCCCAGGAAGGAGCCCATCTGAACCTGCTTGCCGTCGCAGGTGAAGGTAGGCAGTTTGCAGCAGCCGTAGTTGTCGCCCAGCTTTTCCTGAATCGCGGAGGCAACCCAGGTGCCGGAAACGCCGCAGGCGATGGCGTCGCCGATGCCGCCCGCCAGGACGGAGTCATCACCGGTCACAAACGCGGGGTCATTGCAGAATGCCCGGATCGCTTCCGCGGCGGCGAGGCCGTTGGCGTTGTTGAAGTCGATGACCTGCTTGCCGTCCTCGATGGTCAGCGTGCAGCCGTTGCCCAGGAAGAAGGAGGCCAGATACCAGCCGTTGGAGACGTCCATATGTACCTTCTTGCCGGCGGCGTTGGCAGCGGCCAGAATGCCGTCCAGGGTCTTCAGGTCGTCCTCGGTGAACACGGACTTGTCGTAGTACAGGAAGTAGCCGTTGTCGGAGGTCATGGGGTAGCCGTACAGGGTTCCGTCATAGGTCGCCGCGTTGATGGAGCCGGGGGTGTTGGCGGCGATGATGGCGTCGGTATTCCGGGTCACTTCGTACAGGGCGTCGGCCTTCACCAGATCCACCAGCTGGTCGTCCGCAAACAGGAACACGTCAGCGGCAGCGGCGGGGTCTTCCAGATAGCGGGACTTGCCGTCCACAGCGCCCACGGCGCCGTACTCGAAGGTGTATTCCTTCTCGGGATGCTCGGCGGCAAACTCGTTGCAAAGCTTTTCGGTCAGCTCCAGCTCGCCCTGGTCTGCCCAGACCTTCAGAGTGACCTTTTCCTTTTCGGCGCTGACCGCAGCGGTTTCGGCCTGTGTCTTGGTAGCCTCCGCGGCGGGGGAAGTGGGCTGCGCCGGAGCGCTGGAGCAAGCTGCCAGCATACCAGCGGTCATCAATACTGCCATCAGCAGCGCAATGATCTTCTTCATAATTCTCTGCTCCTTCATAACTATAATTATCTGACAAATGGATTCCTCCCTTTGCCGCTTTCATTATATAGACCTCACAAAAAATGGTCAACGAAAATATAGGAAAGCGTTTTCGCGGCGTGGTCTCGGCGTTTTCCCGTGCAAAATCGCGGCAGTCGTGCCAGAAGTGCAGCGGCATTCAGATTCTGGAGGAAACGCCGGAGCGGGTCTCCATCCGCTGCACCTACACGGCTCCCGCCATGCCCGGTTTCAAATCGGAGGTGACCTACACCGTCACTGACGATTGCCGTATCAAAACGGATGTCCGCTACTTCGGAATGCCGGGACGCCCGGAGCTTCCCCTGTTCGGCCTGCGGTTTGCCACGCCCCTTCCCGTGGAGCAGACAGCCTGGGTCGGCCTGTCCGGAGAGACCTACCCCGACCAGGAAAAGGGCGGCGTCTTCGGTACCCACACAGAAGCGCCCCACATTCCGTCCTATCTGGTGCCCCAGGAATGCGGCTGCCACATGGACACCCACGAGCTGACCCTCCGTCTGTCCGGCCACTGCCTGACCATCGGCAAGGATGCTGACCCCTTCGCCTTCTCCGCAATCCCCTACACCCCCCACCAGCTCAGCGAAGCCCGCCACGCGGACGAGCTCCCCGCCCCATGCAGGACTGTCGTGACCCTCTGCGGCGCCATGCGCGGCGTCGGCGGAATCGACAGCTGGGGCGCCAACGTAGAGGAAGCTTATCGCATCTCCGCCGAAAAGGATATTTGTTTCTCCTTCCTGTTTCACCTATAAATGAACCGCCTGAATTCTTCGGAATTCAGGCGGTTCAGCGTGTCAAAAAAGCCTCGCAGAGTTTGCCGCCCGCAGGCGGCAAATAAAGTCAGATCATTTTCTGCCGGGGCGTGTACCTGGCAGAAAATACCTTACAGGCTGCAAGTGTGCGAATTGTCCGCCAAAGGCGGACAAGGAGTGCGCGCGGCAGACTGCAATCCTCTTGTCAAAAAAGGCCAATGGCCTTTTTTGACAGTCTGGAACCGCCTGAATTCTTCGGAATTCAGGCGGTTCCCCTTCCAGCTTTCAGGACACAAAATGCACCAGCAGCATACTCATGAGCATGGGGTACACAAAGGAAAATCCGTTGGCATTCATATAAATTCCGTAAGCCAGCGCCAGAAACCAGAACCCGGAAAAAATCGGGATGGTATAGGGAAACGCCGCCCGGAAGGCTTTCTTCCGCATGGTGATGTTTGCTTCTTTCTTGGTCTTTCTCTGAAAATACGCTCTCCCGCCGCCTGTGTGTCCAGGGGAACTTTGCAGAGAGCTTTTCAGTTTCTATACACGAAGGCACAAATTTTTTCAATCCCGCATCTTATGCACTTCTCCCGGCAATATACAGCTGGTCAGTCCGGATTCTTGTTGATCGCGGAGGGCAGCAGGTTTTCCGTCGGAGAAATGGAGGCATAGGTGCGGGCATATTCTTTTGGGGTAACGCCCTGATATTTTTTGAACAGCTGCACGAAATAGGAAACGTTCTCAAAACCGGCCATATAGCAGACCTCCTTGACGGATATGTTGAGAAGCAGCAGCTGGCAGGCATAGGAAAGCCGCGCACTGGTCAGATACTCGTAGTAGGTAAAGCCGGTCTTTTTCTTGAAGTTGCTGCAAAAATAGCATTTGCTGTAGCCAAACTGGTCGGCGACCTCCTGCAGCGTAATCTTCTTGCTGAGATTATCCCGCGTCCAGCGAATCAGCGTGTGCAGGTCAATGTCCCGAGAATATTTGCCAACAAGCTGTTTTGGCTGGACAGGCTCGCTCCGATCCTTTAGAATAGAGAACATCTGAATGATCAGGCCGATGCAATAAGAAAAATCATCGTCATGCTGCACCAGTCCCATCACCACGGCAAAAGCACGGTCGCAGTCCTCGCCTGTGTAATAATGGGCAAGATTTGCGATGCTTGTATTGTGGTTCTCCAGAATGGCAGAGATGTTGGCAAATTCCGAGAAAACATCGAAATCCATTTTCAGGACATACAGCGTGCCGTCCCCCGGAAGGATATCATTGGCATGGATTGTGTTGGGCGGTATGACAAAAAGCTGCCGCCCCTTCAGCGGATAGCTCCGGTTTCCAACGACGATTTTTCCCTCCAGATCCTGGGCCAACAAGATTTCAATGGTCTTACCATAGTGGAGTGGCACCACATCTTCATGAATAAACCGCTTGATTCGCAGGATGTAGGGAGCGTCTTTGGTAAAGTGCAGATGCTCTTCAAATGTTGTAGGAGTAGAATACTCATATTTCACTCTGTTCATAGCTTGTATGATAGCACATAAATCGAAATATTACAACATTTTTTCAAAAGATAATGGATTGATATGCGGGGTGAAGCATGTCATAATATAGGCAGAAAGAAGGAAACGGGAAAGGCCTCGTCCTTTGGAGAAGAATCCCGGCCAAACAGAGAAAAAAAGCAAATTGCAGTAGCTGCCCAAAATAGTTGTTAAAAATATCTATAAATCGATAACGTCCTGTTTTCATATATGACGGATCGGATAAAAAGCGAGACGAAGTTTTTCAGAGCGGACGTTTTCTCCGCTGTGCTGCACATGGTTCCCCAAAAGGATGCAGAGAGCCGGAATCCTTCCGCAGCAAATTGCAGCATACCTCCGGCGCAGATTCTGCTGGGAGGCAAAAACGTAAATCTGCGACATTTTGATGCGCTTCACGGAATACTGCAGGTTCCGGGAAACACCCGAATGACGCATATTAAAATTATCAAAAGATGGAGGATACCAAAATGAGAAAAATCGTGGCATTATTGCTGGCGGCCATCATGGTGTTTGGCCTGTGTGCCTGCGGCAGTAAAACCGCCGAGCCTGGGACTGCCCCCGCTGCTGCGGCTGTGGACAAGCCCACTGCCGCTCCCGCCGAAAATGTCAATCTGGTCTGGGGCGACTGGATGCTGTCCGAGGATGCCTATGTGGATATTTACGGTAAGATGGTCAAAGATTTTGATAATTCCCGTGACGACATCACCGTAGAGACCTACACCCAGCCCTACTCTTCTTACCTGGATCAGCTTTTGATCGCCGCCGCAGCAGGCAACGGCCCCGATGCGGCGCACATCAAAGCGGAGTGGCTGCCTCAGTTCCTGGCGCTGGGCGTCGTGAAGGATCTGTATCCCTATGTCAGCGAAGAAACCCTGTCTGATTTCAGCGCGTCTTCCATTGAAGCCGCCACCATTGACGGCAAGCTGATGGGCATGCCCTGGTTCTGCAACGCCTATGCCATGTTCTACAACAAGGATCTGCTGGAGCAGGCCGGGATCACCGAGCTGCCCAAGACCATGGACGAGCTGATGGACGCGGCTGCCAAGATCTCCGCTCTGGGCACCGACGCCAACGGCAACAAGATCTACGGTCTGGCGCTGGCCAACAGCGGTCTGGAAGCCAGCGAAGGCTACAACATGCTGCCCATTCTGTGGGGCTACGGCGCGGAATATCAGGACGCGGACGGCAAGATCGCCATTGCCAGCGGTGCCGGTATTCAGGCTTATACCGCGATCCAGAACCTGTACGTCAACGATATCTCCCCCAAGGGCGCGTCCTTCAAGGATATCCGCAACCTGTTCGGTCAGGGTGTCATCGGTTTCTACTGGGATGCGGAAGCTGCACTGTCCCCCTGTGCCTCCGCTGCTCCCGACAAGGATGCATTCTATGCCAAGGTCGGCGCGATGCCCATTCCTGCCAATGACAGCCCCAACGGCTACGGCTACCTGAGTGAGCGGTATATCGTCGTGTTCAACAGCTGCCCCGAAGAAAAGATGGCAGCCATGGCGGACTTCCTGGATTACATGTCCGGCTCCAAGGCAATTCAGGTTCTTCAGGACAACAACCAGGGCAAGATGTCCAGCCGCGCCAGCGTCATGGACACCGTTTTCGCCAACGTGGACAGCGAGATCACCCTGGCCTTCATCGAAGCGATGAAGACCGCAAGATCCCTTCCCTCCGGCAATCTCAGCTTTATGGATGCAGATGAGCTGCTGAACAATGCCGCCACCCGTTTGGCACAGGGCGAAGATGTGACCACCGTCATTACGGATACCCAGAATCAGATTCAGCTCCTGTACGATCAGAACTGAGAATTCTCTATACGTTTCCGAATCGCACATCCCCATTTATGAATTAACATCTTTCCTTACCCCTTACCTGTGCTATCCCCCGTTTCCGGGGGATAGCACCTCTTAGGGTCTATCTGAAAACCGTCAACACGCCCAAACAGCGGGTCTTTTCCGCCTGCTGTGCACCATTTTTCCTTGCAATACACAAAGTATTCCTGTGGAAAAATGGCTTCATCAGGCGAAAAATCCCTCGCTATTGGTCATATTCCCGGTTTTCAGACAGGCCCTAAAAATATGCGTTTGTTTATTCAGCAAGTCCTGTAGAGGAGGATCCTGATATGCACGACCAACAACCTAAGAAAGCCCGCCCCTCCAGAATGCCGGATTCCGTATTCGCGGTGCTGCTGATCGCACCGGCGCTGGCGGTGCTGGGGATAACCGTTTTACTCCCCATCCTCAAGGGCATTTACGTCAGCTTTTGCACCTACAAGCTTCAAAATCTGAATGATCCTGTTTGGAACAATTTTCAGAACTACGCCAAGCTGTTTCAGAAGGGCGAGATCTGGATCTATTTCAAAAACACGTTTGTCTATGTGTTCTTAACGGTTGCTATACAGTATGTCCTCGGCTTTGGGGTCGCGCTTCTGCTGAACTCCAGAATCCGCGGGCGCAATATTCTCAGAGGCGCATTTCTGATCCCGTGGACGCTGCCCTCCGTGGTTGTCGCCATTGTGTGGCGCTGGATGCTTCAGCAGCAGTTCGGCGTAATCAACTATCTGCTGTACCGGGCGGAGATGACCAGCACGGTCAACATTTCCTGGACGACGGAATCGAACCTGGCCATGGCGGCGGTGGTGATCGCTGCTGTCTGGCGGCAGTTCCCTTACATGATGGTCATGCTTCTGGCCGCGATGCAATCCGTGGATAAGTCGCTGATCGAAGCGGCAAGGGTGGACGGCGCATCCTACACGAAAACCCTGCGGAATATTGTCATGCCCTCCATCCGTCCCGTGACGATCTCCGCCGTATGGATCGCGACAATGAGCAATTTCCAGATGTATACCATCATCGCCAATATGACCGGCGGTGGCCCCGTGGTGGCTACCACAACGCTGTCCCTGGCGGCATACAAGGCCGCCTTCCAGTCCTACAACTTCGGCGAAGGCGCCGCGATCGGCGTCCTGTGGCTGGTGATTCTGGCAGTGATCACCCTGATCAGCAACAAGCTCAGCGGTAAATACGCTGCCGACTGAGAGGAAGGAGTATTCTGATGAACAAAGCAAAAAACAGGATTCTTTCCACCATAAAATATCTTGCCATATTCCTGCTTCTGCTGGTACTGCTGTTCCCGGTCATCTGGATGATCATTTCCTCGGTTCAGCCCAGCAGCAAGCTGATGAATCTCCCCCCGGAGTTCATCCCCAGCAACCCGACCCTGCAGAACTACATCAAGATCATCTCCAACAGCAAATATCTGCGATATTTTGAAAACAGCTTTATCGTTTCCGGCGGAACCGTATTGCTGTGCATGTGCATTGCCGTTCCGGCAGGATATGCATTCTCCCGGTATCGTTTCCCCATGAAAAGTGCAGTCATGACTTTTATCATGTCGGTGCAGATGTTCCCCATCGTGGTAATTCTGATATCTTTGTACACCTTCTTCATGCGGTGGCATCTTCTGAGTACATACCGGGGTCTTATTCTGACGGATACGGCCTTTGCCTTGCCTCTGGCGATCAACCTGATGAAATCCTTCTTTGATACGCTGCCCAGATCTCTGGACGAATCGGCTACCATCGACGGTGCCAGCCGGGGCCGGGTTCTGTGGTCCATTCTGCTGCCTCTGACCGTTCCGGGTCTGCTGGCAGTGGGCATTTACACCTTCCTGAATGCCTGGGACGATTTCCTGATGGCGCTGACCATCATGCAGAACATGGACATGAAGACCCTGACGGTAGGTCTGGCGCAGAGCTTTCTGGGCGAGTATGCGTACGATTACGGCGCATTGATGGCATTCTCTCTGTGCGGCTCCCTGCCGGTGGTTCTGGTCTTTATTTTCCTTCAGAAATATATGATTTCCGGCATGACCGCCGGTGCCGTAAAGGGCTGACGGGATGGACTGGACGAAAACGCTTCAGACCGCAGTGCTGGGAAGCGGCAAAGAGAAACCCGTCCCAACGGGCACAGCGGGGAAATTTCTGTACTGCCTTCGTTACAACTATCTGCAACTGCTGGGACTGAACCTGTTGTTTATTCTGTGCTGTCTGCCGGTTATCACCATTCCGGCGGCCTGCTGCGGACTCAGCGCGGTCACGACAGCCCTGGTCAGAGACAAGGCGGTATCTGTCCGGCATGTCTTTTTCAGAGAATTCAAGGCGGATTTCCTGGAAAGAGCCGTTTTATGGGGACTACTCTGCATCGCGCCCCTGTCCATAGGATTCTACGCCCAATGGCTGGGGATTGGAAAGGATGGGACGGTGTGCCGTCTTCTCCTGTTCACCGTGGTTTTTCTGATCCAGCGGTACTGGTATGTGTGCATGGCGCTGATCGACGCGACGCCGTGGCAGAATCTGAAAAACGCGGCTTTGCTGATGGCCGTGGAATGGCAGAAAACAGGCATCGTCCTTCTGACGGCGGGCGTGCTGTACGGCGTATGCTTTCTGTTCCCGTTATACGCATTCCCGGCAATGGTACTTTGCCTGTTTTCCGTCAGCCACCTGTTCTGCGCGGCGGCATTGACGCCTGTCGTGCTGAAGCATCTGGCCAGGGAAGCAAGCTGCTCCGTGGGGTGAACATATGGAATTGATTTGCGAAAGCCTTCGCACTCCGGTGCTGGGGGAATACGATGTGATCGTCTGCGGCGGCGGTATCAGCGGCCTGACAGCTGCGGTCAGTGCCGCCCGGATGGGAAAAACGGTGCTGGTGCTGGAAAAAAGCGTGCTGCTCGGCGGTCTTGCTACAATCGGCCTGATCAGCTGGTATGAGCCTCTGTGCGACGGAAACGGAAAGCGCATCATGAACGGAATGGCCTACGAGCTGCTGCGGCTGTGTACAAAGTACAGCTACCATACCCTTGACGAACAATGGACGACGGGAAATGCCCATGTAAACACCAAAAAGCGGCTGTGTACGCACTTTTCCCACTCGATGTCCGAGATGGCGCTGGACGGCTGGCTGCTGGAATCCGGGGCTGAGCTGCTTCTGGATACGGTTGTAACCGCCCCCCATGTCGTCGGGGATAGGATCGACGGCGTTTTTGTGGAAAACAAGGACGGCCGGGGCTATTACCGGTGCAAAACACTGGTGGATGCCACGGGCGATGCGGACATTGCCGTGCGCAGCGGCATCGAATACGAAAATGGGGTCAATTACCTGACCTATATCGGCTATTACACAGACGCGGCTCACACCGCAAAGGCCGCAGAGGAAAAGAACATGCTGCATGCAAGATGCTGGATGAACAGCGGCGCTGATTTGTGGGGACGCGGGCATCCGGAGGGACTGCCCTATTATCAGGGCATCACCGCGAAGAGCGTGACGGATTTCGTCCTGCGGGGAAGAAAGGCGCTGTTCGACAAAGTGAAGGAGCAGCCTCCCTTTGAGCGGGATTTTGCCGTTCTGCCCGCCATGCCGCAGTTCCGGAAAACCCGCCGGATCATCGGCGCGAAAACGCTGGAGAAGTCGGATGCCGGAAAGCATTGCGATACCTCCGTTGCCGCTGTTCCTGATTTCTCCCGGCGGGGCGTGCTGTACGAAATCCCATATGAAACACTGTATAACGCCAAAATCCGGAATCTTTTCATTGCAGGGCGAGCCATTTCCTCCACCGGCTGGGCATGGGAAGTGACCCGGGTGATTCCCGCGGCGGCAGCAACCGGCCAGGCCTGCGGCGCGGCGGCGGCGCTTTGCGGCGAAACAGACTGCGGAAACGACGGGCTGTCCACGACATTGCTCCAGGACACGCTGCTGCACCAGGGTGTCTGGCTGCACTTCTGATTGCTTATGACGATGTATACAGCTGCGGTGATCGGCAGCGGAATGATCGCCAACGAGGGGCATATTCCAGCCTGTCTCGCTATGAATGAACGCGTGAATCTGCGTGCGGTCTGCGGCCGGAATCCGGACACAGTCGCGCAGACGGCAAAGCGCTATGGCATTCCCGGCAGTTATACCGACGTGGAGGAAATGCTGGAAAAGGTGAAGCCGGACATCGTTTCCGTCTGCACCCCCAACCAGACCCATGCACAGTACGTTTCCATGGCTCTGAAAGCCGGTTGTCACGTGCTCTGCGAGAAGCCGGTCGGACTGAACAGCACGGAAGTGAAGGTGCTTTACGCATTGGCAGAAAAGCAGAACCGTCTTCTGATTGCCTGTCAGACACTGCGGTTTCAGCCGGAATGGATGCAGGCAAGAAAACTGGTGCAAAGCGGCGAACTGGGCGAAATTATTGCCGCAGGGTTCGACCGGATCCGAAGCCGGGGAATCCCCACATGGGGCGGCTTCCACAGAAAAGCCGTCAGCGGCGGGGGCGCCATGGCGGACATCGGCGTCCATTTGCTGGACGGTCTGTTATGGATGCTGGGAAACCCGAAGGTAATCTCCGTCACCGGCTTTGCTTCCGACCAGCTTACAAAGGCGAATCCGGATTTGTGCTGCCCCACGGACTCCTCCGGCGCCGGTACGGCGCAGGTATCCAACGCCGGTTATCAGGGGGAACAATTCGACGTGGAAGAATACGCTGCGGGCGTTGCCCGCCTGGAAACAGGCGTTCCCATATCCTTCCAGGCGGCATGGGCGGCAAATCAGCCGGAACAGACGCACATCCGGATATTGGGAACAAAGGCAAGTCTTCTGGTGCCGGAGATGCAGATGCATGACGGAACGCGGTCATGGCTCCTGTCTGAACGCCGTCCCGCTCCCCGTTACGGCGGGGCATTTTCGGGGCATAAATACCTGCTGGAACATGTCCTGGATGTGCTGGATGGAAATGCCCGGCTGCTCATCACCCCGGAGGAGAGTATCAACGTAAGCACCGCTCTGGAGCTTTTTTATCGGTCATCGGAACAGCACCGTGAAGTGTCGCTTTCGGAGCTGTAAAAAGAAAGAGGTGAAACCCGGATGCAGGAAGATGGCGTTCGCGGATTTATTTTTGATATAGAGCGTTTTTCCACGGCAGACGGCCCCGGGATCCGGACAGTCCTTTTTTTCAAGGGCTGCAATCTGCACTGCTATTGGTGCCACAACCCGGAAAGCATCCGCACAGAGCCGGAACTGGAATGGAATCCGTCGGAGTGCATCGGCTGCGGGCTGTGTGCCAGCGTCTGTCCGTCGGGTGCCCATGTATGGACACCGGAACACATCATTCTGCGGCAGAACTGCGCCCATTGCTTCCGGTGCAGCGAAATCTGCCCCGCCCAGGCGCTGAAGCAGGCGGGAAAATGGATGGACGTGGAAGCCTGCATGGCGCAGATTCGCCCGGATATCCCGTTTTACAGCCATTCCGGCGGCGGCGTTACCCTCTCCGGCGGCGAGGTGCTGCTGCAAAGCGCCTTTGCCGGAAAGCTTCTGCGCAAATGCAGGGAAGAGGGAATCCACACGGCGATAGAAAGCAACCTCTGTTTCCCTCAGCAGTCTCTGGATACGCTGCTTCCGCATCTGGATCTGGTGATGGCAGATATCAAGCACACGAATCCGCAAAAGCATAAGGCAGGAACGGGCGCATCCAACGCGCAGGTATTTCAGAATCTGCGATACCTGAACGGGGTGGGAATGCCCCTGATTATCAGGACGCCCGTCATTCCGGGCTACAATGACACGCCGGAGAACATAGGCGAAGCGGCGGATTTCCTGAAAGAACTGAACAATCTTCAATATTACGAGCTGCTGTCCTACAATCCCATGGGAAACGACAAGCGGAAGCGGTTCGGCTACGGCGTACCGGATATCGCCGTCCCGGGAAAGCAGCAGATGCAAAAGCTGGCGGAAATCGTACGCCTGCGGGGAATCCCGGTCTGGATCGACGGAAGGATTTTCGCATAATGCGGAGGAAAAGAATATGGAATACACGTTTGACGCAAGATTGGCTGCGCTTCGAAAGGTAAAGCTGGAGCAAACCCAGGAGAAGATCCGCAGAAACGGATATATGGACGAGGACGACTATGGCTGCGCCCCGCCGCCGGAGGATTTCGTGTTTCATCCGGAATGCAACGACCCGGAAAATCATACGTTTTACGGTCCCGAGCTGTGGGGCAGGAACTACCGGCGTCTGCTGGAAGCACATCCGGTCTACGTGGATAAAAATGACATGCTGGCAGGCCGCTGGATGTTTATTCTGCAGCGAATGCGCCCCTTTGAGGGGGTCGTTTCCAGCAAAAACCTGGAAATGGCGCCGATATTCAATTTTGACTACTTAAAGCCCACAATTGAGAAATACTCCATCGTTCCGGGCATCGGGAAAATGCACCATTTCGGCAGCGATTACCAGATCGGCCTGGATCTGGGGTGGTACGGTCTTCTGGAGAAGGTGCGCCGCTATCAGGCTCAGGCAAAGGATGACGAAGCCCTGCAGCTTTACAATGCGGAGGAAGATGTTCTGCTGGGCATCATCAACTGGGTTGAGCGCACCATCGCCGAAATCCGCAGAATGGAGGCGGCAGAACCGGATGCGGCCATCCGTGAAAATCTGCGCCGTATGGGAGACGCCAACGAATGGGTTCTCCATCACCCGGCCAGAGACCTTCTGGAAGCATGTCAGTGGATCTGCTGGTACAATATGGCCGAGCGCATCTACTGCCGGTCGGGAGCGGGCTGTCAGCTGGACAGAATGCTGAACCCCTACTATCAAAGAAGCAAGGCTCAGGGAATGACCGACGAGGAAGCCACGTTCCTGTTATCGTGCTTTCTGCTCAATGACCCCCATTATTATCAGCTCGGCGGTCCCGCCGTAGACGGCAGCGACAATACCAACGCTCTGTCCTTCCTGATTCTGGAAGCGGCGCACCGGCTGAAATCCACTGCGAATCTGACGATCCGGGTCTTTGACGGCATGGACGAGCGGCTGTTCCTGCGGGGTCTGGAAATTCTCTTTGAAGACCGCCTGGGATACCCCCGCTTTTCCGGGGACAAAGCGCTGGTCGAGGGCTTCATGCGCAACGGCTATTCCGTAGAGCTGGCACGCCAGCGGATCGCCCTGGGCTGCAATTGGATGTCCCTGCCCGGCATGGAATACAGCATGAGCGATCTCATTAAGATCAACATGGCAAAGGTGTTTGAGGTCGCATTCACGGAGTACCAGGGGGAAAGCACCGAGGAGCTGTACGCACACTTTGCCGCCTATATGAAAAAGGCGGTGGCGTGTGTCCGGGAGGGCATCGATTTTCACCTGCGCAATCAATACAAAAACGCGCCGGAGCTTCTGCTCAACCTGGTCTGTCACGGCCCCATCGAAAAGGGGCGGGATGCCTCCCACGGCGGCTTGCAGTATTACAACATTGCGGTGGACGGCGCCGGAATCGCCACCGTGGCGGACTCCTTCGGCGCGCTGCAGGAGCAGTGTGAGCAGAAGAAGCGCCTGACCTGGTCCCAGGTCAGAAACGCCTGTGCCGATAACTTTTCCGGCGCTGACGGCGAGGTGATCCGCAGCATTCTGTCCCATACACCCATGTACGGAATCGGCGGCAGCGCGTCGGACGCATGGGCTGTGCGGATCTCGAAGATGTTTACCGGCCTGATCGTGGACGAACGCACGCCTGACGGCTACCGCATGATTCCGGGGCTTTTTTCCTGGGCAAATACCATTCCCTTCGGCAAGGCGGTTGGTGCGACGCCCAATGGCCGTTACAGCGGCGCACCCATCAATCACGGCGCAAATCCGAACAACGGCTTCCGCAAGGACGGGGCATTCACCGCTGCCGCCCGTGCGATTGCCTCCGTGCAGCCGGGCTATGGAAACACAGCGCCCTTCCAGCTGGAGCTGAACGACACCATCGTCAACCGCCAGGACGCCATCCGGAATGTAGCGTCCGTGATCAAAGCCCACTTCGATATGGGCGGGACGCTGGTCAACGTCAACATTGTGGACGCCGACGAGATTCTGGCGGCGAACAAAAACCCCGAAGCATACCCCAACCTGATCGTCCGGGTAACGGGCTTCACCGCCTATTTTGCGGCGCTGTCGCCGGAGTTCCGGCAGCTGGTCGTTGACCGGATCATCTCAGATAAATAACGATGCCACGCGGCGGAATACACCCGGTATTCCGCCGCATTTTCTGTCCCGGAGGCCATCCTCCGTCATGGCGGTTTTATTTCTTAAGATTCTGTAAACCCCCTCAAATCGTCAGCATCTTTCATTGACTTTAGACGCGATTTCTACTATAATTTTACTGAAACGGTGACAGAGGTGTTGCCGTGCGAATGGTCTGTGTTTTTGACACGGACCGGCCAATGAAAGGAGAGTATTTCATTATGAACAAGAACGGTTTACGCAGAATTTTCAGCCTGCTGTTGGCCGTGATGATGGTCTGCGCCCTTCTGCCCACGGCTGCGTTCGCAGAGGATATTGTGGAGCCGCAGGACGAGAATGGCGACGTAGCTGCTTATGCCAATAGCAGTGTGCCGCTTACGCCTCCCCAGCCTGACAAGCCCACCAAACCCACGGCTGAAGACGTCAAGGCTCTGCTGGGCAATGAGGTAGTGAAAATTTTCTGCGGCACCGCCGGTTCTGGTGTCCACCCCGCTGCTGCATACCCCCTCAAGGATGGTTCCTTCACCGTCGGCGACGTTAATAGCAGCGGTGACATTCCCACGTGTGATATTACCGTGAACGCACAGCCGTATGTGGAGGACTACAATACGAAATATACTGGGCATACGCTCTCCACCGCCGATCACACTCCGAAGGTCATCACTCTGGAATACGACAGCAGCACGAAGACCTGGTCTCCCAAGACTCCCCTCCCCATTATTTTCAACGTTGTGTGCGACACCGCTCCCTCCGTGCCTGAGCAGGCCACGAAGGACGATGTCCTCGGCGCAAATATCAAGGTAACGATCGTATGTGACAATACAGACGTTAATCACGGGAGTAAGGATTTCGACCTGATCGAGGATGCTATCAAAGAAATCAGCGCACCTCGTCAATCCAGCGTTGGTACATATATCTGCGATGTTACCATCAGCTCGGAAAGTTATGTGCCGCAGTTCGACCAGGATAAGAAGGCAACGCATACCCCTCCTGCGGCTACCAAGAAAATCACGCTGAGTTATGTCGATGGCAAGTGGATCGCGCCGTCCATTGATACTGCTTATCCTCATGTCAATTTCACGGTTCGCTGCGGCACAAAACCCGCTGCTCCCAACCACGACGAGCTTAGCAAGCTGATCGGCGATATCACCGTCAACTGCACCAACGACGCGGCCACTCACACCCCTAAGAGCGAGGGCTACGCCCTGATCGCCGATTCCTACACCACCAGCGGTGTCGAAGGCGACGCCGAGAATGGCTACACCTACACCGTTACCATCAAGTCCGAGAAGTACGTAAATCAGTTCGATACCGATACCGGCTCGGCTCACACCCCCAAGGACGGCGAAGCCACCGTTGTGCTGGAATACAAGGATAAGGCATGGGCTGTGAAGCGCGGCGCCCCCGTTTCCTTCAACGTTGCGTGCGTGACCGAGATTGTTCCTCCCACGAAGCCCACCCTTGACGACCTCCGCAAGCTTCTGGGGCAGGTGACCGTTGACTGCACTACCAACGATAAGCACCCTGACGGGAAATACGACCTGATCGAGAATTCTTACATTGCCAATATTGAGGAGCAAAATGGCACATATGTCTGTATGGTCAGCGTTTATGCGGACAAATACGTTGCCAAGTACAATGAAACCTATTCCGGACACAGTCTCGCCGGCAGTGCGGATTCCGACAAGGTCAAACTGGTTTACCTGAAAGCGACGAAGACGGATACCGGCTATACACCGTGGAGCGTCAGCGAGGCCGAGCCTCTTACCTTCACTGTCAAGTGCAGCACTGAGATTGACCCGTCCAAGAAGCCCACCCTTGAGCAGCTCCCGAAAATCTCCGTGACTTTGCATTGCGGCACCACTTCCGCGCATCGTGATCCGACCTGGCGCCCCCTGCTGAAGAATACCTATGAGATCAGCACGCCCACGCTTAAAAACGATGTCTATACCTGCACCCTCACCATCAAGGCGGAAAAGTACGTCGATGAGTATAGCGGCACCGTGTATCGCGTAGGCAAGCACGAGCTGGATGACGATGCCGCCAAGGACATCACACTGACCTGGGATGGCCAGAAGTGGACTGCCGAAAAGGACAGTGTCACCTTCAATGTCAAATGCAAGCTTTTCACCGTTACCTACACCGACGGCGTGAAGAACAAGGTGATCTTCAAGGATGAACTCCACGAGAACCTGGCTTACGGCTCCGACACGCCCAAGTTCACCGGCGGCACGCCCAAGCGCACCGGTTACACCTTCACCGGCTGGTCTCCCAAGGTCGCCGATACGGTGACGGGTAATGTCACCTACAAAGCCCAGTGGAAGTCCAACTCCGGCAAGGACAATGTTCCCAAGACCGGAGACGGCGAGATCGTCATGATCCTGGGCAGCGTCCTGCTGTTCTCCTTCTGCGGCGCGGCTGCTGTCTGCGTCTTCGACCGCAAGAGAAAACAGGGTTAATCAAATAAGTTGAACAAGGGCGGTGACGGGATTCCCGTCGCCGCCTTTTCCCTTCGGATGCTCTGGGCGCTCTCGTCTGAGCATACCATATTGTGAGGAAAGAAATATGGCAAATAAGCAAGGCAAATTTCTGCCGTCCCGTCCCCTTTTTATCATTCTCGCAGCCGTTTTCTTCGCCGCGCTGATCGTACTGGCGGTCTGTCTCATTCACATGGGCAAGGCCCGCAGCGATTTCCGCAAGCTCTCCGAAATGGTTCAGGAAAACGCTGCAGCGACCACCGTCCCCGCGGAAACTGCGCCGCCTGGCACCCAATCCACCGAGCCAACCGCAGAAAGCACAGCCCCCACGGAGCCGGTCATGCTGGCAAAATACGCCCCCCTTTATGAGCAGAACCACGACCTGTTCGGCTGGCTGCGCATCGACGGCACCGCCATCGACTATCCGGTGATGTACACCCCTACCGACCCGGAAAAATATCTGCACACAAATTTTGCTTTGGAATACAGCTACGGCGGCATTCCCTTCATCGACGCCAACTGCTCATCAGGCAGCGACAATCTCCTGATCTACGGCCACAACATGCTGGACGGCAGCATGTTCCGTTCCCTGCCCAAGTATCAGGACAAGTCCTACTGGCAGGCGCACCCCACTATCCACTTTGACACCCTCTACGAAGAGGGCGAATACGAGGTGCTGGCCGCCTTCTATGACCGGGTCTATTACACCTATGAGAACTGCTTCAAGTTCTACCAGTTCATCGACGCGGCGGACGAGGCGGATTTCGACAATGCCATTTCGAATTTCCGTTCCAAGGCGCTCTATGACACCGGTGTCACCGCGAGCTATGGCGACAAGCTGATCACGCTTGTGACCTGTGCCTACCACGTAGAGGACGGCCGTTTTGTCGTCGTCGCCCGGAAAAAGTGACCGTTCTCCCAATGTCCCGGTTCTCCTGGAGCAATCCGCACGGGAGGTGACGAAATTCGTCATCTCCCGTGCCTTTGCTCCCATAACGCGGCCGCCCCTACTCCGGCATTGACTTTTTCCGCCTGATGAACTATATTATACGTGCAAATCCATAAGAAAAGGTGATAATGATGTACATAGATGATTACAAGCGCTGGCTGAGCGCCGATCTGGAGGATCCAGCCCTCACCGACGAGCTTAAGAAAATCGCGGGGCAGGAGGGTGAGATCAAGGAGCGCTTCGCCGTTGCGCTGAAATTCGGCACCGCCGGTCTGCGGGGTATTCTGGGCGCAGGCAGCAACCGGATGAACATTTACGTCGTCCGGCAGGCCACGCAGGGTCTGGCGAACTGGGTCAAAACCCAGGGCGGCAGCCAGCTGGTCGCCATTTCCTATGACAGCCGCATCAATTCCGACGTATTTGCCAGAAATGCCGCCTGCGTTCTGGCCGCCAATGGCATCCGGGTGCGGATCTACGACGCGCTGATGCCCGTCCCCGCCCTGTCCTTTGCCACCCGGTACTACAAGGCGAACGCCGGTATCATGATCACCGCCTCTCATAACCCCGCCAAGTACAACGGCTACAAAGCCTACGGCCCCGACGGCTGCCAGATGACGGACGATGCCGCCGCCGTGGTATACGCGGAAATTCAGAAAACCGACATTCTCACCGGTGCGAAGATGATGTCCTTTGAAGACGGCATCGCCCAGGGTCTGATCGAATACGTGGGCGAGGACTGCAAGGAGGCGCTGTACAGCGCCATCAAAGCCTGCTCCGTCCGTCCCGGCATCTGCAAAACCGCCAGGCTGAAGCTGGTGTACTCCCCTCTGAACGGCTCCGGTCTGGTGCCGGTCACCCGGGTGCTTCACGACATCGGCATCGACGACATCACCATCGTCCCCGAGCAGCAGTACC
Source organism: uncultured Oscillospiraceae bacterium (assembly GCA_934569225.1). Lineage (GTDB taxonomy): Bacteria > Bacillota > Clostridia > Oscillospirales > Oscillospiraceae > Faecousia. The sequence continues at coordinate 87,790 of CAKTKC010000001.1, read as the reverse complement.
CCGACGGCAACTTCCCCACCTGCCCCTACCCCAACCCGGAGATTTTCGAGGCGCTGCGGCTGGGTCTGGAGCTGGCCGAGAAGACCGGCGCCGATCTGATGCTGGCCACCGACCCCGACGCCGACCGGGTGGGCATTGCCATCCGCTGCCCCGACGGCTCCTACGAACTGGTCTCCGGCAACGAGGTGGGCGTGCTGCTGCTGGATTACATCTGTCAGGGCCGCATTGAGAGGGGTACCATGCCCAAGCGCCCCGTGGCGGTGAAGTCTCTGGTGTCCACCCCCCTGGCGGACATCGTGGCCGCGGATTACGGCGTGGAAATGCGCAACGTTCTCACCGGCTTCAAGTGGATCGGCGACCAGATCGCCAGACTGGAAGCCGCCGGGGAGGTAGATCGCTTCATTCTGGGCTTCGAGGAATCCTATGGCTACCTTGCAGGCCCTTATGTCCGGGACAAGGACGCCATCATCGGCTCCATGCTGATCTGCGAAATGGCGGCCTACTACCGCTCCATCGGCTCGTCCATCAAGGCGCGGCTGGAAGCCATTTATGCCAAGTACGGTCGGTATCTGAACAAGGTGAATTCCTTCGAGTTCCCCGGCCTGTCCGGCATGGACAAGATGGCCGGTATCATGGCCTCCCTGCGGGAGAAGCCCCCTGTAGAGATCGGCGGCTACAAGGTGACCAAAATCACCGACTATCAGGACACCGCCCAGACCGGCCTGCCCGCCGCCAATGTGCTGGCATACAAGCTGGAAGGCGGCGCGACGGTTATCGTCCGTCCCTCCGGCACCGAGCCGAAGATCAAGACCTATTTCACCACCCTGGGCAAGGATCTGGCGGAAGCCGAAGTACAGGAAAAGGTTCTCGCCGACGCTTTGAAGCCTATTCTCGCGTAATTCCGTTCAAAAAAGGCAAGCCGAAAAACGGCTTGCCTTTTTCACATTGTACATTACTCGATGATCTGGATCCAGCCTTCGGGGGCTTCCAGACGACCCATCTGGATGCCGGTGAGGGTGTCATAGAGCTTCTGGATGGTGGGGCCCATGCCCACGTAGTGAATTTCCTTGCCGTGATCCACGATGGTGCCCACAGGAGAGATGACCGCCGCCGTGCCGCACAGGCCGCACTCGGCAAATTCGCCGATCTCCGCCAACTCCACAGGGCGCTCCTCCACCTCCATGCCGAGATAATCCTTCGCCACCTGTATCAGACTGCGCCGGGTGATGGAGGGAAGGATCGTGCCGGACTTGGGGGTGACCAGCTTGCCGTCTTTGGTAACGAAGATCAGGTTGGCGCCGCCGGTTTCCTCGATGTGGGTGCGGGTGGCGGAATCCACGTAGACGTTTTCGTCGTAGCCCTTCTCGTGGGCGTCCACAATGTTGTAAAGGCTCATGGCGTAGTTTAAGCCCGCCTTGACGTCGCCGGTACCCTTTGGCGCTGCCCGGTCAAGATCAGAGATGCGCAGCTTCAGGGGCTTGATGCCGCCCTTGAAATAGGGGCCGACAGGGGTGACGAACACCCGGAACTGATACTCCGTCGCGGGCTTGACGCCGATGACGGCGTTGCTGCCGAACATGAACGGCCGGACGTACAGCGTCGCGCCGGAGCCGTAGGGCGGCACCCACTGGGAGTTGGCGCGGACGGTCTCCACCACGGCCTGGACGAACCGGTCTTCGGGGAACACGGGCATTTTCAGGCGGCGGCAGGAGCTGGCCATCCGCTGGGCGTTCAGGTCAGGGCGGAAGCAGACGATGTGGCCGTCCTCGGTGGTGTAGGCTTTCAGCCCCTCAAAACAGGTCTGGGCGTATTGCAGAACGCAGGCGCACTCGCTCATGGTGATGGTGGCCTGATCGGTCAGACAGCCGTCGTCCCACTGGCCGTCCCGGAAATTGGAGACGTAGCGCATGTCGGTCTGGACGTAGCCAAATCCCAGATTGCCCCAGTCAATATCTTTTCTTTCCATTGTAAACACCTCTCGGAGATTTTTATTTTTCCAATTCTAGCACCCCAGGCGGCGCAAGTCAAGCGTTTGGTGCTGAAAAAAGTACCTCACGCAGGGACATTTGTCTTTTTCAGAGGAACGCACAAAAACCGTCCGTTCCTTTCCCGTATTTCCTGCGAAAAACTCCAAAAGGGACTTGTATTCAATATGGTAAAGTGGTAAAGTATAGGAAAGCACCCCAGAAGAAAGGAATCCGTGTTATGGGTATTGTTCGGCATCCCGGTGAGGATCTGTTTTTCGAGGCCATACTGTCCCTGCAAACGGTGGAGGACTGCCGTCTGTTTTTTGAGGACGTGGCCACCATCAAGGAATTGCAGGCCATGTCCCAGCGGTTCCGGGTCGCCTGCCTGCTGGACGGCGGCGAAAACTATATCGAGGTTTCGGAATCCACCGGCGCCAGCTCGGCCACCATCAGCCGGGTCAACCGGTGTCTCGTTTACGGCGGCGGCTACCGGACGGCGCTGGACCGGCTCAAGGAAGCGGGAACGCTGCCGGAGGGCGGAGAAAAATAAAACGGGGCACACTCCCTCGGCTCTCCCTCCGGGAGAGCTGTCACCAAAGGTGACTGAGATGGCTTTACATCCCTGTGTACCCTCTCCGTCTTCGCTTCGCTCAGCCGCCTCTCCCAGAGAGAGGGGCAAGGGGTGCCCGCACGGTACGTCAAAGGCTGTACAGAACCGCACCCCTATGCCCAAAAGCCCCGCCGCTTTTGGGTGCATCCATGTCCATTTTTCCCAATTGACAACCATCGCCGCCCATGCTATAATCTAACAGATAAGTTCAGCGGCTCATCCCGCCCGTCTTGCCGCTTTTCCGGCAGGGCGTTTTTTTCAGAAAGGAGATCAGCATGACAGATATGACGAAGGCCAAGGTTTACGCTGCTTCTTTGGGATCCGTATTTTCCGAAGGGGTTTGTTCCTCCCTTTCCGCCCCCGGTCTTTCCGGGTTTGATTCTTCTGAATATGTTGTTTTTCCCGGCTTTTGTGATGTGCATGTGCATTTCAGAGAGCCGGGTTTTTCTTATAAGGAGACCATCGCCACAGGCAGCCGGGCGGCCGCCCGGGGCGGCTATACCGCGGTCTGCACCATGCCCAACCTGAACCCGGTGCCGGACAGCGTGGAGAATCTGGAGGTTCAGCGCCGCCTCATTGAGGAAACCGCCTGCATCCATGTCTATCCCTATGGCGCTATCACCGTGGGCGAACAGGGCGGGGTGCTTTCCGACCTGGAGGGCATGGCGCCGGGCGTGGTGGGATTTTCCGACGACGGCCGGGGCGTGCAGAGTGACGACATGATGCGCCAGGCCATGCTTCGCGCCAAAGCCCTGGGGAAACCCATTGTCGCCCACTGTGAGGTCAACTCACTCTTGCGGGGCGGGTACATCCACGACGGCGACTACGCCAAATCCCACGGTCACCGGGGCATCTGCTCCGAAAGCGAATGGGGGCAGATTGCCCGGGATCTGGAGCTGGTGAAGGAGACCGGCTGCGCCTACCACGTCTGCCACGTCTCCGCCAAAGAAAGCGTGTCGCTCATCCGCAAGGCCAAAGCCGAGGGGCTGGACGTGACCTGCGAGACCGGCCCCCACTATCTGGTGATGGACGACAGCGCCTTGCAGGAGGACGGCCGCTTCAAAATGAACCCGCCCCTCCGGGGAAAAGAAGACCGGGAAGCCCTGATTCAGGGAATTCTGGACGGCACCATCGACATGATCGCCACCGACCACGCCCCCCACTCCGCCGAGGAAAAATCCCGGGGGCTGGAAAAAAGCGCCTTCGGCATCGTGGGCATTGAGACCGCTTTTCCGATTTTGTATACCTATCTGGTAAAACCGGGCATTCTAAGCCTGAACAAACTATTGGAGCTTCTGTGCGTCAATCCCCGCAGACGCTTCGGTCTTCCTCTGGGAACGGACTACAGCATCTGGGACTTGAACGCCGCATACCCCATCGACCCGGAGGACTTTCTTTCCAAAGGCAGAGCCACGCCCTTCGCGGGCTGGCAGGTCAACGGAAAATGTATCGCCACCGTCTGCGACGGAAAGCTGGCATACGCCGCTCCGGAAACCCATACATAACGAGAGGAGAAACACCATGGCAAAAAGAACCGACATCAAGAAAATTCTCATCATTGGCTCCGGCCCCATCGTCATCGGCCAGGCAGCGGAGTTCGACTACGCCGGCACCCAGGCCTGTCTTGCCCTGAAGGAAGAGGGCTACGAGGTGGTGCTGTGCAACTCCAACCCCGCCACCATCATGACCGACACCATCATCGCCGACAAAGTTTACATGGAGCCGCTGACTCTGGAATATATCGCCAAGATCATCCGCTACGAGCGTCCCGACGCCATCATCCCCGGCATCGGCGGTCAGACGGGTCTGAATCTGGCCATGCAGTTGGAAAAGAAGGGCATTCTCCGGGAATGCCGGGTCAGGCTGCTGGGCACCTCCAGCGAGTCCATCGAGCGCGCCGAGGATCGGGAGCTTTTCAAGGAACTGTGCCAGTCCATCGGCGAGCCGGTCATCCCCTCCGAAATTTCCTACTCTCTGGAGGAAGCCAAGGAGGCTGCAAAACGCATCGGCTACCCCGTGGTGCTCCGCCCCGCCTTTACCCTGGGCGGCACCGGCGGCGGCTTTGCCTACAATGAAGACGAGTTGGTGGAGATCGGCCTCAACGCCTTTGCCCTCTCCCCTGTTCATCAGGTTCTGGTGGAGAAGTCCGTCAAGGGCTACAAGGAGATCGAATTCGAGGTCATGCGGGATTCCAATGACCACGCTATCACCATCTGCGGCATGGAAAACATCGACCCCGTAGGCGTTCACACCGGCGACAGCATGGTGGTCGCCCCCATTATGACCCTCAGCGACCACGACATGAAGATGCTCAACGACTCCGCCATCAAGATCATCCGGGCGCTGAAGGTGGAGGGCGGCTGCAACGTCCAGTTTGCCCTCGACCCCAATTCCTCCAAATACTACCTCATTGAGGTCAACCCCCGGGTCTCCCGTTCCTCCGCCCTGGCCTCCAAGGCTTCCGGCTATCCCATTGCCCGGGTCACGGCGAAAATCGCCGTGGGCATGGCACTGGAGGACATCAAGATCGCCAACACCAACGCCGCCTTTGAGCCGAAGCTGGACTATGTCATCACCAAGCTGCCCCGGTTCCCCTTCGACAAGTTCACCTCCGCCATCAACATTCTGGGCACCCAGATGATGGCCACCGGCGAGGTCATGGGCATCGGCTCCAATCTGGAGGAATCCCTGCTCAAGGGCATCCGCTCTCTGGAGGTTGGTGCGAACCACATTTACCACCACAAATTCGACGACATGACCACGGAGGAGCTGCTGGACTACATCAGCGTGTTCCGCTCCGACAACATTTTTGCCATCGCGGAAATCATCTACCGGGGCGTCACCGTGGAGCAGATTCACGAAATTACCGCCATCGACGTGTATTTCCTGAACGCCATCAAGCGGATCGTGGATATGGAAGAATATCTGAAGCTTCATGTCCGGGAGCCGGAAGCCCTTCTGGATGCCAAGAAGATGGGCTTCAGCGACCGCTACGTTGGCAGACTCTGGAAATGCTCCGAGATCGACGTGTCCAACTTCCGCAGAGAACACGGTATGTTCCCGGCTTTCCGCATGGTGGACACCTGCCACACCGGCGCGTATATCCCCTACTTCTATTCCTCCTACACCGGCGGGAATGTCTCCCGGCTGACGAACAAAAAGAAGATCGTGGTGCTGGGCGCAGGCCCCATCCGCATCGGTCAGGGCGTGGAATTCGACTACTCCACCGTCCACGCTGTTATGACCATCAAAAAGGCGGGCTACGAGGCCATCATCATCAACAACAACCCCGAGACCGTCTCCACCGACTACACCACCGCCGACAAGCTGTATTTTGAGCCTCTGACCCCCGAGGATGTGATGAACATCATCGACTTCGAAAAGCCCGACGGCGTGATCGCGTCTCTGGGCGGTCAGACCGCCATCAATCTGGCCCAGCCCCTCCATGACCGGGGTGTGAAGATCATCGGCACCGGCTGCGAGGCCATCGACAGAGCCGAAAACCGGGACGCCTTTGAAAAGCTCCTGAAAGAGCTGGACATCCCTCAGCCCAAGGGCAGAGCCGTCACCAAAATTGAGGACGGTCTCGCGGCGGCAAACGAGATCGGCTACCCCGTGCTGGTGCGTCCCAGCTTCGTGCTGGGCGGCCGCGCCATGCAGATCGTGGCGAACGAGAGCCAGCTGCGCCGCTACCTGAAAAGCGCCGTGGAGATCGACGAGGACAAGCCCGTTCTGGTGGACAAATACATTCAGGGTCGGGAAGTGGAGATCGACGCCATCTGCGATGGACGGGACGTGTTCGTCCCCGGCATTATGGAGCTGGTGGAACGCACCGGCGTCCACTCCGGCGACTCCATCTCCGTCTACCCCTCCTTCTCCATCTCCGACAAGGTCAAGGGCATTATCCTGCAATACGCCAAGAAGCTGGGTCTGGGCATCGGCATCATTGGCCTGTTCAACGTGCAGTTCATTGTGGACCCCGAGGACAACGTGTCCGTCATCGAGGTCAACCCCCGTTCCTCCCGCACGGTGCCCTTCCTGAGCAAGGCCACGGGCTACAGCCTGGCGGACATCGCCACCGACGTGATTCTGGGGCTGAGTCTGAAGGAGCAGGGCTTCTTCGACATCTACCCCGCCGAAAAGGAGCGCTGGTACGTCAAAGCGCCGGTATTCTCCTTCAACAAAATCCGCGGTCTGGACGCCTATCTGACGCCCGAAATGAAGTCCACCGGCGAGGCCATCGGCTATGACCGCACCATGACCCGCGCCCTGTATAAGGCGCTGCAGGCCTCCGGCATGAAGCTGCAAAACTACGGCACCGTGCTCGTCACCATCGCCGACCGGGACAAGGAGGAAGCGCTGCCCCTGATCCGCCGGTTCTACCGTCTGGGCTTCAACATCGAGGCCACCGTCGGCACCGCCATGTTCCTGAAGGAAAACGGCATCCGCACCCATGTTCTGGGCAAGATCAGCGACGGAAGCGACGAAATCCCCAACGCCCTGCGTCAGGGACACATTGCCTACGTCATCAACACCCGCGACCCCGGCTCCAGCGGCCGGGACGGCACGAAGATCCGCCGGATCGCCACGGAGCACAATGTGACGCTGTTCACGGCGCTGGACACCATCCGGGTTCTGCTGGATGTGCTGGAAGAAACCACGCTGACCATCTCCACGATAGATGCTTGACGTGCAACCCAATTCCCGGAAGGAGCGACCATGAAACAGAGCATTTTCACGATCCTATCCAATGCCCCCCTGACGGACTGCGTCTACAAAATGGTGCTTTCCGGCGACACCTCCGCCATCACCGCGCCGGGGCAGTTTGTCAACATTCAAATCACAGGGAAGTTCCTCCGCCGCCCCATCTCCGTATGCGGCTATGACGGCAGCACCCTCACCATCGTCTACAAGGTGGTGGGCAAGGGTACGGAAATCCTCTCCCGGATGGCTTCCGGGGAGAAGCTGGACATTTTGACCGGTCTGGGCAACGGCTACGACCTTGCCCCTGCCGGGGACAGCCCCGTCCTCTTAGGCGGCGGTGTGGGTGTCCCGCCGCTGTACCACCTTGCTAAACGGCTGCTTGCCATGGGCAAACAGGTGACGGTGATCCTGGGCTTCAACACCCAATCGGAAGTATTTTACGAAGCGGAATTCCGGGCGCTTGGGTGCCGGGTGATCGTCGCCACCGCCGACGGAAGCTATGGCGTCAAGGGCTTCGCCACCACGCCGCTGAACGATCTTAATTATTCCTATTTCTACACCTGCGGCCCTGAGCCGATGCTCAAGGCGGTGTACAAAGCCACCCGCACCTCCGGCCAGATGAGCTTTGAGGAACGGATGGGCTGCGGCTTCGGCGCCTGCATGGGCTGCTCCTGCAAGACCCTCACGGGCTACAAGCGCATCTGCAAGGACGGCCCCGTCATGAAGAAGGAGGAGATTTTATGGGAAGCCTGAGCGTCAATCTCTGCGGCATCGAGCTGGACAACCCGGTCATCCCCGCCTCCGGCACCTTCGGCTACGGCTACGAGTTCGCCGAGCTGTACGATATCAACTGCCTCGGCACCTTCTCCTTCAAGGGAACCACAAAAGAACCCCGCTTCGGAAATCCCACGCCCCGCATTGCCGAGTGTACAAGCGGCATGATCAACGCCGTGGGGCTGCAAAATCCCGGCGTGGAGAGGGTCATATCCGAGGAACTTCCGAAGCTGGAAAAATGCTTTCACAAGCCGGTCATGGCCAACGTCTCCGGCTTTTCCGTGGCGGATTACGCCTATACCTGCGAAAAGCTGGACAAGGAAGAACAGGTGGGCTGGCTGGAGGTCAACGTCAGCTGTCCCAACGTTCACGGCGGCGGCATGAGCTTCGGCACCTGCCCGGAAGCCGCCGCAGAGGTGACGGCAGCTGTGAAAAAGGTCACAAAAAAGCCCGTCATCGTCAAGCTCTCCCCCAACGTCACCGACATTGTGTCCATCGCCAGAGCCTGCGAGGACGCGGGGGCAGACGGCATCAGCCTGATCAACACGATGCTTGGTATGCGCATTGATCTGCGCACCCGCAGACCCATCATCGCCAACAAAATGGGCGGCTTTTCCGGCCCCGCCATCTTCCCGGTAGCGCTTCGCATGGTCTATCAGGTCGCGGGCGCGGTGAAAATTCCCGTGGTGGGCATGGGCGGCGTCAGCAGCGCCGAGGACGTGGTGGAAATGATGCTGGCAGGTGCTACCGCCGTGGAGGTGGGCGCGGCCAATCTCGTAAACCCCTACGCCTGCCGGGACATCATCCGGGAGCTTCCCACCGTCATGGAAAAATACAAAATCAAAAATCTGAAAGACACTATAGGAGGCGCGAAATAATGGGTAAGGACGTCATTGTTGCCTGCGATTTTTCATCCGCCGAGGCGACCTTCGCTTTTCTTGACAAATTCACCGGCCGCAAGCCCTTCGTGAAGATCGGCATGGAGCTGTACTACGCAGAAGGCCCCGCCATCGTCCGGGAAATCAAAGCCCGGGGACACAAGATTTTCCTGGACTTAAAGCTCCACGACATCCCCAACACCGTGAAAAAAGCCATGTCCGTCCTGCGGAATCTGGACGTGGACATCACCAATCTCCACGCCGCAGGCACCACCGCCATGATGAAGGCCGCGCTGGAAGGGCTGACCCGGGAGGACGGCACCCGTCCCCTGCTGATCGCCGTGACCCAGCTGACCTCCACCGATCAGGCGGCCATGGAGTCCGACCTGCTCATTCATGAACCCATTGACGAAGTGGTCATGCACTACGCCGAGACCGCGAAAAACGCGGGTCTGGACGGCGTGGTCTGCTCCCCCCTGGAAGCGGGGAAGGTACACGAACGCTGCGGTCAGCGCTTTCTCACCGTGACCCCCGGCGTCCGCTTCGCCGACGGCGATGTGGGCGACCAGAAGCGGGTGATGACCCCCGCCGCCGCCAAGGCCATCGGCTCGGACTACATCGTGGTCGGCCGTCCCATCACGGCCGCCGCCGACCCCGTGGCCGCCTACGAGCGCTGCGTGGCGGAATTCTGCGACTGAAATAAGGAGGAAACATTTTGGAAAGCTACAAAAGAGAATTCATTCAGTTTCTGGAGAAGGCCGGTGTACTGAAATTCGGCGATTTCACCGCCAAATCCGGCCGCAAAATCCCCTATTTCATCAACGCCGGGGAGATCAAAACCGGCAAAGAAATTGCAACTCTCGGCGAATTCTACGCCCGCGCCTACCGGGAAAAGCTGGGCGAGCGGAAGGCCGTCCTCTACGGCCCCGCCTACAAGGGCATTTCCATCGCCGTGTCCGCCGCCGTCGCCCTGAGCCGGGACGGGCTGGACGTCCCCTTCTTCTTCAACCGCAAGGAAGCCAAGGATCACGGCGAGGGCGGCGTGTTTGTGGGCTACGTCCCCAAGTCCGGTGAGGACGTGGTCATCGTAGAGGACGTCATTACCGCCGGGACTGCCATCCGGGAAAGCATGGCGATTCTTAGCCGTCTGGAGGGCGTCAAAGTCGCCGCCACCTTCATCATGGTCGACCGCAAGGAGCGGGGCAAGGGCGATAAACTGGCCATGGAGGAAGTGGAGGAAGAATTCGGCTTCCCCGTCTACTCCGTGGTGGATGTGTACGACATCATCGCCTATCTGGAAGAAAATCCCGCCAACGCCGAAAATGTGGCGCGGATTAGAAATTATCTTGCCGTGAATGGAGCGAAAGCATGAGAAGTCTGAACAGCATTCTGGATTTAGGCGTGGACGAGCTGGACGAGCTGATCGCCACCGCCAAGGACATCATTGCCCACCCGGAAAACTACTGGGACAAGTGCGCCCACAAGAAGCTGGCGACGCTGTTCTTCGAGCCCTCCACCCGCACCCGCCTGAGCTTTGAGGCCGCGATGCTGGAGCTGGGCGGAAGCGTCATCGGCTTCAGCGAAGCCAGTTCTTCCTCCGCCTCCAAGGGCGAAAGCGTGGCGGATACCGCCAAAATCGTCAGCTGCTACGCCGACATCATCGCCATGCGCCACCCCAAAGAGGGTGCGCCCTACGTGGCAAGTCAGGCGGCCTCCATTCCCGTCATCAACGCCGGAGACGGCGGCCACAATCACCCCACCCAGACCCTTGCCGATCTGCTGACCATTTCCCGGGAAATGGGGCGGCTGGATAACCTCACCATCGGTCTGTGCGGCGACCTGAAATACGGCCGGACGGTTCACTCCCTGATCGAAGCCATGAGCCGCTACAAGGGCATTCAATTTGTTCTGATTTCCCCGGAGGAATTGAAAATCCCCGGTTTTATCCGGTATAATGTTTTTGAAAATCAGGGAATCCCCTACACGGAAGTGTCCTCTCTGGAGGAAGCTATGCCCCAGCTTGATGTACTGTACATGACCCGCATCCAGCGAGAGCGCTTCGACGACCCCTGGGAATACGAGCGGCTCAAGGACAGCTACGTTCTCGATACCGAAAAGATGAAACTGGCGAAGAAAAAAATGTGCGTCCTGCACCCCCTGCCCCGTGTCAATGAGATCAGCGTCAAGGTGGACGACGACCCGAGAGCCGCTTATTTCCGTCAGGCGCTGAACGGCAAATATATGCGCATGGCGCTGATCCTGAAGCTTCTGGACGAAGCCGCCCGGAACCCGGGGAAGGAAGCCATCGACGTTAGCGGTCTGGAATACGACCGCGTCTGCCGCAACCCCAAGTGCATCACCCAGACCGAACAGGAGCTGCCCCAGCTGTTCCGCTGCACCGACAAGGCCGCGGACATCCACAGGTGCATCTACTGCGAGCAGAGAGCCTAATCTTTATCCCGCAAAAAATGCAGAATGCCGTCGTTTCGGCATTCTGCATTTTTATTTATCCCTTATATCTCGGCTCGCAGGTCAGGTTGACGCCCAGACGCTTGAAAGTCTTTTCGTCCACCGGGGACAGGATCACCGAGGAATGCACCTCGCAGCCCCGCAGCTTGTCCAGCTGCTCCATGGCCAGTTCCGCCATGGGGTTGGTAGCAGCGCAGATGGACAGGGCGATCAGCGTCTCGTCGGTGTGGAGACGGGGATTGCGGTTGCCTAAGTGGTCAACCTTCAGGTGCTGGATGGGGTCAAGCACTACCGGGGAAATCAGGTGCAGGCTGTCCCGCATACCTGCCAGCTTTTTCAGCGCGTTCAGCAGCAGCGCCGAGGACGCGCCCAGAAGATCGGAGGTCTTGCCGGTGACGATGGTGCCGTCGGGCAGTTCCATGGCGGCGGCGGGGGCGCCGGTCTGTTCCGCCCGCTGCAATGCGGGGGCGACCACATTCCGCTCCTCCGGGGTCACACCGGCCTTTTTCATCAGCAGCTCCAGCTTGCGCACCGTTTCGTCGCTGCCCTTGCCCTGCTTCTGCTCGCACATGGCCACATAGTATCTGCGGATGATCTCCTGCCGGGAGGCAAACCGGACAGCTTCATCATCCACGATGCAGTTGCCCACCATATTCACGCCCATATCCGTGGGGGATTTGTAGGGGCAATGCCCCAGAATTTTCTCAAAAATCGCCACCAGCACAGGGAACGCTTCCACGTCCCGGTTGTAGTTGACGGTGGTGACCCCGTAGGCTTCCAGATGGAAGGGGTCGATCATGTTCACGTCGTTCAAGTCCGCCGTGGCAGCCTCGTAGGCAAGGTTTACCGGGTGGTTCAGCGGCACGTTCCAGATGGGGAACGTCTCAAATTTGGCGTAGCCCGCCGTGTTGCCCCGGATATGCTCGTGGTACAGCTGGCTCAGGCAGGTCGCCAGCTTGCCGCTGCCGGGGCCGGGCGCGGTGACTACCACCAGCGACCGTGTCGTTTCGATGTAATCGTTTTTCCCGAAGCCGTCGGGGCTGACGATGTAGCCGGTGTCGGAGGGATAGCCCGGAATCTCAAAATGGTGATAGACCCGGATACCCAGCCCCTCCAGGCGGGACTGGAACGCCCGCGCCAGCGCCTGCTCATGAAAGCGGGTCAGCACCACGCTGGAAACGTACAGGCCGAAGCCCCGGAAAATGTCGATCAGGCGAATGACGTCCCGGTCATAGGTGATGCCCAGGTCGCCGCGAACCTTGTTCTTTTCAATATCGTCGGCGTTGATGACGATCACCATCTCCACCTGCTCCTTCAGCTGCAGCAGCATCCGCAGCTTGCTGTCCGGCTGGAAGCCCGGCAGGACGCGGGAAGCGTGGTTGTCGTCATAGAGCTTGCCGCCGAATTCCAGATACAGCTTGCCGCCGAACTGGGCAATGCGCTCCCGGATGTGGGCGGACTGCATTTGCAGGTATTTATCGTTATCAAACGCCGCTTTTGTCATTTCCGTTGCCTCTTTCCCCAAAAAACTCCCCACCATTTTACCCTATCCGGCAGGAAATAGCAAGGGTGTTTCGGAGCAAAATCTTCTTTTATGTCGGATTGCTTCTTGTTTCGGGAACGGCACCGTGCTATAATGAATCCATCTTTTTTCGGAGGTGTTTCCATGGAATTCAGCGTCAACCATCCGGTGCTCTACCTGCTCGCCGGAATTCTGGTCGCCGTGGTTCTGGCTCAGTCGGTTTTCTTTCTCGTCAAGGCTCTGCGCCGCAGTAAGGAGATCGGCATGGATCAGGCCAAGATCAGAAAAACCGTCAAAACCGCCGCACTGTTCACCATCGCCCCGGCCGTGTCCATCGTCATCAGCGTCATCACCTTAAGCAAAAGTCTGGGCATTCCCCTGCCCTGGCTGCGGCTGAGCGTGGTCGGCTCCCTGAGCTATGAGGCCATCGCGGCGTCCAACGCCGTCAGCGCCATGGGTCTGGAACTGGGCAAAATCAGCTCCCTGACCGCCCAGCAATACGTCAACATCGCCCTGGTGATGACCCTGTCCATCATGGTGGGCATCTGGCTGGTGCCCGTCATCGGCAAAAAGCTGCTGCGGGGCATGACCGTTCTGGAAAACCGGGACGCCAGATGGGCGGATATTTTCCAGAATGCCATGTTTATCGGCATGATTTCCGCGTTTTTAGGCTACGTATTCTGCGATTTCTCCCGTCTGTGGACGCCGGGGGATTACGCCGCCACCTCCGGGCTTGTGCCGGTGTGCGTCATGGCGGTGTCCGCCGCGATCATGGTGGTCTGCGGGTTGCTCATGAAAAAATTCAAGTGGAGCTGGGTCAACGACTACGCGCTGCCCATTTCCCTGGTGCTGGGCATGGCTTCCGCCATTCCCCTCACCGCGTGGCTGGGTTAAGGAGGTGCCGATATGAAAAAGCAGCTTAGCTACATCGACTCCGTTCACCGCAGCGGCACCATCTGGAACATTTCCGTGATGATTCTGCTGCTGGCCTTCCCCCTGACGGTGGCCGCCCTGTTCGGCGCTGCCCCCGATTGGGGCGCGCTGGTGGTGGGTCTCATCGCCACCGCGCCCATGTACTGGGCGGTGGGCGTCATTGAGACAATCACCTTCGTTCCCATGCTGGGCGCGGGCGGCTCCTACCTCAGCTTCGTCACCGGCAACATCTCCAACCTAAAGCTTCCCTGCGCCATCAACGCGCTGGAGCAGAACAACGTCAGCGCCAATTCCGAGGAGGGCGAGGTCATCTCCACCATCGCCATCGCCACCTCCTCCATCGTCACCACCGTCATTATCATCATCGGCGTGATTCTCATCGTCCCTCTGACCCCCGTGCTGGAAGCGCCGGTGCTGGAACCGGCCTTTGCCCAGATGCTGCCCGCCTTGTTCGGCGGTTTGGGCGTGGCCTTCGTCAGCCGGAACTGGAAGATCGCCGTTGCACCGGTGGTGCTGATGCTGATTCTGTTCATCTTCGTCCCCGCCCTGAACGCCGGTACCGTGGGCATTATGGTTCCGGTGAGCGTGCTGTTCACCATTGCCGTTTCCCGGCTGCTTTATAAGAGAGGAGTTTTGTAAACATGATCGGATATCTGATTCTCGCCGTTTTGGCTGCATTCATCGCCGTGGTCGCCGTCCGCACCATCCGCTTCCGTCCCAAGCCTCAGCCCGAAGTCACCAAGGAAGAAATCGCCTTTGACAAAGACGCCGCCGTGGATTCCCTTGCCCAGCTGGTTCGCTGCAAGACTGTGTCCTACAACGACCATTCTCTGGAGGACGAGGGGGAATTCCAGAAGCTGATCTCTCTGCTGCCGACCCTGTACCCCAACGTATTCGGCACCTGCACCTTCCGGCAGCTTCCCGACCGGGCGCTGCTGCTGCGGTGGCCGGGAAAGCAGGCGGGCGATCCCGCCGTTATGATGGCGCACTATGATGTGGTGCCTGTCAACGAGGAAAAGTGGGACAAGCCCCCCTTCGCCGGAATCATTGAGGACGGCATCCTCTGGGGCCGCGGCACCCTGGACACCAAGGTCACCTTCAACGGCGTCCTTTCCGCCGCCAATTACCTCATCGGCCAGGGCTTCCAGCCGGAAAAGGACATTTACTTCGCCTTCTCCGGCGGTGAGGAGATCAACGGTCAGGGCGCGCCCAACATCGTGGCGTATTTCACCGAGCACGGCGTCCACCCCGCCATTGTGGTGGACGAGGGCGGCGCTGTTGTGGAGAATGTGTTCCCCGGCGTGAAGCAGCCCTGCGGCCTGATCGGCATTGCGGAAAAGGGGATGCTGAACGCCCAGTACCGCACCGTCTCCGCCGGCGGTCATGCCTCCGCCCCCAAGCCCCACACCCCGGTGGGCGTGCTGGCGGCGGCCTGCAAGCGGGTGGAGGATCACCCCTTCAAGGCTCACATTGACGGCCCCGCCGCCCAGATGTTCGACACGCTGGGACGGTATTCAACGCCACTGTACCGGGTGATCTTCGCCAACATGTGGTGCTTCGGCTGGATCATTGACACTCTCGGCAAAAAGAGCGGCGGCGAAATGAACGCGCTGGTACGCACCACCGTGGCCTTTACCCAGATGGAAGGCAGCTCCGCCCGGAACGTGATCCCTCCCGAAGCAAAAATGGTATCCAACATCCGCCTGAACCCCGCCGACAGCGTCGCTTCCGCGCTGGCGTATCTGGAAAAGGCCGTCAACGACCCCGCCGTGGAGATCACGTCTCTGGAATCCTTCGAGCCCAGCCCCGTCTCCGAAACCGGCTGCGACGCATGGGAGAAGGTTGCCTCTGCCGTGGCGAATACATGGCCGGGCTGCATCGTCTCCCCATACCTGATGGTGCAATGCTCCGACTCCCGGCATTACCGCGACCTGAGCAATCACGTCTACCGCTTCTCCGCTATGGACTTGACCGCCGAAGAGCGTTCCACCATCCACGGCAACAACGAGCGCATCCGTCTGGAAACCGCCGCCAAGGCCGTAGAATTCTACATCCGCCTGATGCGTCAGTGCTGAAATCAAAAAAGATGTCCCCCAACCCGGGAAAATCCGGGTTGGGGGATTGTCTTAGCTCAGCAGATACGCCAGGGAAGCGCCGTACATGGCATACACCAGAATTGCAATAACCACACCGATCAGCGTCAGGATGAACTGAGCGATCGCCCAATTTTTCCGGGAACGCTTCTCCGGAGAGCTGCTCACCGCCCAGACGATCAGGCAGATGAAACCAACGATGGGAATTGCCGAGAGGATCAGGGTGCCGATCCAGGCGCCGACAGACATATCCGTGTCCTGCCGTGCGTAGGTATTGCCGTTATAGTTGTCCATATTGCATTCCTCCTGCTTTCCAAATTTAGGGGATATCCTAATTATAACACATGACGGTGAAAATGGGAATCCTTTTTCTGCAAAAACTTCACCGCAAATCCCCCGCCCCGGCTGTCATGCGCCGAAAAAATCCCGACAGCCGAAGCTGTCGGGATTTTCTTAGCTTAGCGTATTCTCGATTACCGGGCGCTGCGCTTCTTGTTGTAGAAGTACACACCGGCAATGGCGGCGCCGGAAACGACCATGAAGATCACGGGAATGAAGATCATATCACCGGTCTTGGGGTTGGTCTTATCGGCCTTCTCAGTGGTGGTGCTCTTGGCGTTGGCGTTGGTGATCATCACGTTGATGTGGACTTCGCTCTCCTTGCGCATATCGTTGGTGTCGGAGATGGTGTCATACTTCTGGGTGTCGTTGACAAAGTTGCCGACCCAGTTGCCCTTGGCCATGTACATGCCGTCATACTTGATGCCGTCGCTGGTCTTGGCGGTGTAGTAGTTCTTAACAACAGTCTTGACCTCATCCAGAGTGACCTTGCCGTCCAGAGCGATGCCCTCGGTGATGTTGATGGTCTTGGCGGGATCGTCGACCTTGTTGTCCTTGAAGATGTGCAGGTAAACCTTGTAGGGGAACTTGTTGTTGGTAGTGGTGTTGTTGGTGGTGTTGCCGGTGCTGCTCTTGGTCTTCAGGGTAACGGTCAGGGAGTCGCCGGCGTTGATGGTGGTGGACAGAGTCAGGGTGCCGCCCTTCTCATCGCTCTTGGCAGTAACGAACTCGTAGGAATCCTTCCAGTTGCCCATCCAGCGCTGGGTCAGGATGTCGCCAATGACGGAGGACTTACCGTTCGCGGGGGTAACCTCAAACTGCTTGGCAATGGCGTTGCCCTTGTCGTCAACGATCTTGACGGTGATGGGCTTGGCAGGCTCTTCCGCCTTCTTGGTGTTGACAAACAGCTTCAGGAAGTAGCCGTCGTCGATACCGGCATAGTTGATGGTGACGTCGGTAGCCTCGTTGTCGGAAGCGCCGGTCCACTTAACGAACTCCTTGTCTTCCTTGACCAGCTTCAGGCCCAGCTCCTTGGTCAGCTTCACGCTGCCGTCAACAGGAACGGTGATCTCGCCGTCTCTTACGTAAGAACCGTCAACATAGATCTTAACGGGAACCTTCGCGTCAACGCGGGTGTCCTCAACGACCTTCTTGACGTACAGGTTAACGGAGTAGTCAGCGGGAATCTTCTCGTAGGGAATGACCTGACCATTGGCTTCGTTGCCGGAAGCGCCGGTCCACTTGACGAACGCCTTGTCGGACTTGACCAGAGACTTGGCCAGCTCCTCGTTCAAGGTAATGCTCTCACCGGGCTTGACGGTGATCGTCTTGTCAGCGGTAGGCACATCGTCAACGTACACATTCACTTTTACGGTCTTGGCATCAGTTTCCGCAGCGGCCGCCTGGAAAGGAACCGCGCAGACCAGCAGCATAGCCACCAATACGAGGCTAAGCAGCTTCTTCATTGTGTTTTTCATAGTTTCTAACCTCCTAGAAAATTGGTTGTTTTAGAAATGCTGCCGGCGCTGGAGTCTTTGGTGTCGCCAATCGGGGAGGCTTTCCGCCGCTTCCGCACCCGGCATCTCTTTCATGTCTGCATGATATCACATCCGTTCCCGGATGTCAATAGGAAAATTACAAAATGTAACAGAATTCTTTACACTTTATAACATTCTTAAACATTTGCCCTTATCTTAAGAAATCTACTCCAAATTTTACCATAAAATTCGTTTTTTACCAGCTACGGAAAATGACAATTCCCGATTTCGATTTCTATTTTCTTTCAAAGGTTACAATTTTGTTGCAGCCGCCTGTGGCCTCCCGGGTTGGCTTCCGCCGCCCAAGGGGGTGGAAAACCCCGGTGCCGCGTTTGGCACCGGGGTTTCCGCGAAAGGGTTTGGAAAGAAGAGAGGTAGAAAAGAGGATCTACGGAGTTGAAAGGGAGCGGCTCACGGCTTCCGCAACCTTTCTGTTATTAAGATACTTTTCGGTTTTGAACAGGCAATAACGGAAATGAAAATAAAAAGCGACGAAATTGTGAACAGTTTTTCTTCATGCCGGAATATCTCCCTGTTTTTTGCGTCTATTCCTTCGGCAAACGGGGCGGCGCGGGAAATCCCGCGCCGCCCTTGGCTTAGTTCATTCCGTTACGCACCAGGGAAGATCAGCGTTACCTTGAACAGGTCGCCGTCCACCAGCAATTGCAGCTGTCCCTTTTGCAGCTCCATCAGGGTCTTGGCAATGTTCAGCCCCAGGCCGCTGCCCTCGGTGTTCCGGGAATCGTCGCCCCGGACAAAGCGCTCCATCAGCTCGTCGGCGTCCACGTTCAGCTCGTCCCGGGAGATATTTTTCAGGGAAATGATGACCTTTCCCTCCAGCGCCATCACGTCGATATACACCCGCGTGCCGGGCAGGGCATATTTCACGGTGTTGCTCAGGAGATTGCTCAGCACCCGCCACGCAAGTCTTCCGTCCGCCATCATGGCGACAGACTCTTCCGGATGGCGAAATACGGAGGTCAGCTGGGCCTTTTCCAGCTTGTCGGCGAATTCGCCCAGCGCCTGATTCACGGATTCCACCGCGTCCAGCTTCGTAATGTCCGCCGTCAGGTTCCCCGTGCTGGCCTTGCTCATTTCCATCAGATCCTCGATCAGCTTTTTCAGGCGCTGGGACTGCCGGTTGAGGACTTCCAGATAGGTCTTCTCCTCCTCCGGCGTGTGGGGCTTTTGCAGCAAGTCCACGTAGTTGATGATGGAGGTCAAAGGCGTTTTGATATCGTGGGAAACATTGGTAATCAGTTCTGTTTTCATACGCTCCGATTTTAATTGCTTCTGCGCCGCCACCACGGCAACGCCGGCCAGGTCATTCAGGTCACCGGCAAAGCTCTTGAACGCGCCGATGAGATATTTGTCGTCTACCTTGGTGTCCAGGTCGCCCTTGCCCATGCGCTTGGCGCTTTCCAGCAGGATGCCGAAGCAGTACGCCCCATACAGCACCACGGCCACACAGGCGCACAGGCTCAGCACCACCATCATTTCCGATCTGCCCGCAAAGGCGGCGAACAGGAGCATCACCATAATGAAGCCCGTCAGCAGCCACTGCCAGGTCAGCGGCATCATGGAGTACACCCGGTTGATAGACTTTCCGATTTTTGTGCAGGTCTTCTTTACCTGTCTCCACAGCCATCTCAGAGGGCTGAGCAGCACCAGCAGGAATCTTCCCAAGGCGGCGAAGGCCATGGGAAAATTCCGGATCAGCCAGCCGCAGCCGGAGAAGCAGCCCTTGACGCACTTCACCAGCAGGTTCAGGCACCGCCAGCAGACGCTGTTGCGCCACCAGTAGCCGCCGGGGGTCTTGAACTGGGCGGCACAGGCAAAGCAGAAGCTCACGAAAATCAGGCTCATGGCGTAGCCCGCCATCAGTACTCCGGCGCAGAGGGTCTGGACGCTCTGGGTGAACAGGTCGGCGGCATCGTAGAATTGGACGATTGCCATGAAAAGGCCGAAGACGATCAGCCCGCCGCCGGCAAGGTAAATGTCCAGGGGGATGCAGTTGAAGCCCGCGGCATGGACTTCCTCGCTGCCGGGCTTTCTGCCCGCCGCGCAGCAGAGGTACACGGCCAGCACGGCAAACAGCAGCAGGCACACGCCTATGATAAAGAACAGGCTGTTGCGGTAGCTCCACACCTGGGTAAGCAGAGCGTACCCGCCGTCAAAGCGGTACGCGCCGGGAGCAAGGGTCAGCTCCACGGTATAGGCGGGCAGCTGGGCGTAGCGGTACTCCACCACCATGGACTTCTGGGCGTCGTCGTCCCAATATTCCATGGTGTGAGCTTCGCCGTCCGCAAAGATCACGTCCGGGGCTGCCGTGCCGGTTACCGCCGGCTTGGTGGGGTTCACGGACAGCGTCTCGAGGGGGACGGTCTCCTCCGTCGTGTCCGGGACGGTTTCGGCGGCCGTCTCCGGAACTGTTACGGTAACGGTGGTTTCGTCGGTTGTTTCCGGCACCGTCTCTGCGGTGGTCTCCGGAACGGTCTCGGCCTCCGGCACCACCTTCTGCGTCAGGCTGGGCGTAATCAGAAATACGACTGCTTTCCCGTCGGCATTCCATTCAAATTCGCCTACGCCTGACGGGTTCGCCGCCTTATAAACAATAACGTCGTCCTTGTCCTGGAACTCCACGGCGGTGATGACGGCGTCCTCCGGCATATTGTCCCGGTAGAAGGCGTCGTCCGACTGAAAATACAGGACGCCCGCGTCATTGCGTTTCAGCACGCCCACCGGGGTGCTGCCGCTGCGGGTATGTCCCCCCTCGCCTGCCAGCTCCGATTCCGTGGTGAATGTTACCTTATATATATCTGCGCCCTCAGTGGGAACGTCATCCGTCAGGACTTCGCTCTGACCCGGTTCACCGGTCGTGTCGCGCAGCAGGAAGCCGCCGGTTTCAAGCTTTGTCAGACTCACATCATTGTAGGTCTGATACAGAATATCGCCATTCCCGTCCCGGAAAGTCACGCAGGTAGTGGGAGAATCAGGCAAGTCTATCGTGCCCTGTTCATTGGCCTCAAAGCGGATTATGCCATAGCCAATGTTGGTAATATAGCCAATCGGTTCGACGCTGTCCACGCTTTCACTGGAGTCTTCCGCATCAATGCTCACGCTGAATACCGTTGCGCCGCCCTCCGGGATGGCGTTATAGGTGCTCGCGTCCGCCTGAGGCGTTGCCTCCGACTTTTCCGTGACGGACAGGACGTATTTATACGAGCCGCTGACGGGGAAGGAATAAAATTCGGCGTCCGTCAGTTTTTCCGCGCCGCCGGATTCCAGAACGTTTCCTTCCGCGTCCTTCAGCACGTAGCCCGCCAGCGTCGGGTTGAACACGCCGTAAAGCCAGCCGGTCTTCCCCGACGGCCCCAGATCGTACACGGTCGGCCCCGCGATCGCCTCCGGCACGCCGCCCAGGTTCGCCTCGGCATAGTCCACGGCGATACGCCCCGCCATGGATTCGCCGTCCGAACGGATGTATCTGTCCCGCAGCTCCTCCACGGAGATGTCGTACAGCCCTGATTCCGTCATGCCGATGATGGCGGCGGCACTGCCGGCGGCTCCCAGAAGCATCAGGGCGCACAGGGCGATGGCAAGGAATTTGAATACAATATTGTATTTCAAATTATTTTCCTCCTTCCATTTTATAGCCCTGTCCCCACACGACTTTCAGATACCGCGGCTCCGAGGGGTTGATCTCGATTTTCTCCCGCAGGTGACGGATATGCACCGCCACGGCGCCCTCGCTGCCCAGCGCCGCCTCCTGCCAGACGGATTCATACAGCACCTTGGTGGAAAACACCTTTCCGGGGTTCGCCATCAGCAGGTGCAGAATGGCGTACTCCGTAGGCGTCAGGGACACAGGCTCCCCCTCCACGGTGACGGTTTTGGTGCGGTCGTCCAGGGCGATGCCGCCGATGGTGATGCTGCCGCTGCCCTCCTCCGGGCGGCTGCCCAGCTGGGCATACCGGCGCAGCTGAGACCGCACACGCGCCAGCACCTCCACCGGCACAAAGGGCTTGGTGATATAGTCGTCCGCCCCCACGTTCAGCCCCAGCACCTTGTCCTCCGTCTCGGATTTGGCGGTGAGCAGAATGATGGGCGCGTTGGAAAATTCCCGGATCTTGGAGGTCGCCGTGATACCGTCCATCACGGGCATCATCACGTCCAGCAGAATCAGGTGGATGTCGTTGTTTTTGGCGATCTCCACCGCCTGGGTGCCGGTGAATGCCTCGAACAGATTGTACCCCTCGGGGGTCAGGTATATTTTCAGCGCGTTGACGATATCCGGCTGATCGTCGCAAATCAGAACGTTGTACATGTGGTTTTCCTTCCTCTCGTCATCTTTTTTTCTTATTATATCACCGGCTTCTTTAAGATGAAAGAGGTCTATTTCTTAAAATGGGATTAACATTTGGAATCACGGCTTTTGCCAACTTCTGCGCCACATTTTTTCTTGCTATTTCCCCGTTCCCGTTTTATAATTACATCATTCAATTGTTATACTGAAGGAGTTGTTTTCCATGCTGAAAGATTTTCTTACCGCTCTGGGAACCGGCGCGCTGAATAAGGTGCTCCACGCCGTCCTTGTGCTGGTCATCGGCATTCTGATCATCCGTATCGTCACGAAGCTGCTTCAGGGGGGGCTGGAAAAATCCCACCTGGAAAAGGCCGCTCACAGCCTGATTCTGTCTCTCGCCAAGGTGGCCATGTATATCCTGCTGGGTCTGAGCGTGGCGTCCAGCCTTGACATTGACGTCACCGGCATCGTCGCCCTGGCAAGCGTCCTGACATTGGCCGTTTCCCTGTCCCTGCAAAATATGCTCACCAACGTCATCGGCGGCTTCACCATTCTTTCCACCCACCCCTTCCACTCCGGCGACTATGTGGAGATCGCCGGGCAGTCCGGCACGGTGCAGGAGATCAACATGACCTACACCCGTCTGGCCACCTTTGACAACAAGCTCATCTCCATTCCCAACAGCGCGGTGGTCGCGGCGCAGATCGTCAACTACTCCGCCGCCGATACCCGCCGGGTGGACATTCCCGTCTCCGCCTCCTACGACGCTCCCACACAGAAGGTCATCGACGCGCTGGTGCAGGCGGGAACCATGGACAATGTGCTTCTGACCCCCGCCCCCAGCGCCTGCGTGAGCAGCTACGGCGACAGCGCCATTGCCTACACCCTCCGCGTCTGGGTGAAGACCGAGGACTACTGGGACGTGTATTTCGCCCTGACCCAGCGGGTCAAGGACGTCTTCGACGAGCAGGGCATCGCCATGACCTACCCCCATCTGAACGTACATCTGGATAAATAAAGTTCGCCGCCCTCCCCTTTCTGGGGAGGGCGGTACTCCGTGAAATTCACATCGACAGCACTTCCAGCAGCGCCATGACGCCGATCCCCGGCAGTCCCAGGAATCCGGCCACCAGCACCGTCACGGCGTTGATGGGAAAATATGCCCCCGTGAACGCCGCCACGGAATTCAGCAGCCACAGGCACAGAAAGCCGCACCCGGAGTGTATGCCGATCTTGAAGATCAGCTTCATGGGCATCAGCAGCAGCCGCACCAGCACCAGCGCGACAAGGGCGGGAATGAGCAACGTGACAAATTTTTCCATAGGCACCTCCGAATAATCAGGCTTCTTCCGGTTAAGCTACCTGCGGACAGCAAAGAAACGGGAACCAAACGTGACGACGGTTGCTTTCGCCCATTTCATTTACTGTCAAGTGTGTCGCCGAATGCGCAGCGGTATGACGCGAATAAGGAAACT
This sequence comes from uncultured Oscillospiraceae bacterium, assembly GCA_934569225.1. Classification (GTDB taxonomy): domain Bacteria; phylum Bacillota; class Clostridia; order Oscillospirales; family Oscillospiraceae; genus Faecousia. The sequence continues at coordinate 64,182 of CAKTKC010000001.1, read as the reverse complement.
CTGAAAACAAGCTTCTTCTGCTTTCTCGCGGCATCAGACAGAATGTATTTTCTCTTTGATACCATTTTCTGATTAAAATACTTATTTTAATCAGAAACGAGCGGGCAAAAAAGATTTGCGTTCAGCGATTCCTGCGCAGGGAGAAGGGAACGGCTCTCCTGCGTACATTCTGCCACAGATTTTTTGCGAATAAACGAAAACCGGAGTACAGCTGCGCACGCGATTGGTGCCCTGACTCCGGTTTTTGTACTTGTCCTCTCCCCTGCCCACAACATCCTGTGTCCTGCCAAAAAAAATCTTCGTTTTTCTGCGAAATTCTCTGCTGCCCCGCCGTTGTCCCCGTTGGGAAGCTGTGGTATAATGACGGAAAATGACTTTTTCTGCGAGGCGCCGAAATGATCACCGAACCTGTCAAAATTTCCCAGAGCGACATCCGCAGGCTGCTTTCCGCCGCAAATCCGGATGCAGCGCTGCTTTACCTTTACATAAACAGCGGCAACCGCCCCGAGGGCGCGGAAGCCGATCTGCATTTCAGCGCCCCCCGCTACGGCTGCGCCGCCGCTACATTGCGGCAGCTGGGTCTGTGGCCGGAAGACCGCCCCAGCCACATTGCCCCCGGCGAACGTCCCAGCTACTGTGAAAAGGACGTGCTGGACGCCATGGATTCGGACAACACCTTCCGCAGCCTTTACGGCGAGGTGCAGCGTCTGCTGGGCCGCAGCCTGAACACGGAAGAACTGAAAATCCTCCTGGGCTTTGTGCGCTACTTAGGGCTGACCGCGGACGTGATCTCCCTTCTGGTGTGCTACTGCAAGGAACGCGCCCGGCAAAGAGGGAGTCTGCGCAATCCGTCTCTGCGCACCATCGAGAAGGAAGCCTACAACTGGGCGGAGCGGGGCATCGACACTGTGGAGGAAGCCGCCGCCTTCATTCAGGCGCAGAACGTGCGCAATTCCCGGCTGTCCCGGCTGATGAACCTGATCCAGATCCGGGGGCGCAGTCTCACCGCCGCCGAGGAGCGCTATGCCCAGAGCTGGCTGGACATGGGCATGGACGACGAGCTGATCTCCATGGCCTACGAGCGCACCTGCCTGAATACCGGTGGGCTGAACTGGGCGTACATGAACAAGATTTTGCAGCGCTGGCAGCAGCAGGGCTTCCACAGCGCCGAGGACGTCCGCACCGGCGACCGGAAGACGAGCGTCCCGAAGGGTGCCTCCGGCCAGCTGGGCGAGGCGGAGCTGGAGGCCATTCAGAAAGTATTGCAGGAGGGATAATTCGTGGGATACAGTGCGGAAGTGGTTCAGCGCGCCCGGGCGCGTCTTGCCCAGGCGAAGGAAGACCGGGAGTCGGAAAACAGGCAGCATCTGGCAGAAGCCTACGCCAAAGTCCCCCGCATCCGGGAGATCGACATGCTTCTGCGCCGCACCATGGCCCAGGCTGCCCAGGCGGCCTTTTTGCAGGGTTCCGACGGCCAGGCGCTGCTGGAACAGGCGCGGCAGGAAAATCTGGGCTTGCAGCGGGAACGGGCGGCGCTGGCCGCCGCGAATTTTGAGGAAGGCTTTTTGGACGAAAGCCCCATCTGCGACAAATGCGGCGGCAGCGGCTATGTGGGCACCGCCATGTGCGAGTGCCTGAGCGAGCTGTGCCGTCAGGAGCAGAAAAAGGAAATTTCCGTTCTGTCCAGCAGCCGGGAGACTTTCAGCCAGTTCCGCCTGGACTACTACCCCGACGCCGTTGACCCCAAATACGGCGCCAGCCCCCGCACCATTATGGAGCGGACGCTGAACATCTGCCGCCGGTACGCCGCGACCTTCACCCCCAATGTGGGGAACTTGCTGTTCATCGGCGGAACGGGTCTGGGGAAGACCTTCCTGTCGGCGTGCATTGCCCGGACGGTGACCGACCGGGGCTACAGTGTGGTTTACGAAACTTCGAGTCACCTGTTCTCCAAGCTGGAGCAGGCGAAATTTACACCCAGCGAGGACGCTCGCCGGGAAGCGGCCAAGCTGACGAACTGCGATCTTCTGATTCTGGACGATCTCGGCACAGAGATGCCCGGGCAGTTCGTCACGGCCGCGCTGTACAGTTTACTCAACGACCGAATGATGGCCGTCAAGCCCATGGTCATCTCCACCAACCTGAATGTGGACGAGCTGAGCCGCCGCTATTCCCCCCAGATCGCGTCCCGGCTCCACGGCGACTTCCAGCGTCTGACCTTCGTGGGAAACGACATTCGGGTACTGAAAAACAGAGGTTTATGATGAAAACAGGTATTTTATTCGATTTGGACGGCACACTTCTGGACACGCTGGCAGATCTGGCCGACAGCGTCAACCACGTTCTTGCGTCCTTCGACTATCCTATGCGCACGGCGGAGGAAGTCCGTCGGTTTGTCGGCAACGGCGCTGCCCGGCTCATCGCCCAGGCCGTCCCGGAGGGCGCAGACCCCGCCCCGGTGCTGGCGGCGTTCCAGCCCTATTACAGCGCCCACTGCCAGATCAAGACCCGCCCCTACGAGGGCATTCCGGAAGCCCTGGCCGCCCTCGGGGAGCGCTACCCCCTCGCCATTGTTTCCAACAAGCCGGACGCTGCGGTGAAAACCCTCTGCGCCGACATCTTCCCCGGCATTTACGCCCGGGGGGAAAGCCCCGACTGCCCCCGCAAGCCCGCCGCAGACATGGTGTACAAGGCCATGGCGTCCATTGGCGCCGAGACGTGCATCTACGTCGGCGACAGTGACGTGGACGTTCTGACGGCGAACAACGCCGGTGTCCCCTGCCTCAGCGTTCTCTGGGGCTTCCGGGACAAATCCTGCATGGAAGCCGTCGGTGCAAAGCATTTCTGCGAATCCCCCGCGCGGTTGGCCGCGGACATAGAGGAGATCATCCATGGCAAATGAGTTTTACGCCCTGATGGGCCGTATGCGCTACATAACCCGCTGGGGTCTGATGCGCAACACCTTTTCCGAAAACATTTCCGAGCACAGCCACATGACCGCGGTGCTGGCTCACGCCCTGGCGCTGATCCGCCGGGACATTCTGAACCTCCCCGCCCCCGACCCCGACCGCTGCGCCGTGGCGGCGCTGTACCACGACGCTTCGGAAATCCTGACCGGCGACCTGCCCACGCCCATCAAATACTACAATCCGGACATCAAGACCGCCTACAAAGAGGTGGAGCGCATTGCAGGCAACCGTCTGCTGGACATGCTCCCGGCCGAGCTGCGTTCCAGCTACACCCATTACGTCCTGGAAGACGACGCTGAGCTGGAACCCTTCGTCAAGGCTGCGGACAAGCTGTCCGCCCACATCAAGTGTCTGGAGGAGCAGAAGGCGGGCAACACAGAGTTCGACTCCGCAGCGCAGCAGACCCTGGAAGCCCTGAAGGCCATGGACCGCCCGGAACTGGAATGGTTCCTAAACAACTGTCTGCAAGCCTTCACGCTGAATCTCGATCAGCTGTAATACTTGACGGTTGGCAGAAAATATGCTACCATACGTTGTGTTGAGATGGCAGCATCTGCAACGTAATTTCATATCCCCCGTTATGGGGGAACATGCCGCTGTGGTGGAATAGGTAGACACCCGAGACTTAAAATCTCGTTCTGGTTTCCAGAGTACCGGTTCGAGCCCGGTCAGCGGCACCAACGACAGGGATACCCCGCCAGTGGATATCCCTGTTCTTATATCCTGATTGGGACTCGAACCCATTTAGATGCAATGATCCGGTGGATCATTGCCAAACGCCGGCTGGACGGCATTTGCTTCTTGATGTAATCGAGCCCGGTCAGCGGCACCAAACCAATATAATCCGAACCAATTCTTCCCTATGGGAGATGGGTTCGGATTATTTGTTTTCTTTGGGATGTTTGAGGAAACGCATTTCCGAAACGGCGTTGCCCGTTTGATTCTTTTCAGGAAAATGCTATAATTTTACAAATAAATGTGACCTTCCCGGTTCCGATACTGTCTAATAGGGTGAAGGGTCCAAACCGAAAGGAAGTGTAACCGCGACAGACGATCAAATCATCGATGGAAAACATCTCTGAAAGTGAAATGGTAATCCTGACACAGGTCAGCAAAACGGTTTCTGCCTCCAATCCGGAAGCGGTATGCCTGGTATACGCTCGGGAGGAAGGCAGCAGCGAGGTGCAGCGGGTGGAATTGCCTTTTGTTCTGAGTGAAGCACCCGTGACCAGCGAAGGGACGGTCTATCATCCCCTGAAACCCGATGCGATTCCCGGTCTGACATTTGGCGATATGACCGTTACAGAGACGCCCCTTGGATATCATATCCATATGCCGGCAACTGTGACCGACCGGGAAGCCCGGCGCAATATTATGAAGGTGGAGATCGAGGGCCTGACCTACGGAGAAGGCGGCGCTTTCATGGAAGATGAGACTGGAAACTGCTATTTTGAAGCCTTTATGTGTCAGGGTACCTTGGGGGGTATTCTGGTCGTTCACTATTACGACTGTGATAAGCAGCCCATCGGTGAAATTGAGTTCAGAAAAGTAGTCCATTAGGGAACCTCTGGGACGAAGAATATATCGTCCCAGGGGTTTCTGCCGGAAAGTGTTTGTACATTACAGTCCGATTTTGGAAATTCATTATTGGCAGCGCCGCATATTCCGGAATATCCGCCGGGCAAAAGGGCACTTTTCCTCTATTCGCCCTGCCCGTCCGAACCTGTTATTACATCGTTTGCGCAGCGTGCCATTTTCTGCCCACCCAGGGCGCTGGGATGCAAATGATCGCCGGAATCACAGTATAAGGCTAACATACCCGGATCCGCAGCATCGGCAACTGCTTCCGCGAAATCAATTACCCTATCAAAGCAGTCTGCGCTGCGGATCATTGCATTCAGCCGCAGCCGTTCCTCTTCCTGCTCCGGGCCGTAGTCCAGCGACCCATTACGGGGCGTCAGCGTTGCCGCGTATACCGTCAGACCCTTTCCGTGGGCTTTGGCCGCCAGGGATTTCAGTCCGGCAAATACGGCGTCGGCTCCCGCGGTTTCGATGTCTTCCGGTTTTCGGATCCAGCCAATGTCGTTGGTGCCCAGGGCAAAAATCGCCGCAGTAACGCCTTCCACCCCGAGTACATCCCGTTCAAAACGCTCCATGGCAGCGGGGCCAAACACCTGGAGTGCAGCCTCCGGCGCCCCGAGAAGCAGTCTGTTTCCTCCGATTCCCGCATTCAGCACGATGGCCGGATGCCCATTGTCATTCAGCATCCGTTCCAGCGGAACCGTCCATGTGCTCTGCTGGGTGATGGAGTCGCCAAAGCAGACAATCACCTCGGGTGTTTCGTCGGTTAGGACTTCCACCCCGGAAATTGCGGGAATACCGGGAAGATTTCCCCAATAGCTGTCCATGAAGCTCCGTCTGCTGATGTCTGTCTGCGGCGCGTAAACGAAATTCCCATCCTTGCTGCACTGCACATGGGCGGCAATACAGTTGCCCGATGTGACGTCTCCCCGGAACGCCGCAAAGACGGACAAATACTGACCGGCCTCAACATGCAGGGGAATTTCGTCAGTGTAACATTCCTCACCGGTTTCAAGCACCAGCCGTTCTTTTCCGCAAAAAAGCACCGGCTGCCGTCCACCGCCGTTCACGCAGACAGCGGCCTGAATGATCCGGAGCTTTGTACAGCCTTCCTTATTGGAAAACCGCAGCCGGACGCGCTCCCCGGATACCGCCGCCGGCACCGTCAGCCACATGGTGCGATTGCGGTATTTCGGTGTGACCGTCCTGATGTTGGTATGGGACTGATTCCATACCGTGATCCAACGGGAAACGGATTTTTTCTTCATAGTATCGCTTCAGCCTTCCCAGGTTCCTTCGTTGATTTTGCGGATCGTGTCCAAAGGAATCTTAACGTCTCTGTGATACGTCAGCAGACCGTTTTCTTCATTCTCCACATCGGTCAGCTGGGTATAGCAGTACCCCTGAATCAGGGGGGAATCCAGAATTGCCCGGGTCAGCTCCGCGTATTTCTTCGTGTACGCGCCAAGGTCGTTTTCCTCACAGTATCCCCAGGATCGTGCCAGATCGGATTCCGGCGCGTATTTCACGCCGCCAAATTCCGTGACCAGGATGGGCTGCCCCCGATAATCGTACCCATCGGCAAACATGCTTCTGCCGCCAGGCGTCATGGTCAGGATGGATTCCATGCTCTCAAAATGCTTCTTCAGCTTTTCCCCGGAGGGGGAATAATCGTGGATCGTCAGAAGATCGCCGCAGGTATGCTCCCAGCCGTCATTATCCATCACAACACGGGTGCTGTCAATGGATTTTGTCATGTACATCAGGGCATTGCAGTGCGCCTGCTGCTGCCTGTCAACCTTGATTTCCTGAACGCCCCAGGATTCATTCAACGGCGTCCATGCCACGATGCAGGGGTGGTTATAGTCCCGTTCCACCGCTTCCATCCACTCGGAATAGATCCGATGGGCGTATTCCCTGGAATACACATACGCCGCGCCGATCTCCCCCCAGACCAGCAGGCCGAGACGGTCTGCATGGTAAAGATACCGGGGGTCTTCCACCTTCTGGTGCTTGCGCACGCCATTGAAGCCCATGGCTTTGGTCAGCCGGATGTCCTTGATGAAATCCTCGTCACCGGGCGCAGTCAGAAGGGATTGCTCCCAATAGCCCTGATCCAGAACCAGCTTCTGGTAGTACTCGCGGTTATTCAGCATAAACCGGCCGTTTTCGATGCTGACCTTGCGCATACCGAAATAGGTATCCACACAGTCCGTGATCCCGTTTTCCCCATAGACCGTGATTTTCGCGTCAAACAGGCGGGGATTCTCCGGCGTCCATGCCAGATCTTCCTGAAAATTCCATGCCTGCAATCCGGTCTGATCCAGCCCAATGGTCACGCTGCCCTTGCAGCTCTGTGGTGCGACCGTGAGATTCGCCGCAGCCATGCCCTGAAAGGAGATATCGAACGCAATCCCCTTTGCGGTTTCACTCAGCTGATATTCAAACCGGACAGCCCGCCGGTCAAATTCGGGGGTAATGTGACAGCTGACCAGATAGAGGGGATCCACCGCCTCAAGCCAGACCGTCTGCCAGATTCCGGTCGTCCGGGAGTAGAAGATGCTTCTGGAATTCAGCTCCCAGAACTGCTTGCCCCGGGGCATCTCCATATCCCGGTAATCGTCTTCCGCTTTCAGCTCGATGGTATTATCGCCTGTCTGATCGACCGCATCCGTAATATCCGCCTCAAAGCTGGTCTGCCCGCCGGTGTGACTGCGAATGTATTGACCGTTTACCCACACATCGCACTGATAATCCACCGCGCCGAAGTGCAGAAGAATTCTCTTTCCCCCCATTTCGCCGGGGAGGGTGAACTTTCTGCGGTACCATACCGTTTTGTGGAAGCCCTTATCTTCGATTCCGGACAGTGCAGTCTCGCAGGCGTAGGGAACCATGATCTTTCGGTCAAGCGTTTTCTCACCAATGGAGAAATCCCATTCGCCGTTCAGGCAAAGCCAGTTATCCCGTCTGAAATTCGGGCGGGGGTATTCACTTCTCGGTACTCTCGTCATAAGAGCCTCCTCCATTTTCATTATTCCTGAAACGGCGCAATCGTCCCGTTGGTTATGACACAGTTTCTTGCGTGGAATCCCGTATATCCGTACAGAATCGGCCTTCTGTCCTGATATTCCAGGACTACCTCGCCGTTCATCCGCAGAGAGATCACATTGCCTGCGGCAATGATCTGCAAGCTGACATGGCTGCCGCCGTCGTGGGGAACTTCCCCCAGCAGCGTTTCGTCATAGCGGTGCTTCCACAGCTGGAGCCTGTCTTCGGCAATACAGACTCTGTAGCCCACAAAGAAATTCGTGCCAAGCTGTTTGTCGCCGCCTTCTCCCCCGTCGGCCAGATGATTTGCTCTGAAAATCACGCCCGCCTGCCAGCCCTCGCCGCAGTCCGTGACGGTCAAATCTGCGGAAATATTCCCGTTACTCCATTTTTCCGTGCCGCAGACTTTGTCATAGGGGCCGATATTCTGAACGGAAACAGAATCACATCCGCTGCCATAATAGGGAACAATGGCGGCCGTTTCGGCGTCCATTTGCAGCATGTGACTGCCGACATCCAGATCACACCGGTAAAATGCCAGATTGCACTCCCGATCCACACAGTCCGGCAGCAGGACATTGCCGTCCACCCGGATTGCTTCCCCACAACCCCTGCATCCCATCGCAAGGAGCTGGTAGATTCCCCGTGTCGTGACGTCAAAACAGATTTCGCGGTTGCCCGGCGCAAGGCAGGGAACCGGATAGTGTAACGATTCTTTATCCAGGGCTTGAACCACGGCAGACCCAACGGTGAAATCGCCGTCTGCATAATAGGAAACCGCCAAGCCGCCAACGGATACCTTGGCCTTCAGCCGCAGCAAATTGTCAATATAAATTGTCAATCCGCCGCCATATTCCACGCGGATGCAGTGAAGTGCTTTGTGGTCATAATCTTTCAGCAGCTTCTCACAGGCGACCAAACCCAGCTTGTTTTTGACGGAAATCGTATTTTCAGCCCTGTCAATCTCCAGCCGGACATTCTCCGACCCTGCAAAAGAAATACCGTACCGGGTAGTTTCCGCACCGGCAGCCATATGGAACTCCGCCGCGCCTGCCCCCGGAAGGGTCACATCTTCGGCAAACGCACAGTGCATGGACTGCGGCACAAACCGCAGACGCCGCCACTGCGGCAGTGCAGGCACCGGCCTGGCCGTGGTGGTCGGGCCGAGAATGTACGCCCGCTCCCGGGTAAACACCACAGTGTCGATGTTCAGATCCCGGGTTTTATCCGGATTCAGATTGTGATACACGATATAATGGGTGTGCAGGTCAGGCCCCAGCACCGTGCAGCTATGCCCCAGGCCGACCACATTGCCTTCTGTACAGACAATCACGGGATTGAACGGATCGTCCCGGTAAGGCCCCAGCGGGCTGTCCGCAATCGCCGCGTTGATTCTGTATCCTTTGGACAGGAAATGGTTGCCGGTGTAGGTCAGGTGGTATTTCCCGTCCTTTTTGACAACAAAAGGCCCCTCCGTCCAGCCGTGCAAGTAAGCGCCGATCAGGACTTCCTCGCCGAATTCCGTCGGAGAATCCATTTTGCAGCCCACAATGCCCCGGTCGTCTGCCCGGTAGGCATACCACCGGCCATCGTCGTCGATAAAGACGGAGAAGTCGATGGTGCGGCCGATATTTCCGGTGATTTTCCGGAACGGGCCGGTGGGGCTGTCGCTTTTCAGCACATAGTGGCCGAAGCCGTGGGGGGACGTGTACATGTAAAACGCGCCGTTCCACCACACGACCTCCGGCGCAAAGGGAACCAGGCCGGGGAACTCCTCCTCCGGCACCGTCGCCCCCTCCGGTTTCCAATTCACCAGATCCTCAGAGCTCCAGCACCGGACGTCCGGATTCGTTCCGTAAAGATAATATCTTCCGTTATAGCGCAGAACAAAAGGGTCTGCAAAATCACCGTGCTTTTTGATGGGGTTGCAGTAAGTATTCATAGGCTCACCCCTTGATTCCGCTCATTGCAAAGGAATCCGTAAAATATTTCTGGCAGGTAATGAACAGAATCAGAACCGGCAGAACCGCGATCAGAGACGCGCACATCACCAGAGGAATATCCGTCTGCTGCTCATAATGGGAGCTGAGCATGGCGATGGCCACCTGAATCGTCTGCTTGCTGTCGCTATGGGTAAAGATCATGGGGCCAAAGTAGTCGTTCCAGGTCGCCATGAACAGCATGATCGCATTGGAGATGATGGCGGGCTTGCACAGGGGTAAGAATATCCTCCGGTACGCGCCAAAGTAGCTGCACCCGTCGATCTTGGCGGCATCCAGGTAACCGGAGGGCAGCCCGATCATGAACTGCCGCAGGAAGAATATGTTGTTGATATTGCACAGGGACGCCGGAACGATCATCGGAAGCAGCGTATCGATCCACTTGATTTTGGAATACATGACGAACTGAGGCACCAGCAGCACCACGCCGGGCACCATCATGGTCGCCAGGAGCATCAGAAAAATGACATTCTTCCCGGGAAAATCCAGCTTTGCAAAGGCAAAGGCCGCCATGCTGGTGGTCAGCGTGCTGAGGGTCAGAACGGTAAGGCTGATGATCGCGCTGTTCTTAATGCCGGTAACCAGGTTTGCCGCACTCCAGACATCCACATAGTTCTTCCAGTCCACAGGCTTGGGAATCCACTGGGGCGGAATGGTGTATACAAGATTGGCTTCCTTCAGGGACGTTACCAGCATCCAGGCAAAGGGCAGGATCATGGTACAGGCGCCCGCCAGAAGAATCAGGAATGTAATCACACGGCCGGGAGACGTTTTCCGCTTCATATCATTCACCTCCGTAAACCCATTTCTTGGACAATGCAAACTGCACGACAGTCAGCAGCATGATCATCAGGCCAAAAATACTGGCAACCGCGCAGGCGTACCCCATCTGGCTGCTTTCAAAGGCTTTCTGCCAGATATAAAAGACGATCGTCCCGACGCCGTATCCGCGTCCGCCGTCCGGCGCAAACAGCTGCACCTCCACAAAGGTCTGAAGGGAGCCGATCATGCCCATAACCACAATATAGAACGTCGTCGGCGTCAGCATGGGCAGGGTGATGGTGCGGAACTGGTGCCAGGAGGAAGCCCCGTCAATGGACGCCGCCTCATAGAATTCCTTCGGCACATTTTTCAGCGCCGCTATGTAATAGATGGAAATAATGCCAATCATTTTCCAGGAGATCATGATCACGATCATTCGCCTTGTCCACTTGGGATTCCCCAGCCAGTCCGGCCCTGCCACGCCAAACAGGGCGAGAAACTGATTGATCAGGCCGTACTGAGAATTGAACAGCCATTTCCAGATCAGCACCAGCGCCACAACAGAAGAAATAAAGGGCAGATAATAAACCACGCGGAATGCCTTTTCGCCGAGAATCTTCTTATGGCAGCAATAGGCAAATCCCAGTGCGAATGCGGTATAAATCGGAATTGGGATGAGCATATAAAGGGTGTTTTTCAGTGCCGTCCAGAATTTGACATCGGCAAACATTTTTTCAAAATTCCGGAATCCGACAACAGTGCGTTTGACGGACAGAATATTCCAGTTTGTGAAGCTGGCATAAATGCAGATCGCCAGCGGGATCAGGAAAAGCACGAAGAAATAAACAAGCGACGGCGTGACCATCAGCAGCCCCGCAGCGCCTTCCTTTCGTTTCAGTTTACTTCTCTTTTTCATAAGGAACCCTCCGTTCGGAGACAATTGGGCAATTGCCGGCAGACGTCATGTCTGCCGGCAATCAGAATTTCTCAAAGGAAGCTCTGATTAAATCGGCAAGAGCTGTGAGCGAGAGATTTTTCGCCCAATCGAGGTATCGGAAACGGAGGAATACTTTGTGTATTTCCCGTTTTCGTTACCGAAGAGTGGGCGGAAAAGATCCGCTCACAGCCGCAGACGATTTATTCAGAGTTTCCTAAAGTATCAGCCAGCGTACTCGGCCTTCTGTGCGATGCTGTCGTCCAACAGTGCCTGCACAGTGTCATTGATGGATTCGCAGTATTCTTCAGCGGTCATTTCGCCGTTGTAAACGGCGGCGGTGTTGGAATTGAACTCGGCGAACCATTCCTGATTGAAGGTTCTGGACTGAGTCGCCAGACGGGCAGTGTGCTCGAACATATCCCAGAACACTTCCTTGCTGTCAGGCTTCAGGCCGGACTCGGTGTACTCGCCGTAAGCCATATCCTTCAGAGTGGGGACAGCCTGGCCGTTGGTGTAGGCGGTTCTCTGGGCATCCTCGTTGAAGGCGAGGAACGCACACAGGTTGGAGGCTTCCAGAGGATGCTCGGTGGTAGCGGAGACGGCCAGGCCGGCGCTGCCGAACCAGATAGCGGTCTTGCCGGTGTTGGGGCTGACAGGCCAGGGCATGACGTCCCAGTCAAAATCGCAGTTCGCCCAGAAATCGCCCAGGCTCCAGGTGCCGGAGCCAACCATGGCCAGCTTGCCCTGCTTGAAGCGGTCATAGTCGCTCAGGGCAGTCTGCTCTGCGGGAGAGGGGCAAACGCCATGGGCCAGATACAGGTCTGCGCACCACTGAAGGGCTTCGGTAAAGGCGGGATCCGTAATCTCAACCTTGCTCAGGGTTTCCTGATCCACCCACTCGGCGCCGTTGGCCCATACGGCGGATTCCAGAGAGTAGGAGCCGGTGCCATAGACCTTCTCATCCCCCTCGCCGGAGGTCAGCTTCTTTGCCGCTTCCAGATAGTCGTTCCAGTCCCAGGGATTCTCAGCGGTTGGCGGGGTGACGCCGGCGGCAGCAAACAGATCCTTATTGTAGAAAACAGGGAAAGCGGAAACGTCCTTGGGCATGGCGTAAATGCTGCCGGAGCCCTGGTTTTCGCCGTCGAACCGGTACAGATCCAGCAGGCATTCCCAGACATTGCCCTGCTCGAAAATCTCGTTGTTCTCGTAGTACTCCGTCAGATCCAGCAGATTGCCGGTAGCGGCGTACTTCATCATCTTGTCGATATTGCAGTAGAAAACATCGGGGCACTCGCCTGCGCCGATCATCGTCTGAAGCTTGGTGTCGAATTCGTTGTCGGCAACCACGATGTACTCAACTTCCACGTCGGGGTAGGCTTCCTCATACTGCTTGATCATCGCAGTAAAGGTAGCGACCTCGGCATCGGTGCCCCAACCCATGAAGGTGATCTTCGTCTTCTCAGCGGGCGCTTCGCCGCCGCTTGTTGCAGGTGTGTCCACCGCCGCGGGCGCATTGGCAGCAGTGGGTTCCGTATTGCCGGAGCAGCCGGTAAAAATGCCCAGCAGCATCATCAGAGCCAGCATCAGGGATAGCAAACGCTTTGTCATGTCATTTTCCTCCTGTTATCATCTTGTTAGTATGTCGATTTGAACACAAATCATGTTCTCTTCGTGCTTTGATAATAACACGGGTAGTGGTTTGTTGTCAATATTTCCATAATTTATTTGTTAATCCACTTGTTTTTGTAAATCTTAAACACAAATTCTGTTGGATTATTTTCTTTCAGAATATTTAGAACAAAAATCTTATTTTGGAACGTGACAAATCGTATTCTTTCTGTTATGATATTTTAAAAAGGATACAGGAGGGATTTCAAATGGCGAATATTCTTGAACTGAATCTGGAAGACGAGGAGCGTCTGTGCAGTCTGGGCGCCGCGCTGTCCTCACCTGCCAGGATTCAGATCCTGAAGCTGCTGTACCACAACAGCTTCAACGTTGCCGAAATTGCCGATAAGCTCCAGATCCCGGCTTCCAGTGCGGCCTTGTACATCCGTTCCCTGGAAAACGCCGGACTGATCAACACAAAGCTTCAGCCCGGAAGCCGGGGTTCCATGAAAATATGCAGCCGGAAAAACGATCAGATCATCATCAAGCTGACCTCGGACGATCCCAATGTCAGCAAAGTATCCAGCATTTCCATGCCCATCGGATGCTTTACCGATTGCGAAGTAACCCCCAGCTGCGGGCTTGCCTCCGAGGTTTCCCAAATAGGATTTGGCGATCGTCCCGAGTCTTTTTATCTTCCCGAACGTGCAAAGGCACAGATTTTATGGTCTGCCGCCGGATACGTGGAATATAAGTTTCCCTATCAGCTGCCCCATTCCGCAGCCCCGAAGCGGCTGATTCTCACTGCCGAGCTGTGCTCCGAGGCACTCAATTATAAGGAAGACTGGATATCCGACATCACCTTCTGGATAAACGGCATTGACTGCGGGACATGGAGATCCCCCGGTGATTTCGGAAGCCGACTCGGCAGGCTCAACCCGGAGTGGTGGGGCAGCGGCAGCACCCAATACGGGAAGCTGGTAACTCTGGAAATTTCAAATGACGGCTGCACGATCAATTCCGTCCCGGCATCCGATGTGACATTAAGCAGCTTTACCTTCTCATCCCAGCGTCCGATCTCCGTAAAGATCGGCAACAAACCGGATGCTGAATTTGTTGGCGGCTTCAATCTTTTCGGAGAAAAGTTCGGCGATTTCGAGCAGAATATTATCATGTCCTTCGTCTATTGAAAGTTCCGGTAGCCGGAATCGTTTCCCCGCCCGGAAAAACTGCGCATTGCCGTCCTGGGGGTAATACACAAAATACGGCAAAGGAAACTGCCCCCGGAATCTGATAGCGGGATACGGGAGCGGTTTTGAACATCACGCTCGGAGATCCCGGAGGAAATACTTGCATGAAGCTTCTGATACTATTTCCTGATTAAAATCTTTGATTTTAATCAGGAAGGCATCGCCTAATGGCGCTGCCGGTTTTGTGATTTATAAGGAAAGAAATCACAAAACAAGTCTCATATGAACTTCATGCCCTCCGGGCAATTAAAATCTTTTTTAAAGATTTTAATTGAAGCTCAGTATGAAATTCTTGGTTTTTTCAATTAAGCGGGCATTATGATATGCACCCCAAATGTAATCCGAACCTTATCTTCCCTGTGGGAGATCGGTTCGGATTATTTGTTTCCTTTGAGATGATCTGAAAAAGCCCTTTCCGAAATTGCATCGTCCATTTTTGTCAATATTGCATAAAATGGCAAGAAAATGAAGGGAGAAAACAATATACATGCACGAATCGGTCGATTATAATATAGATGGTTGGTTTGATACAGGCGCATAGCCGCGGATAATCGTCCAATAATATTGTCAAAGGAGTCAACGCCATGAAAAAATTTGCAGCATTTCTACTCGCGCTCATCATGATGCTCAGCCTTGCCGCTTGCGGCACGAAGCAGGAACCCACGGTTTCAGATGCACCTGCCGAAAGGAACACCACCGCAGCAGCAGAAAATGCTGCTCCCGCAACGGATGTTGTTCGCGGCGGCTCTCTTAAGATCGCAAAGACCATGGATATGACGAACAACGGCTTTGCAATGTTCCACAGCACATATACCCAGGCAGACGCATACGTGCTGGACCAGATTCTGGAAACTCCCATTAAAATCGACGCGGACGGCAACTTTGTTCCCTCCCTTGCAGAGTCCTGGGAGTTTACCGAGGACGGCCTGGGGCTTAAGCTGAAGCTGCGCAGCGACGTAACGTTCTCCAACGGCACGCCTCTTACCGCCCAGGGCGTGGCTGATCTGTACAACTACTACATCACAGAGGAATGCGGACACAAGCAGAAGGGCAGCGATCTTGCCCTTATCACAGGTACGGACGTTATCGATGAGAACACCATCCAGATCAACACATCCTCCCCGGATGCGGGTCTGCTGACGGCGCTGTCCGGCATTTCCTTCTATGTCTACGCGCCCGAAAATCTGGCGAATGACGATTTTGCCGCCAATCCCATCGGCACAGGTCCGTTCGTTCTCAAGGAATATAAGGAAGGCGACCATATCACGCTTGCGCGTCGGGATGATTATTATCTCATGGGCGAAGACGGACAGCCGCTGCCTTACCTGGACGAGATCTACTACCAGATTCTTCCCGATGATGCGGCAAAAGTCGCAAACCTCCAGTCCGGTGATATTGACGGCATTGACCTTCAGTCCTCCTCCAACTCCACAATCACCTGCATGTCCAATGCAGACCTGACCACCTACCAGCATCACTATAACATCAACTTCTGGGCAGGCTTCAACTTCGGCAACGAAGCGCTGGCAAAGCTTGAGGTCCGGCAGGCGGTGGCCTATGCGATCAACCGTCAGGAGATCGTTGACGTGGTATTTGAGGGGCTGGCGACGACCACCCCCTTCTTCGCCCGTGCCGACCAGTACTGGTACTACGATAACGCCGGCATCAACGAATACAATCCCGAAAAAGCAAAGGAGCTGCTTGCGGAAGCGGGTTATCCGAACGGTCTTTCCATCTCCGTTTCCTGCATCTCCCGCGAGCCTGACAACACCATTCTTCAGCTCATGCAGTCGCAGATGAAGCAGGCCGGTATTGACCTTGTGCTTAATCCCATGGAGCGTACCGCATGGATCGAGTGCGCGAAGACCTCTCTGGACTACGACATGATCGTCGGTCAGAACGGCAACGCCGGTGTTGATATGAGCAGGCAGCTGAAGGATCCGTTCGTCGCGTACATGACGCTGGACATTCCTGAAGCCGTGGAATCCCAAGAAATGTACAACAAGCTCAAGACCATTACCGACATTGACGCCCGTGTGGCTGCGCTGAAGGAGCTTCAGGATCATTTCCATGCAAACACGCTGAAGCTCATGATCTGCCAGTCCAACAGCTACGGATGCTTTGCTAACTATGTAAAGAATGTGGAAGTTACCAACTTCGGTTCTTACAGCTTCGCAGACACCTACATCACCAAGTAATATTTCATAACAGAGCATATGGAGCATATTGTTATACGTTATAGCGATATGCTCCATTCTCTATGAAAATGGAGGTTCGAACTTGTTATTTTCAATATTGAAGAAAATATTGACGGCGATTCCGGTTCTTCTGGTTGTAAGCATCGTTTTGTTTTTACTGCTGAATGTCATGCCGGGCGATGCGGCGGATTCGATGAGTACGATGGATGCAACTGCAGAGGAAGTGGAAGCGCTGCGCGAAAGCCTTGGCCTGAATGACCCCATGTATATTCAGTACCTGAGGTGGCTGAAGAACGTCCTGAAGGGTGATTTTGGAATCTCCTTTCTGAACGGGGCGTCTGTGACAGAGAAGATTGTGACGCGCCTGCCCGTTACCCTTGAGCTGACACTTCTCGCCATGCTTATCGCAGTCGCCATTGCGCTTCCCATGGGCGTGCTGTCCGCGACACACCGCAACAGCGCGATCGACGCAATCGCGAGCTTCATTTCCATGATCGGCGTAGCGGTGCCGCACTTCTGGCTGGCAATGATGCTGATCATCATCTTCTCGGTCAATCTTCACTGGCTCCCGGCTTCCGGCTTCACGCCGATCAGCCAGGGACTTGGGAAAAACCTGATCAAAATGATCATGCCGGCGTTTTCCGTTGGCCTCGGATTTGCGGCAACGGTCATGCGCCAGACACGCTCCAATATGATCGACGTTCTCGGCACCGACTATATCAGCACCGCGAAGGCCAAGGGAATGTCCAAATCTGTCGTGGTGTGGAAGCATGGCGTCAGAAACGCCCTGATCCCCGTCATAACGGTCATCGGTATGCAGACGGGGCGCCTTTTCGGCGGTGCCATCGTGGTGGAAACGCTGTTTGGACTGCCGGGGATCGGTACGGCGATCGTCCAGAGCATTTTTTCCCGCGACTATCAGATGACCATGGGCTGCGTGATGATGGTTGCCGTGATCATCATTCTCATCAATACCATTGTCGATATCCTCTACGTTATCATCGATCCCAGGGTTCGGACGACCAGAAAGAGTGGTGCCAAATGAGTACGCACGTGAAAAGCCGTTCCAATATGGAAAAAGTTCTCCACCGCTTTTTTTCAAGAAAGATTGCGGTGCTGGGTACGGTTCTTGTAATCCTGATCATTCTCTTTGCCATCTTCGGTTCGAGTGCAGCCAGATATACATATGATGACGCAAATACCGCCGACAGATATCAGGAACCCGGCAGCGATCATTGGTTTGGCACAGACGATCTGGGGCGTGATATCTTTGCCCGCGTTGTTGACGGAGCGGGGATCACCCTGGAAGTCGCCTTTGGCTCAAGCCTGGTTGCTCTGGTATTCGGAACCGTACTGGGATTGATCTCCGGTTATTTTGGCGGTTTGTTCGATGAGGTTCTGTCGGGGTTCATGAACTCCCTCTGGGCGCTTCCTACGATCGTACTGGCAATGGCGATCAATGTCGCGCTGGGCGCCAGCCTGTTCAATATCCTTCTGTCCGTCGGCATTGTCAATATTCCAGGATTCTATCGCATAGTCCGCTCCCGCGTGATCTCCATAAAGAACATGGATTACATCATGGCGACAAAGGCG
Source organism: uncultured Oscillospiraceae bacterium (assembly GCA_934569225.1). GTDB lineage: Bacteria > Bacillota > Clostridia > Oscillospirales > Oscillospiraceae > Faecousia. The sequence goes on along the minus strand of CAKTKC010000001.1, from coordinate 46,236 downwards.
GTTGGGCAGAACACGCTTGTCATCATCTTCTCCCATGTCCTGCCGAACCTGCTTTCGACACTCATTGTAGAAGCAACGCTGTGCTGCTCAAAGGCTGTTATTGCAGAGGCGAGTCTATCCTTCCTCGGTCTTGGTGTTCAGCTCCCCCACGCTTCGTGGGGAACCATGCTCAAGGCCGGATATCCGCTCCTGAACCGTGCCCCCTGGATCTGTATCATACCGGGACTGTTTATCGTGGTTCTTGTCCTCGGCCTGAATCTGATGGGTGACGGCCTGCGCGATGCGTTCGATGTGCGCATAAATGCCGATTGATAGGAGGGACTTTATGGAATCGGATAAGGTACTGGAAATAGAAAATCTGTCAACTGCGTTTCAAATAGGCGGGAAGCCGGTCGCAGTTACAAAGGATATTTCGTTTGACATCAGGCGGGGAGAAATCCTCGGTATTGTCGGCGAGTCCGGGTCGGGAAAGTCCGTGACCGCAAAAACCGTCATGCGCCTTCTGCCCACACCCCCAAGCTCCGTGCTGAGCGGCACCATAGCACTCAATGGAGTCGAGCTTCTTAACCTGTCGGAACGCGAGATGGAGAAAATACGTGGCAACAAGGTCGCAATGATCTTTCAGGAGCCGATGACGGCGCTGAACCCCGTGTACACCTGCGGCGATCAGATCGTCGAGGTCGTGCGCAAGCACCAGAAGCTCAACAAGAAAGCCGCAAGAGAGGTTGCTCTCGAAATGCTCAAGCTCGTTGGCATTCCCATGCCGGAGCAGAGAATGAAGGCGTATCCCCACGAATTGTCCGGCGGTATGCGTCAGAGAGTCGTCATTGCAATGGCGCTGTCCTGCAAGCCGGAGCTTTTGATCGCGGACGAGCCGACGACGGCGCTGGATCCTACGATCCAGGAGCAGATACTGGAGCTTATCCGCGATCTGCATGACAAGACGGGGATGTCGGTGATGTACATCACCCATGATCTGGGTGTTATTGCACAGACCTGCACCAGAGTCGTCGTCATGTATGCCGGAATGATCCAGGAGATTGCGGAAGTTCATGAGCTGTTCCACGCCACGAAGCACCCGTATACAATGGGTCTGATGAAGGCAATGCCTAAGCTTGGAGACAAGAAGGAACGCCTTTATGATATCAAGGGCATCGTCCCCCACATCACGCAAATGCCCGATGGGTGCCGTTTTGCGCCCCGTTGTCCTTATGCGTCTCCCAGATGCCACAAGGAGTGTCCCTCCCTGACTGACACAGGCAACGGGCACATGGTTCGCTGCCATCGCTATCTTGAGATCACGGAGGGATGATAAGAATGGAACTTCTTAACGTTGAGCACCTGAAAAAATACTTCCCCGTAACGAAAAGAGACGGGCTGCGTGCCAGAACGGAATGGTATAAGGCCGTCGATGACATCAGCTTTCGCATCGGCAAGGGAGAGACGTTCGGTCTGGTGGGAGAAAGCGGATGCGGAAAAACAACAGTCGGCAAGTCCATTCTGCGTCTGATCGAGCCGACCGGCGGCAGCGTCCGGCTGGAAGGCAATGAGCTCACCGGCATGAACCGGAATGAGCTGAGAGCCCAGCGGAAGAACATGCAGATGATATTCCAGGATCCGTACAGCTCTCTCGACCCCCAGAAACGCATTGTGGATACCATCGGCGAGCCGATGAAGGTACACAAACTGGTATCCGGTAAAGGCGAGCTTTATGACGAGGTGGAGAAGCTCCTTCTCATGGTCGGGCTGAATCCCCAGGAAGCCAGAAAATACCCCCACGAATTCTCCGGAGGACAACGGCAAAGAATCGCGATCGCCCGCGCGCTTGCAGTAAAGCCAAAGCTGATTGTGTGCGATGAGCCTGTTTCCGCACTGGATGTGTCCGTACAGGCGCAGATTCTCAATCTGATGCAGGATATTCAGGAGCAGACCGGTGTGAGCTATCTGTTTATTGCCCACGGTATGCCGGTGGTGCAGCATATCTCCGACCGTGTTGGGGTCATGTATCTCGGCAAAATGGTCGAGTCAACAAATGCAATTGACATTTTTGAAGATCCCAAGCATCCGTACACAAAGGGTCTTATGTCTGCGGTCGCGATTCCCGACCCGGATATCGTACACAATTCAGCCGCCCTGAAGGGGGAAATCCCCAATCTTACAGGGGATGTAAAGGGCTGCCTGTTTTGCGGGAGATGCCCGGAATGCAAGAAAATCTGCCAGGAGCAGGCGCCGGAGCTGAAGGAGATCGCACCAGGACACATGGTCGCGTGCCACTTATATGACTGAATTCTGAGGGAAAGAGAATATGGAAAAAGTCAGGAAAATAGACATTCATGTTCATGCCATTCCGGAGCCTGATCTGCTGCGGGGAAACGGAACCACTTACCCCCTGCCGGATCAGCTTCGCAAAATGTACGACCGGCTCAACATAGAACGGGGAATTCTTCTCCCACCCGGCTCTGCTCCAGAGGGGACGGGAGACCGGATGAGCCAGCGCGAAGCACGGCAGCTTGTAGACAACAATCCGGATGTATTCTGCGCGTGGTTCTGCAATCTTGATCCGAGGCAGGGCAGCAATGACGCCAAAACAGATTTCAGCAGATATCTCGCGTATTACAAGTCCCGCGGCGCGGTGGCGGTGGGGGAAATGACGGCAAATGTGTGGCTGAGTGACCCCCGCATGCGCAATCTGCTGGAGCACTGCGCCAAAAATAATATGCCTGTGCTGTTCCATTTCGGGAAATACGGCGGAGACTACGGCGTCGTTGACAGCGACGATCTGCATGGCCTTGAGCTGGTTCTTGACCAGATACCCAAGCTGAAGGTGATCGGCCACTCCCCGCGCTTCTGGAAAAATACAGAAAAAGTCAGGCAGCTTATGGAAAGGCACCCGAATCTGTACTGCGAGTTTTCCAGCATTTCAGGCGGAAAAGCGATCCTGGCGGATCCCGCATTTACCTACCGCTTTTTTGAGGATTTCAGCGACAGGATTTTCTATGCGACCGATCTGCATTCGCCTGATAATCTGGAAACCTATGATATTTATGAAAAGGTCGCAGCGTTTCTCGATGATGCCGCCGAGAACGGAAAAATCACCCACGGGGCTTATGAACGCATTTGCCGTGGGAACGCGCTGCGTTTGATTGAGGGAACACTATGACAGAGCGAATTATGGACAGGAAAACGGATGTGCTGGTCATCGGCGGCGGGGCGGCGGGGCAGATGGCTGCACTGGAAGCCGCGCAGTTGGGAAGCCGTGTGCTGATCATTACGGACGGTGGTCTGGCATCCACAGGTATTCTTGGATTCTGCGCCCTTGTATCCGATGAAGACAGTGAGGAGTGCTTCTTCCGGGATACCTGGGAGGGCGGACAGGAAACAGGCGACCCCAGGCTTGTCCGGACATTTGTAAAAGGTACCGCCGAGGCCGTGAAAAAGCTCGAAAGCATCGGATTGGTCTTTGACAAAAACGAGGACGGTACTTACCACCTTCTGCAGCCGCTGGGATGCAGCGTCCCCAGACTTGTCCACGCCGGGAATAAGACTGGCATCTATTCCCTGGACGTCCTGCAAAAAAAGCTGGCGGAGCACGGAGTGGAGGTTCTGAATCGGGTCTGTGCGTATCGGATCCGGGTGATCGACGGCTGCGCGTCAGGTGCATGGGCGTTTGACAGGCAGGAAGAAAAGCTGGTGAGGATCCGTGCCAGGGCAGTTGTGCTGGCCACCGGCGGCGGGCATTTGCTGAAGAACAGCACGTACCCCAGAAATCAGTACGGTGACGGCTACGCGATGGCTTACCATGCGGGAGCCGTGCTGCGGGATATGGAATTCTGCCAGCATGAGCCGTGCCGCGCCATTTGGCCGAAGCCCCTGGGAATATCTACGACGCTGCTTGCCAAAGGAGGGATTCTTACAAATTCTCTGGGGGAACGCTTCGTATTGAAGGACTACCCCACCGAAGGAGCCGCGCCGAAGGACGCTCTCGCAAAGATCATATGCCGCGAGATCAAAGAGGGGCGCGGTACAGAGCACGGAGGCGTGTGGCTCGATCTGACAGGGCTTCCTGAGGATGAGATCAAGGTGAACCATTCGCTCTACTATGAGCGGTTCATCCACGAGGGAATCGATCTGACAAAGGAACGTGTGGAGGTCGCGCCCGCTGCACACTCCATGATGGGCGGTGTAGAAGTCGATACCGATTGCGCCACGGCTGTTCCAGGGCTGTTTGCTGCAGGGGAAGTCATGGGCGGTCTGCATGGAGCAAACCGGCTTGGCGGAAACGCTGGCGCCGAGGTATACGTGTTTGGTTCGATTTGCGGAAAAAGCGCCGCCCATTATGCCGGCAGTATTCCGGGCAATGACGACCTGAATGACGCTCCGGAGGTAACGATTGACAGCGGTTCGGGCTGCATAACAGAGCGCTTGCAGAATGTGATCGACGCAGTAAGGGAGAAATTGGGAACTGCCCTCTCCCCGCTCCGGGAAGGATGGGAATTGCGGGAAGCACTGGCATATGTCGAAGCCTGTTCTGACAGTCTGGAGAAGATGGAAAAGACAGATTTTGAAAGCGCCGGGCTTCTGTTTGCTGCCAAAAACGTCTGTCTGCTGGGGAAATTGATGCTGGTCGCCGCGCTGGAAAGGAAAGAATCCCGGGGCGTACACGGCAGAGTGGAATTCCCGGAAAGCGATGACGCCTTTGCGCACAGAAGCATCCGCTTCTCCAAAGCGATTGGAACGCAGTTCGCGTGATGATCGATGAGGCGGATATGTCATGCGGTCAGGCTGGATCGTGCTCTTTCGGATCTCAAAAGTGCGGACGTACATGGCGTAGTGATCGGCGTATACCGGAAATGCTTCAACGTGCTGGTTGGCAGCGGAACGATTGTGAGCGTGTTTGTGAACACCGGATACACGATGCCCATGAGCATACACACAAACCTCAATGAAGGCGGCGAGCCGTTTTTCGACTGCGTTTTTGAGGGGGACGACGTGTGGATATCAGGCGGCATCCTCGCGTCCGGCGGCTTTGCGTGCATCATGTCCGATGCACTTTTGCAGGAGATGCACAGGTGCGCCATTCCGGAAGCGGATGCCGATATTCTGAAAAAACAGCAGCTGCTTTTTGCGTCGCTGCTGAAAAAGCACGGCAAACGGCGCGGGGAAGGAAAAAACCTGGAACGCTGGATAAAGTTTCTGTTTGAAGGAATCGCCCCGCCGCCTTCCGAAAAGATACTCTGCTCCCTTGCGTACCTTTTTGAAGCAATCCGCTCCGGGGATGAACAAACGGTTATCGCGGGGCTGGAACGAACGGTCGGTGCAGGAATCGGCCTGACCCCGTCCGCGGATGACGTCATCTGCGGCATGTGCCATGCACTGTACATGTTTGGTGCAGGCGGAGAATTTCTGAGTCTGCTGCGAAGCTATGTCAAGGCATTCGGGCGCGGCAGAACGACCCTCGTCAGTGCCCAGCAGTTGAAATTAAGCGCAGGCGGCGTCATGTCCGACCCGGTCTTCCGCCTGATGGAGTGTATTGCGCAAAACGCGCCGGAAGATACGATGCGGCGAACGTTGTGCAAAGCCGTCGAATACGGAAGCAGCTCCGGAACGGAATTGTGCATGGGTGTTCTTGCCGGCTGCTGTCTCGTAAGTACGGAGGCGGCGAGGCAGACAGTATGTTTCGCTGCCGGAAAAGAAAGTGGGAATTATGATGGTCAAAAAGAATTTTGTGATAAAAAACAAGTATTACGACTCTGTCCTTCTGATGAAGCTTGCCGGTAAAATCGGAAAGACCGACGGAATCATTCAGATCTCTGTGGGCATGGGAACGCCGCTGAACAAGGACACGATGAACGATCTCGGACTGCTGCTGGAAGACGGCAGAGCCGCGTCGGCAAACGACCTTATTATTGCCATTGAGGCAGTAAGCGAAAAAATCGCGGCTGAAGCAAAGGAAGCCTACCTTGCCGCCATCACGCAGCAGCGGGGTTCGAGCAAAAGCGAATACCGCTCGCTGGAAACCATGAGCCGGTATGTCAAGGACCGTAATATTGCCGTGATCTCTCTGGCGGGCAGCTTTGCAGGGGCGGAAGCCTGGAAAGCGCTCAGAATGGGGATGGATGTGTTCATGTTCAGCGACAACGTGCCGCTGGAACAGGAGCTGGAACTTAAGCAGTACGCAAAAGCACATGGTCTTCTGATGATGGGGCCGGACTGCGGTCTTTCGTTCATTAACGGTGTCGCCATAGGACTTTGCAGTAAGGTTCGCCGGGGGCATATCGGTATTGTCGCGGCATCCGGAAGCGGTATGCAGGAAACAATGAACATCATCCACAGGAACGGTCGTGGTGTCAGCCATGCGATCGGTGTGGGCGGAAGGGATCTTCAGGACTATATCGGCGGTATCACCATGCTGCAAAGCATTGACATCCTGGAAAACGACCCTGAAACCAGGGTTATCGTAATTATCTCCAAACCTCCCCAGGAAAAGACGACGGTGAAGGTGCTTGAGCGGGTCAGAGCCTGTACAAAGCCCGTGGTATTGCAGCTGATCAACGCCGATCTTACCGGCCTTGACACAGGAAATGCAGAGGTATCCAAATCCTTTGAAGAAAGCGCAATGATGGCAATTGCCCTTTCGGGAAACAAGGCATACGTCTCTATCCCGGAAGAAGTGCGCTGGGCGAAAATTGATGGGCTTGCACGTGCTGAAGCACTGAAACTCCGCGGCAGCCAGAGATATATGCGCGGCCTGTACTGCGGCGGCTCTCTTGCCGAGGAAGCGATTGCGCTTTCCGAACCCATTCTTGGTTCGCTGTACGGCAATATTGCATTTGAAGAAGACCATGTGCTGGCTGATCCCTTCCACAGCGTAAAGGACTGCCTGATTGATGTGGGTTCCGAGGAATTCACGCTGGGCAAGCCGCATGTGGCGATCGATCCCGCTCCCCGCTGCGAGCGTTTCCTGCAGGAAGCGGAAGACCCTGAAACAGCGGTGATCCTGATGGACTTCCTGCTGGGCTACGCGCTGTGCGAGGACCCGGCGGGGATGATGGCGGAAACGATCCGCAATGGCGTAGGGAAAGCAACAAGCGAAGGCCGCCACCTGACAGTTGTAGCGTCCATATGCGGCTCTGACCTCGACCCCCAGGGGCTTGCGGTGCAGAGAAAGATTCTGGAAGACGCCGGTGTGATCGTTATGGATAACAACGGTGAGGCTGCCCGCCTGGCCGCCATGATTATCAAGCACAGAAGGGAGCTGCTTGCATGAAGGACAACAGCATTTTTACCTCCCCCGTACACGCGGTCAATATCGGCGCGCGTTTGCTGGGCGAAGCACTGGAACAGCAGAAGATCGATGTGGTGATCCTGAACTGGAAGCCCCCCATTGAGGTTCACCTCAGCCAGAGAATTCAGGAAATCCTTGACAAGATGGAGTGATAAAAATGAACAACGAAGCAAAGATTGCAGACAAAATCAACCAGGCAAACGATATTGTCATTGACATTCTTCAGAAAAACGACCCCTATTGGGTAGGCGTCCGGCCGGCTATCGAGTGTGTTCCCGATATGAGAGAGGGACTCATTCTCCATTCCGGCCCCGAAATCGAATGGGACGAGATGTCCGAAACCCAGCGGCAGGGCGGCATCAACGGCGTGCTGTTTGAAGGGTATGCAAAGACCCGAGAGGATGCGGAGCATCTTCTGAAAACCGGGGAAGTCACCTTTGCTTCCGGTAACGATTATCACATTGTCGTCCCCGGCTCCGGCATTGCGACGCCTTCTATGGTCATGAATATCGTTGAGGACAGGAATTCCGGCGTTCGCGGTTTCTGCGCGCCCTTTGAAGGCCCCAATCGCGGCGGCCTTGCCGGATGGGGCGTTTACAATGAGGCGATCGATAAGCATCTGCACAATATGTCGGATGTGATCGGCCCTGCCATCACCCGGATGCTTGAGGAGGCCGGCGGCATGGCACTCAAGCGGATCATGGTTCGGGGCGTGGAAATGGGCGACGAGCTTCATTCAAGGCAGGACGCCTGCGGCCTGATCCTCACAAATGAGCTTGCCAAGATGATTTTCGACACAAAGTCCATGAACGACGATGAAAAAAGGCAGGTCATGGATCTGATCTTCGGCACGGTGCGCTTCTTCCATCCGCTGGGTATGGCAAGCGCAATGAGCGGCCTGGAAGCCGCGCGTCATGTTCCGTATTCCACGGTAGTCACCGCAATGGAAGGAAACGGTGTTACATACGGCATTAAGGTGGCGGGTCTCGGCAATCGGTGGTTTACCGCCCCTGCTCCCAGACTTGAAGGAGAATATGTGGCGGCAGATATCAAGGTCGAGGACGTACTGCCCTGGATCGGCGACAGCTGTATGCTGGAAGCATGCGGACTTGGCGGCTCCGCCGCAGCGGCTGCCCCGGCCGTCATGCGCAGCCAGGGACTCAGCTGGATGGACGGCATTGAGAGAAGCCGTCTCACGGAAGAGATCACCCTGGCACGTCATGAGTCCTATCTTGTCCCTGCCCTTGACTATCAGGGCACGCCCCTCGGAATCGACATCCGGAAGGTACTGCGCACGGGTATCGAGCCTGTGATCCACGGCGGAATCATTTCCAAGTCCGGCAAGCGCCTCGGCGCAGGCGTTGCCCACGTTCCCATGAAATGCTTTGAGGGTGCAATTGAAGGCTATGCTGAAAGGTACGGTCTCTGACATGGGCAAAGAGAACCCGATCATCCTGGTCGTGAATGTGGGAAGCACCTCGCTTAAGTACCGCCTTTTTGATATGCGCGGCCAGACCTGCCTTGCCAAAGGCGCCTTTGACCGCGTGGGAACTGCCCGTTCCGCCTTCTCCTGGGAGCAGAAAGGAATGCACGGAAGCGGAGAGATCAACACGCTGGAAGGGTATTCTCCGTGCATCGGGAAGATGATGCAGCTCATCACGGAAGGCGATGCTCCGGTCATCGCTTCCGCCGATGAAATAGACGGCGTCGGATTCAAAGCCGTGCTTGCAGGGAAAATCAACTATCCGGTGCGCGTGACGGAAGAACTTTACGGTGAGATGGAAAAGTACGTTTTTGTAACACCCGCGCACAATCCGCCGTATATGGCCGTTATGCGCAGCTTTGAGAAGATGCTGCCCGACACGCCGCTGGTTGCGTCCTTTGAGACGGGGTTTCACAGCACGATCCCGGACTACGCGCGGGTATACCCGTTCCCCAAAGTATACCGGGACAAGTACGGGCTGGAAAAATACGGCTTCCATGGCGCTTCCCACAGCTATGCCGCATGGAAAATTCCACAGCTTCTCGGAAGGAAAGACCTGCGGATCGTCAACTGCCATCTCGGCGGAAGCTCGTCCCTGTGCGCAATAAAGAATGGGACGTCAATGGATTCCTCCATGGGTTTTTCACCCCAGGCGGGTATCCTGAACAATAACCGGAACGGCGACCTGGACGTGTTTGCTGTGCTGTATCTCATGGAGAAGGAAAACCTGTCGCCGGTACAGATGCGCGAGATGCTGAGCAAACACAGCGGATTGCTGGGACTGTCCGGGATCAGCGGAGACATGCGCGACCTGGAAAGCAGTGACAGCGACAATGCGCGTATCACCATCGAACACTTCGTATACAGCGTAAAAAAATACATTGGTGCATTTGCCGCGGAGATGAACGGCATCGATGTCCTCAGCTTCAGCGGCGGAATCGGAGAAAACGGGAATGGAATCCGGAGCGCAATTTGCAGGGATATGGACTATCTCGGGATCAGGCTCGACGAAGAAAAGAATGCGGCTCTCTGGGGCACCCTGCCGCCAAATGGATGCGTCATATCTTCACCCGACAGCATGACGAAGGTGCTTGTGCTTCCCACCAACGAAGAATGGATGGTAGCAATGAACACGCTTCGGGTGCTGACCGGGAAGAACTGAAAGCACAGTTCCCGAAAAGAGGCAAGGAGGACAGATATGAAAGAAATAAAGGGTATCCTGTGTGCCCTTCTGACCCCGCTCAACGAGGACGAAAGCGTCGATCTTGGCGCGGCGGAAAGACTTACAGAGTTCGTCGCCGCAGGAGGGACGGACGGTATTCTCGCCCTGGGGTCAACAGGCGAATCGATTGCCCTCGACAGGGAAGCGAGAAACAGCTTCGTGAAAAAAGTCAGGGAATGTATTCCGGATGAAATGCCGCTGCTTGTTGGCTGCGGTGCGGCGTCAACAAAGCTGGCAATCCGTAACTGTAAAGATGCCCAGGCACTGGGGGCCGATGGCGTCATCGTAACGGCGCCGTGCTTCTATCCCTTCGGTGGAGATGCGCTCTGCAAGTACTACGAGGAAATCGCAGACGCTGTGGACATCCCTGTATACCTGTACAACATTTCCCGTTTTGTCGGAACCACTCTGACGGCATCCCTTGTAAAACGTCTTTCCCAGGACAGCCGTATCAAGGGGATCAAGGAAAGCGACCGGAACGAAGAACTTGTGCAGCAGCTCATTGCAGTCACTGCCCACCGGGAAGATTTTGCGGTGATTCAGGGAAGCGACAGGATATTCCTGAAGAGCTTTGACTGGGGCTGCAAGGCTGGTGTAACGGTAGTCGGCAACGTCGCGCCTGAACTGCCTGTCAGGCTGTACAGAGCCTGGGCAGAAGGCAGACGGGAAGAGGCACAGGCGCTTCAGGAGAAGCTTTTACACTATGTTCAGGCAATCACCTGCCTGGGAAGATACCCGCAGGAGATGAAAGCGATCCTCGCCGGTCGGGGGATGATGAAGGATATCATGACTTCTCCGTTCATTCCTCTGACGGGCGAGGAGAAAGAGAAGATCATAGCCGTATGGAATGAACTAACAACAATATAACTTGTCAAGAACAAATGGAGGTAGTATGATGTTTGAAAGAAGCAAATGGGAATTCGGCGTGGCCAGCGTGAAGCGGGACGGAATGCTCTACGGCATGGGCTATACCGAGGAAGAGGTCAAGCGCCCCTACATCGCTGTCGTGAACTCCTGGAATGAGTACAATCCAGGCCACGTGCATCTCAGGGAGGTTGCGCAGCGGGTAAAGGACGGTATCCGTCAGGCAGGCGGTCTGCCCTTCGAGGTAACGACTACCGGTATTTGCGACGGCATGGTGCTGAAAGACCCGCGCTATATTGAGCTTCCCTCCCGCAACCTGGTGGCGGATGAGGTGGAACTCAATGTGGAGGCGAACATGTTTGACGGCATGGTGCTTCTGTCCACCTGTGACTCCGTTGTCCCGGGGCAGCTCATGGCCGCTGCCCGCTGCAACATTCCCGCGATTATGGTGACGGGCGGCTACATGCCCAATGCCTGCTTCCGGGGCAAAAAGATCAATCTGGTGGAGGTTTCTTCCACCGTGGGCAAGGTCATCGAGGGCACCTACGCCAAAGAGGACTTTGACGAAATGCTCAAGGCCGGTCACTATGGCTGCGGCGCCTGCGGCACCATGACAACGGCAAGCTCCATGTGCTGCATCGCGGAAGCCATGGGAATGACGCTCCCCGGAAACGCCACCATCGATGCCTGCGACAAGCGGCTGGGTGCCATGGGCTACGAAGCCGGTAAGGCTGTCATGGAAATGGTGAAGAAGGGCATCACCGCACGGGATATCATCACCGAGGCGTCCATCAAGAACGCGATCATTACGGATATCGCCATTGCAGGCTCCACCAACCTTCTGCTCCATCTGCCCGCAATTGCGCACGAAGCGGGCATCGACCGCGACTGGTGGGCATTCTTTGATGAAATGAGCCATAAGGTGCCCTGGATCACCGGCATTGCCCCCTGCACAAAGTATTCCTTCACCGAATGGGATATGGCCGGTGGTATGCGCGGAACGATCAAAACGCTCCTTCCCCTGCTGGACGGCGACTGCATGACCGTCAACGGCAGGACTCTGCGTGAAAACAACGAGAATGCGCCGATCTATGACGAGGACATCATCCGCCCCCTGAGCAACCCGCTCACTGACGACGGAGGCATTGCCGTTCTTCATGGCAACATTGCTCCCGACGGCGCGATTATCAAGTCCTCTGCGGTCGATAAGAGCCAGCACCACTTCGTCGGAAAGGCAAAGGTGTTCCATGAGGTCGACGACGCAACTGCGGCGCTCAAGGCCGGTGAAATCGTTCCCGGCGACGCAGTCGTGATTCGCTACCTTGGCCCCAAGGGGCGTTTCGGCACCACCGCATTTACGTTCCAGAAGACCGTCGCGGGTATGAGTCTGCGCAATGAGATCGCGATCATCACCGACGGTCGCTTCTCCGGCGGCACCTCCGGTCTGTCTATTGGCTACATCGCTCCGGAAGCCGCTATCGGCGGCCCCCTTGCCGCGGTGAAGGACGGCGATACGGTCATCATTGATATCCCGAACCGTACCATCAATATCGACGTATCCGATGAGGAAATCCAGGCTCGTCTCAAAGAGGTCTCCTGGGAGATCGATCTTTCCGACGTGAAGCCCATGCTTCGGACATTTGTAAGGAACGTTACCTCTACCGCCAAAGGTGCCACCTGGATGTAATGGGCGTATTTGCGCTGAGTAATTTAAGCATAAGCGTATCTCTCGGAACCACGGGAGCTGAGCTTCTCAGCTTCCGTGCTCCGGATGGAGAGGAACTTCTGTGGCGGGGAGAGGAAAGCATATGGGGACGCCGCGGGCCTGTCATCTTCCCGATCCTGGGAGGCTGGCCGGAGGGATACTACCTTTGTAACGGAGAGAAGTACATCATGGATAAAAATGGGTTTGCCCGGCTCAAAACGTTCGACGCCAGGCAGATTGACGATTCCACAGTAGTCTTCACCCTGCAATCCGACGACGGCACATTCCGGCAGTATCCGTTTGATTTTCTCCTTTCTGTGGAATACCGTATCACGGGCAGCACGCTCCATGTCACGTTCTGTGTGAAGAACAGCTCCGATACCCCGATGCCTGCTGGGCTGGGACTTCATCCTGGCTTTGTCTGGAGGCGCACCGGAGCACCTTCCAGACTCGTTTTTCCTGATTCCGAAACGGTACAGGCATTCCATCCGGATGGCAAACGATATTTGCTTATGGATCACAAGAATGTATTGGAGCTGACCAACCACTCATTTGCACAAGGTGCAATCACAATGGAAAATCTGAAAAGCCGGTGGATCGAGTTTCACAGACCTGATTCAACCTGGAAGATCAGAATTCATTGCACCGGCTTTTCTTATTTTACGGTTTGGAGTATGGACGCGGACGATGCGGAGTTCGTCTGTCTCGAGCCGTCCACCACGGCAAATACCGACGGAAACAGGCTGACCGACCGCCGCGGGATCATAAGCGTCCCGCCCGGGGGAAGCCTGACAAAAGAAATGGCAATCGAGCTATTCCAGTAAAAGGAAGTGTATCATATGAGTAGTCAATGCAGGCCGGTGGCGCTTGTAACAGGCGCAACGCAGTATACCGGCTTTTCAACGGCAAAATTGTTTGCACAAAGGGGCTTCGATGTCTGCGTAACATCCCGCAGCCTGGAAAAAGCGGAAGACGCAGCGCAGAGAATTCGCAGTGCGGTTCCCGGAGCACGGGTATTGGGGCTTCAAATGGATCCTCCGAGCGTAGCGCAGACACAGTCCGCCTTTCAGAAGGTGGAGGCGGTATTCGGAAGACTGGATGTTTTTGTGGCGAATGCGTGCGCAGCCTGCCGCTTCAAAAGCCTGCTGAGTACCACCGAAGAAGATTACGATGCAATCGTCAATGCAAACCTGAAGGGGTACTTTTTTGGCGCACAGGCAGCGGCCAGACTGATGATAAAGACCGGATGCAAAGGCAGCATGATCCTGATCGGCTCCGTCCACTCAAGGGGCGCCATTGGAAACCGCATTCCCTACGCGATCTCCAAAGGGGGAATTGAGGTTCTGGGAAGAAACAGTGCGTATGAGCTGGGTAAATACGGAATCCGCGTGAACTGCGTTGTCTGCGGTGCAATCGTGAATGACAAGTTCATTGAGCAGACGGAGGAAGAAAAAAACGCACGGCGCGCCAATTGGCCGCTCGGCCGTGAATCTTATCCGGAGGACGTTGCGAAGGCCGTCTTTTTCCTTGCATCCGACGAAGCAAAGACGATCACGGGAACGAGTCTGGTGGTAGATTCCGGCGTTTCCGCGTGTATGCTCAAGTACGACCCCAATTGGGAAACGGTGGGATGATGTTTCGATAGCGGAGGTGCGAGATGTATTCTGTGATAATCCTGGACGACAACAAAGCCACTGCCAGGCAAATCGAGCAGACGGTTCCGTGGGCAGAGCTTAACTGCAATGTGCTGTGTGTACTCCATGATGGCGCATCCGGAAAAACGGCGATAGAACAACTCCTCCCCGATCTGATCATCACGGATATCGAAATGCCCGGGTTGTCGGGAATCGAAATGCTGGATCTCACAAAAAAGCTGATCCCCGACAGTCAGATTATTTTCGTCTCCGCTTATGAAACATTTGAATACGCCCGCATGGCCATGCGGCTTCAGGCATGTGAATACCTTGTGAAGCCGTTTACAAGGGCAACCCTGAGAGCTGCAATTGAAGAGGCCATCGGCAGGCTCGCAAAGAAGAATGAAGGCGGAGATACGGACTACAGCAGCTGCTCGCCGGTTATGCAGAATGTTCTGGAATACATCAACTCCGCCGTATATGGGCAGATCAGCCTTGAAATGGTAGCGGCACACTTTCAGATGAGTCCCTCCAAGCTTGGCAGGCTGATGAAAAAAGAGCTGGATATGGGCTTTTTTGACTTCATTACGAAAAAGCGAATGGAGCGCGCCAAGCAGCTGCTCTCTCTGCCGAATATGCGCGTCGGCGACGTGGCAGAGCGGGTAGGATACGGAGATTACATCACGTTTTACAAGGCATTCATGCGCGCCGAGGGCATTTCTCCTACTGACTACCGCAATACTATGAAACAGGATAAGGAACCGAAACATGAGGATTAGATGGCGTGTTGCATTCGGGCTTATTTTCCAGTGTGTCCTTGTGATTCTCCTGTTCGGAGGAATCACAATGGTGCAGCTCAAAGACAATATTGAGCGGGACAGTGACCAGATGAATGCGAGAATATCCAATCAGACCCTGATAAGCTTCTCGTATATCTCCGATGATATCGAGCGGTATCTGTTCAATATGTGCAGAAGTGAGAATATCACCTCCGCCATGATGTCATCCTCCGGCGACTATTCCGCTTCCATCGTCATCGAACGGTTCCTTTACAGCCTTACCGAATCGACAGATTATGTGGCAGGCGCGTATATTATTGATCAGGAGCACGGCCGGTTTTCCGGGTATGCGCAGCCAAAGAGCACTGGAAAGGTTGACCATGTCCGGCAGCTGTACGAAGAGGGCTTCTTTGACATCGTCCGGGACACGCAGTGGTGTGCGGATGAAGACGGAAACATTTACGTCCGTCGGGATATTTACAATTCGTACCCATACAAGAAAATCGGGTATATTATCGTCAACATAGATATTCAGGAATTCCTCGCCCTTGTTGGAATCAGTCCTGATTCCGAAACGACCATATGCGTATTCTCAAGTGACGGTGATCTGATCGTTGACGGGAGCAACGGCGGCGTTGATAAGCAGCTGCTGGCCGAGGCATATTCGCAAGCAAAAAATACCATCGGCGAAGTTCAGAAATACAAATATGACGGCGATGTCTTTGATGTCTATGTCGACAGCTTACAGAGCTGGCGTATTATGCATCTTGTGCTTGAAAGGGACAAGCTTTCGTCATATTACGCGATGAACAATACAATCCGCATCATCGGCGCGATCCTGTGCGTCCTGAGCATCGTTCTTTCCTGGATTGTCTCCCACTCCCTGCTTAAGAATATCCACAGCATGATGAAGCAGATCAAGCTTATCGGCGACGGGAAAGCCAATAAGAAGATCGAGATATCCAGCCATGACGAGATCGGAGAGCTTGCAGACAGCTTTAACCAGCTCCTCAGTAAGCTGGATTCGGTCAACCAAAGGATCATCGCGGAGGGGCTGGAAAAGGAGCGGATCAAGTACGAGCTGCTCAATCTGCAGCTGCGCTCGATCCTGACGCAGATTGCCCCTCATTTGATTGGAAATCTTCTGGGCGCGCTCAGCGCTTATGCGGTAGTGGGTCAGACGGACAAGGTGGAATCTCTTTCCATTCATGCCAGTAATTACATACGGAGCAACGCGAAATGCTCAGAGCGAGAATACAGCACCCTGGGAGAAGAATTTCAGACAATTGATAATTACATCGCCATGTATCAGGAGATTTTTGACCAGCCGGAAACGTATGAATCCCATTTCGAACAGGAAGCGTGCCGCAATATGCTGGTACCGAGTATGCTGATCCATCCGCTGGTGGAGAACTCACTGAAGTATTGCGGCAGCGGCGGAACGCACGGTATGGCGAATATCAGAATATCCGCAAAACACACGGAAAAACTGCTGGAGCTGCGCATTGAAGACACGAGCAGCCCGTTCCCGGAGGATGTTCTGGCAGCGCTGGAAGAAATGAAACGGACGGGTGAAGACACGGAACACAAGCTGGGCTTCGGCCTGGCAGGGACGATCCGCCGCCTCAGTCTCCTGTATGGGGATGATTATGATTTCAGAATCGTCCAGACAGATGAATTCCACAAATCGATTATTGTCACAATGCCCATTGCATACGCAAGTCCATCGACATGACCGCGGCGATGAACGGCATCTCAATAAGTCAAGCTCCCCATCTCTGCCGTCACGGCAGGGATGGGGAGTTGTCTGTGTGGGCCTTATACTGTTATTTCAGAAGCTGCTTCAGATCTTCCTCCGGGGTGGTGATGGGGGCAATGCCGAAGTTCTCCACCAGATAGTTCAGTACATTGGGCGAAATGAACGCCGGAAGCGTGGGGCCGAGACGGATGTTTTGAATGCCCAGGTGCAGCAGGGTCAGCAGGATGCACACCGCCTTCTGCTCATACCAGGAAAGCACCATGGACAGGGGCAGGTCGTTCACGCCGCAGCCGAATGCGTCAGCCAGGGCAACGGCGATCTGAATGGCGCTGTAGGCGTCGTTGCACTGCCCCACGTCCATCAGACGAGGCAGGCCGCCGATGGTGCCCAGGTCAAGGTCGTTGAAGCGATACTTGCCGCAGGCAAGGGTCAGCACAACGGTATCGGCCGGAGTCTTCCTGACGAACTCCGTATAGTAGTTGCGGCCGGGACGCGCCCCGTCGCAGCCGGCGACCAGGAAAAAGTGCCGGATGGCGCCGGTTTTCACCGCCTCGATCACCTGATCCGCCGCGCCCAGCACCGCGCCCCGGGCAAAGCCGGTCATGACCGTGGTGCCGCCGTTGATGCCGGTGAATTTTTTGTCCTCGGAATAGCCGCCCAGCTCCAAAGCCTTCTGGATGACCGGGGTAAAGTCCTTGTCTTCGCCGATGTGGGCGATTTCGGGATAGGATACCATAGCCGTGGTGAATACACGGTCGGCGTAGCTCGCTTTCGGCGGCATCAGGCAGTTGGTAGTGAACAGCACCGGCGCGGGAAGCGATGCAAATTCCTTCTGCTGATTCTGCCACGCCGTGCCGAAATTGCCCTTGAGGTGGGCATACTTCTTAAGCCCCGGGTAGCCGTGGGCAGGAAGCATTTCGCCGTGGGTGTAAATGTTGATGCCCTTGCCCTCGGTCTGCTCCAGCAGCAGCTTCAGGTCGTGGAGGTCGTGGCCGGAGATGACAATGAACGGCCCCTTCTCCACGGTCAGCGGGACGGTGACAGGTGCAGGCGTTCCGTAGGTTTCGGTGTTGGCCTTGTCCAGAAGCGCCATGCATTTGAGATTCTTCTCACCCACCTCCATCACGATGGGCAGCAGCTCGTCCATGCCCCAGTCCTCGCCCACGGCAAACAGCGCCTTGGCCAGGAAGCGGTTCACTTCCTCGTCGGTATAGCCCAGCACCATGGCGTGATGGGCATAGGCCGCCATCCCCCGCACGCCGAAGAGAATCAGGGACTTGAGGCTGCGGATGTCCTCCTGTGCGCCCCAGAGCTTTTCCATGTCATAATCATCGGTTCGGCCGCAGGCGGAAGCGCAGACGGCACAATCGGGGACAAGTCTCGCCTTTTCTCCGTGTACCCGGTCGATCAGCACGCGGATGGTTTCTTCATTAAAATTCACGTTGGTGACGGTGGTGAACAGTCCTTCGATCATCAGCCGCCAAGTATCCCCGTTCACATCCGGGGCGTTGTCGGCGGCACGCGACAGCCCCACCAGAGCGCCGGTCAGCGCATCCTGGAGCTTCGCCACATCGGCGGTCTTGCCGCATACCCCCGCTTTTCCCGTGCAACCGGTACAGAGCGCCGTCTGCTCACACTGAAAACAGAACATTTTGTTGTCCATTGAAAATCCTCCTATTTTTGGTGGCTTGCCTTTTCATGCGCATTATACTATAATGGAATCAACAAGTCGGTTGAATTTTCAACAAAAGGGGATTTTTTATGAAAGAATTTTTATCCGTGATCCGTTCCTCCCAGCTCTTTTCCGGCGTTTCGGAGGAGGAGCTTACTGCCATGCTCTCCTGCCTCAAGGCAGAAAGCCGGGACTTCCCGAAGGACGCTTTTCTGCTGCGCACCGGGGATACGGCGGAATCCATCGGCCTTGTGCTGTCAGGAAGCGTTCTCGTCATACAGGAGGATATCTGGGGGAACCGCAACATTCTTTCCAAAGCCGGGCCGGGGCAGACCTTTGCCGCCGCATTCGCCTGCGCCCCCGGCTCCCGGCTGAATGTGAGTGTGGTGGCCGAAGCTCCCGTTACCGCAATGTTTCTGAACGTAAAGCGCATTCTGACCGTCTGCCCCTCCGCCTGCACGCATCACAGCCGGATCATCCGCAACCTGCTGGGCGAGCTTGCCGGGAAAAATCTTCGTTTCAGCGAAAAGCTCACCCACATGGGGCAGCGCACCACCCGGGCAAAGCTCATGTCCTATTTTTCTGCCGAAGCCCAGCGTCTGGGACGATATGAATTTGACATACCTTTTTCGAGGCAGCAGCTTGCGGACTATCTTGGGGTCGAGCGCAGCGGGCTGTCCCTGGAGCTTGGGAAAATGCGCAGCGAAGGGCTGCTTGACTTTCAGAAAAATCATTTTGTTCTGAAGGTGTGACAATGTTCTGCCCCGGCGCACCTTTTCGTCTGTAAAATAACACCCCCTGTTCCGGAGCACAACGAGCTGCTGCAAAACAGGGGGCACTTTGTGGTTGGCGCTTTGCCTCCAGGGGGAAAGAACCATTTCCCAGCGAAAGGTTCTGCTTGCCCAGAAGCAGGAAGCTCTGCGTGCTTCCGTCCAGGAATTGCAGGACAGCATCGCCTACATCGACTGGAAGCAGAATTTTTATGACGAGGTTCTTTCCGGAAAACGTCCCTACGAAAGCAATCTGATTTCTGTAAAGTAACAGACGCCCCGGATTTCCCGAAACTGCCGGACAGGCTTCCGGCGCAGAGCGTCCCCTTGACAACGAAACAGCCCGTCGGAAGTGTTTGCTCCCGGCGGGCTGTTTTTTTGTGGGTTTTTGGAATCCTTCGCTGAATCTGGGGAACTCATCAGAATTTCCCCAGCCGCTGCATTGCAGTCAGCAAATCTCCTGCTCGATGTCCCGGAAGATATCGTCATCGAAGAACTCTTGCAGATCCATGTCCAGTCCCCGGCATATCCTCAGGACAGTCTGGATGGTAATGGAATTGTTTCTTCCGGTGATGATATTGTTCAGCGTGGACTGCGTGATCCCGCAGCGAGCGCTCAGCGCATTCAGGGACAGATCGTGATCATAACACAAATCCAGGATCCGTATTTGCAGTGCTCTTTTGGAACGCATTCCCTTCACCTCACTGTCGTGATAATACCACCGCCTGTGACGAAGGTTACCTCTTTTCCGTTGATTTTTCGTTTTTCTCAAAAAATCGACAGAGAGATAGCCCCCCCCAGGGTCAAGTGTTGTGGGGTGAAATGAGAAAATGCGTATTATTCCAGGTTTCGGAACAGATCTGATGCGAAAAATGTGGGAAGATCGATCTCAAGTCCGTCGCAGATCTTCTGAATGGTGGATACGTTGGTCGTATTGTTCCGTCCGTAGATGATATTGCTGATCGTTGACTGGTTAAGCCCACAGATGGAGCACAGGCCGTTTATTGTCATGTGCCGCTCCTTGCAAAGTTCAAAAATCCGCAGCCGCAGCGCGTCTTTGATCGTCATGGTTCTGCCCCCTTGTGCAACGATTAACCGAAAAAACGCAAAAATCTCTGCGTTTTCCCATATTGTCGCACATTTTGGCAGAAAATGGTATCCCCCTTTTCAAGAAAATATGCACAATATTTTTATCCGCAGGCCAATTTTACTGACCAAAGGACTCAACGGGGGCAGTTGGCAGCCAACGAATCATAGCGGGCAGCCTATGCCGGCGGCTTTTTTCGGGTCCCTTGGCGTTTCTTTCCCATCCGCATAGTGGTTCCAAAAAGAGGCATACCCGGATGGGGTATGCCTCTCAGCCGTTCAGCTCTCGTATTTTCCTTTTGCCGGAGCGGGAAGGCGCTGGGCAATTTTTCCGGCCAGCGCGTTTCCGATGAAGGCAAAGGCGGTTCCGACGATGATGGAGAAGATCACGTCGGTGGGGTAGTGGACGTACAGGTACAGCCGGGAGAACGTGACCAGCACGGCGATCACCATGGCGGGAATGCCCATCCGCTTGTCATAAAGCATCAGCGGTACCGCGGCCTCAAAGGAGGCGATGGTGTGCCCCGACGGGAAGGAGTAATCGTGCTGGGCGTCGATCAGCAGCTTGATGGTCACGCCGAAATTCTCATACTGAAAATCATACGGCCGCGGCCGCGCTATCAGTGGTTTCAGGGTCACGTTGCAGATCAGCACGCCCATGATCAGGGCGATGCTCATGGCAATGCCGGTTTTCCGCGTCTTGGGGAATACCAACATAAGTACCGCCCAGGCAATCCAGAAGATGCCGCCCTCCCCGAACAGGGTCACAATGGGCATGACGGCATCCAGAAAGCCGCACTGTAAATGCGCCTGGATCCAGTCCAGAATGGGCAGGTCAAAGCTGACCGCCAGTTGGTTCAGTAATGCCAGCATATTAGCCTCCTTCCGTCGCGTCGGTGCCGGACGGCGTCTCGAACAGGGCGTACAGGGTCATCGGCTCCAGCGTGGTGCCGCTGGGAATAATGACGTGGCCGTTTTCATCCGGGTCGAAGACCATGGTGTAGGTGGTACCGTTGTCGTACTTATCAATGCGGTACCAGCCGATGAACACCTTGCCCTCGGGGGCGGAGACCAGCGGGGTATCCAGCTCCGTGGCGTCGGTCTTGACAAAATCGCTGCTGAGAACCGTGTCGCCGTTCATGAAGGTCAGACGCACCTTGCCAACCGGCGCGTTGACGTCCGCGTTGGTGGCGTCATAGACCAGCCACTTGCCGGTGTCCTGCTTCCGGAAGAACAGAGTCGAGTCGTACGCAAAGTCCTTGGTGGTGCCGTCTTTACGGGTGACGTTCAGAGTCAGCGACACGCGGGCGGAGAACAGATCATCGGTATAGCGGGCGTAATCGGAAACCTCTTCCTTGGTGAAGCGGTAGCCGTTATTGCCCTGCATCCACAGGTTGCCGCTCAGATTGGTGATGACGCTGTAGGCCTCGGAGGAGGTGTCAAAATACTTGGCAATATCCGCCTTGGATGCCTTCTCGATCATGAACAGGCAGTAGGTCTTCGCCGCGTTCAGCGCCGCTTCCTTCTCTCCGTCGGAGATGGTGTTGGCCTGGGTCTGCTCGGTGAAGGTGTGGGTCTCAGCGTCGTAGCTGACCTCCATGGCCTTGCCCGACTCGTCAAAAATCGTGACGGTGGGGGTGGCCATCAGGTCGGAAATCTCCTGGGTGCAGATGCTCACGCCGGTGATGCCGATGGGCAGCCGTTCCGCCGCCGCAGTGGTGGCGATCTGAATCACGTGGCTGTCGTCCAGAGGCACACCGTTAACCTCGACGGTGTGGCCGTCGGTATTCTTGATATAGAAGGTCTCGCTCCGGTCGAAGAACAGCTCAACGCCGCCCAGCTCCCAGTCGGGAATGTCGGTGATGGCAGCCGTCTGGCCGGACAGGGTAAAGGAAGCGATCTTCTCGTCCCCCAGGAATACGAGATACTTCTTATCGCCGGAAAGACCCGCGGAGGTCTCCTTGAAGGTCAGCGCCGAATCGCCCACCTTGTTTTCCATATAGGCGACAAACTGCTCCTTGCCCTCGTAGGGGGTGTCCTCCACCCCGGCGGCGTCATACAGCGCGCTCCAGTCGGGATGGGAAAACAGCTGGTCAAAGACCTCCTGGCTCTTGGTGGTGGGCTGGGCGGCCTGATAGTCCGTCAGCCAGCCCTGAAGCCACTGAAGGCCAAAGAACGTGGCCACGAAGAACACCAGAATGAACATGAAATACAGGGTGTAGAAGATCACGCCCCCCAGCCGGGGGCCTTTGCGCCGCTTTTCCGGCATGGCCTGGGCTGTCTGCGGCCGCTTTGCACTGGGCTGCCGGGTGGTCGTCGGCTGGCTCTGCCGCCCGCTGGGCTGACGGGCAGGCTGCTGCGTCCGGGCAGGGTTAGCCTTCGGCGGATTTTCCCGCACCGGCTGGCGGGGAGGCTGCTCCCGTGCAGGCTCGCTGTTGCGCTGGGCGAGCAGCTCGGAAACATCCACCGTGGTTCTTTTATTTTTAGAATCGAATTTTCCTTGATACATGGTTTCCCTCACTTCCTTACGGCGCGACCATCCAGAAGGTCGGCATCTTTCTGGGACGCTCCTGCAGCAAGGAATAGCTGTTGATCACCTGCACGGTACCGGCTTCCCCAAACAGGCCGTAGGTATCCCGGTAGACCATAATGCTGGACGAGCCGCCGTCCATGTTGCAGGCGTTCACGACGCCGTACTCGATCATGATGTCGATGACGTCCTTATAGGTGCCGCCTGCGGAACCGGCCTGACGGCCGTCAATGCACACGAACACCACGGCGCCGTCCTTCCGCTGGCCGATGGCGGTACGGGGGTTCCAGCCGGAATTGGAGTTGTAGGCCTCCTGGTTGATTTCCCCGTTCATGATGAGGACGGGGCCGAAGCAGCAGCCGTCCCGGATGTTCAGCTCCTCCGCCTGGGCCTTGCTCAGATTGTCCTGGGCGACCACGAGGATATTGTCCTTGTTGAAGCCCGCGAAGCCCTTGATGCCGTTGGGGGGAGAGCCGGTCGTCCACTTGCAGACGCCCTTGGAGTAAACCAGCCCCTCCGGCACGGAGCCGACAGCAGGATCAGAGGTACCGTTGTCGAAGAACGCGCCCGCGTTGACACCGGCAATGGCGCCGTCAGTCTTGATCTGGTCGTCGATGCGGGTACCGGGAATGGAGGTGGAGAAGTTCTCCGTAGAGGTACCCAGGTAGACCTTGCTGGGGTCACGGACGATCATGATATGGGCGTTATAGGTGTCACCGGAGTGGGATTCAAAGCGGATGCCATCAGGACAGTTCGCCCACTCGTCGACTCCGGCGGAGATTGCCGTGTCCTTGTTGATGACGATTTCGGACGTGTTGGAGAACTCGTCTTTCAGGTTGGAATCATCCCGTGCGCGGATGGAATCCAAAGTCTCCGCGTCCATGAACAGGCCGGGAATCCACTTGGTTCCGCTGGGCTCCAGCAGCGTCATGGTCAGGATATCCCGTGCTGCGGGGGACGGGCCGTTGAAGATCAGGTTCGCCGCCAGACACGCCGCCACCAGAATCAGAATGATCAGCGTAAAGAATACCAGGAAAAACCGACGGACGATCCGGCCGAACAGGCCGCTGCCCTTCTTCTTTTTCTTTTTGGATGGTTTGGAAGCCCCGCCCCGCTGGGAAGGAACGGGATCATAATCGGGCATTGTGTTTCGTTTGCTCATTTTTTCTCAACCTCGGGTTCATTTTGTTTCTGGGGCGCAAAAACCCAGCGCTGCTGAATCATGTAGCCGATGATGTAAAGCAGAATCATCACGATCACGTAGATCAGCGTGTGCAGCACGCCGGTGGGCTTGATATGGAAAAGCACATACGCGCCGTCGGTCAGCAGAATCTGCAGCAGCATCTGGGGAACCGCCAGACAGTAGTAGCGAAGAAGCGTCCTGCCGGTATCCGCGCTGCTCTTGAACACCAGCTTCTTATTGAGGAAGAAGTTCAGCAGGGACGAGATCACTCTCGCGCCCACGCCCGCCGCGGCGGTGAGGGCGAAGCCCTCCAGCACTTTTTTAAGCATCGCGGTGAACAGGGTAAACAGGCCGGTGTCCACCACGGCACACACCAGGGAATTCACCGTATACCGGAAGAAATGCGCCAGAATCAGCTTGTATATCCGCCAGGAATCCACGAAGGTACGGAAGTGGGAGCTTTTGTTCTCCTCAATGTACACGGTGCGGATTTTGTTTTCCTCAAAGGGGATGGCCTTTTCCTTGAACGCCAGGAGCATGTTGGTCTCGTATTCAAACCGGTCTCCCGACACCTCCACCAGCTCCGCCACCGCCTCCCGGGGCAGCGCCCGCAGGCCGGTCTGGGTGTCGGAAATGGTCATACCCACGAAGGTCTTGAACACCAGAGACGTGGTGTGGTTGCCGAACCGGCTGCGCTTCGGCACGTGATCCAGCGTAAAGTCCCGGCAGCCCAGAATGCAGTGTCCGGTCTCCAGCATCTTCTCGCAGCACGCCCGGGTGTCCTCGGGGTGGTGCTGGTTGTCGCCGTCCACCGTCACGACGCCCACGCCCTCGGGGCAGTTGTCCAGAAACCACCGGAACGCGGTCTTCAAAGCCGCGCCCTTCCCCCGGTTCACCTCATGATGGATAAGATGAATTTCGGGATGAGCCGCGGCGGCGTCCGTGAAATAATGTAAATTTTCCTCTTTGCTTCCGTCATTGACCAGAATGATGCTGGAAAAGCCGTATTCCAGCAGGCCGTCGATGACGGCGTTCAGCTTTTCATCCGGATCCAAAGAAGGCAGGACGACAGAAATTTTCGATAGATCTTGCATCTTTTTTGCCTTTCTGAAATGTGCGCCTGCATTTCAGGCGCGGATAGTCACACGAAACTCAGTATACTATAGCATATTTCTTTCCGTTTGCAAAGAGTTTTCGTAAAAACTTAATAGAAAAAGTCGATTTGGGTGCTTCCCTTGACACGTTTGCCCGGGTATGGTAGATTAGTAAGTAGAATATCCAACAAAACGCCCTGTATTCCAGTGTTCCGCCCGGGAAATGCTTCCATCGGCGGCAAAAGGAGGATGTCCATGTTACAGACGCTTACCACGCCCCGGGGTGAAACGCTTTCCGGCACGCCCTGGCAGGTCTATCCCAGACCGCAGATGCGCCGGGATTCTTACATAAATTTAAACGGAGAATGGGATTTTGCCGTATCATCCGGGAAACCGGAAACATTTGATATGCGCATTCTGGTGCCGTTCTGCCCGGAGTCCCGGCTTTCCGGCATCGGACGGCATTTTGAGGAAGGCGTGCCGTTGTGGTATCGCCGTCGGTTCGTTCTGCCTGACGGCTTCCGCCGGGAGCGGGTGCTGCTCCACATCGGCGCTGCCGATCAAACGGCAGAGGTGTTCGTGAACGGACAGCACCTGTGCCGCCACGAGGGGGGCTATGCGTCCTTCTGCGTGGACATCACCGAAGCGCTGGCGGAGGAAAACGAGCTCGTCATCCGCTGCACCGACGATCTTCACGATCAGGCTTTCCCCTACGGCAAGCAGGTGACGAACCGGGGCGGCATGTGGTACACCCCCGTATCCGGCATCTGGCAGACGGTGTGGCTGGAAAGCGTGCCGGGAACTTATATACAGAAGCTAAACATCGAAAATCACGGCGCGTCCGTGACCATCTCCACGGTTCCGCCCCTGGAGGGAACGGTCAGCGTGGAGCCGCTGGGGCAGTTTCCTCTGGAAAACGGCCAAGTGACCATTGCCCCGGAAAATCCCCATTTCTGGTGCCCGGACGACCCCTATCTTTACCATTTTACCCTGGAAACGGCGCAGGATAAGGTGGAATCCTACTTTGCCATCCGTTCCTTGGAAATCAAAAAGGTGGGCGAATATCCCCGCCTGTGTCTCAACGGCAAGCCCTATTTCTTCCACGGTCTGCTGGATCAGGGCTACTGGCCGGAGGGACTGCTCACCGCCCCCGCCCCGGAAAGTTATGCCGACGATATCCTCGCCATGAAGCGTCTCGGCTTCAACACCCTGCGCAAGCACATCAAAGTCGAGCCGGAGGAATTCTACTATCAGTGCGACCGGCTGGGCATGATCGTCTGGCAGGACATGGTCAATAACGGCAGCTACAGCTATTTCCGGGACACCGTGCTTCCCACCATCGGCATTCAGAAATGGAACGACCGGCAGCTTCACCTGGACGAGCGAAGCCGCAATGCCTTCCTCCGCGGCGCGGCCGACGCGGTGAATCAGCTGAAAAACCACCCCTGCATCTGCTACTGGACGATCTTCAACGAGGGTTGGGGGCAGTTCGACAGTGACCGCGTCTGCGGATGGTTCCGCACGCTGGACGCCACCCGCTTTATTGACACCACCTCCGGCTGGTTCCGTGGAAAGAACACAGATGTGGACAGCCGCCACCAGTATTTCGGGAAGCTGCGCCTGAAAGGCGACGGGCTTCGCCCTCTGGTGCTTTCGGAGTTCGGCGGGAAAACCTGGCGGGTCGAGGGGCACATTTTCAACCCCGACAAAACCTACGGCTACGGCGCCTGCCCGACGAGAGAAGCCCTGAACGAAGCGGTAGCGACCCTCTACCGGGAATCCATCGTCCCCGCCGTAGAAAGGGGGCTGTGCGCCGCCATCTACACCCAGGTCAGTGACGTGGAGGACGAGGTGAACGGCCTCGCGACCTACGACCGCCGGGTGGTCAAGCTGGACGCGGACACCATGCTGCCCATTTCTCAGGCGCTGCAAGACGCTATGGAAAAAACAGTTGCATCTTTTGAGAAAATGGGATAAAATAGACGGGATAAAAGGAGGGATCTGAATGCAGTCAGTACCCGAAAAGGAAACCATGGACGCCATTGCGGAGCTATTCAAGGGCTTCGCCGATTCTACCCGGGTGCATATTCTGGCGCTTCTGTCCCGACAGGAGCTGTGCGTGACGGACATTGCGGAAACCGTGGACGTCAGCCAGAGCGCCATTTCCCACCAGCTTCGGATTCTGAAGCAGATGCACCTGATCAAATTTCGCCGGGAGGGGAAGAACATTCTCTACTCCCTGGCCGACGACCATGTGAAGACCATTCTGCAAATGGGTCTGGAACACGTTCTGGAGTAAAGAAGACTGAGGCAGCACTTTCATGTGCTGCCTCGATTTTTATACTTCGTAATATTCCATTTTCCCCGCGTATTCCCGGCAGAGCGCTTCCATTTCCCCTTCCGCCGGGAAGCCGTTGGCCGCGCCGCTGACACGTATCTTTGCGGACGCGAAAATCTGCGCCCGTGCCAGTGCGTCCAGCGGGCGGTATCCTTGCGCGAAATAATGCAGGAAGCCGCTGAACAGGGCATCCCCCGCGCCCACGGTGTTGACGATTTTCCCCACCTGCACGGCTGGCAGGGCGAATATGCGGTTTTCCTCCCGGATGTACATGGCCGCGCCCTCGGCTCCCCTGCCGAGAACGATGATGCGGCTGCCGTAAGTGTCCCCCAGCGCCCGCAGGAAATCCCGGTAGTCTCCATGGATTCCCTCGTCGCTGAGGAACAGAATGTCCGCACAGGCCATGAATTCCCGATTGAACTCGTCTTGGATGTCCGAAAGCACATGAACGTCCGTGGCCACGGTCTTACCCAGCACCTTCGCCTGATGCAGCAGCGGGCGATTAAAATTGATGTTGCAGGCGGCCACCACGTCGGCGTCCCGGCAAATGTCCTCCGGGAAATCGTAGGGCGTCTCCTGAATGTCCTTCAGGTCGCAGTAGATCTGCCGCTTCCCCTCACCGTCGTAAAGCACAACGGAGTTGGGCGTCTCCCTCAATCTGGGTCTGACCCAGTCCGTCCCGATTCCAGCTGCGCGAAGCTGGCTTTGAATATACTCCGCCGGAAAGTCCCGCCCCGTCATGGTTACCAGGGTCACGTCGTCTCCCAGGGTTTTCAGCGCCTTGGAAATGTTGTACGCCACGCCGGATACGGCGGTATTCACCCCGAAAAAGGGGTAATCAATGGGATAATAGCTCACCGGAAACTGCCGCACCCGCACGGTCGTCTCCGTATTGATCAATCCGGATACCAGAATGTTCGCCATATAGCCTCCTTAAACAGGCAAGAACGCCGCAGCCACCGCAATCACAATGGCGGGCAGCAGATTTGCCACCTTCACTTTCTTCCCGAAAAGCAGATTGATGCCGACGCAGAAAATCAGCACGTTCCCCACCAGCGACAGGTTCGCCAGCGCCCCTTCGGTCATGATCGGCCGCACCAGTCCTGCAAGTGCCGTCATGCTCCCCTGCAGTACCGCCACGGGAATCGCGGAAAACGCCGCACCCTTTCCCATGGAGCTGCTCATCACCATGATAATAATCAAGTCCAGCACCGCTTTGGTTGCGAGGATGGAATAATCCCCGGTCAGTCCGTCCTGAATGGAGCCGACAATGGCCATCGCCCCAATGCAGACGGTCAGAGACGCACTGACGAAGGCATGGACGAAGGTCTTGTCCTTTGCATTTCCCGTCTTCACTTTCAGCCACTGTCCCAGCCGCTCAAATGCGCCCTCGATGTTCAGCGCCTCTCCGATCACCGTCCCGATGGCAAGGCACCCGATGATCAACATCGCGCCGCTGCTGACGACCTTCATCAGCGTGTCCTGGGCGCTCTGGCTCAGGACGCGCCCAAACAGCGCCCCGCACACGCCGCCAGCCAGAATTGCGGCGGTGTTGATGATCGTTCCAAGCCCGACCATATTCCTTCCCTCTCTCTTCCCGATTTTCCCAAATTCTACCGCATCCCTGCCAAAAAGTCAACCGGGCGCCGGGATATTGACTTTCCACCCGGGAAACGGTATACTGGTTTTCGAGGTGATACTATGACAGCATCGTCAATCAAGGGTGCGATCAAAGGCACCCTGAAAGGCATCCTGAACACAGCCGCGCCGGTTTTCAGCCGAAAATCCGTCCTGGATCCCGCCGGCGCACGAGAAACGCTGCTGGGCTTCTCCCCTCCCCCCACGGGAACCGCAGCCGCCGACAACCGGCTGCTGGAGCCGGAGTGCGATTTGCAGATCGTGATCCCGGCCTATAACGTGGAAGCCTATCTTGCCCAGTGCATGGACTCCGTGCTGGCGCAGGAGACAAAGTATACATACCGCGTCATTCTGGTGGACGACGGTGCCACCGATGCCACCCCCGCGATTGCGGACACCTACTCCGACGATCCCCGGGTGACGGTCATTCACCAGCGGAACAAGGGGCTTTCCGGTGCGAGAAATACCGGTATCCGGGAAATTTTCGGGAAATACATTATGTTTGTCGATTCCGATGATTATCTCCTGCCCGGTGCCATTGATGCTCTGCTGGACACCGCTTTTGCCCACGACTGCGACCTGGTAGAGGGTGGCGCGTATTACGTGTATGATGACAGAAAATCTGTCATGCACCGCTATGAATCCGACCGGAAGATACCCGACCCCTATACCCTCCACGGTCACGCCTGGGGGAAGCTCTACCGGGGCGCACTTTTCGAGCACCTCTGCTTCCCGGATGGCTACTGGTACGAGGACTCCCTGCTCTCCTACCTGATTTTCCCCAACGTCAAAAATGCCTGGGTCACGGGACATATGGTCTACGGCTACCGCATCAACCAGGTCGGCATCGTCAGATCCTCCCACGGCAAGCCCAAGTCCGTGGACACCTACTGGATCACGGAGGCGCTGATGGCGGAACACGCCCAGGCGGGGCTTCCGGCAGACGACGCCTATTTCCGCTACATCCTGCTGCAAATCCGTCTGAACCAGCACCGCATTGCAGACCTCCCGGAAAACATTCAGGAGAGCGTGTTCGTTCTGACCTGTGACCTTTTCTGCAATACCTTCCCCGCCGATCTGGACGTTTCCGGAAATCGCACGCTGATAAAGGCTCTGCGAACCCGGGACTTCGGCATATATAAAATGTGCTGCAAGCTTTTTTAGAAGAAGATGAAAGCCGGCAATCAATGTTCCTGAAAAAGGATTTTAACCCCCTATCAATCATGTAAGGAGACAAGAACACTATGGAAAATTACAAGTTTTCAACACTGGAGTACAAGCGCCCCGATCTGGAGACGCGCCGGGCAAAACTCGTCCAATGGAAAGCTGCAGTCGGGCAGGCGGAGAGCTACGAAGCCCTGCGCAGCCTGATTTTTGAGATCGACCGGGAGAGCTGCGAACTGTTCACCCAGTATTCCATCGCACACATCCGCCACACGCTGGACACCCGGGACGAATTCTATGAGGCGGAGATCAATTATCTGCAGGACACGCTGCCCACGCTCAGCGGTGACGAAGTCGCGCTCAGCGAGGCCATTGCGGCCAGCCCCTTCCGTGCGGACATCGAGCGGGAATTTGGCAAGCAGTATTTCGTCTCCATGGACTTGCAGAAGAAGCTGTTCTGCGAAGCCAACATCCCGCTGCGTCAGCAGGAAAGCCGCCTGACCAACGAGTACCAGAAGATCATGGCCACCGCCGAGATTGCCTTTGACGGCAAGACTCTGAACCTCTACGGCATCCAGAAGTACTTCGAGCATCCCGACCGCAGGGTGCGTGCCGCCGCCGTCAAGGCGTACTCCAAATTCTACGGGGATAATGAGCCGCGTCTGGAGGAGATCTGGAGCGAGCTCATCCGCATCCGCAACCAGATGGGCAGGAACCTGGGCTATGAGAACTACATTCCCGTGGGCTATCTGGAGCAGGGACGCACGGACTACGGCGAAAAGGAAGTCGCGTCCTTCCGGGAGCAGGTGCGCACATTCCTCGTGCCGCTGTGCCAGAAGCTCTATGACGCCCAGGCCAAGCGCCTCGGCATCGACCATGTCATGTGGTACGACGAGAAGATGGTCTTCCCGGACGGCAACGCCGAGCCTGCGGGGGACGACGCCTTCATGGTCAAAACCGCCCAGAAAATGTACCATGAGATCAGCCCGGAAACCGGCGAATTCATTGACTTCATGATCGATCATGAGCTGATGGACTTACAGAACAAGCCGGGCAAGGCTTCCACGGGCTACATGACGAGCCTGCCCAGCCTGAAGGCGCCCTTCGTGTTCTCCTGTTTCAACCACACGATTTTCGACATGCAGGTGCTGACCCACGAGCTTGGTCACGCCTTCGCGGGCTACATGGCCATGCGCAGCCAGCCGATCGCAGACTTTTACAGCGAATCCACCGACATCGCGGAAATTCACTCCATGTCCATGGAGCAGTTCGCCTACCCCTACGCCGAGTGGTTCTTCGGCGATCAGGCGGACAAGTTCCGCTTCGCCCATTTGCAGGAGGCTCTGACCTTCGTTCCCTTCGGCGTGGCCGTGGACGAATTCCAGCACATCTGCTATGCCCATCCCGAGCTGACCCCCAAGGAGCGGACGTATCAGTGGCATCTGCTGGAGGAAAAGTACATGCCCTGGCGGCGCTACGAGGACGATGCCTTCATGGAGCGGGGCGGCTACTGGTATCACAAGCTGCACATCTACCTCTACCCCTTCTACTACATCAACTACACCCTCACCACCATGGGCGCGATGGAGTTCAAGAAGAAGTACGCCGAAAACAAGGAAGCGGCATGGCAGGACTATCTCAACCTCTGCAAGACCGGCGGCAGCCGCAGCTATCTGGAAACGCTGCGCTACGCGAATCTGTCCAACCCCTTCGAGCCCGGCTCCGTGGAGCGCGCCTGCGGGTACGCGGAGGAAATTCTGCTCAAGCAGATCGCTGAGCAGGCAAAGTAAGGGAAGTCCCATTCCGATACTCTCCGCAACCGGAAAGGTGCTCAGAATTGACTTCATTGTAAAGCGTGGTTTCTCTTAACCAAACAGGCCGTTATGGTTCGATTCCATAACGGCCTGTTTCTATTTCTATGTACGCTGCGCAAAGAAGAACAATTGCAAATCAGAGGTTCCTTAGCCTTGCTTCCCCGTCACAGCACTTCCCGGCAGGCTTGCTGCAAGGCGGCCTCCTGCTGCCGGTACATAAGCGCCTGAGCATAATGCAGAT
This sequence comes from uncultured Oscillospiraceae bacterium, assembly GCA_934569225.1. Lineage (GTDB taxonomy): Bacteria > Bacillota > Clostridia > Oscillospirales > Oscillospiraceae > Faecousia. The sequence goes on along the minus strand of CAKTKC010000001.1, from coordinate 13,975 downwards.
ACGGTTCACAGCCGTAACGGCCGATGTAGGTCAGGGCATTTGGTGTTCTGGTCAGTGCGGATACCAGCAGGATCATCTCCTGCCCCTCGCCGAAGCAGTCCGCCACAAAACGGAACCCATGGGAAAGCTCCGTCTGGGTACGCCGGATCAGCTCTTCCCGCCGCCGGACGTCCTCGCCGAACAGGGTGCGCAGAAGTGCAATCTGCTCTTTTTGCTCCCGGATATGCGCCTGCTTTACCGCTAAGTCCATCTCTTCCAGGCGATGCAGCACCCGCTCCTCCCGTCGGGCTTCCTCCGGGGAAAGGAGGGCATTTTGGCGTTTTACCTCCAGACTCTTCCGGTTGGCGGCGATAAACTCCGTCAGGGACTGGCTCCCGTTTTGATACCGCCCCAGCAGTTCGTGGAGCCGGACGACTGCCGCGTCCTCCCGGGCATAGGCCGCGAATTCCGCCCCCAGCGCGTCCAGAACCAGATTCACCACCGTAATCCGTTCGTCAAAGCTGCCGCTCTGCGCCATGGCCACCCGCTCCTGATAGGCTTTCTCCGCCAGCGTTCCGTTCAGAATTTCCGGCACGGCGTAATCGGCGCCGTAGGTCTGGTAGAGCCGGTAATAGGCGGCAAAATCTCTGGCCGTTTCCCCATGGTGCAGGAATTGGGATACCAGCGTCTCCGTCACCGGGACTTGCAGTGCTTCATAGCCCTTCAGTATCTGGGACAGGTCTTCCCAGCCCCGGGCAGTTACAAACGACAGATTGTCCTCCGTCCGCTTCACCATGTAGAACCGCTCCCGCTTCACGGACAGATAGGAAATGACCGCACCGTGAAGCTGCCTCTGCCGTGCGTAATCCAGCCAGATGTCCAGGTCTGCTTCCACGTCGATCTGCCGCACCCGGTCAAGCGTCACCACATCGAACTCCCGTACCGATTTGTTATACTCCGGCGGGTTTCCCGCGGCCACAATGACCCACCCCTCCGGGACACGGTGAGTGCCGAAGGTTTTGTTCTGCAAGAATTGCAGCATGGTGGGCGCCAGGGTCTCCGAAACGCAGTTGATCTCGTCCAGAAACAGAATGCCCTCCCGACAGCCGGTGCGCTCCATGGTCTCGTAAACGGAAGCGATGATCTCGCTCATGGTATATTCCGTGACGGACATCACCTGCCCGCCGTAGGTTTTTTCCTCGATATGAGGCAGGCCGATGGCGCTCTGCCGGGTGTGGTGGGTGATGGTATAGGCCACCAGTCCCACGCCGCAGCTCCGGGCGACCTGCTCCATGATGGCGGTCTTTCCGATGCCCGGAGGGCCCATCAGCAGAATGGGACGCTGGTGTACCGCCGGAAACAGGTAATTTCCGGCCTCATCCTTGCGCAGATACGCCTGCAAGGTATGGATGATCTCCTGTTTTGCTTCCTGAATGTTCATAGATTTCCCCTAGATCAGTAAGAGTTTCCCCCAGGCGGGAACCAGCTCCCGGCGGCCGCTTTCTTTCAGCAGGATAAAAGCCGTCTCATAGTCCGGCGGTGTTGTGGGGTACGCGCCGTCGCCGTCGGTAAAGTAGAGCAGCGCTTTCAGATTTTTCAGTTCCTTCCGCTGCCGCTGCTTTTCCACATAGTCGAACACCGGCGTAAAATCCGTGCCGCCTCGCCCCCGGATGCAGATTTTCTTTTCGTATGCCAGCCAGTCCTCCCGGTTCCGGATCAAGGCCACATCCTGAATCAGACAGTCGCACTGGATAAAGTATACCTTCATCCTCCGGAAAAAGTTTTCCTGCCGTGAGAGGATGGCATAGGTTTCGCTCAAGAAGCGGCTTACTGTTTCCCGCGAGCAGGAGCCGGAGGTGTCGATGGCAATGACCAGTTCTTCCAGCCGCCGCACTTCCTTGTATTCCAGCGGTTCGATCAGGGGCATGGAGCCATACTGTTCCATGCCGAAGTTGTAAAAGTTATAGTCAAAGCTCTCGGTGTCCAGCTCCACCTCTTCCCGTGGGAAGGTGAAGCGCTGTAAGAACTTCCGGTAATCATACTTCGATTCCGCCATTTCCATGGGGCTTTCTGCCGCTGCGCCGGATGTTGTTCCCCGTTTTCCCTTGCCGGCCTTGTTTTTTGCCGCGGCCAGGAGCATCTGCTCCCACTGGCTGCGCAGACCGCCAGTGGCTGACTCGTCCCATCGGCTGTGGTCGTCAAAGGAAAACGCCCCGCGGATTTCCTCCATGGTATAGGGAAACACCCCCGCCTCCAGCAGTTCCAGAATCCGCTCTGCCGACAGCGTCTCGTTCCCCATGCGGTCAAAGCAATCCTTCCTGACGGCATTCTCCAGCGCCAGACGAGGCTGTGCCTGCCGCTCGATCATCTGCTCCACGGCCATGTCACAGGCAAGGCTCCACATTTCCCCCGCCGGTCTGAACAGATGCAAAAACAGGCAGTGCAGCAGCATATGCAGATACCCCCGCCGCAGCGCCGCCGGCTCCCGGCTGTAGCATTCCAACGTCTCCCGAACCGGGAAATACATGGCCTGCCCATCAACGGAAAAGCCCGGCCTGTCTCCAAGCTGCCATCTCAGGCAGTCAAAGGCCGCGTCCAGATAAGGGAACAGGTCGCACAGCTCCGCCCGGCAGGTCTGCAAGACCCGCAGACACAATTCCCTTTGCTTCTCGTCCTGAGCCATAGAAGTCATCCTCTGCGTCAAAGATCAAAGCACCGGTCAGGAAACCCATATTTCCGGGTTTTCCGTTCCAGCAGCCAGATAAATGCCTGAGTCTTCTGATTCCGGATGGCGTAGTCCATGCAATCCTCGATCACGGAAGCATCCATCCAGCCCAGTTCTTCCAGCGCTTGCAGCTGGTCTAAGGCGTCCCTCTGAATCAAAGCCTCCGCCGCCGGTCGGATACGGAGCCTCAGATAGCTTCCAAAATCGCGGTGCTGCTTGTCCGTATAGCCGTCCGGCTGAAAAAAGCCCAGCAGCGCCAGCTCCAGACGCACAGCTGCCTGTTTGGAGGACATAAATTTCTGATACAGCGCGTTTCCGTTTTCCATCCTCCCGCCTCCGTTTTCGTATTATAAAGTAAAAAGATGGCGCGGTCAAACCAACGCGCAGCGTACCACCACGCGTGTCCGTCCGCCGACTGTGCAGGTGAACAGCGTCAGATCCCAGTCGCCGCTTTCCATTTCCTCAACCGCCGTCGGCATCAGGGTTTCCAGCGAAATCACCTCGTAGGAGAAGATGTTTCCATCCACATCCGTGAACGTGACCTGGCTCCCGGTGTGAAGCTGCCGGAGCCGCCCGAAATGGGAATTGTAGTTGTGCGCCGCAATGATCAGATTCTTGCTGTAGACGGAGCCTTCATACCGGCAGGGCGCAACCCTCAGTCTCGGATAGCTCCATGTGCTCATAACCGGCAGCTTCAGCTCCAATTCCGGAATTTCCAGCACGCCGATATATTCGTAGCCGTTGACCGTTTCCGTAGGCATTTCCATATTGGGATTCAGAATATAATCCGGTATCTCTTCCTCCAGGACGGCAGGTTCCGGAATCAGGGTAGTCTCCGGGTGCGTCGGTTCCGGAATGACTTCCTCCAGCTGCTCAACAATCACCTTGTTTTCTGCTTCCGCCCGCTCTGACTCCCACATGTTGTATCCCGTCAGCAGAAGGGCTGCTGCAATCAGCAGCAGCCCTGTCCAGATCAACGGTTTTCCGCCATTATTCTCCATTGCTTTCTCTCCTCCGGCGCAGCAGACCGGCCACGACCAAAACCAGTCCGGCACACATGAGCACCGGCACCGGCCACCAGAGCTGACCGGTTTGCGGCAAAGACGGTTTGCCCGGCGTTGACGGGCTCGGCTTCGTCGGCTGGGTCGGCGTATCCGGGGTAGTGGGAACGTAGGTGTTCGTCACGACAAACGTAATGCCTTCCTGGTCAACCCGCACGGTGTAGCCGCTGAGCTCCTTTTCCACAATCGTCCAGCTATAGTCGTCATCCAGACCCGACCAGGTATAACGCCAGTTGTTGCCGGCGTTCAGCGTCACCGTGTCGTAGATCTCGCCGTCCCGGAGAAGCTGGACGGTGATCTCACTGGGTCGACTGTTTTCATGGCCGTTATCGTCCCACACCTTCAGGACCTTTCGGGTGATGTCGGTGGGGGTATCCGGGATTTCCTGATCCGTGTGCTTGGGGCTCGCGATGACTTCGTAGCTCCATGTATTTTCGCTTCGTGTCGGCAGCATCACCATGAAGGGCGTGGCATCATACCGGCGGCCGTTCTGCGTGTGCCGCTGTCCCAGCACCAGATACAGCCCCGGCATCAGCTTCGTGCTGCCCGTGGGAAAATACAGGAATCCGCTCTGACCTGTCGCGCCGCTGTCCGTAGGTTCGATCTGATCCCGCAGGACATAGCCCTCCAGGGTTCGGGCAAGGGCTTTCCACGCCGCATCGTTTTTGCCCCGGATATCCACATTGAACTGCCGGAAGGCCGGGGTCGTGGTCAGCTCGCCGTTCTCGTCCACGTCGGCGACCAGATAAATGGAAAATTCAGCGCCGGCAAGCGGTACGTCTCCATCCTGATAGGAGATCGTCAGTCTGACATCCCGGCTCAGGTCGATCGCCTCTGCCGCAGATGCGGCGGCCGGAATCAGCAGGAAAACAGCAGCCACGCTCAGAAAGAGCGCTGCCATCCGCTTATAAAGTTTCATCAGGATCACCTCCGTGTCTGACCGTTTTCTTGGGAAGCAGAAGAAGAATCAGAAGCAGCAGCAAAATCGGTATCGCCACGATCGGGGCTACGATCAGCGGCTCGATTTGCAGCGCGTCTGCTGTAATATGGATCGTTTTGGACTCCGCGATATTTTCAATCCGGTGTCCCCGCACCAGAAGGCGGTGCGTATTGACGCCGTAGGGCGTACAGGTCACCAGCGTGCAGAGGTCTTTGCCCTCCACGATCTGCAATGACGCCGTGTCCTGGGGTTCTACAATGAGAATCTGATCCACCTCGTAGGTCAGGACCTCGTCCAGCACCCGGAGCAGGAAGATATCCCCCTCCCGCAGCTTATCCAGGTCTGTAAACAGTTTGGCAGACGGCAGGGCGCGATGGCCGGACAGCACGCAATGGCTGCTCTCACCCCCCACCGGGAGGCTGCTCCACTCCAGATGCCCCACGGCGACCTGAAGAACGGATTCCTCCGTTCCGTGGTAGATGGGAAGACTGACGCTGATCTCCGGGATCTCCACATAGCCCATGATGCCGAGACCGGAAACGTCCAGCAGACTTTCGTATTCCTGTTTCTGCTCGTCGGACAAGGTAAAGCCCGTGCTGCGCGCCAGGAGGGACTGGTTATACTCCCACGCCGCCGACCACATCTCGTCATATTGCTCGGTATCCATCTCCGCCACGTTCTCGGCATACTCGCTGATCGCCCGGCTGGAATGGAAGGAGTTCCAATAGTCGCTGATACTGGGATACAGCAGCAAGGACAGACCCGCGAGAAGCATCAGGAATAGGAATATCGTTATGAAATTGCTTTTCTTCGACTTCATGCGGAACTCTCCTTGCCGCTGCGCGCCGGGGAGGGGGCGCCTCCCCGGCATACAGCTTTTGGGAAGATTGTTATGCCCTGTCGTTCATGCGCTTCTTGGTGACAAGCAGGACGCCTGCGCCAATGACCAGAATGGAGCCGAGCACATAGAAGATGGTCGTGCCCGTGCCGCCGGTGGAGGGCAGTTCGGTGCCGGAGTTGTTATTGACCTTAACCTGCGCGGTCGCGGTTGTGCTATCATCAACCGTGATCTTGCCTTCGTGGTCAATGGTGACCTTCACAATGGTATTCAGTTTGTTGTAGCCTGCGGGCGCTTCGGTTTCCTTCAGATAATACGTACCGGCATCCAAACCTTTAAGGACAAACTTACCGTCCTCGGGGGTGGTGATCTCCGTCACACTTCCTTTGGAATCCACACGATAGACGTTGTTCCCTTCGTCGGTAAACTTCACGATATTCCCCTCGGAACATACTTCGTCGGTAAACAGGGAGAACTTCGCATTGGCCAGAACCTTTGCCGTGTCGCCATTTGCATACTTCAGAACCGGGATTCCCCATGTGTAGGTCTTGGTTTCGCTGTCCGGGGTCTCATGCTCCACGTCGGAGGCATCCTTATAGGAAAGGTGCGCCTTATTATTTTCCGGTGCTTTGACGACTGCCTTGTCGTTCAGAACTGCCTCGTAGTAGACGACGATGATGTCGCCGCTCTTGAGCGTCTTGCAGAAATCTTCCGTAAATGTTACATCAAAGGTGTGCGTCACTCCGTTGTGATCAACGTTCGTCTTCACTGTATAGTCGGAGGAAGCAACCGTTTTATCATTCAGGGTTACGCCGGTCACGCTGCTGAAAGTCAAACCGTCATCCATAGTATCATGCAGAACATAGCTTTTTGCAATGCCCTCCACCGTGATGGTGGCCTTGAACTTGACCGTTTCGTCGACGTTAGCATCGTTCCTATTCTTCCAGCCACCGTCCGCATTTCCTGCTTCGCTGTTTTCCTGAACCTTCTTATCCAGGGAGGGTTGTGCGTTCTTCTCGATTACAACACCGTTGGGGTCGGTGGTGGTCAGAGCACACAGCGCGCCGACAGAGGAATCCACCAGGTAATAGCCCAGAGCAAGGTTGTCAAACTTAATGCTGCTGCCAGTACCCGTTTTAGTACCATCGTTTTCAATATTGTTTGCCTTTGCATATTCCAGCGCTTTCTGGGCAAACTCAGCGGCGTTCATACCTTCCTTTGCTGTCACGTAGCCGTTAGTATCGACATCAAAGTAGCTACGGCCTTCCGCGCCGTCTTTGAAATACTCTGCCCACTTGGCAGAAACCTTATAAGAGTGTGCATCGGTGCTCTCGCTGCCTGCATAGCTCTCAAGGTCAAACAGGCGATAGATGGTGTAATCGGCGTCCTTGACCGTATTGTTGACCGTCAGCGTACCCGTCATCGCAGTCGGAATCTCAGTCGCAAAAACCGTCGCGCTCATGGCCACAATCATGGCCAATGCCAGCAGGAGGCTGGCTAGTTTTTTCAAGTGTCTCATAGTTCTGATTTCCTTTCCTGATAAAAGATAATGGAAAATAAAACGCTTTTTCGTGTCAGAAGGATGGATGCTCCTCCTTCCCGCGCCTGTGAACGTACCACAGCAGGAAAACCGCACCGAAGATCAGCACAAATCCGCCTGCAATATACGCAGTTTCCCCAACGCCGCCGGTGGCCGGAAGCTCATAGTAGCCGTTGTTCACGATCTTGCCGTCCCACGCTGCGCCGTCCAGCGGCTTTCCAGCGGAATCCTTGATTTCCACAGTCAGCACATCATAGGCGACCGTCACCGTGTAGGTTCTTCCGTCCGTGGAATATCCCGGCGGGATTTTGGTTTCCTTCAGCGTGTAGCTATGCCCGGATGGGATGCGGGTGAAGGTCACGCTGCCGTCTTCGCCCGAAGAGGCCACAAAGTCAGTCAGCTTCACCTGTCCGCTATTGCCGTTGCACACGCTGCACTTTGCATCATGACTCAGGGTGAACTCCGCGCCCGGCAGGGCATTCCCCCGGTTATCCATCTTTTGGAAGATCAGCTCCGCAAGGAAGCCGTGTACGGAAGGAATCGGGAAGTCGATGTTCTTCGGCGCGGAAATTGAGGTCGAACCGTTCTCTCTCTTCACCACGCGGTACTGGAGGGTGGTTCTGCCGTTGGTGTCGTAAACCTTCCTCTCCACGAACGCCGTATCCTCGTTTTTCAGCCGCACGCGGTATCGGAGGGTGTACGTGTAAGTTGTGGTGTTTCCGCTTGCCCACGATGTGTAGCCGGAGTTTTTCAAATCCCATGTGATGGTGCTGTCCTCACCGTAGGAAGCCATGTTTTCGCCGCTGTCCTCATGGACGCCGGACAGAGATCGCTGCAAGTAGCCGTCCTTATCATACATTCCCACGAACTCGATCTCGTTGGGCGTAATCGCAGGGATGGGATCATTTGCCACCCAGTCCGCGTCGCTGGCGGTCTCAATGGTCTTCTTGATGGTCTCAAAGATCTGGTTGTAAGCATCCTTCAGTCCGGCGGTATTGGTGCTGTCGTAATAATACCCGGAGCCAATGCTGTTTCGCAGCCAGTTCTTGTAGGCTTCGCTACTGCTGGCGTCCCCGATCTCATAGCTGGTACTGGTACGGTCTACCACAGAAAAGTATTTGCCTTCAGTCTGGTCAACGTAAGCCTGAATGGTCTGGCCGCTCACGTCCACGCCGATGGAGAAAATGGTGGCACCGCTTGCTTTGATGGAAGCAGCCATTTGTCTTGCCCGAATTGCTGCTTTATCCGAATAGCTGGTACCATAGTGGCAGTAAACGCCGCGAACATCATCGTGAAACACGCCATCCCGCCCTACGGTGCCTGAGCCTGTATAGGGATCATATCCGCTGTAACCGCCGCTGACGTAGGTCGTCGGGAAGCCGTCAGAAAGGAAAATGATGTACTTATTCTTATTGGATGCCCCACTGAGCATATCCGAAGCCATCTTCAAGCCCGCTTCAATGTTCGTGAAGCGGTTGTGAGTTGTTCCGTAATCATCGGGATTGATGATGTAGCCCGTTTGGGTACGCATGGTATTTTTCAGAGCATCGGCCTGACTCTGGTTGGTGCATGGCTGCAACCCAAATATCTGATGGGCGTCCGTATTGAACGCCACATAGCCCACCTTGCTGATGCCCAGGGTGTTGTTATCGGCAAAGTGATCCAGAAATTCTTCCGCCGCTTCCATGGCCGCTTTATAGCGTGTACTGCTGCCAAACTTGGAGTTCATGGTGTTGGAGATATCCATGACGATGACCACGGCCATGTCCGGCTCCTGGATGACTTCGTCGATGACCTGGGGCGTCTGCACAGTCAGGGTGATGTCAAAGACGTTTTCGATGTCCGTTCCGGCGATGGTCTTGCTGACCAAAACGCCGTCTTCATCATTCCCGTTCGTGCCACCGGACTTATCGATCTGAGTGGAAGACGGTTTTCCCCCGTCCCCCTCTGCCTGTACAGAATACAGCATCGGCGATTCCTCGCTGTAGTTCGCGGCATATCCGGCGCCGCTGTATTCCTGGAACCAGCCGCTGTCCCGCAGCAGGATCCAGTTGTCGCCCACGCAGGGTTCCGCAATGCTCTCGCAGTCGATATCCAGCCCCAGAATGACCCGCATACGGGAATACAGCTCCAGATAGGCTTCGTCCGAAAGCCGCCCGATGCGGTATGCCTCTTCCAGCCGTTTCAGCAGCGCCTCGGCCGCATCTTCGTCCAGTTCTTCCGCAGCTTCCAGTGCATCCACCTCACTGCGGAAGCCCTGTTCGATTTCCGCCAGCTGTTCCTCCGTCAGCTCGACCTGGCACAGCTCGTCGTGGGTATGCTCCAGCAGCGTGCAGATCAGTACGCCCTCTGCATCGTAGCAGGTGCTGTCGTGGGTGTGCTCTTCCGCTCCGCAGTAATAGTGCGGCAGCTCCTGCGTGCAGGCCTCACTGTGGGTGTGTTCTTCTTTTTCACAGATCAGATTGCCGTCTTCATCCCGGCATTCCTCGCCGTGGGTATGCTCTTCTTTCCCGCAGGTGTAGACAATTTCCTCTGTCGGCTCTGTCTCACCCGGCTGACACTCGGCGGTATGGGTGTGCTCTTCCAGGCCGCACGTCAGTTCCCAGGTCCCGTAGCATCGCTGGCCGTGCTGATGGCCGGGATTTTCTTCGGTCTGGCAGACCAATTCACCGGCTTCATCATAGCACCCCTCGCCATGCACATGGGCGCCGTCGCCCTCCGGTACTGTGCAGGTAAGCATCTCCGTATCCACCGGGATTTCCACGTCTTCAAAGCAGGCCGCCCCATGCCGGTGCTCCAGCACCTGGGTCTTCCCGCAGACGAGGTTCCCATCCGAATCCAGGCAGTCGTCCGTGTGCCGATGAAGAATGATCTCTTCTTTCCCGCAGATAAGGGTCGGCTCCGGTTCCGGTTCCGAACCGTCCGTTTCCTCCAGTTCACAGGCAAGGACTGTATTCCATGTGAAGCATTCCTCCGTGTGAACATGATCGCTTTCCACGCCGCAGGTCAGCTCCTGGGTCACCTGGTAGCAGTCGCCGCTGTGCTCGTGGCCGTCGCTTTCCTCCAGGCCGCAGATGACCTCGCCGTTTTCATCCAGGCAGTCCTCCGTATGCTGATGCCCGGCGGCTTCTTCCAGGCCGCAGATGCGGACGGTCGTTCCTGTCCAGCAGTCCGGGGTGTGTTCATGCGCTTCGCAGATCAGCTCGCCGCGCTCCTGTACGTAGCAATCCTCCCCGTGGGTGTGGCTCTCCGCCTGCGCATAGCAGGCATCATCATGGGTATGCACCTTGACTTCCGGCAGCGGACACCATAGACTGCCATCCTCGTCATAACAGGCTGCATCGTGCTGGTGGACGACAAAGTCGGCGTACTGACAGACCGGCTCCCCGTCTCCGTCCAGGCAGCTTTCCTCATGCCGGTGGATTTCCAGCGTCTGGGCTGTACAAATTGGATTCCGCTTCACAGCAGACAGGACCTGTGTATAGCAGGAATCATCATGGACGTGCTCTGGCAGAGGGCAGGTCTTTTCCATCGTAATTGCCGGGAGAATCAGCGCATAGGTGGTACAGAACACCACAGCAGAGCCAAGCACCGTAACTACCTTCTGCCAACGCTTTTTGAATCTGCGTTTTTTTATGTATCGTTCGCTGTCCGGCAGGCTGCTGTTTCCCATCTGTCACCGTCACCTCCTATTTCAGTGCGCCAAAGTCTGACAGCGGCCAGACACGGAACACAATTTTTCCCACAAGCTGTTCTTCGGAGATACATCCGATCTCCGAATGCCGGGAGTCCACCGATGTGGAACGGTGGTCGCCCACGCAGAAGTACCGGTTCTCCGGAACCTGATACGGAAAATTGATATTGGCGTCGCCGAAGGATTTCTCCGTCAGATACGGCTCATCCAGCAGCTTGCCGTCCACATAGATGTTGCCCTCCGTGTCCATATCCACGACCTGCCCCGGCAGGGCGATACATCGCTTCACCAGGATCTTGTTTCCGATATAAAAGGCTGCCAGTTCGCCCTGCCGGAATTGGCTGCCCTTGAGGGACACCACGATGTCTCCCTCATTCAGCGTCGGCGTCATGGACGAGCCGTAGATTTGCAGCACGGGCATCCAGATGGTCGCAACCAGAACGGCGACCGCCGCCACGACGATCAGCGTATAGATCGTACTGCGCAGCACGCTATGATATCTCGAACGGTATCGCAGGCGCTTTACTTCGGCAGCAAGCTGTTCCTGGGTCGGCCGCTCTATCGTCTTCATTTTGCTCATAAGTCATCCATCTTCACTTTTTCGGTGTCACCAGGGAGAGCAGCGCCGAAAGCTCTGCATGATTCTCCACAAAGGACTGCAATTTGGCAGATACGTCGTCCCAATACTTCTGGGAGTCCGTTTTTGCCTTTTCCAGCATCTGGTCGCACTGTAGTTTCGTTGTGCGCTCCATCTCCGCTTTCTGCTGCTCGGCTTCCGCGATCAGCCTGGCTGCCGCCTCACGGCTTTCGCGATCCCGCTTGGCGCAGACCTGCTCCTGCCGCTGGCTCAGCGTGCTGATATTCTCCGTATACTGCTTGCAGGCTGCCTGCGCCGCTTCAAATACACCGTTGAGCTGCAAGGACGCTTCCGCGATGGAGCCTGCCTGGTCGATTTTGATGGTTCTGTCCTGCAATGCCCGCTCGGCTTCCGACAGGCGCTTTTGCAGGCGTTCAATTTCCCTGCTCTGGTCAAGCATAATCTGCATCAGGTCTCCGCGGCTCAGTTTTCTCAGTTCCTTATCCGTCATATCCCATTCCCCTCTCCGCGCGAAAAACGGCGGCTGGTTCTTACCCCGCCGCCATTTCCAACTCTATATATGCACGGCCGTATTTTTCGTTTCGCAGTGCTGTGGTGTTGCTCACAGGACATAATCCACACTATGTTGGAAGCTTCCCGGATATACCATATCCCAGTCCAAATCAAGCAGGGTTATTATACATCAGGCAGCCGCAAAAAGCAATCCGGCGCAACGAAAAAATGTGATTTGTCAATAAGAATTCCCGGAATCTCGATTATTTTGCCTTTTGTCAGACATTGGGCAGGTTAAACGCGCCCTCAGGCTTATTTTCAACGCCGCTGTCTATGAGGGGATGGTGTCCCAGATGTTTCCTGCAATGAATTGCCGCGTTTTTTGACCGCCATAAATCGCTCCTTTCGGCGAAAACGGCGGGTGGCAGTACAAACTGCCCACCCGCCGTTGCTGCGATTGAATTTGTTATCCTTTGATGCCGCCGGTCTGCAAGCCGGAAACAAAATATTTCTGGCAGCAGATGAAAATGATCAGCACGGGGAGCAGGCTCGCCACGGACATGGCGAAGACATAGCCCCACTGGGTGAACTGGTGCTGTCCGAAAAAGCCTGAGATGGCGATGGGCAGCGTGCGCTTCTGGGTGTCGTTCAGAACCGTCAGCGCCCACGGGAATTCTTCCCACGCCGTCAGAAAATTGAAAATGCTGACGGACGCGATGGCCGGACTGGCCAATGGGCAGATAACCTTGAAGAACACAGTGAATACGCTGCCGCCGTCCATGTAGACGGCCTCGTCGAATTCTCTCGGAATGCTCTCAATGTAGCCCTTGATCATAAACGTGGAAAACGGAATGACCCAGGCCACATAGAACGGCACCAGCCCCAGCAGCTTGTTCGTGAGCTTGAAGAACGAGGCGAGCTGATACTGCGTAATGATGAGCGTCGTGCCGGGGATGATCATTGTGCCGATGACAAGCCCGAAAAGCGCCCTTCTGCCGGGGAATCGGAAGCGCGCCAGGCAGAAGGCCAGCGCCGACGAGACGAATGCCGCGATCACGACGGTCAGTATGGCAACAATCGCGCTGTTCAGGAAATTGACGTAGAACTTTTCCTGACTGAAGATGTACACATAGTTTTCAAGCGTAACCGTATCGAGCGCCGGGAAAAACTTCGGCGGGAACTCATACAGGGCGCCGTTCGGCTTCAGGGACGTGCTGATCATATAGATCATCGGCATGACCGACACCGCACCGCCCAACAGCAGAAGCACATAGCGCAGGGTGTTGGACGGAAGCTCCCGTTTTTTCAGTGTATGCATGGCAGTCCCTCCTACGAATTGGCCGCGTCCTTCTGCTTCATGGCCTTGAATTGCAGAATGGCGAGGAAAATGAGCGTCACGGCAACGACGAACGACAGCGCGGCCGCGTAGCCGAACGAGCCGGTGTTGAACGCTTTGTAATACATCCACGTGAGAACCGTCTCCGTCTGGTGCATCGGCTTGCCGCCGGTGATCATCTTTATGGACGTAAAGACGTTGAAGCCGCCGATGGTCAGCATGACGAGGGCAAAGAGGATCGTCGGCTTGATGCTGGGCAGCGTCACATAGAAAAACTTCTGGAACCCACCGCAGCCGTCGATACCTGCCGATTCATACAGCTCCTGGGGAACGCCTTGCAGCGCGGCCAGAAACACCACCAGATTCCATCCGACGCCCTTCCAGATGCCGAGCATCATCGCAACCGTCAGTCCGCCCCAGCGGCCGTCGAGCCAGCGGATGTTGGACGCCGTCAGGTGCAGCGCGTTCGTGAGCACGTAATTGAGCATACCCTCGGTGTTGAAAATATACCGGAAGATCAGTGAAACGATGACCCACGAGGTGATGACCGGGATGTAATAAATCACCCGGAACGTGACGCGGAAGCGCGGAATAGCATTGATGAGCACTGCGGCCAGCAAGCCCAGGATCATCTGCCCCGGTACAGTCACCAGCGTGTAGATCAGCGTGTTCGCAAACGCGATCCGGAATGTCTTGTCGGAGAGAACGTCGATGTAATTTTGCAGCCCGATGAACTTCTGATGCTGCATCGAGCCGAGATCCCATTGCAGGA